>JAJFIK010000065.1 GCA_021775005.1 Rhodospirillales bacterium
TGCTGCTGCTCTCGGAGAAAAAGGATATGCCGTGCGATGAGGCCGACCGCATCGCCTCGCTTCATCTGCAAGAGGTGGAAACCAAGATCGAGGCGCTGACCCATTTACGCGGGGAACTTGCCACCATGGTGGCAGGCTGCCGCGGCGGGCGCATTTCTGATTGCCGCGTCATTGAAGTACTGAGCGATCATCGCAAATGTCAGCACGATGCGCATTTGCCGAAGAAGAAAAGCGGTGTTGCACTAAGTTAGAAGTAACGCGCGACCCGTACTTGCAGAAAGTCATCATCTTCAAATGAAAACACCGGGTCGGTGGCGGGCACGTCAAAGAAGAAGCGCCCTTCGATGGTGATGAAGTAATCACCCCCCAAGCGCCGTTCGGCCTCAACGCTGGCGGAAAACCCATTGCCGTCCAGATCCACAATCCCGCCGGCAAGAACCGCCGTGCTGTCGATATCATTGGCGGTCCAGCGCGCGCCCACAAAGGCGTCGTTCTGGAACGGAAAGAACCCAGCCTGCCCACGTTCATCCCAAATGTATTCTGCAACGATGCCCAAGTCCGCATCGCCGCCGGTGGCTTGATAGAAGGTGTATTCAATGCCGCCGGAGGCTTGCAGCCAGCTATCGCCCAATTGCTCGCGGCGAAAGCCTTCGAACTTGAACAGCATCGGGCCAAAGGTGGCTTGTGCGTCCACGGATGTTTGATCGATGCGCGGATACATGGGCGCAAGCACCAAGTTGAAATTCTTATCCAACATAGGCGTTAGCACCGGATCGCGTCCGGTGCCGCTGAAATGCGCAATCCCGAAATCAAACGCCCCATAATAGTGCGACCAGCGCACCGCGAAATCTTCCAGGGTTTCCTCATTGCCTTCCTCATAGAAGGCAAGACCTTCAGAGACGGGGATATTTACGCGCGGACGCCCACGAATGCCTTCAAAAGTGCGCTCCCGAAAATAGGGCAGCCAGTAAAAGTCAAACAGGCCAAAGTCGGTGGGAACAGATATATTGACCATGGGCTGGCCCAGCTTGTCTTCGCCATCGACGCCTTCAACCGCATCTGTTTGGTTGATGATGTCGATCAAGTGGACCGCTTCGGTGCGCCCCCAGAAGACTTTGTGCAATCCGACACGCAATTCAAAAAGGTCAAACACGCGCTCATAGTAGGCCGCGCGCAGGTCATAATGCGTGCGCTCGTCATCCTGGTAGTCGAGCCGCGCAAACCCGGTAACAACAAGGGTTTGTTCATAGTCAAAGAAAGCCTCGAACTCGATCTCACCGGCGATGGACATATTGGCGTCGGGCTGCCGGGGATCGCTTGGCTCCTGCACGAAAACGCGCAACTCCGGCTCAATGTAGCCACTGACGTCAAGTTCCGTCTCGCCGCGCGCGGGAAGCGCAGCAAGGCAGATGAGTCCGCCAATGACTAGTAAATGTCGCACGCGTCGCCTCCTCCCCATCAGGCAGCCAATCAAGTTATGCTAAACGCTCCGTTAACGGGCGCGGCGCAGGGACGCTTGGGTGAAGTCGCTTTCATCCAACCCGCTCTGAAACTCAAAGCTGACCCACTCCAGCGTCGTTTCCTTGCCGGTCAAGTGATTGACCATCAAAAGCTCATGGGCGCGCCAGAACTGGTCAAGGTAGAGGCGATAGTCGAGCAACTGCAGCGTCTTGAGAAGATCGTCGCCGCGATTGTAGTACTCAACCTGGCGGCCAAGATAGTCCGTCGTGTCAGTCCAGGTGATCTGGCGGGTGTAGCCCGAGTTTTCATAAAGCGGCACACGTTCCGTCACATGGCAGGTCAGGGCTTCATTGGGGGTCGGGCAGGGTTCATCGCGCAGCCAGGTATAGGAGTACTTGCCAACTTCTGTGGAGGAAAAATCCTCGAACGCGAATTCGGACCCCAGGAAGGGGCCAGATTTGTTTGACGATGAAATTCGGCGCACGCGCGCGATAGCTGGCAAGTAAAGCCATTGATCATCGTCTTCCAGAAGATGCGCATGGGTCAGAAGGGCCGTGCCCTCCACATCGCGGGGGCGATCAAATATGATCATGCTCAAGTCGCCGTCTTCAGGGTCAACATTTTCTAAAGTGCGCTGACGCAATTCGCGCACGCTTTCTTCCCCTTGGCTGTTGCGCAGAACCATGCGCATTTCAGCTGAGCTATCACCAAATCCCAGATCGCGACGCTCAGTTTCCATGGCAATGGCGCGGCCGCGCTCGGTGGGGTCCTCAGGCAATTCGATTTGCGCAAAAGCCGGGGCAGCGAAAATCAATGCTGCGGTGGTTAAGGTCACTATACGGATCATCATCAAACTCCCTTGATGGATAGGTCTCAAAACAAAATAGTCTACGCTTTGGCAGCGGCCTTCTTAGCTTTTCTCTCGGCCCCGTCGAAGAATATCAACAGTGCTGGCAGCAGAAGAAAATCAAGTACAAGCGCCGTGGCAATGGTTGCGGCCACCATAATGCCCAACATGGCATTCACCTTGAAATAGCTGAAGGCAAGTACCGAAAATCCAGCCACGAGCACAAACGTGGAAACCCACAGGGGCAAGCCAACTGTTGTAAAGGCGTAGAGCACCGCGTCTTTGGCATCCAATCCCTTTTCATCTCGCGCCCGCTGATACTTGGATAGAAAGTGCACGGTTGCGTCCACAATAAGGCCAAGGGCGGTTGCCACCACGAAAGAGGCCCAGAACCCGATCTCTGTCACGAACACCGCATATATGCCGAACGCCACAAGCGGCGGCATGATGTTAGGAATGAGACTGATGATCCCGAGGCGAATGTTGCGTAAGGCGAGCACCAGAATGAGCGATATCAAGATCAGCGCGATGGCCGTCCCAACCCGCATTTGGGCGAAGTTCGATGTCCCGATATAGGCGAACATCACGAACTGACCAGCGGGACGAACCTCTTCGCCGTCCTCGCGGGTCATCATGTATTCCGGGAAGTTGTCCCCCATCCACTCACTGGCGCAATCGCGCAGCACGGAAAACTCTTCCGTCGAAAGGTCGTCCAACGTGACCACAAGGCGCGATGCTGATTTGTCCACATTCAACTGGTCGTTGAGGTCGAGCCCATATGGAAGTGAGAACTCATAAAGCAGCACATATTGCGCGGCTTCCTGGCGACCATCGGGTATGCGATAATAACTTGGGTCGTCTTCATGCATAGACTCGTTCAACTGTTTGATGACATCAGTAAACGTTGCCACATGCACTATCCCGTCTTGTTCGCGATACCAATTGGCAAAAGCTTCAAGGTTATTGAGGTATTCAGGTTCCTGAATACCGCCGCTGTCCGCTGCCGGAATGGAATAGCTCACTTGATAAATGCCGGTGAGGTTATCTGCGGCGAAGTCACTATCAACGCGGAAGTCCACCCGATCATCGAAGTATTCAACAAATCGGTCATTGAAGGTAAGATTGGGCAGCATGGCGATGGAGGCCACCGCGCCGATGGCGATGATGCCAAACAACGGCACGCGCAAACGAATTACGGCTCTACCAAACTTTTCCATGAAGCGCGATTGATTTTCCACCGCGCCATACGCCCGGATCGGCAATACCGCCAGCAGCGCCGGCAATAGTGTCACCGATCCAAACCAGGCGTACATTGACCCAATGGCCGCAAGAGTGCCCAAGTCGCGGAACGGTTGGGCGTCGGCGAAATTCAAACTGGCAAAACCAATGGCCGTGGTGGCTGAGGTCAAGAATACCGGCGTCCAATTGATCCGCAGGCTCTCTTCCAATGCCTCGTTTTTGCTTTGCCCGCGATGCATTTGAATAAGCATCGTCACCAATATGTGGATTGAATCCGCGACCGCCACTGTCAGGATCACTGTAGGCGTGGATGCAGATGGCGGCGACAAGGGAATGCCGAGCCAGCCCGCGGTGCCCATGGCGGCGGCGGCAGATGTGATAACAATAACAATTGCCGCAAACGTGCCGAAGATCGACCGCGTTAGCAGCAAGATCGTAAAGATCAAGATGCCCAGCATAATGGGTATGAGAGTTGAAAGATCGGAACGCGCGGCTTCGGAGAAGGCATTGCCGAGCAGGATCGATCCGGTCAAGGCAAAATGCACATCGGGATATTCATCGACATAGCGTGCTTCAACTTCGCGGGCGAAGGCGGAAAGCTCTCCGACGGCGGCACGGGTTGCCGCTAGCTCCTCCGCCGTTTCGGCGTCTTGCTCCTTGGGCATGGCAAGGGTGGCCACAATCGCCGTGGTGCGGCCGTCCTCTGAGATCAGGCGCAGGTTGATAGCGGGCTCACCCCATGCGGTCTCCAATACCCATCGGCCTTCTTCGTCGGTCACGTTTTCGGGGTCTTGCACAAGGTCGCGGACAAAGATGTCATCGCCCTGAGCTGTTGTGTGTTGATAGTTGGTGAGCGAATCAACGCGCGTCACATAAGGGGCCTGCCAGGCGTCTTCCGTCATCTGCGCGATGAGGTTGAGCATGCGCGGCGACGTCGCAGAGCCTTCATCGGGCTGCAACACCCAAAGGATCGTGTCCGGCGCGGAATAGGTATTTTGTATGCGCTCGAAGTCTACCAGATTGGGATTTTGTGCATCGAAAAAGTAGCGATAGTCGGTGGTGAAGCCGATTTTGCTGCCGCCACTGGCAATAGCCAATAGAGCCGCAAGCGATAACAAGATGACGACAAAACGAAATCGAATAACAAATCGCGCATAGGCGCGAACGGCATTTGAAAAAGCGGTCCCGCCGCCATTACCACTTGTACGTGCCATGAATGGCTCCCGATCAGATTGAACTAGTGTTCTGTAGGTGAAGAATTGGCTGGACGAAGTGAATCCAGATAAGCAAAAAACGTTGTCGCGCATTTGCCCGGAATGGACATGTCGCGCGCGACTTTGGCCTGGCTTAAGACGCCGTGGCGCACAGCCATGATCAACAGTGCCACCCCTTCAGGGTCGACATCGTCGCGCAGATTGCCAACAGCCTGGGCGCGGCGAAGGGCGCCGACCATTGACGTGCGCCACTTCCCGTTGATCTCTTCCACCAGGTCGCGAAAGCCTTCGTCGCGCTGGCTCATCTCTTCTGTGAGATTGACCAGCGGGCAGCCATGTTTCAGCCCGTCTTCCATGGCGCCGCAGGAATGGGCGAAGCCGATTATGGCCTTCAGGGTGGTGATGGGGTCGTCGGTGTTCTCAAAGGGCGCGATCCACACATCATGGAGATCGCTTTCAAAGAAGTGCCGCATGGACGCCAGCGCGAGGCTGCGTTTGTCCGCAAAGTGGTGATAAAGCGCGCCTTTGGTAGCGCCTGCCCGCGCCAAAATGTCAGATAGCGAGGCCGCCTGGTAGCCGTTCTCATAAATCTCAAAGGCGGTGGCCTGCATTAGGCCCATGCGCGTGCGTGCCGCGCGGCTCAGTCCTGCCATGTTCACCGACCGCGGAAAGCGCATATCCTCTGCGCCAATGCCGCCAGGGTGTTGATACTGTTCGGGAAAGGGAGAGGGGGGCAAAGCGATACCTTGATGGCAATTAAACCGACCGTTCGGTATGCTTTACAGACCGCGTGGTCTGTTGTCAACGGCAGGGGTCTTTCCGGTCGGAAAATGTTACGAATCAGCGGAAAATGCTTAGGAAAGTGAACTTGGTAAGACCTTGTTAAGGGGGGCCACGGCACCGTCTCAGCTGCGTTTGGCGTGTGACGGGACCCGCATCTGGACCGGCTCGCCTCGCGTCTTGGGACAAAGAGCGAGCAGGCCATGAGCACGATTGATTTTTCTGAAACCTTTGGACCAACAACGCCGACATGGCGCGCGCGGGTGCGATTTGTGCGCGACCTTGCCCCGGCGGGCCTTGGCATCTTTATGGCGCCGGACCGCTCAATGGTGCTGCGGCTCAACGATCATCTTTATGTCCGGGCGCCGTTTTTGTTAGCGGTGGTCCCTATCGCCTGGGCGGCGGTGCTGCTGATGCTCTGGCCTGTAATCTCGCCCGTCGGATTTGCGGTATGGACGCTGTTGCTTGCCGGATCATGGGGGCTGGTTCTTATGGGTCGGCTCAATGGATCCCGCCCCATGCACCGCCCAGGGGCTGCGACCGCGTGGGCGAGCGAGCATATTTTCAAGCTTTGGCTGCTTTTTCTGGCTCTCGGTATTAGCGCGCTATTGCTGTCCCCAGAGGCTGGCTTTTCCCACCAACGGGTGCTTTGTCTGATATTGATCGGCGCCGGGGCGGCGGGGGCGTTGTTTTCATCGTCGTCCGTGCGCGGGCTCGCCGCCACATTGGGGCCGACCATCGGGCTGCCGACTATGATCCTCATCGCCAAAGGCCAGTTGGATCTCGCCGCATTTATGGCTCTCACAGGGGGGATTGTGGTGCTCGCGGGGCTGGCGGTTTTCCACCTCTCCAATGAGCGTGCGCGTCATGACGTCGAGAGCGCCTAAATCATTATCACTTTGATTGAAAATCAGGTCTAGATCGCTCTTGCAGGGCGCTTATGTATGCGTGTAATCGAAGGCTTATAATAAAGTCGAATTTGGGGAGGCCTCCCGCAGGGCCATCGGGTCCGCGGGCGTGCTCTGGAAAAGGGAAACCGCCATGGCCGATGCGCCGACAAAGTCGGAGGCGAACGGGCCCACCCGTAAGGACACGCGCGCCGCGGTTGGCGCACCCCAAATGGCTCCAAAACTTCTCAGTACATTTCAAGACATCTTGGCGCATCGCGCCGAATTCGATGACGCGAGCACATTTCAAGGCCCTGCCTTGGAGGCAGCGGCAAGCTCATTCTTGGCATTCATTGCGACGCGCCCATCTGGTGCAACCTTGGTTCGGGTCCTCAACCCCGAAGAGAGTACCCATGGCTGGCGCTCGAACAAAACCATCGTCGAGATTGCCATCGAAGACATGCCGTTTTTGGTGGATTCGGTGCTCGGCGAAATCAATGACATGGAACTTACCATCGACGGGATTTTGCATCCGGTCCTGTTCGTCAAGCGCAACAAAGACGGTGTTGTCGAAGACATTCTAAGCTCTGCCAAAGCCGCCAAAATAAAAGCCGGTAGCATCGGCGTGCCGGCCAGCCATGCGCCTGAGTCCGTCATGCACATTGAGATTGAGCGGCAGGACGACAAAGAAGTCCTCATGTGGGTGCGCCAGCGCATTGAACAGGTGCTTGCGGATGTGCGGGTGGTCACGTCTGATTGGCGCGACATGCGCGCGCGCCTCACTGAGGTTGCCGCAGACATACTTGAACATCCTTCAAGGGTGGCCCCATCTGCCGAGCTGGAAGAGACCGCGGAATTTCTCAAATGGCTGGCACATGATCATTTCGCATTTTTGGGTGCGCGGGATTATGAATTTGTTGGCGGCTTTGAAGATGGGGAGCTAAGGGCTGTTAGCGGTTCCGGCCTTGGGCTGCTACGCGATCTTTCGACCCATGTGGTGCGCCGGGGCTCTGGCCCCCTTGCCATGTCGCCCATGTTGCGAGCGTTCTTGCAAAGCCCTCAGCTCACCATTGTGACCAAAGCCAATTCGCGCAGCCGCGTGCATCGCCGCGTGTATATGGATTACATCGGTATCAAGACCCACAACAAGAAGGGTGCTGTGATCGGGGAGCGGCGCTTTGTCGGGCTCTTTACCGCATCGGCTTACAACCGCAATACGCTCACTATTCCCATGCTCAAGGAAAAAGTTGAGCGCGTCGTAAAGCGAGCAAACATTACGCCCGATGGCCACGACAAAGCAGCCATGTTCAACATCCTGGAAAACTTTCCACGCGACGAGTTATTCCAGATCACTGAAAACGAGCTGCTGGATACGTCGCTGGGGATTTTGCGCCTGCAAAAGCGCCCGCGTACAAAAGTGTTTTTGCGCTTTGATCCGTTTGATCGGTTTGTCTCCGCCTTGGTGTTCGTGCCAAGGGAGCGCTATTCGACAGAGCTGCGCTCGCGCATAGCAGAAATTCTAGTGGACGCGTTTGATGGCCGGCCCTCGGCCTTCTACCCTTCCTTTGGCGACGGCCCTCTGGCGCGTGTGCACTTTATTATTGGCCGCAATACGGGGCCGCGACCGGATGTCGATGTTGCCGAACTGGAAGCCCGGATTGCGGCGGCGGCGCGTAACTGGGGTGACGGTCTGCGCGAAGCGTTAAGCACACGGTGGGGTGACAAAGAAGGCCGTTTGCTCACCAAACGCTATGGCGCGGCGATCCCTACCAGCTATCGCGAAATGAATACTCCTCAGGCAGCATCCATTGACATTGAACGAATGGAGCAGCTGCCCCCTGCACCTGATGTCTCTCTGCTTCCTTATCGTGAGCTTGGAGATACGGACGACATCCTGCGCGTGAAGCTCTACAATTGGGATGAGCCGGTGCCCCTCAGCGATGTGTTGCCGGTGTTTGAAAATATGGGTCTACGGGTCCTGGATGAGTCCCCCCATGACATCCATTTCGTCAATACGGTGGGGGCCACTGCGGCAGGCGAAGACTGCGCTAATCGGCACCTCTATGTGCATGAATTTTATGCGCGGCATAATACCGGGCAATCGATCGATCTTGAAGCTATTGCGGAGCGTTTTGAAGATGCTTTCCGCGCGGTGTGGCGGGGGGAAGCCGAAGACGATGGCTTCAATCGCTTGGTCATTGAGCAGGGTCTTGCCTGGCACGAAGTATTAATCCTGCGCATCATCGCCAAATATTGGCGCCAAACGGGCTCCGCCCTCAGCCAACAGTTGATGGAGCGCACATTTTCGCAGCATGGCGACATTGCACGCATGTTGATCGAATTATTTGAGGTGCGTTTGTCACCGCAAGCTGCCGAGACTACAGAACAACGCCATGAGGCAGAAGAGGCGCTCTCGAACAAAATTACCACCTCACTTGATGAGGTTGACAGCCTCGATGCGGATCGGATCATACGTCGCTTCCGCAATGTGCTGCGCTCGATCATGCGCACCAATTTCTATCAGCGCGACAGAAACGGCCGCCGCAAACCCAATGTTGCGATCAAACTCAATAGTCAACGGGTGCAGGAATTGCCCGAACCAAAACCCTGGGCCGAGGTGTTTTTATATTCGCCCCGCGTCGAGGGCGTGCATTTAAGGTTTGGCAAAGTAGCGCGGGGTGGCCTGCGGTGGTCAGACCGCGCGGAAGATTTCCGTACCGAAGTGCTCGGGCTTGTGAAAGCCCAGAAGGTCAAGAACTCGCTCATCGTGCCGGTGGGGGCCAAGGGCGGCTTTGTGCCAAAGCACCTGCCTGAAAATGGCAGCCGTGAAGAAATTCAAGCCGAGGCGATCGCGTGTTACGAGTCATTCGTCTCTGGCCTGTTGGACATCACAGACAACATTGTCGCCGGCGAGGTCGTCCCGCCGGACCACGTGGTTCGCCACGACGAAGATGATCCCTATCTTGTGGTGGCAGCGGATAAGGGCACCGCAACCTTTTCTGACATTGCCAATGAAATGGCTGCGTCCTACGGCTTTTGGCTGGGGGATGCGTTCGCCTCTGGTGGCAGCCAGGGCTATGACCACAAGAAAATGGGCATCACGGCGCGCGGCGCATGGGATGCGGTGCAGCGCCATTTCCGCGAGATGGGTCGCGATATCCAGTCCGAGCCCTTCACCGTTGTTGGCGTCGGCGATATGTCGGGGGACGTTTTTGGTAACGGGATGTTGCTGTCAAAAGAGACCCAATTGGTGGCGGCTTTTGACCATCGCGATATTTTCATTGACCCCTATCCGGACCCCCATTCATCGTGGGAGGAACGCAAACGCCTGTATGAGCTGCCGCGCTCCAGTTGGGCCGACTATAACAAGGACTTGATTTCGGAAGGCGGCGGTGTGTTTTCCCGCTCGCGAAAATCCATCACCTTGACCGATCAAATGCGCAAAGCGCTGGGCATTGATGAGACGGAAATTTCACCACAGGAATTAATGCGTCATATTTTGCGCGCGCCGGTGGACCTTCTGTGGTTTGGCGGCATTGGCACTTATGTCAAAGCCAAGAGCGAATCCCAGTTTGACGTCGGCGACCGCTCAAACGATGCCATCCGCATCAATGGTCGGGAGCTGCGGGCGAAAGTCATAGGCGAAGGCGCCAACCTGGGCACGACGCAACGCGGCCGCACAGAATTTGCCAAAAATGGCGGTCGCATCAATACAGACTTTATCGACAACGTATCCGGCGTTGATACCTCTGACCATGAAGTCAATATCAAAATTCTGCTTGATGGTGTGGTCGCCGAGGGCAAATTGAGCGTCGATGAGCGCAACACAGCGCTCGCCAGCATGACTGACGAAGTTGCTGCGCTTGTTTTGCGCAACAACTATCGGCAAACCCTGGCGCTCTCTTTGGCCATGTCGAGTGCGCGCGCCGACCTTGATTCCCACAGCCGATTTATGCGGCTGCTTGAACGCCAAGGCAAACTTGATCGCGCGGTTGAGTTTCTTCCCGACGAAGAAGCCATTCGTGAGCTGAAGGATGCCGGCCAAGGCCTTGCGCGGCCAGAAGTGGCAGTGCTGGTATCCTACTCCAAGAACACAATGTTTGAGGAGCTTATGGCGTCAGACTTCCCTGATGATCCCTATCTGACGCGCGACTTACTGGCCTATTTCCCGGCACCCCTTTCGGAGCGCTACGCAGATTTTATTGAGCGTCACCAGCTGCGCCGAGAAATTATTGCGACCAAAGCCGCCAATGAGCTTGTGAACATGGGTGGGCTCACATTCATCAACCGCGTTAAAGAACATACAGGCAGCTCTACTGCCGAGATTGTAAAGGCGTTTGTGGCAGCGCGGGATGTATTTGGTCTTTCAACTTTGCGCCGCCGCATCAACGATCTTGACCTAAAGCTGGATGCCGACCAGCAAATACTGATGCAGCGCGACCTTGCCAACTTTATCCGCCGTCAGGTGCAATGGTTCCTGCGCTATTATCCTGAAGGGGCGAGCATTGATGAGCTGGTCTCGACCTATCAGGAAAGTATTGCCGAGATTTCCGGCCGCATCGAAGACTTGATTGGGGACTTTGAAGGTAACTTCCTGCAGACACGCATTAAGGCGCGAGTGGACAAGGGCGCAGATCCGCAGGTGGCGCGAGATGTGTGCGCGCTGGATCCGCTTTCCTCTGCCTGTGACATTGCCGATATTGCCCGCGCATTTTCATGGCCGGTGAATGAAGCCGCCCGCGCCTACACAGTGCTGGGGGATCTTCTCTCTCTGACAGAATTGCGAGCTGATGCAGCCCAACTCACCCCCGGAGATCACTTTGAACGCCTCTCGGTGAAACGGCTTATTGAAGATTTGTTCCGGCAACAACGGGAACTCACCTTCTCCGCTATCGCTCACGCGTCGCAAACCGGCAGCGATACCCCATCTGGCGCGGACGCTGTTGATCTTTGGGCGCAGGCGAATGCCGGTCCGGTTGATCGGACGAACCTGCTGGTGCAGGAAATGGAAAGCCACGGGCCCCTTACAAGTGCTAAGCTGACCCTTGCTGCCAGTCAGATTCGCGATCTTGCGTCTGCTGTTGGTCGGCGGCGATCAGAGGTATTAGGTGACTGACATTAGTGCCAGGCCACGTCCCGCTTCCAAGCTGGGGCAGTACAGCTGGGGGTTTTTTGATTGGGCTAATCAGCCATATTTCACCATCGTAGGTGTTGCAGTCTTCGCGCCCTATTTTGCCACCACCTTTGTGGGCGATGCCGTGCGCGGGCAGGAGCTATGGGGCTATATCGGCGCTGCCGCCGGGTTTATCATTGCTATGTTCAGCCCCATCGCGGGCGCGATTGCTGATGCCGCAGGGCGGCGCAAGCCCTGGCTCATTGCCGGGTCTATCGGATTTTTCATCGGTGCCATGCTGCTTTGGTTCGCCTATCCCGGTGCGCCGCATGGCGTTTGGTTTATCGCCGCCGCACTGGTGCTGGCGGGCATCTCCATGGAACTCAACGTAGTCTTCAACAATGCCATGTTGCCCGACATCGCGCCGCCGAACCGTCTTGGGTATCTCTCGGGCTTTGGCTACGGCATCGGTTATGTCGGCGGGTTTGTGGCGCTGGCCTGGGTCATTTATGCGTTCATTGGCCCGGTGGAATACGACATCGCATTCTTTCCAGAGGTTCCTTGGTGGGGCCTTGATGGCGCTGCTCATGAGCACAATCGCATCGTCGGGCCCATCGCGGCGGTGTGGTACGCCATTTTCGTCTTGCCGTTATTTTTGTTTACGCCTGATCGCCCGAGCCAAAAACTCAAAGCCGGTGTTGCGATCCGTCAGGGCATTTCAACTTTTGGGCAGACCCTGCGCAAAGCCGGTCGCTATGGCAACATTCTCAGGTTCTTGATTGCGCGCATGATCTACAATGACGGCTTGGCCGCCATGTATATGTTTGGCGGTATCTATGCAGCGGGCACCTTTGGCTGGTCCACCGGGCAAACCTCTGCCTTTGTTGTCATTCTGATTGTGTTCGCCATGATCGGCGCCTTTCTGGGGGGTGTCTTGGATGATCGTATTGGCTCCAAGCGAACGCTCTACATATCGATAAGTTTCTTGATTATTGGTGCCGTGGGATCAGTTTCCATCAATGCAGACTCGATATTGTTCTTTATCCCCGTCGGGGCAGTAAACCCGGACGCACCGTTCCAAAGTGTGCCGGAGCTGATGTATTTGTTTTTCGGCGTCTTCGTTGGTATGGGCGGCGGGCCCACGCAATCCGCCAGTCGCAGTTTTATGGCGCGGCTATCGCCCAAAGGCATGGAGACGGAATTCTTCGGGCTCTTTGCGTTTTCCGGCAAGGCGACAGTGTTTATCGCACCGCTGCTGGTGGCGCTTGTGACCAATATTTATGACAGCCAAAGGGCAGGGCTGGTCGTGGTGACGGCCTTGTTGTTTGTAGGTTTGTTCCTGCTTATTCCTGTGCGCAATGAACGGGCCGAAGCATTGCATTAGTCGCCGCTTAGCTGCTCAAGAAATTCAAGAGATAGCTGCTGGGCTTGCCCCGTCGCAACGGGGTCGTAGGACCCTTGATGCATGAACGCACCATGGCTCACATCGAATGCATGAGTGGCGTCATCAAATAGATCAAACTGGATCTCTGTTCCGGCGCTCCTTTGAAACGCAAAAGCGCTGGTGATGTCATCGGGGTCAGCGACCCGGTCCGCCGCCCCCACAAAGGCGATCACTGGAAAGTTTGTTAGCCACATCGCCTGTCTGCTGCGGGCGGGAAATCCGGCATAGGGGTAAATCAAGATCGCGCCACGCACACCGCCCAAGGCATCTGCATTTACCTCTGTCAAATTAGGCGGCGGGGAGGCCTCTAAATCAAGTGTCATTAAATCCATGATGGCCCAGCCCCCGTGGGACCATCCGGCAATGAAAAGCTGCGTGGTATCAACCTCTGCCCGCCCGCGCGCATAGGCGAGCCCGGCAATAACGTCGCCCGCTCGCTCCCGCCCCGGCAGCTGCAACGCGGTGCAAACCGTTCCCATGGCCCCAAGACGGTCGATGTTGCGTGGGGCCAAGCTGTCCACAATGATCGCGCCATATCCCTGGGCCACCAAAAATGCGGCCCAATCATCCTGGCTCGCAATGGCGCTGCCGCACCCATGAAATTGCACCACGGTCGGAAATGGCCCATCGCCATCTGGAAAATGCGCGCGAATGTGAGGAGCCAAAAAGGCCACGTGATCTTCAACGCTGCGCACTTGCACAAAGAACCCGCCAAGATTGGCAATCCCGTAGGCCAAAAGCAGCACCATCAGGCTGCCAAGAATGGAGAGCGTCCGAATGATCATGGTTGAACCGTGCGGGCCGAATACGGCGCGAATAAGGGCGCGGGCGGCTTATGGTTAGTGCCTGAAGTGGCGCATGCCGGTGAAGACCATGGCCAGCCCCGCCTCGTCAGCGGCGGCAATCACTTCATCATCGCGCATGGACCCGCCGGGCTGAATGACGGCAGTGGCACCTGCTTCGGCGACCACTAACAGTCCATCAGCAAAGGGAAAGAACGCATCGCTGGCGGCAACAGAGCCGTGGGTCAGCGGCGCGGATAGTCCCGCCACTTCTGCTGCGTCGGCCCCTTTGCGAGCGGCAATACGCGCTGAATCAATGCGGCTCATCTGGCCCGCGCCCACGCCCACAGTGGCGCCGTCTTTCACATAGACAATGGTGTTGGACTTCACATGTTTGCCCACACGGAAAGCGAACAACAAGTCGTTGAGTTCCTGTTCACTCGGCGCGCGTTTGGTGACAACTTTGAGGTCCGGCAATTCAACGCGGCCATTGTCTTTTGATTGCACCAATAGCCCGCCTGCAACGGTCTTCACCGTCCAGCCACCTGCTGCGGTGTCTGGCAATGCCCCGGTCACCAACAAACGCAGGTTTTTCTTTGCCGCGAAGACTTTGCGAGCGGCGTCATCAGCGGCGGGGGCAATAACGACTTCGGTGAACACTTTAGTGATCTCTTCCGCCGTCGCCCCATCAAGGGGTTGGTTTACCGCCACGATACCGCCGAACGCAGACGTAGGATCGCACCTGAGCGCCATCTTGTAGGCGTCAATAACGCTTGTGCCCAATGCGACGCCGCAAGGGTTGGCGTGTTTAATGATAGCAACGGCGGCGGTGTCGGTGGGATTGAACTCTGCCACAAGTTCAAACGCGGCATCGGTGTCGTTGATGTTGTTGTAGCTGAGGGCTTTGCCTTGCAATTGCTCCGCTGTGGCAACACCGGGGCGTTGCTCGCCGCTAAGATAGAGCGCTGCCTTTTGGTGCGGATTTTCGCCATAGCGCAGGGATTGTTTCAACGATCCGCCAAAGGCGCGAAACGCTGGTGCATCTTCGCCAAGTTCATCAGCAAACCAATTTGAAATCGCCGCATCATAGGCGGCGGTGCGGGCATAGGCTTTTTGTGCCAGTGCTTTTCGCGTTGTCAGCGTGGTGGCACCATTGTTGGCGTCGAGATCTTCAAGTACGCGGGCGTAATCGTTTGGCTCAACAACGACGGCGACACCGGCGTGGTTTTTTGCCGCCGCGCGGATCATGGCTGGGCCGCCAATATCGATGTTCTCAATTGAAGTGTCGTAGTCAGCACCCTTCGCTACCGTTGCCTCAAACGGGTAGAGGTTGACCACCAAAAGATCGATGGCATCAATGCCGTGATCAGCCATGGACTTTTCGTGTTCCCCATTGCCGCGCACCGCAAGAAGACCTCCGTGAACTTTGGGGTGCAGCGTTTTCACGCGCCCATCCATCATTTCGGGAAAGCCGGTGTATTCGCTCACGTCAATGACGGGGATACCCGCTGCCGCAATGGCCTTGGCGGTGCCGCCGGTGGACAAGAGCTCCACGCCGCGTGCGTGTAGCGCCTTGGCAAAGTCCTCAAGACCAGTTTTGTCAGAAACGGAAAGCAGCGCGCGGCGCACGGGCATTGGGTGATCGACCATGGAGGAAGCCTTTTTCAAGCATCGGATGTTGGGCGGGGCGTAGCATGATTGGGGCAGGTGTCAAAGAGGGTCAAAGCGCCACGCCGCGAGGGCAGCGGACGAGGTCAGGCCGGTTCTTTTTTGGCCGGGGCGTCGCCGGTTCGCGCCAGCCGCTTGAGGGCCCATTTCACCGTTGGCCGATCAGACCGCACGAGCCCGGCAATGACGATTTGCTCTGTGCGGCGGAACTCGCCGCCTTGCCCCAGATAAGCGCTCGGCTCCAACGTGATCGCACCGCCAGTGGCTTTGAACTGCCAGCCGTCCCCATTGGACAGCAGCAGGATCACCCGCGCCCCATCGCGGGCCAGCGAGGCCCGCACATCGGGGTGCAGATGGAAGCGCACGGCAAAGGTCAATGGGGGCTTGTCGCGCCCGGGCGGGGTCCAGCCATGCTTGGGGATCAAGGCGTCCTCACCGCGAAAGTCTTCGCCTCCGGCCATGACAAAGACTTTGCGCTGATGGCGCAGGCCAAAGCGCCCGAGATAACCATCATGTATAGCTTCGATGAAGCTGCCTTGGTCTTCGTCCGTGCGCTGGACTTCCACCTCGCGTGGACCACCGATCACCCGTTGGCCGAGGAGGTCAATGGCGGCTTTGCCGTGCAGGAACGAACAGGAAGATGCTTCGGCGAGGGTCAGCGTGGAATGAGCCGCGGTGGCGCGGAACGCTTCTTGCCAGTCTGTGCCGCGCACATGGGTGGCGCCGCAATTCACGATCATGCGGCAACGCCCGACGCTCAGCTCCATGGCAAGGCAACCCGCGTGGGCACTTGAAGAAAACGCGGGCGCAGGTGCCACGCCGGTGTCCATGAGGAATAAAGCGCGACCCGCGGCCACGCGCTGATACCCCGTATGGCGTAGTTGGCTGAGGGGTTTGCCATCAGTATCGTCCCGCTTGAGGACACCATCAACGGCACTTCGAGAAGATTCCGCGCCGCCATTGAACAAGGCCAAGCCGCCGTCCCCGTGGCGAAAATATCGCACGCAGGGCATCATCCGGTCGATGGCATTTTGGATCACTTCGGGCACTGGTTTTTCGCGGGCGATCAGCGCTTCTTTGAGAACCACCAGATCAGCCAAGGTTTCCAGAATGCGTTCCGGCGAGCGCGTAAGGTGGCCGCCATCGGGCAGGATCTGATCGCGGATTTCCACGTCCAGCATTTGCAGACCGCGGCTCACCCGCCGTCCCGGGTGCGGCAGGCAAAGGCCGGACATGGTCAGGCCAATAGCACAAGTCAGCCGCTCAGGCCCTTCTGACACCCAGCTTGCGGTGTGCTGCAAATGCTTGGCTTGCCGCGCGATAGAAACCAGCAAACGCGAGCGCCAGATCAAGTCAGAGCCTTCAATGATCAGCCGCCCGTGGGCGAACCACGACATCAAGCGCCGGGCGATGACATGGGGGCGCCACGATAATTCGTCCCAGCGCCCGTGTTGCGCCAGCCATGTGGTGATGAGCCAACGGGTATGAGACGGCACGCCTTCGTGATTGGCCGCCAGCGCGGAGAGATGCCGCAGCCATGAAAACCCGTTGAGGTCTTCGGCATAGGCGCGACAGGGGCTGCGCTCATCCCATGGCGCGCCCCCTGCGGCACGCACAGTGCCGCCGGTAAGGGTGAAGGTGCCTTCCAAAATGCGCTCGGCTTCGGTCACATCGCCGGGGATCAGATCTGCTGGATAGTGCAAAATGCGGTCCGGCATGGGCCCTGTAAGCGACAAAAGGTCGGCGGCAGACAGGGTGGTTTGCGCGCGCGCAGCACGAAGCGCGTTGGCAAGACTTGCCCCCGTCATCTCCGCCAGGTTCGCGATCCGCGCCATAATGTTATGCCCCCTCAGGCCGTTCTAACTGCCGCGCAACGCGGCGATATTCTTCCTATAGGCGTCCGGTCCGCCTTTAAACGTGGCCGTGCCAGCCACCAATACGTCCGCGCCTGCCGCGATCACCCGTGGCGCGGTGGACCGATCCACACCGCCGTCCACTTCCAGATCAATGGCCTTGCCCAGGGCATCAATGCGTTTGCGGATCGCTTCAATCTTGCGCAATGAGCTCTCAATAAATTTTTGCCCGCCAAAGCCGGGATTGACGCTCATGACCAGCACCAGATCGAGGTCTTCAAGCACATCATCAAGCACGGACACGGGCGTCGCGGGGTTGAGCGAGACCCCGGCGCGCTTGCCCAAGGCTTTGATGGTTTGGATCGAGCGGTGCAAATGTGGCCCCGCTTCAGGGTGCACGGTCAAAATGTCCGCCCCCGCGTCCGCAAAGGCCTCAAGGAAGTTATCGGCAGGCGAAATCATCAAATGGACGTCAAAAACCAGCTTTGAATGGGGCCGAAGCGCCTTCACCACCGCTGGGCCAATAGTCAGGTTTGGCACAAAATGGCCGTCCATCACGTCCACATGGATGTAATCTGCCCCCGCATCGGTGATCGCGCGCACCTCACGACCAAGATCGGCGAAGTCAGCGGACAGGATGGAGGGGGCTATGCGAATCGCTTGGGACATAGGTCAAATAAGTATCATTCCCCGCTGATTCTACGCAATATCTATGGTGTGAGCAGATGCACAAACACAAGACCTTCGGGTCTGATCAAAGCCAGGCGAACAATAGTGTCAGTGCCCCATTGTTGAGCCCATGGGCAATAATTGCTGCGCCCAGGCCATATCGCATGCGGGCGAAGCTAAAAATCACCGCCGCCACAAACTGGGGCAGGACCAAAACCGGCACCAGCAGCCAAACCCGTTCAAGCTCCATGCCGCTATAGCGCGCCAAATGAGCGAGGGCGAAGGCGAAGATAGAGACCCAATAGAGCGGCGCGAAAACATGCGGCCATAGCTTGGCGAATTGGCCTGACCAAAGATCTCTGGCGGCTGCGAAAAACGCGAGGCTTCCAAGTAAGATGGCAACCAGCGTTTGCGTCGACAGTTGCACCAGGCCTGCTGACCATTGGTAGGCCGTGAACGAGCCGTCGGGATAAAGCCCGGCGATCAGGTACCCCCACGCCGCCGCAGCCAACCCCAGTGTGAATGGGCGCGGGCGCAAAAGAGCACGAAAGGCGCACTCCTCAACAACGGGCACCAACAGTGCCCCCACAAGAAGCAGCACGAGCAGTGGCTTGGCCGCACTTACCGCCCCGGCGGGCAGCCTTGCAGATCCGCCTATTTGCTGTAGCGCGATCAACGGCATTGTCGCCAATAGCGCCAGCACAACACCGGCAATGACGAGGGCGAGAAACGGCAGCGGCGCACGCGCAAGGGGGATCTGCTCTATATCCGCGCGAGGGCGCAAGAAAAAGCCGAACGCCGCCGCCGCCTGATTGCGATAGATTGTGAGATCAAAAAGCGACATCACCACTTAGTTGTCATTAACAACGCGGGTTTCTGGACCATAGACAATCATGACACGGTCCCCTTCGCTAAATGCGCTCGCGCCTTGTTCGGTAATCTCAATGATCTCCCCGCTGCCGGCCTCGCGAATGAGAAACGCTGTTGCTGCCACGTGGCGAACTTGGCCGGCATCATAAATCGCCAATTCAGTGGGCCTCGCGGTCAGCACGACACCCCGTTTGGTTTCAAACACAGCAGCGTAATCGGGGCCGGTGGGGCCCGGGGTTGAAACGGTTGGCCCGCATGCCCCCAAAAAGCCGACGAGAACAAAGACTGTCAAAGCTTTGATCCAACCCGTATTCATAACCGACTCCCCAAATTCAAATGCACCCCATTAAGGCCGAAGTTTACTCTGCCACTGATGCTGAGTCGATGTGCGGCGGGTGCGGCGCACAATGGAAATACGGTTGTCGCCAGCCCCAAATCAGCAAATTATGCGCCATCCGGGCTCTATCCGGACTTAGGGAGGGAAATATGCAGAACGTTGAACGCTTGTTTATTTTGACCGGACTTGGTTTTTTGCTGATCGGCATGTCGTTGGGCCTGAAGATGGGGATGACCCAAGACTTCACGCTCCATCCTTTGCACGCGCATCTTAACTTGCTCGGCTTTGTTTTGATGACGCTGTTTGGGCTTGTCTATCACACCTGGCCCACCATGAAGGAGGGGCCCTTAGCGAGCGTGCATTATGTTCTGCACACGGTGGTTACGGCGGTGTCGCTATCGCTGCTCTATTTTGTATTGTCCGATCCGGTGGTCAATGGCCCCAAATACGGCATGATCCTGGATATCACATTGATGGGCGCGGTGGTTGGCGTGTTGATATTTGGCTGCCTTTTCTGGACGCGGGCGAAGCCTTAAGACTTGCGGCTTAGGTCTTGCGAATAAGGCGGGCGGCGTAAAATCCATCAAGCCCGCCTTTATCGCTCAGGTGTGAGGGCAAGGTGCGTAAATCGCCTTCCGGGGTGATCAGTTCAACCAGCCCTTTGACCTCTTCAGCCGTGACCGCAACGCGCTCAAAGTCATCTTGTCTTTGCAGGAAGGCGTTGATCTGATCAGCGCCTTCTTCTTGTTGCAGGGAGCAAACGCAATACACCAGCGTGCCGCCCGGAGCGAGCATCTTTGCGGCATTGTCGAGCATCTTGGCTTGTAACGGCAGCAAGGTCTTTAGATCATCAGGGGATTTGAGCCGCGCCACATCTGGGTGGCGACGCATAGTGCCGGTGGTTGAGCAGGGTGCATCAAGCAAGACATGGGACACCGGCTCATTCGGTTGCCACTTGGTGGCATCGCCTTCGGTCAACGCGGCTTTAAGCTCTGTCCGTTTGATGTTGCGGAACATTCGTGCAAGGCGCTTGGCAGATTTGTCTACGGCAATCACATCGCCGCCCCTTGCAGCAAGCTGCATGGACTTGCCGCCGGGCGCTGCACAAAGATCAACAACTTGTTTGCCGGTAACATCGCCGAGCAGCAATGCGGGCAGCGCGGCGGCGGCGTCCTGCACCCAAAACGCGCCGCTTTTGAACCCCGGCAGGTCTTCAATGCGCCCGCCACCTATGCGCCGTAACGTGCCAGTGGGAAGGATCTCAGCTTCAAGGGCCTCAGTCCAATCCGCCGGATCGCCTTTCGCGCTTAGATCAAGGGGCGGCTCTGCCATGTGCGCAAGGGCGATGGCGCGCGTCACATCTTCGCCATAGCTCACAACCCAGCTTTGCCAAAGCCACTCCGGGGTGTTCAGCTTGGCGGCGTCCAGGGTCTCGGCTTCGGCTTGGCCCTCTTCAGCAATACGCCGCAGCACGGCGTTCACAAGGCCTTTGTAGCGATAGCCGGTCTCTCCTTGGGAGGCGAGGGTCACAGCAACCGACACAGTTGCGTGGTGCGCGCTGCCAATAAACACAAGTTCAGCGATGGCGAGGCGCAAGATGGTGCGAATGCGGTGTGCCGCGCTTGGCAGCGGATTGCGTAAGCGCGTTGCCAGCAGTTCATCGATCTGGCCCAGGCGGCGCAATGTTGTTGCTGCAATAAGTCGTGTAAACGCGCGATCTCGCGGCTCAAGAGCTTTCATGGGCCCCTTCTCAAGGCTCCATGCCAGGCGATCATCAAAGGGTACTTTGCGGATCAAGACAGATTCAATGAGATCATGGGCCGCAAGACGCGCAGCCTCACCTTTAGATGTCGCGTTCATATTTGTGTTGGCCTGCTGCGCGCGGGGCCTCGTTCGCGCTCAATTTGCTGGAGCCGCACAATGCGCTCGTCGGTATCAGGGTGGGTGGAGAAAAGCCGCGACATCGATCCGCCATGAAGCGGATTGATGATGAACAGATGCGCCGATCCGGGATTGCGCTCGGCGGCGGTATTGTCAATGCGCGCCGCGCCATTGCGGATTTTGTCCAAGGCTGAGGCAAGCCACAGGGGCCGCCCGCAAATTTCTGCACCAATGCGGTCGGCTTCATATTCGCGCGTGCGGCTAATGGCCATTTGCACCAGCGCGGCGGCAAGAGGCGCCAAGATCATCAGCGCAAGCAACCCGATGATACCAAGCCCGCTGTTGCGATTGCCGCCAAAGAACAAAGCGAAGTTTGCAATCATAGAGATCGCGCCCGCAAGAGTGGCAGTGATAGACATGGTGAGCGTATCGCGGTGTTTCACATGAGCAAGTTCGTGTGCCATAACACCCGCAACTTCTTCGGCCGTGAGCACCTCCAGCAATCCCGTTGTTGCGGCCACGGCGGCGTGCTCAGGATCGCGCCCGGTGGCGAAGGCGTTGGGTTGCGGGTTGTCCATGATATAGACTCTTGGCATGGGCAAGCCGGCATTGGCGGCGAGTTGCCTGACGGTGCGAAAATACTGCCCGCCGCTGGCTTCATCCACTTGCCGCGCGCCGTACATGCGCAGCACCATTTTATCTGAGTTCCAATAGGCAAAAAGGTTCATGGCCAGCGCAAACACCAAGGCAATGGCAACACCCACGGGGCCGCCGAGCAAAAAGCCGATGGTGAGGAAGATCGCCGTCAGGGCGGCCATCAACATTCCGGTGCGGAGCAGGCTCATTTTCAAACGTCCTCGAAACTCTTGGTGCCTTCATATTTGGGGGATATTGCCCAGAATTGAAGGCCTCGCAAGTGTTCTTCACATCTCTGTCAGAGGGGCTGCTCTCGCGCAACCCTGAAGGGGCCTGCGGCATCACAATTGACAACCCGCAAGGGAGCAAGCATTGCACTATTGGAGCCCCCATGAGGAATATTCTGATGAACGGCTTTAAACGCCTGCCCAAGAATGCGGCCAAGAACAAGCGCCTGTGTGAGGCGGCTCTTTCTGCTTTGCGAGAAGCCGAAGCGCGGGAAAAAGCCCGTCTTGCAGCGGCAAACGCGCTGCCCAGCGAGCAAGGCGGGCGCAAAGACGGATTGGAGCCCACGCGTTATGGCGATTGGGAAGTCGCAGGGCGCGCCTGCGACTTCTAGTTGGCACGGGGGTTTATTGGACCCACGGGTCCATGGATTGCACGGCCGCCACCATTTGCGCATCTGATAGCAAATCGAATTGCGGCAATAGGGGCGCTGTCGCATCAAGTCCATCAATGTCATCTTGATGCACACCCATCCACGCAATCAATCCGGTCACCACGCGCTCATTTGCCGTGCCATGGGATGTGCCATTGCCCAGCGTCGCATTGATAATGGCGCCAAAGGCCAAGCGCGGATAAGGCGCGAATGCGACCTCGGACAGCTTGGCGCGAAACTCCAGCTCAGCGCTTGAGAGGTTGGTCCCCTGTTCGTCTTCGACGAAAGTTTTGTCGAGGGCGTGACGGCCTTCGTGCGCAAAAATGGAATGCTCGCGTATGGCGGTTCCCAATTGCGTTACGAATTCAGATCGCAGTTGATCGGGCGCAACCTCCTGCCGCAACCGCTCATAGAGATCACGTTGTCCTTGAACGCGGAGCGAAAGTGCAAGACCGGGCAGGTGTACCGCCTCACCGTCTGCCGCTAAATCGGCATCAGCGAGGCGCAGTTCAGCAATGCGTTCGTCCAGCTCGGTACGCAATTCCGGCTCAGTGATTTGCCGCCAAGTATCAAGCGGTCCGCCAGCATAAGCATCGCGCACCTGGTAGATGGTGTCCGAGCGGGCCCATCCCCCATGCTGTTGTGTGCCATCCCAAATCCAGCTTTCATAGCCATTGGAGACCATGCGCCCCACTACGATGTAGCGCATTTCAGCCTCATAGCCGTATTGCGATACTGGCTGCTGCGCATCAAGGGTGATGTGCCCCATATGCAGATCGAGAACGCCGCTGGTCATTCCGATAGAGCCATAGGTTTGAAATTCGTCTTCGAGGCGCTCGAGGAATTGTTCCGATGTAGCGATGCTAAAGTTTTCACCCGGGTAAAGGTGTTCGCCGTGTATCGCTAAAAGCTCCGCAACCGCGGCTGTGTATTCGCCGCCAGTCGCACCTTCCACCGCATAACCGCGATAGTAGTCGATGGTTGTTGTTCGCATTGCGTCGATAAAGTCATTGTAGAGATGATTGCGGACAAGGACGGCATTGCTTGCAAGGCCGGGCACATGATCGGTCATAAATGCCGCAAGGCCATGAAAGTGTGAGCCCGCAAAAGCCTCAGCGACACGTGCCTGGGTGCTTGTGGCTGCATCCCATGACCAACCTGGCAGGTCGGCTGCGAGAGCGTTCGCTTGATCGCGGACATCGGCCAAGGCTGAAATCCCTGAGGCGTGGTGGTAATAGGATTGCCACGCCGTTAGCGCCAACGGTCCATTGCCAAGGCGGATTGCCACAGCCAGCGCCAATTCAGAAGTTGCGAGGTCAACAGGGGGCTCTTGCAATGCGATGGCAAACGCGGCGTCAGCATCTTCAAGGGCTGCCCGTTGCGCAGGCGTGAACTCACGCGGCGCTGTTTGTCCAGCAAACGCAAGCGCCGCAGTTCCCAGCGCGCGCCGGGCATCACCCATCTCTGAGCTGTCGCCGGCTAAACGAATCGCCAGACGCGCTGCGTCCACGGCATCTGCCAAGCGGCCTTCAGCAATGAGCGCGTAGGCCCGTTGCGCAAAAGTGTCGCTGTTGCCCGGATCGATGGCGTCGGCTTGGCGAAGAAAGTCCAGCGCCATTTCGGGCTCATCCCAAAGCCGCCACGAGACGCGGGCGAGATGGCGCAAAGCGTCGCCGCGATCTTCCGCCTCAGTGCTTTCATCTTCCGCGACAGCGCGCCAAATGGCGCGGGCGTCATTGAACTCAAGCGAGGTATAGGCGGCTTGACCTGCTGCAACGCTTACGCCTTCGTCATCGGATGGGACGGGTAGCTCCGCCGCCAGGGGCGGTCGCCCAAAGACAACGCTCCAGTAACCGCTCACGGAGAGGGCGTAGAGGCACGCGCCCCCCAGAACAACCACTGCTATCGTCGTAATCCCGAACCACTTTTTCATGACCGTCTCCCATAATTTGTTCACAACATGTGGGAAGGCAGGCGGCCCGGTTGCAACGCAACAGATCGTGGTTTTGTTCTAGAACATTGGCGTTGGGGTGGTCGGGGGCCTCACGCTTCTTTGCTGTGCTTGATCAGATCTTCAACCACGGCGGGGTCTGCCAGCGTTGAGGTGTCGCCCAAGTTAGAGACATCACCCTCAGCGATTTTGCGCAAGATCCGCCGCATGATTTTGCCGGAGCGGGTTTTGGGGAGGCCTGGTGCCCACTGGATTTTATCCGGTGTTGCAATGGGTCCAATTTGCTCGCGCACCCAGCCGCGCAATTCCTTGCGCAGCTCGTCGCTCATCTCCACGCCGACCATGGGCGTGACATAGGCATAGATGCCCTGCCCCTTGATCTCGTGGGGGAAGCCCACCACCGCGGCTTCGGCAACTTTGCTGTGGGCCACCAGGGCGCTTTCCACTTCGGCAGTGCCCATGCGATGGCCTGATACATTGATCACGTCATCAACGCGGCCGGTGATCCAGTAGTAGCCATCTTCATCGCGGCGGCAGCCATCGCCGGTGAAGTACCTGCCGGGATAAGTGGAAAAATAGGTCTCAATGAAACGGTCATGATCGCCGTAGAGGGAGCGCATTTGCCCCGGCCAACTTTCAAGCAGGACAAGATTGCCAGATGTTGCGCCTTCGAGAATCCTGCCATCAGGATCCACAAGGGCGGGCTGAATTCCGAAAAACGGTTTTGTGGCGGACCCCGGCTTGAGCGCCGTTGCACCGGGGAGGGGTGTGATCAAAATGCCGCCGGTTTCGGTCTGCCACCAGGTATCGACAATGGGGCAGCGCTCGTCGCCAACCACCTCGTGGTACCACATCCACGCTTCTGGATTGATCGGCTCACCCACCGTGCCAAGCAAGCGCAAGGAGCTGCGGCTTGTAGACTCAACGGGGCCATTGCCTTCTCGCATGAGGGCGCGCAATGCAGTTGGCGCGGTGTAGAAAATATTGACTTTGTGTTTGTCCACCACCTGCCAGAACCGCGACGAGCTCGGGTAATTTGGCACCCCTTCAAACATCAGCGTCGTCGCGCCGTTCGCAAGGGGACCATAGACGATGTAGCTGTGACCCGTGACCCAGCCGACATCTGCGGTGCACCAATAAATGTCACCGGGTTTGTAGTCGAAAACATACTGATGGGTCAGTGAGGCGTAGACCATGTAGCCGCCGGTGGTGTGCAACACACCCTTGGGCTTTCCGGTGGAGCCTGATGTGTAGAGGATGAACATGGGGTCTTCCGCGCCCATTTCCTCTGGCGCGCAAGTGGTGGGCACATCTGCAATGGCGTCGTGATACCAAATATCGCGCGGGGCATTCATAGCCACATCGCCGCCGGTGCGCTTGATCACCAACACATGTTCAACGTCGGGGCATTGTTCCAGCGCCTTGTCCGTATTGGCTTTCAGCGGTATAGGTTTGCCGCCGCGCACGCCTTCGTCGGCGGTGATAATAAACGTGGACTCGCAATCGATAATGCGTCCCGCAAGGGCTTCGGGGGAGAACCCGCCAAAGACCACCGAATGCACCGCGCCAATGCGTGTGCAGGCGAGCATGGCATAGGCCGCTTCGGGGATCATCGGCATGTAGATGGTGACGCGGGTTCCGCGCTTGACGCCATTTGCTTTCATGGCATTGGCCATGCGGCAAACATCGTCGTGGAGCTGTTGATAAGAAATGTGCTTGGCGTCGCCCGGGTCGTCCCCTTCCCAGATGATTGCGGTTACGTCTGCTTTCTCCGGCAGATGACGATCAATGCAGTTGGCTGAGGCGTTGAGTGTGCCATCCCCATACCAGCGAATATGCAGGTCTTTGGCATCATAGGAGACGTCTTTGATTTGCGCATAGGGTTTGATCCAATCAATGCGCTTGCCTTGTTCGGCCCAAAAGCCTGAAGGGTCGCTCACCGATTGTTCATAGAGCGCCTCATAAGTGGCGGCATCAATATAGGCATTTTTCGCCCATTCAGATGGCACGTCAAAGATTTGGTCTTTATGGGGGATGGTCATGTCTCGGCCTCGCTGAATTCTTTGAGGGCTTTCATAGCAGGGCGCGGCGCGGGCCGCAAAACCGGTTGCGGCGCCTGCCTGTGACGGCTTAGGCTCCCCCGCGCGACCAAGCAACGAGGGGCTTCCCATGCAACTGCACCAATCCACCTGGCAGGAAATTGACAAGTATTTGGAAACCTCCAAAGGCATTGTCATCCCCGTGGGCTCGACCGAACAGCATGGGCCCAATGGCCTTTTGGGCACTGACGCGCTCTGCCCGGAAATCATTGCCAAACACGCGGGAGACGCCAGCGGCATTTTGGTGGGGCCAACCTTTAACGTTGGCATCGCGCAACATCACATGGCGTTTTCAGGAACCATCACCCTTCGCCCCTCCACCATGATCGCGGCCATGCACGATTGGGTTTCGAGTTTGCGTCGCCATGGCTTTGAAAAGATTTATTGGCTCAACGGTCATGGCGGCAATATCGCCACCATCAACGCCGCCTTCGCTGAGATTTATACAGACGGCAGTCTTGATACCAGCGGCCACAACGGCCCGCCCTTGGTGCTCAATCTCAAGAACTGGTGGGAGCTGCCGGGCATCATGAAGATGTGCACCAAAATGTATCCCGAAGGCCACGGCAGTCACGCCACGCCGTCGGAAGTTGCCATCACCTATTTTGGCTATCCGGAGTCGGTAAAAGACGTAGCAATGTCGCCAAAGATTGCGCCCCACGGGCCGATCCATGATGCGGAAGACTATCGCCGCCGCTTTCCTGATGGGCGCATTGGGTCTGATCCTGCGCTTGCCACGGTTGAAGACGGCGGGAAGCTGGTGGATGCCACCTCCAAAGCGTTGATTGCAGATTTTGGTAAGTTCCTCGCCACGTAAATGAGCAGCCTTAACCAAACAAAGCATTGGCTCTGCTTTGTTGTTGTGCGTCCCTAGCCCCGCCCCCATCTCTTAGGGCAGACTAGGGCTCCCGAGCATTTGCAATCGGGGCCGTTTTGCGCGGGGCATGCATGCGAACTCATTATTGCCAGAACTGCGGGACGCCGGTGCGTGGCGACTTTTGCCACATCTGCGGGCAGAAGGATGATGATTATCGCCGCCCCATCTTGTCCCTGAGCAATGAGTTCTTTGGCGATGCGTTCCAGTGGGACAGCCGCATTCTCAGATCGTTCATTCCGTTCTTGTTTGTTCCGGGCGTGTTGACGCGATCTTACGTGCGCGGACGGCGACAGCAATACGTCTCGCCCATCCGGTTTTATTTTGTCCTGACGTTTGTGTTTTTCCTCGCCTTGGGATTTACCGGGCGCGCCATTATCGGCCTTGAAAAGCGCGACTTGCTGGAGGATTTCCCCGATCTCGCCGGTGAACTTGAGGGCATTGACGAAGAGTTCTTGCGCTATGACCGCGACCCGCACCTGGCGTTTTTCGTCAATCCTGATCACCTTGGGAAACTTCCCACTATTCCCATAGCGGTCCTGGTTGAGCGCGCAGCAGATTTTCCCATTCCGCCAGCGGTATTGGCGGCGATGGAAGGATATAATCTCGCGGCGGCGGACAGCCGCGTCCTCAATGGCGTGATCAAGAACGCGGTGCCGTGGTTGATGGTGATCTTGGTGCCGTTTTTTGCGCTACTGCTAGGTGCCTTATTTGTACGGCGACGAACTTATTTGATCGACCACATCGTGTTTGCGCTGCACTATCACAGCTTCATGTTTGCATTACTGCTCATTGTGCTTGCCATATCGGCGACCTTCGATGTTGCAGTAACAAGCGCCGGCCTTGGCGGCGTCATGATGCTTATCTTGGCGATCTATCTCTATGTTGCCATGCTGCGCGTTTATCGCGGCGGCATCATCAAGACGGCGTTCAAGCTTTTCATTCTTGCGGCTGTCTATACCAATGTCTTTATGACCGGGCTCTTGGCCTTCACCATTGTCGGCCTGACGCAGCTTTAGGCTTTGACGCCGCCCCGTTTGCAAATGTGCCTCCATTCCGCGGCTGAAATGGGTGTGACCGATAAGCGCGATTGGCGGATGAGCCACATGTCTTGCAGCTTAGGATCTGCCTTCATGTCAGCGAGGGTGATGGGGGTCTTGAAGGGCTCAACGGCCTCCACGCGCACCATGCCAAAAATACCTTTGGGATCGGTTGGGTCGGGGTGGTGCTCTTTGATAATCTTCACAATGCCGACAATCTGTTTCTCATTGACCGAGTGATAGAAGAAGCCCTGATCGCCGACCTTCATGGCTTTCATATTGTTATTGGCTTGGTGGTTACGCACACCATCCCACGGCTCGCCCTTGGCGCCGCGTTTTACCTGGTCATCCCAGCCCCAGGTGCCGGGTTCAGACTTGAACAACCAATAATTCATGCTTCCACCTCCGGGTTGCCGATGACCCACTTCCAGGGGTGCACCTCCACTTGGGCGAACAACCCGGCGCGCGCGTAGGGATCAAGCTCGGCCCACTGTTTCGCGGCATCAAGAGAGTCCGCCTCAATGATGAGGATTGATCCGATCATGGTTGCACCGTCATCAGACAAAATCGGCCCGGCGATCTGCACCGGGCTGTCTTCGCTCATGGTGTAGTCAAGATGTTCCGTGCGCGTGGCAAGGCGCAGGGCCGAAGCATCTGGTTTGTCTTTGGCTTGAATGGCATAGAGCATAAGCGGGCCTTCTAACTCTCTTCGTTTCTATGTCGCAGTGCGACCATAGCGATGACGGCAAAGATCCAAGTTACAATTGCGATCCACATATCACTTGCAGGCGTCAGGCTGGCAAATATTGTTGCAACAGCGCCCGCGAGTAGCGCGAATATCTGGGCGGTCAGCCGAACAATTTTTTCCGCCGAAGGGGATGGCTCTTGCATATCTACTCCGCCGTAAACGGGCGCGACAGAAGTGCGGTGATTACAGAGCTCACATCGCTTCGCTCACTGATGATGTGGGCGACCGCTTGGCAGATGGGCATTTCGATATTGTGGGCTGCGGCAAGTTTTTCCACCGCCCCTGAAGTGGCCGCGCCTTCTGCAACAGAAGTTTTATCAGCCATATAATCCGCCATGGTCTGACCAGAGCCAAGAGCAAAACCGAGAGAAAAGTTGCGACTTTGATGGGACGTGCAGGTGAGGATTAAGTCTCCAAGGCCCGATAGCCCGGCCAGCGTTTCCGGCGCGGCCCCCAGCTTTTCCCCCAGCCGCGCCATTTCAGCAAATCCTCGTGCGATGAGCGCCGCGCGCGCGCTGTCGCCGAGCTTTTGTCCCTCAACGATGCCGCACGCAATGGCCATGACATTCTTCACTGCCCCGCCAACCTGCGCCCCCACCACATCGCCGCTGAGATAGGGCCGGAAGGTGGGAAGGCCCAATGCTTGCGCCAAGGCTTGCCCGCGCGCGCGGTCGGCACAGGCTAACGTCACGGCGGTCGGGAGGTCCCTGGCTACATCAGCAGCAAAGCTGGGGCCAGACAGAACTGCGACAAGCGCAGATGGCAATGTTTCACGCAAAACATCGCTCATGAGTTTGAGCGATGCCATCTCGATGCCTTTGGAACAAAGCACCGCAGGGGTGTCCGGCTTAAGATGCGGGCCAAGTTCACTTAGCACAGCGCGGGTATATTGCGCCGGCACCACAAGCAAAAGCGCGTCCGCCTCGGCAACGGTTTTCAGATCATCGGTGGCGCTGATTCGAGCGTCCAGTGTCACACCGGGAAGAAAGGGTGTGTTTTCGTGGTCACTATTGATGGCCTTAATGACCTCAGGCTCACGCGCCCAAAGCACAGTTTCGCGACCAGCGCGCGCGGCCACAGAGGCGAGCGCCGTACCCCAGGCCCCAGCGCCAACGACCCCAATGCGGCGGATTTTTTCAGCCAACGTCAGCCACCCACAAGTCATGGGTAGTGCTGCCAGGGGTTCGAATTATGCTGCAGCGCAGCACAAAATTATTGAATGATTTATTGATCGTTCACTCCACTGGGCTTAGGTTTGTTGAATGCTGTGCAAAGACACTATGCGAGACACGATTATTAGTGCGGCGATGGAGCGGTTGCTCCACTACGGCTATGCCAAGACGACGATGGCCGAGATTGCCTGTGACTGCAACATGTCGCCGGGCAACCTGTATCGATATTTTTCCGGCAAAATTGACATCGCGCTGGCCATTGCCGAGCGCCATGGCGAGGAACTGTTTGTCCATTTGCGCGAGATTGTGCGTGACAAAACTCTCTCAAGCTCTCAAAAGATCCGTGCGTTCTTCAGCGCCTATATGCACGATACCTATGACAAGCTTGAGAATGACCCGCGCATCTATGAGCTAGCGCAGATTATCTCAAAGGAGCGGCCGGACTTTGCCAATGGCCAGATCGCCAAGAAGCGCGCCTTGCTGGTGGAGGTTCTTTCGGCGGGAAATGCGGCGGGGGACTTCAATATCCCGGATGTGGTCTTTACCGCAGAAATGATGCAATCGGCGCTGCTCAAATTCAGCTACCCCCAGCTATGGACCCGATTGACTATCGATAAGCTGGAGCGAGAGCTTGACGGCGTGTTGGATATCATCGTCGCGGGGATCACCAACACCAAAAAATCGCCGGATGCGGCTTAACCGGCGATCCAAAAATGTTATATATGTCAGTTACTTAGAAATAATTTAACACCTTTTTGGCGGGCAATCTGTGGCCAATGTCACAAAAATCGAATGAACAGTAAATAAAATCAATATTGTTCATTGTTTTATGTTCAACCTCCTCCTATATTCAAATTCATCAGGCGGACGCATTGCCCGCCAAGTGCATCCTGAGCCCCCGCTTTATCGTGGACCCAAGGCTGCCCAGTCGAAAGGCAAGACTATGGCTTACAGAATTACGACCTTTTTGGCCGGCACGTCACTGGCAGTTTTTGCGGTGGCAGTGGTTTTTGAAGCGGCGTTTTACGCAATTTAATTAGTTCCCGGGCTGCCCGCTTGTCTCTCACCTCCCACCCTTGAGAGACATGAAGCCCCTCTAGGGCGGCCCGGGCCATCGTTTACATCCCTTAGGTCGCTTTGAGCTCCGTCAACGGCCACCGGGCTCTCGGCGGGGCATCGAGCCGCTCTCCACCTCCCTCCGAACCCTCCTGGGAGAGCCGCTCAAGCCCCGCCCAGGCGATCATCGCTCCATTATCAGTACAAAGACGCGGCGGCGGCACAAAAAGGGCGGCCCCTCTCGCCTCGCAAAGCTCACCAAACCGCGCCCGAAGGGCTTGGTTGGCGGCAACCCCCCCCGCCACAACTAGCTGCATCGGCGCATCGGCAAAGCGCGCGGTAAATTTATCGAATGCGCGCGCGGTCCGGTCCAGCAAGCTCGCGGACACCGCCGCCTGAAACGAGGCACAAAGATCTGAGACATCTTGCGGGCTTAATGTGCCAGCCTGCTCTGCTGCACGGCGCACCGCGGTCTTTAGTCCCGAAAAAGAAAAGTCGCAATTGCTCCGGCCCTTGAGCGGCGCGGGCAGTAAAAAGCGCCGCGGGTCCCCCCTCTCGGCGACGGCCTCAACCGCCGGCCCGCCGGGAAAGCCAAGGCCCAATAGTTTCGCCGTCTTGTCAAAGGCCTCACCTACGGCGTCATCAATGGTGGAGCCCAGAACCTCATAGCGGCCAACCCCTGCCACATTGATAAGCTGGCAATGCCCGCCAGACACCAAAAGCAGCAGGTAGGGAAACGCGACCGCTTCGGTGAGGCGCACACTTAAGGCATGGCCCTCAAGATGATTGATGGGGACAAAGGGTTTGCCTGCTGCGGCCGCCAGGCCCTTGGCAGTCATCAGCCCGACAATGACCCCGCCGATAAGACCGGGCCCCGCTGTCGCTGCCACACCGTCCACGTCTTTGAGCGCAATCCCTGCCACCGACAATGCCTCGCCAACAATGGCGTCGAGCCGCTCGATATGGGCGCGGGCTGCGATCTCCGGCACCACGCCACCATAGGGCGCATGTTCGTCGAACTGGCTGAATACGATGTTGGAAAGAATGTCGGCGGGCCCGCCAGCACTGCCGCGCACCACCGCAGCGGCGGTTTCATCGCAGCTCGTCTCAATGCCTAAGATGGTCATGCGATTCATGGCCGCTGCTTGCCTCGCTCGACAGAGCCCTCAAACCCGGCTAATCCAAGCGGGAACTCTTTGTACAAGCGATTTAGCTCTCGCAGGCCCTCAATGCAATCACCCGTTCGCATCGGAACGCGGCGTAGTCCTCTTGCCTTGGTGCAAGCTCACATCGTGGCGGCGGCGCTTCAGGCGCAGGGCGCGTGCGACACAGAAATTGTGCCAATGACGACCAGCGGCGACCGGATTCAAGATCGCGCGCTGATTGAGGCGGGGGGCAAAGGGCTTTTCACCAAAGAAATTGAAGATGCGCTTTTGACAGATGCCATCGACGTGGCGGTTCATTCCATGAAGGATATGCCTACCACTTTGCCTGATGGGCTGGTTATTGGCGCCATGCTACCCCGCGAAGATCCACGTGATGCCTGGCTCAGCCCGGTGGCGGCGCGCTTTGAGGACCTGCCTCAGGGCGCGAATGTCGGTACCGCGTCGCTGCGGCGTCAGGCACAAGTGTTGGCAGCGCGCCCGGATCTTAAGGTCTCGGTCTTGCGCGGCAACATAGGCACACGGCTTGAAAAACTGGCGCGCGGCGAGGTGGATGGCACATTACTAGCGTTGGCGGGCCTCAAACGCCTTGGCTTTGAAGACCATGCAACTTGTGTATTGGAACCTGATGAAATGCTGCCTGCTGTGGCGCAAGGGGCTATCGGGTTGGAGATTCGCAAAGGCGATGGGGCGACGGCAGCAATAATCGCCCCCCTTCAGGACCTGGCGACAATGCGGGCCGTAGATGCCGAACGGGCCTTTTTGCGCGTTCTTGACGGCTCCTGCCGTACGCCCATTGCCGCCCTTGCCAGCATCGATTCTGAAGACATGCTCACGCTTAACGGGAAGGTCCTTTCCCCAGACGGCAAAACCATCTATGAAATCCGCCGGTTTGGTGCTTCCCAATTGGCGGAAGATATCGGCCATGATGCCGGGACAGCCCTTCGAGCGGAGGCAGGTGAAGCCTTCTTCAAAGCGCTAGCGACTGCCCTGGAACAGTAACTGAAGAGTTGGGGACAATAAATTGCGGGTTTTGGTAACACGAGCAGAGAGCGATGCGCCGCCACTGACCAAGCGTCTTGAGGTGATCGGGTGCACAGCCCTATTGGCACCCATGATGGAAATCGAACACATTACAGATCCGTTTGATCCCGACCCCTGCCAAGCGGTGATCACCAGCAGTGGAAATGGTATTCGTGCTCTCGCGGATTCGACGGACAAACGGGACTTTCTTTTGTTTGTGGTCGGGCCGCAATCTGCCCGACTTGCAGAGTCCCTTGGTTTTACGAATCTCAAAGTTGCGGCCGGTTCGGGCAAGGCACTTGTTGGGTTCATCCACCGTACCATCAAGCCGACAGATAAGCCTTTGGTGTATTTCCGCAGCGATGTGGTGCAAGTCCCCATCGGTCGCGAGTTGAAAAAAAGCGGTTTCAGGACAATCCCGCGTCTTGCCTATGAGACCAAACCGACGAAAACTTTTCCTGACAATGTGTTGGAAGAATTTGCCAAACCTACGCCGCCGGAAGTAGCAGTGTTCATGTCAATTCGCACTTACCGCCTATTCAGTAATGCCGTGGAAAAATGCGGCCTTGGCGACAAAACGAAATCCATGACCGCAATTGCCATTTCCAACGCGGTGGCTGATTTCGTGCGTGAGCGTCATTGGAAGAACGTGATTACGGCAAAAGAGACATCGGCGGCGTCCATCGTTGATTCCATTGCGGCGCTCAAAACTGCGGCTGACGCGGGTAGTTAATTTGCCCTTGCGAACCCTTTGGTGATGAACTGGCGGTACTTTGGCGGGCAGAAATCCTTAACAAGGGGTGTATGACTAATGACCGACGAACCGGATGACGGCAAAGCTACCAAGCCAACGCCAGAAGCTACGACCCCCGCGCCCAAGGCATCCGCAAAGACAAGCGCAAAATCGAAATCCAAGCCTGTCGCAAAGGCAGCTCCAAAGCGCGCGGTGCCGAAAAAACCTGCAACTGAATCCAGCGCAAGCAGGACGGCGGTAAATGCAACGCCGAAGCCCGAAGCTTCAAGCGCACCAAAGCCGTCAGCCAAAACACCAGAGGCCCCATCAAAAGACCGCCATCAAGGCGAAACGCTTGTGACGCGTGCCTGGCCCGGGCTTGTCGCCGGGGTCGTCGGCGCGATTGTCATTATTATCATATCTGGATTGTTGGGATTTGGGTCTGGCACGGGTGCCTTGCGGGCGGACCTCGACACGCTCAATCAGGAAACCGAGCGCTTGGCGCTGGCGGGCGGAGATGTTGAAGCCATCGGCCGATTGCAAGTGCGCCTTGACGGCATGGAGGAAGACTTACGCGCCCTCAATGCAGGCGTGGCGCGTTCCGCAGATTTAGTCGCGACAGAAACTGCAGTGCAAGATGCACGGGAGCGGCTGGCGGTTTTGGAAAATGGCGGTGCGCGCAGCGGCGGCGGCGGCGGCGGCCTAAGTGCCATCACCGCGTCGGTTGTGGCCATTGATGGCCGTCTTGCCGCCTTGAGCGGCCGGGTCAATGCCCTTGAAGCGGTTACCCCCTCGGACTTACAGGCCCGCCTCAATGCGCTTGTGGCGGGAACAGACTTCGCCGCGCTTGAAGCCCGGGTCGGCATAATTGAAGACGATCAATTGGCGCAAGATATGCGACGGGCGGCGCTTGCCCTCGCATTGGCTCAACTCAGCCGCTCAACCCAAGGGTCTGGTCCCTTTGCAGCAGAGCTTGAAGCGGTGGCAGCCCTTCGCCCCACCGATCCTTACGTGGCGCAGTTACGCCCATCTGCGCAGAGCGGCGTTCCAACCCAAGCCATGCTGGCGAGCGAATTTAATGCCGTGCGTCGCCGGGTTATCGCCGCCGACCGCGCTGCGCAATATGATGGCTTCTTATCCGGCGTGTGGCACTGGTTTTCTGGACTGATAACGTTTCAGCGTACCGGCCAAATCGAAGGTAATTCGGTGGATGCTGTTTTGGCGCGGGCGAACCTGCGCCTACAAGAAGACAATCTGCCTGCCGTCGTTGGGGAAATGGCGAGCTTGCCCGAAGCGGTGAGAGAACCCGCCAATGCCTGGCTGACAATGGCCGCCGCCCGTGTTTCACTTGACCGGTTGATTGCTGCGCTATCGACCGAGGTTATCGGAGAACTGGAGTAAGAGCCGCTCATGATCCGCGCCTTGTGGGTGTTTACAATTGCAATGCTTCTGGGAGCAGCCGTTGTGTGGCTGGTCGATGTACCGGGCTATGCGGTTGTGGACTGGCGCGGCTATCGCATTGAAACCAACGCATCATTGGCCCTGGTCCTGTTGCTTGGCATTGGCTATGGGCTTTACCTCGTGATTCGCTTTGTTCATTGGATCGGTAGTGGCCCAAAGGCGTGGCGGCGTTTTTTCGCCCGGCTGCGCAATCAACGCGGGATGGGGGCCTTGGCTCAGGGCCTGGCCGCAGCGGCCGCTGGCGATACTGTTGAAGCGGGCAAGGCAGCAGCAAAGGCAGAGCGTCTTGTTGTGAAGGGCCCGCTTCCGGCCATCCTCGCCCTTGAAGCGGCAATCTTGTCACAGAACGAAACCGACATTCAGGCCCAAGCGGCCGCGCTGACCAATGAGTCTCAAACGGCGCTGTTGGGATGGCGCGCACTCTACAATTTGGCGCAGGCTCATGGTGAGGACGCGCGCGCTACCGCTTGCGCTGAAGCCGCCTTTGGGCTCAGTGCAGGCGTTGGCTGGGCGGCTGAGGCCTTAATCGCCGACGCCTTGTCTGAAAAAGCCATTGATCGCGCCACCGCATCCCTTGATCGGGCTGATCGGGGCAAGGCGTTCCCCGCTGATCGGGTTCGAACCTTGCGTGCCTGTATCCTCACGGCGCAGGGGCGGCATGCCTTTGCCAGTGGTGATTTTGGCGTTGCGCGCGGCGCGCTGCGCAAGGCCACTACCCTTGTCCCCGGATTTACGCCCGCCGCCATTACCCGTGCGACGCTGCATTTTGAAACCGGCAAAGCAAAGCGTGCGGAAGAAATTATTCTTGAGGCCTGGCCACAGGGCCCTCATCCGGCTTTGGGACGGACCTATCTGAAATCGATTCGATCAACAGATGATGATGATCAGAAAAAGCTCCGCGCTTTGACGAACTTAAACGAACGCCATGTGGAGAGCCGGCTGCTTATCGCGACGGCAGCGCTTGATGCTGGCCAATACGTTGCGGCGCGGGAAGCGCTAAAAGAATTGCTCCTTACGGGGCGCACCGCGCGGGCCTGCGCTTTGATGGCGCGGCTGGCGCTGGCGGAACACAATGACCGTACAAGCGCCGATGATTGGATTGCTAAAGGGCTGGAGGCGCCGCGTGACAATGTTTGGGAGTGCGAAGGCTGCGGCCACGCTCAACTTGAATGGAGCGCGAGCTGCCCTCGATGCGGCAGCGTTGGGCGCGCGGTCTGGTTCACCCACCGCAGTCATGAGAACGGCGATTTAATGCCCGACGGGGCCGAAGCCAGCACCCTTGTCTCGCCAGAAGATATTCTGCGCAGTCACGTGGACAGGTTGGCGGAGGACGTCGAATTTGAAGCTTTGCCCGCGCTCGAGGCGTCGCAAGAACGTGAAGCGCCCAGAACTGAGCGGCCTCTTGAAGAAGCGGTGCCCGCGGAGGATGCTGAACGCCTCCCCCGCCAGCCAGATGATCCCGGGGCCGCGGGGCGGGCTGAAAAAACGGGACCGAAAGGTGACGGTCCCAAGCGTAAGGAGTTCGGTGGGTGATAATCAGAGTGGCAATGGGCTTTGTGCTCGGCGTTGCCAGTGTCGTGGGTTTGGCGGGCTTGCTTCTTTATGGCGCGCCATTTTCCCATACTCAGGCGGTTGCGCTTTATGGCGGCGCACCGGGGCAATATCTCGACTTCCCCGATGGCACCCAGGCCCATTATCGCGACCAAGGCAATCCCGATGGGCCGCCAGTGGTCCTGCTCCATGGCTCGGGGTCCTCGCTGCATACTTGGGAAGCGTGGGTTGATGTCCTTGGGGATCGCTATCGCATGATCTCATTAGATCTCCCCGGTCACGGGCTGACCGGGCGCACCGTGCGGGCGGAATATAACCGCCTCGGCATGACCAATTTTGTGCTGCGCTTTGCCCATGAACTTGATCTCGGTGAATTTGTGCTGGTGGGTCACTCCATGGGCGGCAGCGTGGCATGGAACCTGGCGCGCTATCGCCCTTACCGGGTGAGCCATTTGGTGCTGCTGGCCCCATCAGGCATTGGGCGGGTCCCGCGCGAGCCGCCGCTGGCGTTTCGCCTTGCGGGCAATCCCATCACGCGGCCACTGCTCAATTGGATCGCGCCGCGCTGGCTCATAAAAAGCGCGCTCAATGACAGCTTTTATGATGACAGTTTTGTCACGGCTGCGCGCACTGATCGATACTGGAACCTCAATCGCCTTGCAGGCAATCGCGCGGTGACCATGACGCGCTTTGGTCAGCGCCCGTGGATTGATCTGGCCGACCTTGATACGGGCATCGAAGTACCAACGCTGATCATGTGGGGGGCGGACGATGAGATCGTGCCTTATGATCGCTATCGGGTGGAGTGGGACCTGCGCTCAAAATTTGAAGGCGGCCCGGCAGAAAACCCCGTTGAAGTTTTCGCCGCTACCGGGCACATGCTTCATGTGGAGCGGGCCCAAGAAAGTGCCGCAGTGTTCGACCGCTTTATCCAGGATCACCCGGCCGATATCCCACTTGCAGCGGATCGGGGAAATCCGTAAGGTCCGCGCCCGCATGGCGGAGCCGCTATAGCTCAGTTGGTAGAGCATCGCATTCGTAATGCGGAGGTCGGGTGTTCGAGTCACCCTAGCGGCACCACTTTTGTTTCACGCCCACTCACTTCGTTCGCAGCTCCAAATGGCGCGCTAGTTGCCCGGCACCCTTTCGGGCGCTTGGTGCACGATGTTTGAAGTTTTCCCCTAAAGCGCACCACCCTGCTTCGCAAGATGCCCCTTACGGCAGGTCGTTGGCGGTTTCTTCCACCAGATGCTTGGCCACTTCTCGGAATGCGTCCAGGCTTTCCAACCCGCTCTCCTTGGCCTCTTGAAACACTTTGATCTGACGGCATGCCGAGGTGCCGCGGTCCAAAATCGTGCGCACGTGAAGCAGTTCTTTTTCGCAATCAAGCGCCTTGGCATCGTCCATCAAAAGCTCAAGCATTTCTTCCATGAGTGATGAAAATGGCATGCATTCCTGACGGCCCAAGTCGATCAGGCTGCCGGAAATGCCGCTGCGTTGGGCGAGCCAGCGGTTTTCGCGCACCAGCACCCGCGGGTACACACGCCAGCGTTGGTTCAGGCGCTTGAGGCGCACCAGCATGCGCATGAGACATTGATAGAACGCGGCGATGCAAAGGGCGTCTTCGACCTTGGTGCAGACATCGGTAATGCGCATCTCCAGCGTGGGAAAGCGTGAGGAGGGGCGCAAGTCCCACCAGATTTTGGATGAGTCTTCCAAGATGCCGGCGTTGATCAGGTTGCCCACCACGCGCTCGTATTCACTCCAACTTTCGTATTGATCCGGCAGCCCGGTGCGCGGCATGCCATCAAATACAGTCAAGCGGCACGACTTCATGCCCATCTCATGGCCGCCCCAATAGGGCGACGATGTGGAAAGCGCGAGCATATGCGGCAGGAAGTAGGACGCTTGGTTCATCAGGTCGATGCGCATGTCGGGGTCTTCAATGCCGACATGCACATGCATGCCGCAGATAAGCATACGCCGGATAGCGCCTTGCATATCGGTATCAAGATCATCATAGCGTTTGGCCGCGGTGTGATGCTGGCGGTCCCATTGCGCAAAAGGATGCGTGGACGCCGCCATGAGCCGCATATTATGGGCTTCGGCAATCTTCTTGAGCGTACGGCGATAGGCGATGAGATGCGGACGCGCGTCGGCAGGGTTGGTGCAAACCGGCGTGCCGATCTCAATCTGGCACTTGAGAAATTCCGGCGTCACATGCTGACCCAGCGCTTCGGTGCATTCTTTGAGAAAATCGTCCGGCGGCTCAGCCACCAGATCAAAGGTCTCCGGGTCGACCAGCAGATATTCTTCTTCAATGCCTATTGTAAGCGCGGCCTCCATGGGCACGTCCCCTCCGTCGCGGTGTCAGTGATCAGAGTAAATCGCGGATTGCTTTTTCGAGCAATGCACTGATGCGCGCAACACCGGCCGGATCGCTGATGAGGTCTTGGCGCACCTCTAATGTAAGATGTCTCTTCCTGAGGGGCTTGATGTGTCGATCAACGGTGTAGTTGAAACCACGCGCGTCATAGGGCTCGTTGTCGCCAACTTGGAACTGAGGGGCATATTGAGATAGCGCCGCCATAAACTTGCGGGCGCTGGGCTCATCAAAGGCCCACAAAACAGCCATTTCCCATGGTCGCAATTCGGGTTCGGACAGCATTTTCGGTGTGAATGAATGCACAGAAACAAAAAGCGGGTCGGCAAATGACGCGCAGGCGGCATCAATTTCACGCGCAAGACAGTGATGATAGGGCTCAAAAAACCGATCTACGCGCTCTTCGCGTTCGCTCGCCTTCAAGTTCTCGTTGCCAGGGATGCGCACGCCATCGCTGACACAGGGAATGAAATCATCTCGATCCATAGATCTGTTTGGGTCGATCAAAAGTCGTGAATATTTTGCGAACGCGGCCCGCGTATGGAACGCCCGCGCAAGTGCGCGGGTAACTTCCCCCGCGCCAATATCGAGGGCGATATGGGAGTTCAGCTCCTGCTCCGAAAGCCCCAAGTTGTCGAAATCAGCAGGGATTTCGTTCGAAGCGTGATCGCAAAAGAACAACAGCGGGGTATCGGCGAAGGCGCCACCTGTTTCAAAATATTCATGCATTGGAGGACACTAGGGCAGGAATCTCTGGATGGGAACGGGGAAGGGCAAAGGGCCCTCCAGATAGTTCTGGAAGGCCCTTCATGGGGCTGGATTGACGTCCATCAGTACTTGTTGATGTCGTCATTGCCATCCTGGTTTCGGCCGCGATAGGGCATGTAGACGCGAATGCCCCACCAGTTCAACGCGGCCAGAATGCCCAGCATCGCCAAGGGGAAACTCACCGGAAAGCCGGTGGCGGCGATGCCGTCGCCAAAGAGCCAGATCACAGGTGCCAGCTCAATGGCAGCAAGGCCCACACCGAGGAAGAAGTACGTCGGCAACATTACCTCAATGAGGCCAAAGCCGATCCCCGCGATCAACCACGCGGCGGGGTCAAGAAACCAGCGGACGATTTGCTCCGTGGTCATGATGCTCCTCCTTCCTTGCGCTCAAGAAACATCTTGAACGGATCGCTGAACGCATCGCTCAAGCTACTCGGTACCAAAATGAACTTGGCATTGTCGGACGCGCCGATCGTTGAGATGCTATCCACTTGGCGTTTGGCGATCTCAAACTGAATCGCCTTCTCACCGTTATTGCGGATGGCTTCAGCGACAACTTCGGTCGCATAGGCATCTGCTTCAGCTTGAATGCGGCGCGCGTCGGCGAGTTTTTGCGCGGTGTAAAGTTCCGCATCCGCGTCAAGTTCTCTTGAGCGCTTGTCGCCCTCCGCGCGGGCAACGGTTGCCCGGCGTTCGCGTTCCGCGTTCAGCTGTTGCAACATGGCGTCCCGCGTTTGACCATCCAGGTTGATGTCGAGGATCTCAGATCGCGTGATCATGATGCCCCATTCATCAGTGGCTTCGGCCAAGTGCTCGCGGATTTGCAGGTTAAGCGCCGCGCGGTTCGATTGCACTTCATCAAGCTCAATCTTACCAATTTCAGAGCGCACCAAACCAGCAACGGTGGTCTGCACCGCCGCATCGATATCGCGAATGCGATAGACCGAGTTTTCCGGTTTGATGACGCGATAGAACACCGCCACTTCAGCTTGAAGCGTTACGTTGTCCTTGGTGATCGCGTCCTGTGCCAAGTGCGGCAACTGCCGCTCCAGGATCGAAACCCGGTGGCGCACGCTATCCAGCAGCGGCATTATCAAGTTAAGCCCCGGCGTTAGCACCGAGCGATAACGCCCGAGCCGCTCCACCACCCAGTTTTCAGACTGGGGAACAATGCACACGGCGCGTAACAGGACGATGATCGCGCCGAAGCCGACGGCGACCCAAAGAATTGCCATAATAGACATGAGGGGTCTCCTTTCGTTGTTGGTCCTCACCCATTACATATGGGATGCGCGCTATGGTTTTATTCTACAAATCCCGAAACCTAATTTGCCTTGTGTGGCCTTGGGAGAATTTTTGAATTATCCCCAAAAAAAGGCAGAATACCGCGCTTTAGCCCTTTCTTCTGTGGATAAGTCGGCAGCGCCAGTGGAAAACCATGTGGGCGAGCAGTGAACAACCGCTGCGGGAGCCCTGTCCGCATTTGACACCTCTTTAGGGTAGCGTCAGGCTGCTCCCATCCGCACAGTCGGCCCTCCAAGACGGGGTGTTTAAGGGCCAGCGTTGACGGCGTTGATGGGGATGGGGGTGCATTTTTCATATTGCGTTCTGCACGCGCTCCGCGGGGATTTTTTCAGTTCATTTGAGTTTTGAATTGGCGTGGCACATGCGCTGCCTAGCGTGAGCGAAGGAGAATTATCGGTTCGCGGTCGGGTCTCTTATCCCAAACTCCCTTCACCACCGGAGGTCTGACCGCGTCCGTATGACTTTGGCCCAAATCCCTCCCTTTTTGCCTCGGGGGGCCCCCACACCAAAGTCATACGACAGCACGGAAGACGAAGAACACGTCAGGGCCATACTCACGCCAATCCCCTGGCCCGCCAGCTGGCTTTAACCCGGTCCCTGGCAAAGAACGTGGTCTTCCGTATCCCAAAGGGCCCGGTCCACGGCATCGTTCCCCGATGTCTGCGCCGGGCCCCCCTTTTTTTGGGATGGCAAATTTTCCAAAGATCACTTGGATCGCCCGATGACTCTAACGGCCTTAACGACCGATGGCCCGGGCACCGAGAAAGGTAACGGCAAATATCGCCGATGCGACCAACACAATAGATGGCCCCGTGGGAGTGTCCCATGTGAACGACAACGCCGTGCCCCCAAGCACCGATGCGATGCCAATCAGCGTTGCCCCGATGGCCATACTGATCGCATCGGATGAAATTGGCCGCGCCGCCGCCGCTGGTACAATGAGCAAAGAGATAATCATCAGTATACCAACGATCTGCATGCCAAGAGCGATCACAAGGGTGACGATCAACATATAGATAATCCGAATGGGTAATGTGGGGATGCCTTCGACGCGCGCAAGATCTTCGTGCACGGTCAGCGACAGCAGGGGCCGCCAGATAAATGCCAATACCGCCAGCACAACGATTCCCAGCGTCCATATGGCAATGACATCGCCGCGGCCGATAGCAAGCACATCTCCAAACAGGTAGCCCATCAAGTCCATACGCACGGACGGCATGAACGAAAGCGCCACAAGGCCGCCGGCCAAAGTGGCGTGACCCAATATGCCGATGAGCGTATCGGTGGCGAGCAAGCGCTTGGTCTCAAGACCCACCAGCGTCAACGCCAACGCCATACCAACGGCGACAATTCCAAACGCTACATTTGTGCCCAACGCCAAACCGGCGGCGATCCCCAATAGCGATGCATGGCTGACCGCATGGCCAAAAAACGCCATGCGGCGCCAGACGATAAAACACCCCACCGGCCCGGCGATGATCGCCACGCCGACCCCGCCCAGAAGCGCGCGCCAAATGAACTCATCCATGGACGCCGCCCCCATCGGCCTCATCACTCTCATGATGGTCTTCGTTATGGTCATGGACGTGATCGTGGTGCGAATAGACGGCGAGAGATTCGGCAATGCCCGCGCCAAAGGTGCCGCGAAAGAGGGGGTGGTTTGCCACTTGTTGCGGCGGCCCCGAGCACAGCACCCGGCGATTAAGGAAAACAACTTTGTCCGCCCGCGCCATGACAAAGTGGATGTCGTGGGAGACCAGCAAGACCCCGGCGCCGGTTTCATCGCGAATGTCTGAAATGAGATTGTAAAGCTCTGCTTCGCCGGTCAGGTCAACGCCCGCAAGAGGTTCATCAAGAACCAGCAATTGCGGCTTGCGCAAAAGCGCCCGCGCCAGCAGCACCCGCTGCATTTCGCCGCCGGAAAGGGCCGCAAGCGGTGTGGCAGTGGTGGTTTTCGCTTCGACGCGGTCCAGCACCCGGGCGATCTCATCAGGTTCAAAGCGCCCGGCGAGGCGTAAAAAGGCCGCCACGTTGAGGGGCAGCGTGACATCGCGCTCTACATGTTGCGGGGTGTAACCGATGGTCAGCCCCGGGCGTCTTTGTGTGGTGCCCGTCGTGGGTGCCATAAGTCCAAGCAGAATGCGCACCAGGGTCGATTTGCCCGCACCATTGAGACCGATCAGTGTGACGATCTCGCCGGCCTCAATACGCAGATCCACCGCTTCAAGGAGTTGGCGACCTTGGGTTTCGAGCCCGACATTGCGAGCTTCAATAAGGGCTGAAAAAGGCACGGTGGGGGTCATATAACCGGTTCGCTATTGCAGATGGCGTCCTATACCATAGGTGTCGGCAGGGGTGGGGCCCATGACGCCCAAGAGATTGAACAGGTCAGATGCGCTATATCCTCGCTGCGATACTTCACGCATGGCTAATCGGTGTTCTACCGGCCCAGGCTGCCCCGAATGTTGTGGTCACCATCAAGCCGCTTTACGGCATCGCGGCCAGTGTCATGGAGGGCGTCGGCAGTCCTGAGCTTTTGATCGAAGGCGCGATCTCTCCCCACACATTTCAATTTCGACCCTCTCAAATGCAACGCCTGGCCGATGCAGATGTGGTTATATGGATGGGGGAAAATGTTGAGATGCCTCTTGCGGAAAGCATGGCCGCTTTGCCCGCGCGCGTTCACGTGATCGAGATGGCAACTCATCCTGCTCTTGTGCGTCTTGCCTATCGCACCGGCGGGGTTTGGCCTTCGGAAGCAGACGTCGAGCCCGCTGCGGCGCATGCGCACGAGGGTGCGCTCGACCCTCATCTTTGGCTCGACCCGCGCAACGGCATTCTTATGGCGCGCATTATGGCTGAGGCGTTAAGTGCGGCGGATCCTGAACATGCCGCCCTCTATGCCGCGAACGCAGATGCCTTGAGCGCCCGGCTCAGCGCCATTGATGCCGGCATCCGTGAGCAGCTGGCACCCTTTGCCGGGCAGCCTTTCATCGTCTTTCACGATGGGTTTCAATATTTTGAAGCGCGCTATGGGCTCACGGCCGCAGGCTCCATCGCCCTTGATCCTGAGCGCCCGCCGGGGCCGCGCACGGTGATGGAATTGCGCTATGAGATTATGGACCGCAATATTTCTTGCGTCTTTTCTGAACCCCAGTTCGGCATGCAGTTGGTTGAAACCGTAGTGGAAGGAACCGCCGCCCGCGCTGCGACGCTCGATCCCATCGGCGCGCAATGGCCTGCCACTGCGGGCGTTTACGAACACCTGTTGCAGCACTTGGCAGATGACTTTGTGGCGTGCATGGGTGGCTGATCAGGCCAAATGGGCGCGCATGACGGCCTTAGGGGTATTATGGGGCAAAGAACAGTGGCGGTGGTCCGGGTATGAAAGTCCTTCTCTATGCTGGCCGGGCCCTGGTTGCGGCGCTCGGTGCCGCACTTAGCTACATCGCAGTGGAGCGCGCGCTGGCCAGTGCGGCTCTCGCCCCATGGGCCGAAATGGCCTTTCCTGAACGCTTCTACAGTCAGAGCCTGATTATCTCCATTCCCGCGATCTCCATCGGTATCATTGGCATGGCCATTTGGCCCCGCAGCTGGCCCCTGCCCAGCATCGCCCTGCTATGGACGGTGGCCGCGACAATGCTCACAGATCCACAGCGCTTTGACTTTGTTTTTGAGGCTTTGTTGCAGCTCAGCGGCGGCAGGTGATTCGCCGAAATCGCACACGATAGGGGCGAGGGGGTCCCGCTTCCTCAATCACCGAATGCTGAGCAAGCGCAGCATAATGTTGCTGCAGTGCAACAATACCGCAAGAGCGTGACGTTTTTGCCATAGCATACGCAACATGATTGCCAGTCAGTTATGAATACGTTGACACTTTTATAGGAAGCGTGTGCTCTAACTTGTTGAGGGATGCTGTCTTTTCGGGGGAATTGTGCGCATTGCAGCGCAGTCGCATCCTCCGAGCAGCGAATTACTATTGGCCCGTGCGTTGGGGACATCGCGGGGATTTTCGGGGCCAATAAAAAGTATGGGCTGAGGAGGAATACCTGCCATGGCGAGTCGGACAAGCCTTATGTCGCGTGTGTTGGCGTTTGCAACAGGCGCTGGCGTAGCCGCCGGACTACTAGGCGCGACTGTTGCGCAAGCGGCGCAATATCAAGTCGGCGAATTTGAAATTTTTCTCGATACCACGATCAGTGTTGGTGCATCGTTGCGCACCGCTGAGCGGGAATCCAGATACCTGCCGTCAGGCAATGGCGGCCCGCAAGACACACGGCCGCTGCTAACAGGTCTTTTGTGTGACACACTTACATTCGCTGCCACCAGCGGTATGACTTGTGCGCCAATGGCATTTGGGGGGGTCTTCGACCCTTTTACCGGATTTGCCACGACAACAGTTCCGGACACAGATTTCAAAGACAATTTTGACGGCTCCATCAATACCGATGATGGTCGGCTCAATTGGGATCAGGGCGACCTCATCGCAGGCGCTGCGCGGGTCATTCATGACGTTGAAGTTAATTGGCAGAACTTCACGTTTTTCACCCGCTTCAACTATTTCTATGATGCCGTGCTTGATGATGAGAGCTCAGCGGAACGCTCACCGCTTAGCGAGGACGTGCGCAACGACATTGGTCGCGGCTTCAACGTCCTTGATGCTTACCTCTCAGTGGATTTCGATATTCCCAACACCGGCATTCCCATTAACCTGCGCCAAGGCTACCAGGTGATCAGCTGGGGTGAGAGCACGTTCATTCAAAACGGCATCAACATTATCAGCCCGATTGATGCCAATGCGTTCCGTAGTCCTAGCTCGGAACTTCGTGAAGCCTTTGTTCCGGTTCACGCCACCTATCTTCAGGCGACCCTGCCGTACAACTTGTCTGTCGAGGCATTTTATCAGTGGGAATGGGAAGCATTTAAGGTTGACCCTGGGGGGTCGCCATTCTCCGGCTCCGACGTTATTCGTCCCTTCAGTTCGGGCGGCAGTGGTGGGACCAGTTTTATTGGTGGTTCGCAGAGCGCCGGCACGTTCCGCCGGAATTGTGATTTTGGGGCGCCTTCGACAGTGGGCGTGCTGAACGCCATCGGCTTGGGCCTGGGCGCTATTGGGGCACCGGACCCAGCCCTCATCCCGGATTGCGCCAACCCGGCGGTAGATTTCCGTTATGACATTCCCATCGGCATGAACGAGGCTGTTCGCATCGCCAATGATGACCGCAACATTATGCTGCGCACAGCAGATCGTGACGCAGATGACGGCGGCGAATACGGCTTTGCCGTTCGCTATTATGCCGATTGGCTCAACGCGACGGAATTTGGCGCCTATTACGTTAACTACCATAGCCGCCTGCCGCTGGCATCCATCCAGCCGTCTGGCAATGCGCCTCGTGTGCATATCAGCACCATTGGTGCAAGCGCCGGTGCCCTTACGCGTCAGGTGTTGCCTGTCGGGTGTTTGACTGACGCGGCTCTTGGCCTAGCGAGTATTGATGCTGATTTTCTCGAATCTGTCGGTGCGCACCCGAACACGTTTGCGGGTGTGGGCTTTATTGGCGGTGGTAACTTCCCGCTCTATGCGTTGACGCCTGCTGGCGGCACCACATATGAGAATTTGCTTGGGGCCTATTCCATCACTGGCGCTAATGACCCCAACGGTCTAATGGCGGCTCTGGCCCCCATCGCGGAAGCTATCCTGTTTGCGACGGGTACGACATCATTTGCCACCGCGGGCGGGCAAGTTGCCCTTGCTCCTGGCGCATTTGTTGCCGCACCGGACTCCATGTTGAAAATCATGCAGATCAACTGTGCTTTGGCTGCCGTGCAGTCGGGCATCGTCGACTTCTCGTTTGATCCAGGTGCGGAAGGGGGCCTCAGCTCTCTTGCGCCGCAACTGGCAACAGGGGCAGAATTCCTTGGCTTCACCGCACAACATCAAATCTTCCTTGAATATCCGGAAGACATCCGCATGTTTGGCATCAGCTTTAACACCACCATCGGCACTTGGGGTGTTCAGGGTGAAGTCACCTACCGGGACAATCAGCCGCTGCAGCTTGATACCGATATGCTGACCATTACCTCGGCGTTGCAGCAATGCGCTTTCCCAGCGGGAACTGGTGACTTGGGTTTCATTTTTGAAAGCCTCGGCAATGCCGTGTCGGCAGGTGCAACGGGTAACTGTAACCCGGCGCAACAATTCACTGGCCTGCCGCGCGCACAAGATGGATATGTTCGCGAAGAAGTGTTCACCGGCCAAGTTGGCACGACGGCGACCTATACAGCGTCCAATCCGCTCATTGGCTGGCTTGGTGCTGACTTGGGGATTTTCGTGACTGAAGTTGGCTTTGTTTACGTCCCGGATGTGCCTGATGAGGGCGATTTCTCGGTGCTGCAACTGGCATCAAACGGCTGTCAGGGCTCCGATCTGCCACTGGGGGGGCTTTTGGCCCTCGATGGTCGGCGCGGTTGCCGGGTCACAGACTTCTCCTATGGCTATGTCCTGCTCGGTCGTCTTGATTACAACAACGTGATGGGAGCCTTTACGGTTAGCCCCTTGGTGGCATTCTCACACAATGTTGAAGGGTACACACCGTCGCCTTTGGGTAACTATATGGAAGATCGGATGTCTGCGACCTTCCAACTCGGAGCGTCCTATCAGAATACCTGGCGGGCGAGCGTGGGATATAACACTTTCTTTGGTGCGGGCATCCGCAACAAGGCAAGTGATCGCGACTTTGCGAGCGTTAATCTCTCATACTCGTTCTAACAGGCGGGGATCACAGGAAGCGAACCCATTGCGGGTTCGCTTCTACCAATCAGTTCTTTGCAGCGCGGGCCCCAGGACCCATCGCGGCCTACGCAGAGACAGACGGAAGAAGAGAGGGAGCGGCAACGCCCCTCACGTGCGGAGGAAAGTTACGATGCACTTGAAGACCCTTACAGCCACTGTTCTGGCGTTAGGCTTCGCCTCGACCGGTGCTCTTGCGAGCGTACCGGAAGATGTCGCGGCCCGCATGGGACAAGACCTCACACCGATGGGTAGTGAACGTGCCGGCAACGCAGACGGAAGCATTCCCGCTTGGACAGGCGGCATAGATACAGTTCCTAGCAATGTCACCTATGACCCTAGCCGGCCTTTGGAAAATCCATATGCCGGTGAACAATCAATGTTCACGATCAACGCTGGCAATGCGGACCAGTATGGTGACGCCGTTCTAAACGGTTATCGCGCCATGATGGATCGCTATGGCACGTTTGAAATGAACGTCTATCCGACCCATCGCTCCTGCGCATATCCAGACTTCGTATACGAAGCCAATGCGCGCAATGCCCGGGTTGGTACCCTCACGGCAGGTGGCGGCGGTGTTTCCGAAGCCATCATGGGCGCACCTTTCCCAATTCCATCTGCTGGTCTTGAGCAGGTCTGGGATCACACCTTGCGCTATCGCTCCTACGCACTGACTCGGCAGTTTGCCGCCGCGCCTGTAACGCCCAGTGGCAACTACGTCATGACCATTGTGCAGGACGATGCCTTGCTGATGTGGTCAGACCCTGCAGCGACTCGCGCTGAGGATCTCAACAACATTTCACTCTACTACATTTCGAGCACCATTGCTCCGGCACGTGCTGCCGGCAGCGTGATCTTGGTGCACGAAACCATCGACCAACAGGCCATGCCGCGACAGGCCTGGCAGTACAGCCCAGGTACACGTCGTGTACGTCGTGCGCCGAACATTTCCTATGACAACCCCGGCACCAACTCTGATGGCCTTTCGACGGCAGACGCCTTCGACGGCTACAATGGTTCACCGGATCGGTTTGATTGGCGGATGGTTGGTAAGCGCGAAGCCTTTATTGCGTTCAACACCTATGATGCGCAATTGGTGCCATATGATGACTTGATTGGTGCTGGCCACTTGAACCCGGATCACATTCGCTATGAGCGTCACCGGGTTTGGCAGGTTGAAGCGACGCTGCGCCCCAATACACGGCACGTCTACAGCCGTCGGGTGAAGTACTTTAACGAAGACAGCCACGGGCTTGCTCTGGCTGAGCTTTATGACAGCCGTGGTGAGCTGTGGCGGGTGCAGGAATTGCACACGCTGCAATACTACAACGTGCCGCTTTGCGGTTCGGGCGGTGAAATTGTCTACGACCTTCAAAACGGTCGTTACCTGGCCCTGGCTCTTCGTAACGAAGAACCACCGGTTGACTATTTCGCTGAAGCGTTGACCCCGGCTCGTTATACGCCGTCAGCAATTCGGATCATGGGTACGCGTTAAGTTTCGCGGATCTTGCGAGAATACTGAGCCGGGTCTTGCCATATGCGCGGGACCCGGTTTTTTCATGATAAAACCCCTTTGGGGTTGTCTCGCCTCTTTGATGAGGCGACATTTAGGGTCGAGGGGAATGGCGCGCTGCCGCGCCGCATTCAAGGGATAACGGGTCATGATTGGATCAATTCGGGCGTATGGATTTGCACTGGCATTAGGCATGACGGCAACCGCCGGTCCGGTCGTTGCGGCCAATGATGTTGACCTCCCTGAAGACCCAGCCGTCGCATCTCACATGGCACATGAAGCGCTGCTGCTCGGGATAACCCAGGCTGGAGACCGCTTGGTGGCGGTGGGCGAATATGGCCACGTCGTGCTTTCTGATGATGGCGGGGAAACTTGGGCACAAGCTGCATTTGTCCCCACACGCAAAACACTTACGGCAGTATCGTTTTCGGATAGTCAAAATGGCTGGGCCGTGGGTCACGACGCGGTCATCATCAACACGTCTGATGGCGGCGTTACTTGGGCGCGACAATACATTGATGTGATGGGCGAGGAAGATATCGACCCGGTAACTGGCGACGCCCCCCCCGACAATACGCTTTTGACGGTGCACTTTTTTGATGCGGACCACGGCCTGGCATTGGGTGCTTTTAGTCTTGTGCTTGAAACCTTTGATGGCGGCGCATCCTGGGTCCAGCGTGACCTTAACGTGCCGGTGGACACCTCTGACCCGTATTACTTCCCGGAAGAATACCACCTCAATAGTATTTTCATGGGCCCACAAGATACCATCTTTGTGGCCGCTGAATTTGGCACCGTTTATCGCTCACTGGATGGCGGCGAAAATTTTGAAGAGCTGGTGACCCCTTATGAAGGGTCATATTGGGGCGGGATCACCACCGGCGACAGGGTGTTGGTATTCGGGATGCGCGGTAATCTCTATCGCACGGAAGACCTCGGCGACACCTGGTATGAAGTGGATAGCGACACGGTACAATCCCTCGGCGGCGGCGCGCTCCTGGATGACGGCACCATTGTGCTCGCCGGGCTTGGCGGTGCGGTGATCTATTCCACTGATGCCGGCATGTCTTTTACCTCCGTCATACGCCCTGAACGCCGGGGCCACTCCACGGTGGCGCAGGGCAGCGATGGCCATGTGGTGGTGGTCGGTGAGGCGGGGGCGGAGCTGATGCCTGCCAGGGCCGCAGATTATTCCGCAGACCTCTACTAAGACAGCGCCTTAGTCCTTACTACTGGCCGTGGGCCGGACCCCGTTTTCATCATCGCCTATCCGCGCTACGCTGATCTCTGGGCGGAGATGGAAAGGGGGCCGTGCATGTTGGGACGGATTATGTTTGCGGGCGGGTCGATACTATTGGCCATTGCTCTTTTTTTCGGGCTCCAGCCTCAGTCGCCCTATCTAAATTATGCACCATTGCCCGAACCAGAGAGCTATTTTCCGGTTACCCCAGAGGGTGAGGTGAAAGTCTGGTACGCGCGGCGCAATATCGCGCGCATGGGCTTGCTGCTTCAAGCCTTTGAGGAACCAACGCTCTATTATACTATTGACGGTGAGGCGGAATGGGCTGTCCGATTTATTTTTGTTTCCCAGCACGGTGACCCGATTGTCGCCAGAGTGCGCCCGACAGATGACGGCATTGCCCTTGTGGTCAAGCACGCCGCATTTGATACAGCGGGAAACATGGTTGGCCGGGTGACCGCGCGGGAGCGCCAACTCTCAGCAAGGGAGGCGACCGCGCTTCAAGATGAGCTGAACGCCCTTTCGTTTTTTGATCTTGCGGGACCCCTGCCGGAAACAGACGGCGTCTCATCGGGTCTTGGCACTGGCGGCGCGGGCCGCAGTCGCGGTGATCTTTGGGGCATTGAGTGGCGCAGCGGGCCAGAGGACGGCGCGTACCATCTTGTCATACGGGATAGCCGGGTTGACCTCACAAGGTTCGAAGCCCTTGCCTTAGATCTCTTTGGGCGTGCGGGGCTTGCGCCAACGTTCGCCGCGCACCCTGTCGTGGATTATGACGCGCCAAAAGATACCGCTTCGATTGAGGGTGCAGAATGAGCGGTCGGGTCGCGGGTAAATACGCTCTCATCACCGGGGCAGCCCAAGGCCTGGGGGAAGCAATTGCCAAACGACTTGCCGCCGAGGGGGCGAAAGTTGCCATCACCGATATCAATAGCGATGGCGCCTCAGCGGTCGCCGCTGCCATAAACGAAGATCATCCTGGCGCTGCAGTTGCCTTCGGCCATGATGTGACATCGGCAAGCCAATGGCGCGCGGTGTTGAGTGATGCCCACGACGCCATGGGCGGGCTCAACGTACTGGTCAACAACGCGGGCATCGGCCCTTTTGCCAATGTGGAAGATGTCAGCCTGGAAGAATGGCGCAACGTTCACGCTGTTGACCTTGATGGGGTCTTCATGGGCTGCAAGTTTGCATTGCCGCTTATGCGCGCCCACGCGCCAGGGTCCATTATCAATATATCCTCCATTGCCGGATTGATCGCGGGCCACAACGTGGCGGCCTATAATTCCGCCAAGGCGGGAGTTTGGCTGTTCTCGAAGTCTGTGGCGCTACATTGCGCCAAACGCGGCTATGGCATTCGTTGCAACACCGTCCACCCTACATTTATTGACACGCCCATTCTCGATGGCTTGAAAGAGGCCATGGGCACCGAGGTTGCGGTGGAAAAACTTGCCAAGCAGGTGCCCCTGGGGTGTTTGGGCGACCCCAATGATGTCGCATTCGCAGTGCTCTATTTGGCAAGTGATGAGTCGAAGTTCGTCACAGGATCAGAGATAAAAATCGACGGCGGGATCAGCGCCATGTAGTGCGGCGCGCAGCGCATTTGATTGGGTGTGAGTAGATGAATTTCTTGCGTAAAGCGGCGTTGCTTGTGGCAACCATCAGCTTGATGCCTACGGCGGCGCTGGCGCAATCAGTGGAATTGCCGGGCGAGCAATTTTTCGTTCGCTTTGACGACTTGCCTCTTCCTGGCACTGGCTCCGGTTCCTTCAATCCCCCTGATGTCGTGCCGCGACGGGCCATTGATGCGCCGCTTGTGCCGGCGGGGTTTGAGGTCAATTTGTTCGCTGAGGGGCTTTCCCACCCGCGCTGGATGACCGTGGCATCCAATGGGGATGTCATCCTGGCGGAAAGTTCAGAAGGCAAGCTCACGCTGCTGCGCGATGCCGATGGCGATGGCGTGGCAGAGCTCATCACCACGCTGGCGCGCGGCTATCAACGGCCCCATGGGCTTAGCATCCAAAACGGGACTTTATATGTGGCTGACGCGCAGGCCGTTTGGCGTGTGCCTTATGACGATGGCGCGACGCAGGTGCGCGGGCGGGTGCCCCATACGGCGCGCGGCGCGCTTGGCCCGTCGACCGGTCACTGGACGCGCAATATCATTTTTGCGCCAAACGTAGAGAGCTTCTTTGTTGCCATCGGCAGCAGGAGAAATCTTGAAATCGAGGCCGAGCCACGCGCGACGGTGCAGCGCTTCGATGCCGATGGGCAAGATCAAATTACTTTTGCCGGCGGTTTGCGCAATCCCGTTGGCATTGCATTTCACCCAGACACAGACGAGCTCTACGTGGTCGTCAATGAGCGCGATGGCTATGGCGACGATCTTGTGCCGGATTACCTCACCCGCATACAGCAAGGCGAGTTTTTCGGTTGGCCTTATGCCTATCTTGGTCCCCATGCCGATCCGGACTATGGTGATCGCCGGCCGGATTTGGTTGAGATCACCACGGTCCCGGATGTTTTGTTCCAAGCCCACTCAGCGCCCCTTGGGCTTGTGTTCTATGATGGCGAACAGTTTCCTGCGGACTACAGCGGCGACGCTTTTGTGGCCTTCCATGGATCATGGAATCGGGGAGAGCCCACCGGCTATAAAATTGTTCGTGTGCCCTTTGAAAATGGGCGTCCCTTGGGCGGCTATGAAAACTTTGCCACCGGATTTTGGCGCGCAGGCGATAGCCGCGCTGAGGTTTATGGCCGCCCCGTAGGCCTGGCCATTGCTGCAGATGGCAGCCTTTTGGTCGCAGACGATGCCGGGCGCGCCGTGTGGCGTATTTCCTATGTCGGCGAATAGGGCCGCCTAGTTTCCAAAAAGATCACGCACCCGATCAACAACGCTGCTATCTAACCCCAGCTGCCGTTCAACTTCGCTGCGTGCCACGGTTTCTGTGACGTGCCGGGTAAAGCGTTCGCCCACTTGCGCCGCTATTTCCCCGGCCGTTTCCCCACCGGACGCGCGCCCAAGGTTTGTGAGGGTCAGGGGCGGCAAATCCACATTCACTTGCTCGTTGCCCGCTGTGGCAGTGACTGAGCCGCCAGTAAAGCGCAATCGATCAATGATGATCTTGGCACCATCGCCGTCGCTGCCGCCAGAGGCACCACCGCCAAGCCCACGTTGGTAGGCCTGAATGTTGTCGCGGATGGCATCGATATTCGTGCCCCCTTCGCCGAACTCATAGAGCACTTGCGGGTTATCAATAATCACCTCGGTAAGCGTAATGAGGTCTCCAGACGAATTATCAGGGTCAATGACAACGCTGATTTGATCGAGTGAGAAAACATCGCCATTGGAAAAGCCTTGGGGGTTGTCGACGGTAAAACCATTGATGGCCGCGCGGCCTTGGACAATCTCCAAATCCACTGACTGCACCGCGACGGTGGTTCCGGTGGCTTCGGTCCCAACCTTCTCAATGACTCGTTCGACAATTGATCCTGCATTCAAGAAAACAAATGCAACGACACCTACAAACGCGAGTACCAGCACAAACAAAATCCCAACAATGGCGCGCATGAGTCTTTCCTCCTCAAATGGAATTTGCAGTGTAGGAGATCATCTGTGTCATCGGAAGGGTCCAGGAAAATCTATCAATTTGAATGACTTAGGTGACTTTTGCGCGGGTTTGAAATGACGGGTTGCGCCACAGCTCCTGCACCAACACGCGCTCAAGGATCATCGCTGCGCGGCCCACATCACCATAACCAATGTAAAGTGGGGTGAATCCAAAGCGAATGACATCTGGCTGGCGGAAATCGCCAATGACGCCTTCACTGATCAAGGCCTGCATCACCGCGTAGCCATTGGGACAATGAAATGAAATTTGGCTGCCACGACGTGCGCTGTCACGGGGGCTGGCAAGGTGAAGTCCAAACTTGCCGCAGCGCGCTTCAACTTCGGCGATGAAGAGATCGCAAAGGCCAATGGACTTTGCGCGCACCTCGCCCATGTCCACGTCGTCCCACACATCAAGGGCGGCATCGAGGGCCGAGAGACCAAGAATCGGAGGCGTGCCCACGGTCATGCGGCCAATGCCTTCGCTGGGGCGATAATCGAGATCGAAATCAAACGGCGCAGCGTGGCCCATCCAACCGCTTAAAAATGGTTCAATGTTTGCTTGAAGGTCAGGGCGCACATAAACGAATGCGGGCGCACCGGGTCCGCCATTAAGATACTTGTAGCCGCACCCGACGGCGAGATCGATTTGTGTGGCACTCACATCCACCGGCACAGCGCCGGCGGAATGCGCCAGATCCCACAGTGCAACAGCGCCAACATTGTGGGCGCGCTTGGTCAGCTGCGCCATGTCATGCATGCGGCCGGTGCGATAGTCCACTTGCGTGATCATCATCACGGCCACGGTTTCATCAAGCGCGCTTTCAACGTCCTCTGGCTCCACAAGCTTGAGTTTATACTCAGGCCCGAATACGCGAGCGATGCCCTGGGCAATGTATAAGTCTGCAGGAAAGTTGCCGCGATCTGACAGGATTACTTTGCGGTCCGGGCGCATCTGCAATGCGGCTGAGAGCGCTTTGGTGAGGTTTACAGAGGTGGAGTCCGCGGCAACCACCGTTCCAAGGGCCGCACCGATTAAGCGGCCGATCTTGTTACCCACAGAAACGGGCATGTCGATCCAATTGTGATCGTTCCAGCCCCGGATCAGACTGTTGCCCCATTCGACTGCGACGACATCCTTCATGCGCGTCACCGCCGCGCGCGGCAGGCAGCCAAGGGAATTGCCATCGAGATAAATCACGCCGTCGGGGATATGAAACTTGTCGCGCATAGATCCAAGCGGATCATTTTGATCAAGCGCGGCCCATTTATCGCTCACTGTCCTATTCCCCATTGCGGTCGCATCCTAGGCCCTGTGATACCCGCTAGGCGCTTGCAATTAAAGGCCTTTTCAGCGCATGAAGAAGGATGGATTGGGACGACGCCTACGCCAATGGGAAGTATATCCCCAACGCCGACGCCATTGCCGCCCGGTGGCCGGTTGAAGCGGCTGCGTTTCGGGCACGTACCCCCGGCGAGCAGGATCTGGCCTATTGCACGACCGATGGCGCGACCGATCGCCAACGCCTTGATTTGTTCATGCCCTCGGGCCCTGCGAAAGGCCTCTTTGTGTTTGTCCATGGCGGGTATTGGATGTCGTTTGATAAATCCACCTGGTCGCACTTTGCCGCTGGGGCGGTGGCTGCGGGATGGGCGGCGGCCGTGCCGAGTTATAATCTCGCGCCAGAGGTTTCCATTGGCGACATGGGCAAGGAAATTGCGCAAGCGATCACGCTGGCGGCGGGCCAGGTTGAAGGCCCTCTTGTTTTGTGCGGTCACTCGGCGGGCGCGCATCTTGTGGCGCGCATGATGTGCGGGTCCGCGTTATTGCCTGAGGCGCTGGCCCAACGGGTGCGCCGTGTTGTGGGCATCAGCGGCATTTATGATCTACGGCCGCTTCTCAAGACGGCCATGAACGATACCCTCAAACTTGATGCGGCCGAAGCGCAGCACGAAAGCCCAAGCTTGCATCACCCGCGCGCGGGGTTTGAGATGGTGGTGTGGGTTGGCGCAGATGAACGGCCTGCACTTATTGAGCAATCGGACGTTCTCAGCAAAACCTGGGCTGGCCAAGTGCAGACCCGCTGCGTTCACGCAAAAGGCCGACATCATTTTGATGTCATCAATGATTTACAAGACGCAAACAGCGAACTGATGCAGATCGCTTTGGCAGATTAATCAGGCGGGGATTGCTCGTCTTCGCCCAATCCCTTGTCGGCGGTGAACGGGTTGAAACAAATGATGGTTTCTGTGTCGCGGATACCAGGGATTTTGTGCACTGTCTCGTTGATAAATCGTCCGATGTCATGGTCGCCGGGCAAATGGTATTGCGCGATCAAATCATATTTCCCAGAGATGGAAAAAACGAACGGCACGACATCAAAATCTTCAACTAGTTTTTCCGCCACACCGTAAGTGTGTCCCAGCTCGCACTTGATAAAGATGAAAAAAGTGCGCATTAGTCGCTCCCTTGCTGCGCTTTTACAGGCTTATCGTCGCCACCACCCGCAGGCCGCACGCCGCCATTGGTCAGCGTTCCCGCTGTGAAGTCAGCAATCAGTCCAAGCCAATCCTCCGACCTGGTGGCGATATTAGATGCGGGCACATTGGGGGCGAAGCGAAACGTCGAATCTGTGGCAATGACAAAGTACAGATCGCCTTCGCGCGACATGATGGGGGAGCCGGAATCGCCCGTGGTCGTATCGCAATTGTGGACAATGCGATTTTGATCTTCAATGTCGACAACCTCGCACGCGATATTGCCGGACAGATGATCGCCGGTATCGTGGCTATATCCTGCTTGATAGAGCGCATGCCCCACAGCGCCGCGCTCCCCTTGCTGGTCAACCAGCCCGCGAACGCCGACAAAACCAAGCTCCCGCCCGATAGGTTGATCAAGCCGCAAGAGCGCCCAATCAGTGCCGGCGGCTTCGTCATTGTTGGCGTTGTCCGCCGCGCGATCAGGCGAGACCCAGAAATCAATCACTTCAGCGCTCAAGGAGCCCCCGCGCCGATCAAACGCGGTTTCAAACGTGCCGGTGGCGTCCACGCCGGTGTCGTACTCAATACAATGGGCAGCGGTGACAAGAATGTTTTCGCCCACCAGTGTGGCTGTGCACTGGCCACCATTTGCATCTGTCAGTGTGCCCACCACCGACCAAGGCAACACGCTGGTATCCATGAAGAGCCGGTCATCGCGGCCAAAAAAGTGATCGCTGATTTGCATAGGCCGCTCACGACCAAGACAGTCAGCGCGGTCGGTGCCCGCCTCGCAGCTGCCGTCGCCTTGCCCCGGCTCGTTGCAGACACCATCAAAAGCCGTGGTGCAGCTGTCATTTTGAAATCTCAAATAGGCGACATCGCCGCAGTCCGTCGTGTCTGTTGCTTGAGTGCAGGCACCGGTGCCAAGGCGCGGTTCGTCACATTCCCCATCGTTGGCGTGTTGGCAGCTGTCGTCTTCAACCCCAGTGGCAATGCGCCAGCAATCGGAATAGTCCGTGCCTTGGCTGCACGCCCCGGTGCCAAGGCCGGGGTCGTCGCACTCACCATCGTTGGCCCATTGGCAGCTGTCATCGCCGCGATAATTGGCGTCGGATGCTGGCTTGCCCGCAGGCCCGTCAATGCCTGGCACTTGGGCCAGCTCGTCGACAATGCGGCCCGTGTCCTCAACGCTCAGGGGGTCGTTGGCACTCTTGCTTGCCAGGTCAGTGGATTCTTGCTCCGGGGCTCCAGTGGTTTCCCCGTTCACTGGGCCAGAGCCGGAAAACGGCCATTGCGTGCCCAAGCCGAAGGAAATAATCGCGACCGCCAAAAGCGTCACAACACTCAACAATACTCTCATAATCTATCCCAAATTACTCATGAATCTGCCCGCGGCAGTGTTAGCAGCCGCCGCTGCCATAGCATAGTGACGTGGAGGCGAATTGTCAGGATTTGTGGGCGCGGGCCGGGTTTTGCCGAGAGTCCAACGATTGGTAGACCTGACAGGAGAAACCTCGAACCAATTACTCGACACTTTAGAGGAATGGAACGGCGTTCTTCAGCATACTTCGCTCGGTCCAAATAACCCGCCCGACCTGAACATTTGACCAGAGGTTACACCTCTCATACAAAATAGTTAATTTCACGGCATATAAAACAGTAATAACACGGTACTACTAATTGCAATTACACGGGCAGTTGAGTTATAATTACACGGAAATCGCTAAACCCCGCATTCAACCACACACGAATAAGGAGACACATGAAAAAGCACATCAACCGTTGGCAAAAAACTCGATTGGAGGAGGCGTTGGCGGAGCGCCGCGTTGTTCTTCTCTCCGGTGCCCGGCAATGCGGCAAGACAACACTTGCGCGCCAGCTTCAAACCGCAGATGTGGAATATCGTACTTTGGATGATCAAAATTTTCTGCAAGCCGCATTGGCTGATCCGCAAAGCTTCGTTCGGCACAAAGGGACCACGCTCATAATCGATGAGATCCAGCGTGCGCCAGATCTTCTTCCAGCGATCAAGATAGCGGTTGATCAGGATACGGCCCCGGGGCAATACCTTCTCACTGGTTCAGCAAACATCAATGCGATTCCTACAGCCAAAGAATCCCTTGCAGGAAGGGTTGCTAAAGTCCGACTCCGGCCTTTGGCGGAAGGTGAGATCAACGGTTCCACACCCGATTTTCTGATCCATGCCTTTGAAGGTGAATTTGATGACACTGTATCGGAAGGCAATCGTGATGCGCTACTTGAGTTGGGTTTTCGCGGTGGCTACCCCGAAGCAATTGAGATGTCCTCACGCGCCCGCACAAGTTGGTACCGCGACTATGTCAGCGCTTTACTGGAACGTGATCTGCAAGATATAGCGCGTGTTCATCGCATAGACGCCATGCGAAAACTGGTCGAGGTTCTTGCCGCCTGGTCCTCGAAATACATAGATATTGCCAACATCACGTCAAAGCTGTCGATCAAACGACCCACTGTAGAAGCCTACATCAATGCGCTTGAAGCGCTTTACATCGCGGAGCGCGTGCCGCCGTGGACCAAAACAGATTACCAGCGCGTTGGTACCAAGGATAAACTTTTCATGACGGATTGCGGTATGATGGCCGCAATTTTGAATTGGCAGATTGATCAGATTCGGTTTGATGTAGATCGATCCGGCAAGCTCGTAGAAACCCTTGCCTTCAACGAACTCAAAGCTCATGTGGACAATTCAGATATTTACAAACTTTATCATTATCGGGATTGGGAACAGCGGGAAATAGATTTTCTAATCGAGCGCAATACCGATGGTGCGCTTCTTGGCGTTGAGGTCAAAGCCTCGGAAACAATAGGCAAGGGTGATTTTAAACACCTCGCGTGGTTCCGCGACAACCTTGCATCGGAGCGTTCTTTCAAAGGCACCGTCATCTACTCCGGAACGCACACTTTGAGCTTCGGAGAAAACCTATGGGCTGTGCCATTTGGTGCGTTGTGGTAAGCGGAATTGAACCGCAAATCCTGCGCTTTCAATGACTTGGCCTACCACCAAATTCGAGAGCACTGCTAACCCATTGAAATAGTTGAATGGTGGACCTGACTAGAGAATTCTCGAACCAAGTCCTAGACGTTCTGATTGAGTGGGAAGAGGTTCTCAAGCATACCTCTTTGGCCAATCTGAAACCGCCGGGGCCCAGTCAGTTTTAGATTGTCACATCAAAGTGGATGCATCGAAAACAGGCATATGCTACTAAACACAACCGATTGTGAAACTGCATCAGGGCCCAAATGAGTGAAACCGACCGACGCCTAAAAGACCATCTGAATACGAACCAAGCCAAACGAGAGCGAATGTGCCTTGAGGTGCTATCCATTCAGCCTGGGTATTTTGACATACGACCTCGCTTGCCCAAAGGAGGGCCGGACGGTGCTCGGGATTTGGAGGGTCGGCACAAAACGGAACTATGTTTCGGCGCTGTTGGCTTTGTAAACGATGCCACCGATACCGCGGAACATCGCAAACAAGCAAAGAAGAAATTCAAGGAAGACCTGTCGAACGCGCTGGAGGAGCGGAGAGCGGAGGCTACAAAGCCATCATCATTTGCCTTTTTTACAAATGTTGGGCTGACACCTGGAATAGTCGATGACCTTACAAAACACGCCTACAAGAACGGCATTGGACACTGCGAGATCTTTGATCGAGAGCGGCTCCGGGTAGCGCTCGATTCCAATCGTGGATACGCCATCAGATTGCGATATTTGGACATTCCGTTGAGCGACGCGGAACAAAAAGATTTCTTCAGCGCTTGGGGTGATGAGATCAGTGCCGCTATTGGTGCAAAGTTTCGCGGCATCGACCAAACGACAAAGCGAATCCAATTTCTTCTTGAATCTGGAATGCCACTAGATCATTTGAGTACACGTGTGAAACTCAACGCTTCGATCTGGAGTGTTTGTCGCGGCGAGTTCTTCTTCCAAACATCTCTATCTCTACGGGTTCACTCTGAAGGTCTTTTAGGGATTACTTATGGTGGGGGCACCAATGAAATCGAAGAAACCCCCGTGGAGCTGAACGCTCACAAGACGAGGCACACACGAAACTCGCAATATGGGTTCGGATTTAGCTCGATCTTGCCGGGAATGCCATGCCACAAGCAGTTCGTAGACGACGTGGAAGGAATCGAGCGCCCCAAGAATCATGGAAATGAAAGCGCGCACGAGAAGGTACGAACTTTTAGTTCCTCAGCCATCTTAGAGGTTGACCAAACACATCTTTTCTTCCGCGCACTCTCGGAGCCTTTCCTTTTCCGGGTCAACCCAACCTGCAGACTACGCGAGTTGAACGGGTGCTGGATCCTATTTGAGTGCAACCGAAAAATTGCTGAACACATTGAGGAGATTTCGATCTTCGGGGGAGGCTACGAGTTGCTCACGATCCCCAAAGAAGAGTTTCGGATTGAGAATGGTAGTTTCGACCGCCTTAGCATTCCTACGGAAGGGAAACAGCAATCTGACAGCCATAGTTGGGCCACACTACGTCCATCTGGCATGGCTTCGTGTTTTACAATTGATCTGATGGGGAAGACGCCAAATCGCTACGATTGGCAATAGCAAGTAGGTTCCTGCCTAGCGGCTTTGTCTCTCTAGACTCGTCAATATTGGCCCAAACCTCCCGCACATCATGACCCGTTCCGACATAGTCGGGGCGGGTTTTTTCGTTTCAACCAAGAGGAATCGCACAAAACCATGGCATCCAAGCGTCCCGCTCCATTTTCTGTTCGTATGACAGCGGAAGTGCGTGCGCGTTTGGAGTGTCTGGCCGGGGACATGGCCTTGGGAGCCTACCTAATCGCCTGCGGCTTGAATGCGGAGATCGCCAAGCGGGTTCGCGGAGTGCCCAAGAAAAGTGTCGCGCAAATGCTAGCCCAGATATTGGCGTTGCTTGGTGGTGTTGCGACGGTTCTGCGGGGACTTGCTAAGGGCGCTCGCGATGGAACACTGGATTTCAGCCCAGAGACAGAAACGGCCATCCGAAACGCATGCAAAGATATCACGGTCATGAAAGCGTTGCTCATGCGCGCACTGAACCTCAAGGAGCATTAGATATGATCCTTGTTGCCTCTCAGCGCGGGGGAGCCAAGCAATTGGCGCAACACCTTCTCCGCACCGATGAGAATGAGCATGTAGAGCTCCATGAAATCAGAGGGTTTGTCTCTGAGGATGTTGTTGGGGCTCTCAAGGAAGCCCAAGGCATCGCCAAAGGCACCCGCTGCAAGCAGTTCTTGTTTTCCCTATCAATGAACCCTCCGCTGGATGCTGATGTTGGTGTCGATGTCTTTGAAAACGCTTTGGATCGTATCGAAGAAGCCAACGGTCTAAACGGTCAGCCCCGCGTCGTGATCTTTCATGAGAAGGAAGGCAGGCGGCACTGCCATGCTGTTTGGAGCCGGATTGACCCAGAGACAATGACGGCCAAGCACCTGCCTTACTTTAAGACAAAGCTGCAAGGGATCGCGCGGGAGCTTTACTTGGAGCATGACTGGAAAATGCCGCGCGGCTTCCTGAATGCCCATGAAACTGATCCCCGCAACTTCTCGCTCGCCGAATGGCAGCAAGCCAAACGCATGGGGCTTCATGGCGCCGACCTCAAAGAGATCATCCAGGATTGCTGGGCGGTCTCGGATAGCCGCGCGTCGTTCGCAGCAGCACTTAAGGAATGCGGCTTCCTGCTGGCAAAGGGAGACAGGCGGGACTTCGTAGCGGTTTCGCTTGAAGGCGAAGTCATGTCCGTGGCCCGGAAGACGGGCAAGAAGGCCAAAGAGGTGCGCGCCAAGTTGGGCGAGCCAGAGGGCCTTCCCAGCGTAGATGAGGCGAAAGTTCAGATCGCCAATGAACTGACAGCCGTCGTTCGGGGTTACATTGACGAGGTCGAACAAGCTGCCAGGCAGGACTTACGGCCCCTTGCAGCCCGTCGCCGCGCCATGGCTGAGCGCCACAGGAACGCGCGGCAGACGCTCGCAGAAAGCCAACGCAAGCGCCAAGCCTTGGAAACACAGGCTCGGTTAGCGAGGCTTCGTAAAGGTGTTCTGGGGCTATGGGACTGCCTCACAGGCCGCCGCCGGGATACTCTGCGCCAGAACGTCGAAGAATTGGCCAAAGCAACACGGAGAGATCAGCAGGAGCGCCAAGACCTAACCGAGTTACAACTTATTGAACGCAGGCGGTTGCAATCAGAGTTTCAAAAGCTCAGAGCGCATCACCTGGAGATCATGGCTGAGGTCAAGCGCGAACTGGCTCACCTGACAGCAATCAGCGGGGAACCGGAAGAAAGTCTCCAACAGACATTCCAACATGCCAGCCAAAAGCCTCAGATACTTCGCCAAACGTTTAAGCGGGCAACCAACAGCCAGTCAGCACCCCAACAGACTCCCCAACCGCAGGACTCCCAGGCAAAGCCCACCCGCCGCCCCAAGCCTGAAATTGAAATGTAACAAGGGCTGCAATCCCCTGCAGGCCGTGAAAACAATCCCAAAAATGGGGTGAGCGCTATCAAGGATCAGTGCGGCGGGCGCAGGGCCACCGGCCCGAGCCTCGGGAACCGCACCCTTGATCAGCGTGAGGGGTGACGACCCGCTAACCAGCCCAAACACACCTGCATTACCAAATTCAAGTTCTACGGAATGCAGGCTATGGTAGAGGTTGGTTTAAGAGCTTCTGTACGCCGAATCTTGGATTTCATTATAGCTGTTTAGGAAATGCAGCAGTCGACAGCATTGGGGATATGAAATCATCGGAGAATTCAAATGGCCGATTTATCATTGGTGGCTGTACTGAGTGGCATCGTTGACGCATTGGAAGAAGTGTCGTGGACGGCTGCACTAAGTGGTATCGCTGGTATTGCAGTTGGCGCAGTACTAAACGCTTACCTCAGATATCGGGCTGATAGAGCAGCAGCCCGTAAGGAGCTCGTAGAAGCTATTGGAGTGGTCGCAGATCAATGCATAGCTGCGGTCATCGACTTGCACGCAGTCGTAGTAGCTGGAAACAACTCTGCTGACCGATGGAAGGCCATTGCTCAATACAGGAGAGAGTATGCGAGCGTCATAGCGCTTGAGGTTCGAGTATTCCGTGAATTCAAAGACCGGCGCGTTAGAGCAGGCTTTCGCAAAATCACTAACCGTCTCGAGAGATTTCGAAATCTTGTCGCAGACACGGAGCCGGTGCCCGATGCGAAAGTCGAACTAGCCCAAAGTTGGGTGGAAAAACAACTCTCTGATACCATCTCATTTGCATCAACTATTGCTGGAATTAATCTCACCGATCCAAGCCGTCCCATCTTTATTGGGTTCAGGCGCGTAACTCGTCAGGATAGAAAGGTACTTTCATTCGGTGATGAACCTGCCCCATGGGAGTTTCACATGGAAACTCAAGTTGGGGGTATGGAGGATAAGGACTCCCAGGCATTTCTCGCTCACAACAAGCCGAAAGTGGAAAGCCTAATGTGTACAGTTCACAATCGCCCTGCGCATATCTACTTTGTCGGTCATGATCGCAGCAACATTGCTATTGAACTGGAAACTTGCTGCGAAGAGTTTGCACGACAGGTGGAAAAAAAGCTTGCCGGTGGCCGCAAAAATGATGGCCTCCGCGAAAAATCTCAGAAGCCAAGGTCTACCTAGCAAATGGAGAGTTAATGCTTCCCCAGCCAAGTTTCTATACCGGCCCACAAAACCCAACCAGAAGGTAATTGTATTTGAGGCCCCAGATGCGCTCGCTATTGACAATTTGTTAGACAGAAAATTGGCATCGATTCATACCCCTGAACCGCAGCCTTGATCAGTGTGAGGGACAAATTGTCGCCAGTTCAACCTCGATTCTGCCTTTCGATAAGCCCACCAAGGGTGTTCGCCGAGCAAACAGCGTTTTTCAGGGCCAAGTCTGAAACATGAGTATAGATTTCGGTCGTAGCAATTGAGGCATGGCCCAATAGGCGTTGCACGAACCTAATGTCGGTTCCATTTTCGATGAGAAGAGTTGCTGCTGTATGACGAAGCATGTGTGGCGTTACGTTTCGCGAGAGTTCTCTGGTCTTCCGCAATTGATGCAAGCGCCTTCGTAGTGTTTGTGGCCGCATGGGATGTCCGATTGAGTTTCTTAGAAGATAACTTTCAACTGAATGGTGCAGTAGTAACTGGCGTTTTCGATTCGCTAGTTCGCTCCCGAGCACTTCATTGCTGACATAAACTATCCGATCTTTCAGTCCTTTCCCCAAGATATGTATGGCTTCTCCGTTTGTAGCTATGTCGCAAAGACGAATCCCACACAGCTCTGAAACACGCAAACCGGTAGCGCTGAGAAGTAGGATGCAGAATGTTGTATCTGAGTCAGCGTGTGAGGGACACTCGCCTGGATCGACGAGTTGCTTCAGCTCGCTGAACGATAATGATCTTGGAAGACGTTTTGGTCGTTTTAGTTTTGGCGACCAACGCTCAAATGCGCTCTCGGTGCCATGTTGTTCGGAAAGAAAATGAGAGAAGGCTCGCAAGCAAGCAATTCGCCTGCGTACTGTCGAAACAGACAATTTCTTGACTTCCAACATTTCTGCAAGGTATCGCTTCAAGTTACCGAGCGAGATCGCATCCTCAATCTCGCCAGTGCACGCAAATATTGAAAATTGAGTGAGATCACTATCGTAGGCTTGAATAGTGTTTACAGAGAGCTTTCTCTCTACCGCGCATGTGAAAAGAAACTGCGCAATTGCTTCATCTAACGTCATTGGATTGCCCTAAGTCTGGAGACCCAAATTAGACGGAAAAACCTTAAGAAACCAAAATGTTATGAGCCAATTGCTGCCA
>JAJFIK010000066.1 GCA_021775005.1 Rhodospirillales bacterium
GTCGATGTGCGGCGCATTAACAAGGTGCTGGAGGGCCGCCCCCATGTGGTGGACGCACTCAAAAACGGCGAGGTCCAGCTGGTTCTGAATACCACCGAGGGCTCACAATCCCTGGCAGATTCCCGCTCTATCCGCACCACCGCCCTGACCCAGCGCATTCCCTATTATACCACTGTGGCCGGGGCTTTTGCCGCCGTAGCGGCCATTGCTGCAGTGCAAGAAGGGACCCTTGAAGTCGCGTCACTTCAATCTTACACTTAAGCCTTCGCGAAGGGGCCTGGCGACGGCCTTGGCCGCTCGAAAAGGTGGCCCTTTGCGGATACCCGAACCTCGGGCCGACAATAAATGAGCAGGCAGCTGGCGAGAATCGCTACCTACTCTCCAGGTCAGAGTCTGAGCTTGCAGATATGTTGAATTGATAATGAAAGAAAAAGAAAACCGATGGAACGCCTCCCTATGACGGCCTCAGGCTATGAAAGCATTGAAGCCGAGCTAAAGAATTTGAAATCCGTGGAACGCCACGCTGTCATTCGTGCGATCTCAGAAGCGCGTGAGCATGGTGACTTGTCTGAAAACGCTGAATACCATGCTGCCAAAGAGCGCCAGAGTTTTATCGAAGGGCGGCTGATTGAGCTTGAAGACATGATTGGGCGCGCAGAAGTGATCGATCCCAAATCACTGGACGGCAAGCAAATCAAATTCGGTGCCACGGTTGATCTTGTGGACGAAGATACGGACGAGAAATTCAAGTATCAGATTGTTGGCGATCACGAAGCAGATGTGAAGGAAGGACGTATTTCCATATCGTCCCCCATCGCGCGGGCGCTGATCAGCAAGGAAGTCGGCGACAGCGTTGAGGTGAATACCCCCGGTGGCGGTCGCTCCTATGAGATTTTGAAAGTGAAATTCGTCTAAGCGGCATACGCCGAAATGCGCAAAGGCCTCGCTGGCATTGCCCGCGGGGCCTTTTTTGTATGCCGCAACCGCCTTTAGCCTTCAAGCACCGGCACACCAGGTAAGTTCTTTGAAGACCGGATCGTGAGCGAGGTCTTCACCCGATCCACATGGGGCGCTGCGGTGAGATTCGCGGTGAGGAATTCCTGGAACGATGGCAGGTCCGGCGCGACAACTTTGATCAGGAAATCATATTCGCCATTGAGCATGTAGCACTCGCGCACCATGGGCCAGCCATCGACCTGGCGTTCAAAGTCCTTCAGATCTGTTTCGGATTGCCCTTCAAGACCCACCATCACAAATACCATGACGTCATAACCCAGGGCATGGGCGTCGAGGTCAGCGTGGTAGCCATTGATAATGCCCATCTCTTCAAGGGCGCGCACCCGGCGGAGGCAAGGCGGGGCAGAAATCTCTACCCGGCGCGCCAGCTCCACATTGGTGATGCGGCCGTCGTTTTGGAGTTCCTTGATAATTTTCTTATCAATACTGTCGAGCTTGTGCTTCGCCATTCCTGAGAAACCTTGAAGGTTGCGGTCCTTGTGGGCCCAATTAAGGTAATATTCTTGCGCGGCATTCTTTCTATTCCGCCTCATGCTGGCAAGGGTAAAATCTTTGCTCGCGAAAGACGATTAAAACGGGTAGACCTCCGCCTCGAAATGACCAAAAAACCGCTGAAATGCTGGGCTCTTTCTGATGGCCGCCAGGGTATGGCGCATCAAGCGCTGGGATTGGCCCAAGCGTTGGGGGTCAATGGGGACGTGCAGGTGACGGCAAAGGCGGCCTCTTTGGCTGGCTGGGTTGGCCGCTTGCCGGAAGCCCTGCTGGTTTCCAGGGCTATCAACCCCCTCGCCCACCTCACGCCCCAAAGCGACGAGCTTTCAGCTGAGCGCCCGGACATCATTGTGGGGTGCGGCCGCCACGCCATGGCGCTTTCTGTGGCGATCAAACGCAAAGCAAATCGTGACGGGCATGAGGTTTTCATTATTCAGACCCAAGACCCGCGCGCGGCAGCCAAACATTTCGATGTCGTCGTACCGCCCGCCCATGACGATCTGATAGGCCCGAACGTCATTCCCACCCTTGGTGCGGTCAATCATGCAACGACAGAGAAACTTCACACGGGTGCCGACACCTTCGCGGCAAAATTCAAGGCGCTGCCGCGCCCCCTTGTGGCCGTTCTCATCGGCGGTACCAGCCACGCCTATACGTTGGATGCGGACGCCTGCGCCAACATGGCGCGCACCTTGAAAGCTCTGCAACAGGAAACTGGATGTGGATTTGTTGTAACCATGTCGCGTCGGACCGGAACCGAAAACGAAAAGGTTTTGCGTGAGGCGCTGACAGGGGACGGCACTTGGATTTGGGATGGGAAAGATCCAAACCCTTACTTTGGCATGCTCGGCTTGGCCGACCATATTTTTGTGACCACAGATTCCACCAATATGATTACTGAAGCCGCCGCCACCGGAAAGCCAATCCATGTCCTCAATTTACCAGGCGGCAATGCAAAATTCCGTCGCTTCATGCAGTCATTGCGTGCCCGCGGCATTGCGCGGCCCTTCGGCGGAACGCTCAAGTCGTGGGCCTATGAGCCCCTGGCGGAAGCGTCTCGCGTAGCGGCTTTGATTCGGCGTAAGCTGGAGCTTGACCCATCATCATCGGAGGAGGTCCCCGAGGCCGCGGAATGACCGCAAAAACCCGCGCGGGTCTGCCGATTTTGCGCTGGCGCACAAGACCCCTAGCAGTGCGCGCGCGGCATTCTTATGTTCACGTACCCATCGAACAGGGGTTGGCATCTCAGCTGCCCACCCCAACCGCCTAGAATTAAGTGAGATGTAAATGAGTAACTCCCGCCACGAAAAACTGATCATCATCGGCTCCGGCCCGGCTGGCTACAGTGCCGCAATTTATGCCGCGCGTGCCATGCTAAAACCTGTGCTCATTGCCGGGCTGCAACCAGGTGGCCAGCTGACCATCACCACAGATGTGGAAAATTATCCTGGCTATCAAGATGTTATCCAGGGCCCCTGGCTCATGGAGCAAATGCAAAAGCAGGCCGAAAGCGTAGGCACCGATATTGTCAGTGACATCATCACTGAGGTGGATTTCTCCCGCCGCCCCTTCACCTTAAAGGGCGACAGCGGCACCACCTACACGGCCGATATCGTGGTCATTGCCACGGGCGCTCAAGCCAGATGGCTCGGCTTACCCTCAGAAGACAAATTTCAAGGCTTTGGCGTTTCTGCCTGCGCCACATGCGACGGCTTTTTCTATCGTGACAAAGAAGTCGCGGTGATCGGCGGCGGTAACACGGCCGTGGAAGAAGCGCTTTACCTCACCAACCACGCCAGCAAGGTCACCCTGATCCATCGCCGCCATGAACTGCGCGCCGAACGCATATTACAAGAACGCTTGTTCAAGCATCCCAAGATCGAAGTGATTTGGGATACGGTGCTGGAAGAAATTACCGGCGGTGATAACCCGCCCGGCGTCACCGGCGTGCGGCTGCGCAACGCCAAGACCGGCGAGCAGTCTGAGCTTAACGTCGACGGCGTTTTCATTGCCATTGGGCACACCCCCGCCACGGAAATCTTCAAGGGCCAATTGGATATGAATGACGGCGGTTACATCCACACCGCGCCAGATTCCACCGCCACCAGCGTGCCGGGGGTCTATGCGGCGGGCGATGTGACGGACGAAATTTTCCGTCAGGCGGTAACCGCAGCGGGCATGGGCTGCATGGCGGCACTTGAGGCTGAAAAATTCCTTGCCGCGGAAGACGCGCACGCCCACGCGGCGGAATAAAAAAGGCCGGGCTCTAAAACCATGATGGACTGGGATAAACTTCGCACCTTCCATGCGGTAGCTGACGCCGGCAGCTTCACCCGCGCTGGGGAGCTATTGGGTCTCAGCCAATCGGCGGTGAGCCGACAAATCTCAAGCCTGGAAGATGACATCAAGGTCGCGCTTTTCCATCGCCATGCGCGCGGGCTGTTGCTCACAGAGCAAGGGGAAACGCTTTATCGTGCGGCGCAGGATGTGCTCGCGAAAATCTCCACCGCCGAGGCCATGCTTACCGACAACAAAGAAAAGCCGCGCGGAGAGTTGACCATCACCACCACTGTGGCGCTGGGGTCCAACTGGTTGGTACCGCGGCTGAAAGAATTCGTCGAGCTTTACCCGGACATCAAACTGTCACTGCGCGTGGATGACCGCGACCTGGATCTCGCCATGCGCGAAGCGGATGTGGCCATCAGGTTTCATGCCCCGCAGCAACCCCACTTGGTGCAGCGTAAATTGTTTCCGGTGCTCTATCATGTCTACGCCAGCCCGGAGTACCTGGAAGAACACGGCACCCCGCAGAGCATTAGCGATCTGGATAACCACAACATCATCGTCTATGGCGACGGCACACCGCATTACATTCGCGATGTGAATTGGCTCGCCATGGTAGGGCGCAAAGCGCATCATCCGCGCGAGGCCGCGTTACGGGTGAACAATATTTATGGCGTGCGCCGCGCGGTGGAGGCCGGCATCGGCATTGGTGCCATTCCGGACTATCTGGTGGATGACAAACGCCGCGTTGTGCGCATTCTGCCTGAAATCGACGCGCCGAAATTCGACACCTATTTTGTCTATCCCGAGGAGCTGAGGAACTCCAAACGGATCTCTGTCTTCCGGGATTTTATAGTGCGCAAGGCGCGGGAATGGACGGTTTAGGCCCGCCCTTACCTTGTTTTATGCGCGGAAATACAGGCGAGGGCAGCGGATATTAATTTTTCCGCGCTGCCATCTTGATGCTTTGCACCTTGCCCGCGACTTCCTGGGTGATGAACGCCACCAGCGCGTCGTTTGTCATCTCGAAATGGTTGGCGAGGGCATCCAGATCGATGGGCAGTTCGTCCCCGACAAGAGCGCGGAGCATGCCCTGGTCGAGCACAAGCCGGTCCACCACCTGCGCATCCACCAGCCCGGCCGCCCGCGCGGCGTCAAGATAGGCGCCTTCCGTGATGGCGCCCGAAATGCAAGCGGCATAAAGGTCTTCAAACTCATGCACCCACTCTGGAAGCCCTTCCGCCACCAGATCGCTCACCAGCATGTGACCCCCTGGTTTCAGCACACGGACGATTTCGTTAAAAACTTTCGGCTTATTGGGCGAAAGATTGATCACGCAATTTGAGATCACCCAGTCGACCGAAGCATCGGGCACGGGAATGTCTTCCATCACGCCCTCAACAAGTTCGATATTGGTCAGCTCCGCAGCTTCAATGTTCTGCCGCGCGCGGGCCAGCATGTCGGGTGATGCATCAAGGCCGATCACATGACCTTCAGGCCCCACCCGCTCGGCGGCGATGATAAGATCAAGCCCCGCGCCCGCGCCCAGATCGAGCACCGTTTCGCCGGGCCGAACTTGGGTAAAGCCCAGCGGGTTGCCGCAACCAAAACTATTGGCGATCGCGTCTTCGGGGATGTGGGAGAG
>JAJFIK010000067.1 GCA_021775005.1 Rhodospirillales bacterium
TTTCTTTCCATCGCCATGCGCATGGAACTGGCGGCACCGGGAATGCAAATCTTTGCCGACAGTCAAGCCGGACACCACATGTACAACGTGTTCGTCACCGGGCACGGCCTTATCATGGTGTTCTTTGTGGTCATGCCGGCGCTCATCGGGGGCTTTGGCAACTGGATTGTACCTCTGATGATTGGCGCGCCGGACATGGCGTTCCCACGCATGAACAATATTTCTTTCTGGCTCTTGCCGTTCGCGCTCTTGCTTTTGGTCATGTCGATGTTTGTTGAAGGACCAGCAAACCTCAATGGCGTGGGAGGCGGGTGGACAATATATGTGCCGCTCTCATCGATTACCGGCCAGCCCGGTCCTGCGGTGAATTTTGCCATCTTCTCGCTTCACTTGGCAGGCGCGAGCTCCATTTTGGGCGCGATCAATTTCATCACCACCATTTTCAACATGCGTGCGCCGGGCATGACCCTGCACAAAATGCCGTTGTTTGCCTGGTCGATACTTGTGACCGCATTCTTGCTGCTGTTAGCCCTGCCGGTGCTGGCGGGTGCCATCACCATGTTGCTGACAGACCGCAACTTTGGCACCACGTTCTTTGACCCCTCAGCAGGCGGCGACCCGTTGTTGTTCCAGCATTTGTTCTGGTTCTTTGGGCACCCTGAAGTTTACATTATGATCCTGCCGGCCTTCGGCATTGTCAGCCACATCATCTCGACGTTTTCCAAGAAGCCGATTTTTGGTTATCTGGGGATGGCCTATGCCATGGTGTCTATTGGCGTCATCGGGTTCATTGTCTGGGCCCACCACATGTATACGGTGGGTCTGTCGCTTGAGCTCAAAACCTATTTTGTGGTTGCGACGATGATTATCGCCGTGCCAACGGGCATCAAGATTTTCTCCTGGATTGCCACCATGTGGGGCGGCTCGTTGACGTTCAAGACGCCGATGATTTGGGCTATCGGGTTCATCTTCCTGTTTACCATGGGCGGTGTGACCGGCGTTGTACTTGCCAATGCGGGCCTCGATCACGCGCTGCACGACACTTATTATGTGGTGGCGCATTTCCACTATGTGCTGTCGCTCGGGGCTGTGTTTGGAATTTTCGCGGGCTTTTATTACTGGTTCGCCAAGATGACCGGCTACGAATACCGCGAGTGGCTTGGACAGGCCCATTTTTGGGTCACCTTTATTGGTGTGAACATCTTGTTCTTCCCGCAGCATTTTCTTGGCCTTGCGGGCATGCCGCGCCGCTATGTGGACTATCCCGACGCCTTTGCAGGTTGGAACTTTGTCTCATCAATTGGGTCATACATTTCCGCGCTGGGGCTACTCATATTCTTCGTCATGCTGATCGATGCTTTGATTTTGAACAAACGCAAAGCACCGAACAATCCGTGGGGCGAAGGGGCAACAACGCTGGAATGGACGCTCAGTTCACCGCCGCCGTTCCACACGTTCTCAACATTGCCGCGCATTAAATAGACGCGAATAAGGAGCACCGCTTTGACCGATGTATCGGTTAATCAAGGACCTGCAACGAGCCTCGGTGAAACCGCCGGGGCTCGGCCTGTTTCGCATAGTGCCACCTGGCGCGACTATGTTGAGTTGCTCAAGCCCCGCGTGATGTCTCTGGTGGTGTTTACCGGCGTTGTGGGAATGGTCGTCGCCCCGGGATCCATTCACCCCCTGCTCGGCGGCATTGCGCTTTTTTGCATTGCCGTGGGCGCTGGCGCTGCCGGTTGCCTGAACATGTGGTTCGATGCCGATATTGATGCGGTGATGATCCGCACGCGCACGCGCCCCATCCCGCGCGGCGCTATTCCGCCCAATGATGCCTTGATATTTGGCACCTTACTGTCAGGACTTTCAGTGACGCTGATGTGGCTCGCGGTTGGAGTATTGCCAGCGTTCCTGTTGGCCGCGACCATCGGGTTTTATCTCTTCGTCTACACCATGGGCCTTAAGCGCCGCACGCCGCAGAACATCGTCATTGGCGGGGCAGCAGGGGCCTTGCCGCCGATGATTGGTTGGGCTGCGGTCACCGGCGCGGTTTCCATCGAGCCCGTCATCCTCTTTTTGATCATATTCATTTGGACGCCGCCGCATTTTTGGGCGCTCGCGCTATATCGCGTGGGCGACTATGAAAAGGTTGGCGTGCCCATGATGCCCGTCACAGCCGGCAAGCCCTCAACGCGCTTGCAAATCCTTGGCTATGCCATGCTGCTCGCACCAATCACGCTGCTGCCGTACATGCTTGGGTTTGCGGGCATCGCCTACGCCGCCATTGTTGCTGCACTCAATATTGGCTTCCTCGCGCTTTCCTTCGAGGTTTGGCGCAAGGGGCGGGCGGCCCATGACGCAAAGGGCGAAAAGCGCGCAGACAATGCCGCGCGGCGGCTGTTCGCTTATTCAATTCCGTATTTGTTTGTGATCTTTTTGATGTTGCTCGTCGAGCATATGATGGGATGGGTGGCATGAGTGATCAGCCAGAGACCGAGCAGCCGCGCGAAGACAGCAAGCCCGAAACCATTGGCGAGCTACCGCGCGAAGAGTTTGATCGCCGCCGCGGCGGGCGCAATCTTGCCATCGCGCTAGGGCTTGGCCTTTTTGTCGTGATGATATGGGTCATCGGCTTTGTGCGCCTGGGACCGGCGCTCATAAACGGGCCTTCTTAAGGTGATGCGGATATGACCACGCCCCCTGACAGCAATGAGATCAATCGACGCAACATGCGCGTGTTGCTGACTTGTGTGGGAACCGTGGTCTTTATGGCCGGGCTGTCTTTCGCGGCGGTGCCGCTCTATCGCGCGTTCTGCCAGGTGACAGGGTTCGGCGGCACCACGCAGGTGGCCGATGCTGCCCCGGCTGCTATTCTTGAGCGCGAAATCACGGTCCGCTTTGACGCCAATACCTCCCCTGATTTGGCTTGGGAATTCGCCCCAGAGCAGGTCAGCCAAACCATGCGAATCGGCGAGGTTAGTCTGGCCTTTTATGTTTCAGAGAATTTTGGCGCCCAGGCCACCAACGGGGTTGCCAGTTTTAATGTGACCCCGGTGGACGCCGGGCGTTACTTCAACAAGATCGAATGTTTTTGCTTCACCCAGCAGACCCTTCAGGCGGGGGAGCGGGTGCGGATGCCTGTGTATTACTATGTCGATCCCGCTATAGCTGACGTTGAGCGGTTCGATGATCTGGGCACAATTACATTGAGCTACACCTTTTTCCCCGGCGATCCGGTGGATCCCGCGACGCGAGAGCACGTTGCAATCGATACCGAATTGGGGCAGAGGAACCCTTAAGTTTTTAGCAGGGCAAGCGCCTTTCCTCAGTTCAAGCGCTGCCGTTTTTGAAGAATAGGACACGTCATGTCAGGTGCCCACGCTCAACATCATGACTATCATTTGGTCAACCCAAGCCCGTGGCCGCTGGTTGGCGCGACGTCGGCATTCATCATGGCCCTTGGCGCCATTGATGGCATGAACGATCTATTTGGCACCGGCTGGATCATGATGCTGGTTGGGTTTGCTGGCGTGCTCTACACCATGCTCGGCTGGTGGCGTGATGTTATTCGCGAAGCGGAAGTCGAAGGCCATCACACTCCTGTGGTGCAGCTTCACATGCGCTACGGCATGATGCTTTTTATCGCCTCAGAAGTGATGTTCTTTGTGGCTTGGTTTTGGGCCTATTTCGGCGTCGCCCTGTGGCCCGGATCTGGCGGTGAGGTCGTTACGCTGCTCAATGGGCAAGCGCTCTTGGGCGAAGTGCCCAATATGGATGCCGCCCTTGGTATGGTTGATGCCGAACTGCAAACCGGCCAAATAGCGCGCTCCGTCTTTACCGACGCCCATTGGCCCCCTGCTGGGGTGGAAGTGCTGGACCCTTGGCATTACCCGCTCTTGAATACGATCATCCTTCTCACCTCGGGCACCACTGTTACCTGGGCACACCACGCCTTGCTTGAAGGCAATCGCCGGGAGGTCATTCAGGGCCTTTGGCTGACGGTTATTCTGGGGCTGATATTTACATCGGTCCAGGCCTATGAATATTCTGCCGCGCCGTTCAGTTTTGCCGGCAATATCTATGGTGCCACCTTCTTCATGGCGACGGGCTTTCACGGCTTCCATGTCATCATCGGGACGATCTTTCTCGCTGTCTGCCTCATGCGCGCCTATGCAGGCCACTTCAAACCGGATCATCATTTCGGCTTTGAAGCGGCGGCTTGGTATTGGCACTTTGTTGACGTGGTGTGGCTCTTCCTGTTTGCCTCAATTTATGTATTTGGGTCGACCGGCGCGGTCATCCACTAGGCTCAATAAATGACAGGCCAACCGGGAGAGGTTTCCCCCCTTCGCGCCGCCCTTGCGGGCAAGTGTCCGCAATGCGGGCGCGGTGCGCTCTATCAGGGTATTTTGAGTTTGTCTGATCGCTGTACCTCATGCGATCTCGATTTGGCTGCCCTTGATCAAGGGGACGGGCCCGCAGCCTTTGCCATTTTTATTGTCGGCTTCATTGTCATGCCGCTTGCGGTTTGGCTATCGCTGACGATTGCTCCGCCCATCTGGGTCCATGTCCTGCTCTGGACGCCGCTCACCTTTGGTCTATCCATATTGGTGCTGCGGCTGATAAAGTCGTGGCTTGTTGCCGCGCAATTTAAACACAAAGCCCAAGAGGGCCAACTGGACGTCTAACGTCACATGACTTTTTTTCGCCCTCACCCAATTATGACCCTCTTCGCTTTGGGCGGGCTCATAATGCTAAGTGCGCTCGGTTGGTGGCAGCTTGAGCGTCTGGCGTGGAAACTTGATCTCATTGCCGCGGTGGAGTTGCGGGCAGACAGCGCGCCGGTGCCATTGGATGAGGTGTTAGCGCTGCGACCGCAAGATGAGTGGGCCTTCACCCCAGTAATCGTTGCTGGCCAGTTTGATCACGCGCGCGAAGCATATGTTTTTGGCCTGAACCTTGAGAGCGGCATCGGCTGGTTCGTCTACACCCCTTTGCTCCGCGAGGGGCAAGCGACGGTCATTGTCAATCGCGGCTGGGTGCCCGAAGACTTGCAAGCGCCCAGTACGCGCCCTGAAGGCCAGGTGATGGGCGCGGTAGAGCTCAGCGGTTTGGTGCGCGATAGCGCCAGCCCTGGCACCTTCACACCGCCCCCCAACATTGCCGAGCGTGAGTGGTTCACGCGAGATCATGCCGGTATTGCGGCAGCCATGGGCCTTGAAGATATGGCGCCTGTATTTGTCGACGCCGCGCGCGGCCCCGTTGAGGGCGCTTTGCCTCGTGGCGGGCAGACGCCGCTCCATTTTACCAATAGTCATTTGGGTTATGCGATCACCTGGTTCGGGCTGGCGCTCACATTGCTCGGCGTCTACATTGCCTTTCATTGGCAAACCGGGCGCATTGGGCGTATTGCGCGCACAGCAGAAGAAACGAATTCACAATGACCGCTTATGAGAAACTTGAGACGCGCGCGCGTCGCCTGTATGTCCTCGGTGATGCCCTTGGCATTTTGAGTTGGGACCGCGAGGTTATGATGCCTGATGGTGCTGCGCCGGGTCGCGCCATGCAAATGGCAACGCTGCTCAAGCTGCGTCATGAACTTCAAACCGATCCGGCGATGGGTGAGCTTCTGGATGCGGTGGAGGCGGAAAATCTCGACGAATGGCAATTCGCTAATGTGCGTGAGATGCGTCACGGATACTTGCATGCCACCGCATTGCCGGGCGCGCTCGTGGAGCCGCTGGAACATGCCCGCTCGGAATGTGGGCACACCTGGAGTAAGGCGCGCGGCGATAACGATTGGGCCGCTGTCCTACCGAAGTTGGAAAAATTGGTGGCCCTCGCGCGGGATGCGGGCAAAGCCAAGGCCGATGCCATGGGCTTGCCGCTCTATGACGCTTTGCTCGATGAATACGACCCCGGCCGACGGAGCGCCCAGGTGGATCAGCTCTTCGGCGAGCTTGAGGCTGCGCTTCCACCGATACTTGACGCAGTGCTTGCCCGCCAGGAAACCCAGCCGCCGGTGATTTGGCCCAAAGGACCGTTCTCAACTGAACGCCAAATGGCACTGAGTAAACGGGTTATGGCATTGCTGCAATTTGACTTCCACCAGGGCCGTCTCGATGTGAGCTCGCATCCGTTTTCTGGTGGGGCGCAAGGGGACCGCCGCATAACCACGCGCTATGACGAGGATGATTTTACGACCTCGCTTATGGGAACGATCCACGAAACCGGCCACTCGCAATATGAAGCCGGGTTACCGCAGAAATGGGCGCACCAGCCGGTGGGTGACAATCGCGGCATGACCATCCATGAAAGCCAATCGCTGCTATTTGAAATGCAAGCCGGGCGCAGCCGTGAGGTTGTGAGCCATCTTGCGCCGCTTATCCAGCGGGAACTTGGCGGTGAAGGCCCTGCGTGGGAGCCGGAAAATCTGATCCGCCTCTATCAGCATGTGAAGCGCGGTTTGATCCGCGTTGATGCAGACGAAGTGACCTATCCACTGCACGTGATGTTGCGCTATCGCCTTGAGCGCCAACTAATGGCCGAGGAGATTGAGGTTGCGGACCTGCCTGCTGCCTGGAATGAGATGATGCAGAATCTGGTTGGCATTGTGCCGCCTAATCACAAAGATGGCGTGATGCAGGACATCCATTGGTACGAGGGCATTTTTGGCTATTTCCCCACCTATACCCTTGGCGCCATGACCGCCGCGCAATTGTTCGCTACGCTTAAAAAGGCTGTGCCTGATGTCATGACCCAGCTTGAAGCGGGTGATTGGTCTGGTCTTATTGGTTGGTTACGCGAACATGTGCACGGCCAGGGTTGCCGCCTGAGTTCAGATGAGCTGATCGAATTTGCCAGCGGCGCGGCGCTTTCAACCGCTCCGTTTCTTGGCCACCTGAAAGCGCGGTATCTGCGCGACGCGGCGTGATCTATCTCAGCACACGCGGTGCCGGGCCTGTCAGTTTCGAAGAGGTATTGCTGCAAGGATTGGGCCCTGATGGGGGCTTGTATGTTCCTCGCGCCTGGCCCGTGCTTGCGGATGCCACGCCGTCGCAATCCTATCAAGACATTGCAACCGACGTCGCGACGGCGTTCGGCGGTGAGATAAATTCTCGCGATGACTGGGCCGCCCTGATACGTGATGCCTATGCAGATTTTGCTCACCCGGACATCGCGCCCTTGCGCGAGCTGGAACCAGGTCTCTTTTTGTTGGAGCTCTTTCACGGACCCACTTGCGCGTTCAAAGATTTTGCTATGCAGGTGCTTGCCCGGGCTTTCGATCAAGTGCTGCGGCGACGCAAAATGCGGCGCACCATTCTTGTTGCCACCAGCGGGGACACGGGGGCAGCAGCGGTGGAGGCCCTCAAAGGACTGCAAAACCTTTCCCTTGTGGTGCTCCACCCAAAGGGCCGCATTTCAGATGTGCAGCGGCGGCAGATGACAACATGTGACGCCGACAACGTGCGCAATGTGGCCATCGACGGCAGTTTTGATGATTGCCAGCGCATTGTGAAACGCCTCTTTGGCGATGAAGACCTGCGTGAGGGCCTGGGCCTTGGAGCGGTAAATTCCATCAACTGGGTACGCATTGTCGCGCAAATTCCCTACTTCATTTACGCCGCTGCGCAGCTCGGCGAAGCGGCAGCTTTTTCAGTTCCAACGGGAAATTTTGGCGACATTTTTGCGGCTTATGCCGCGCGGCGCATGGGGCTTGCCACGGGGCCCTTGGTCATTGCTACCAATGCCAATGACATCCTCCATCGCACCCTGCAGTCGGGTATCTATAAGCCGCAAAGCGCGCAGGCCACCCATTCACCTGCCATGGATATCCAGATCGCCTCGAATTTCGAGCGCTTGTTATTCGACGTTCTTGGGGGTGACGCGGATCGGCTGACCCCATTGATGGCTCAGCTTCAAAACGATGGCGAGATGCACATTCCAGGTGATGCCCTTGATGCCATAAGGGAGGTATTTCTTTCTGCCCGGGTGAGTGATGCGGCCACCCGCCTTGAGATCAAAGATGCCCATGATCGTTATGGCGTGTTGATTGATCCTCACACCGCCGTTGGCCTTAGGGCCGCGCGCCAGACCCTGGGCGATATTTCTGGACCAAAAGTGGTTCTCGCCACTGCCCATGCAGCGAAGTTTCCCGATACCATCGTGGCGGCAACGGGCCTTGAGCCCCCCATCCCTGCGCGGCTGGAGGCGGCGATGACCGGTGCGGAGCGGTTTGTCACCTTGGCAGCCACCTTTGAAGCAGTGAAAGGCTTTCTAAAAGCCGAAATGTCATGATTGACTCCCACGTGGGTCTTGATCCCATGCGCGGCCTCGCGGCACTCTCTGGGCACGATACTCAAGGCAGGACGTCTTATGGCTTTATTGCGCAGCTCTGATTGGTCTGACACCAGCCCCATGGTTGAGGGCAAGGGGATTTCTATGCGCTATCCGCAATTGGCCGACTATCAGGCGTGGTCAGAATTGCGCGGGGAAAGCCGCAGTTTTCTTTCGCCATGGGAGCCGATCTGGCCGGCAGATGATTTAACGCGCGCCGCCTTTCGCCGCCGTATCAAACGCTATGAGCGGGATGTTCGCGAAGACCAAGCCTATCCGTTCCTGATCTTTCGCAGCGAAGACGGGGCGCTTATTGGTGGCGCCACCCTTTCAAATATCCGCCGCGGGGTGGCCCAGGCGTGCTCACTTGGTTATTGGGTCGGCGAGCGTTTCACGCGGCAGGGCTATATGACCGAGGCGGTGAGCAGCATGTTGCCCTTTGTCTTTGAGACGCTCAAAATGCATCGGGTCGAAGCCGCCTGTTTGCCCAACAATGAGGCATCAAAAAAACTGCTCAGAAAATCTGGATTTGTCGAAGAAGGTCTCGCGCGGCGATATTTGCGCATCAACGGCGAATGGCGCGACCATATTTTGTTTGCGGCATTGGTGGATGACTTTAGCTAGAGTTCGGTAACAATCGCGCGCGGCGCGGGGGATCATGACGATACAACGATTCATTTTTTGGTTTATGGCGGCGACGCTGGCGCTTTGCGTTCAAGCGGCAGCGCAAGCGGTTGTGGTGGCCGAAGATGATTGGTTGGACGTCAGTGATCGTCTGCGGGTGCTGGATCTTGGAGACATTGAGGGCACGCAATCAGCCTATGAGCTGACCTTGCAAGCCGGCCCCTCAGGTGCGGAGCGAATGCTGCTGGTATCCATGCCGCGCGTTGCCGGCGCCGGCCCCTTTGGCACGGGAGTGGGCAGGCTGGAGCCACCAATAATTCGGCCGCAATCTGGAACCGGTATTGGCAACGCGGGGCCGCCATTGGGGGTGTCGTGGAATGGCCAGGGCTGGGTCGCGCGCATCACCATTGGGGAGAGCCAACTTCTCCGCCTCGGCATTGCGGCCTCAAGCTCTCGGATATCTGTGGCCCTTGCCACGGAAGCAGGATTGCGCGCGCGCTCGGAGCGTGATGGGCGCATGCGCGCCTTGTTGTTTGGGGCCGCCTTGATGCTGATTGCCTTGGCCTGGATGCGGGCGATGCTCGCTCGCGATGGGCTGCATGGGCGCGCCGCTTTGTTGTCCCTGGCGCTGGCGCTTGTGATCGCGGTTTTTGCCGATTGGCATGGCGCGTTTGTATCCACCACAAGCGTTTTTCTGGGCAGCCTTAAAGCTGGCGCCCTGGCGTTTTTTGTGGCCGTCGCTATGGACCTGGGCCGCAAAGCTATGGATTTGGAAAACCTCAGTCCCGGGCCGAATATTGTCGCCACCATATTGGCGCTCATTGCGCTTGTGCTTGCGGTCGTTGTGATTTATCTGCCTTTACTTGGCGGTCTCGTGGGGCCCTTCGCGCTGCTTTGCGTGATATTGGCGGGGGTCGTGGTTGTGGAAGGCACGCGCCAGAATGTGGAAGGGCCAAAATATTTATTCGGGCCCTGGTTACTGTTTGCACTGGCCGGCGGCATTGCCGTGATCCTGGCGATTTTCTTTGGTCCCCGCGCGGGCGCGGATTTCTCCATATTGGTTCAGGCCTTGTTGCTGGCAGGGACGTTGACTGCGACCCTGGCGGTCGATCGCTTGCGGGCGGACACGCTGCAGGGGCGCATGGGCGTTGTGCCCGATACCCGCGCACCGCGCGGTGCAGAGCAACGCCTTAAGATCGCCATCAAAGGCGCTGGCAAAGGGGTATGGGATTGGCGCATCAAAGGCGACAGACTTTATATCTCTGACAGCGCCATGGCCTTGTTGGGTTATAGAACCGCTGGTGGCGAAAGTAGTGAAGAATCGTTTTTCGGGCGTCTTCATGCGGATGATCGCGACGCCTATCGTGAAAAACTTCGGAGCGAAGTTGATCGCGGCGAGGGACACTTCCACCATGACTTCCGCGCCCTTCATGAAGATGGGGAATATCGCTGGTTGCGCCTCGAGGCTGAAATAAGCGGTGGTGGGTCAACCAATGCGCTCCGAATTTCGGGACTTTTGGCGGATGTCACTCATGAAAGATCACGCGTCGGCCGCTCCTCCGTGGACGCGTTACATGATCCGCTGACCGGACTTTCAGGCCGCGCCCTGTTTGTTGATCGCCTCACGCATATGGACGCGTCAACTGGCGACGCGGCGGGCCCCGCGGCCATTGTTATGGATGTTGACCGCTTTGATGCCATCAACGACGGTATTGGCCACGCAGGGGGGGACACTTTATTGATTCTTCTGGCGCGTCGCCTTGAAGCGGTACTTGAGCCTGGCGACTTGGGTGCGCGTCTCGGCGGAGATGAATTCGGCGTACTGGTGGAGGTCGCCACCGATCGTGATCGAGTGATTGAACTGGCCAATGCTCTTCGCGATGTAATGTGCGAGGCGCTTGAAATCGAAGGCCAGGAGATTTTTCCATCCATTTCCCTTGGGGTTGCTTTTGCGCGGGAACACGGCGATTCCCCGCACCCGCTTTTGCGCCGCGCGGAGATCGCCATGTATCACGCCAAGGCGGCCGGGGGCTCTCGCGTTGAATTGTTTGCGCCCGCGCTGGCAGAGAAAAAGGGCGAGCTGATGTCGCTGGAGGCGGGGCTAAGCCGGGCCCTTGAGCGCAAGGAAGTCGAGCTTCTTTATCAGCCGGTCATTTCACTAAGCGATGATCGTCTGGCAGGGTTTGAAGCGTTGATGCGTTGGAACCACCCCCAGCATGGCATAATGACGCCTGATCGGTTTCTCGGTCTGGCAGAAGACACCGGGGCGATTGTGCCCCTGGGCCGCTATGTGCTTGAGGCCGCGGCGCGTCAACTGCACGCCTGGCAGACCGGATACCGCCGCAGCACGCCGCTATTTGTGAGCGTGAATCTTTCGGCACGGCAAATTTTGGGACATGACATCGCCCTTGATGTGGAGCGTGTGTTGGAGCGGGTCAAAATAGAGCCCCGGAGCCTGATCATCGAAGTGACGGAAGCGGTTATTATGGAAAATCCTGAACTAGCGGCCCGTCGCCTTCATGCCCTGCGTGCGGAAGGCATCGGTCTTGCCATTGACGATTTCGGAACCGGTTATTCGGCGCTAAGTCATCTCAATCGATTTCCCTTTGACAAGCTCAAGATTGATCGCGGCTTTATTGAGGAAATGGAAGAAGACGAACACGTAGAAAAAATCGTCAAGGCGGTCACCACTCTTGCCGCTGATCTTCGCATGCAAGTCGTCGCGGAAGGGGTGGAGAACGAAACTCAACTCGCTATGCTCAAGAGCATGGGCTGCACTTACGGGCAAGGCTACATTTTTGGCCGGCCCATGACCGCGCCTGAAGCGGAGCGGGAGATTATGAAAGACCTTGTGGAGACCCACGGTGCGCCGCGCAATGAAAAATCCCAAGGTACCAAAGATACCGAAGACACGGGTGCCGAAGACAGTAAGGCCGATCAAGCGCGGCCGGCGTCTCCTGATAGCTGAGCGGGATCAATTCCCATTGCCGCGAGGGCGCGCTCCCACTTGGTATTGTCAGCACTTCCGAAAAGTAGGTCTGGCTCGGCTTGGCACTGCAGCCAGCCATTGGCGAGTATTTCTTCTTCGAGTTGGCCAGGCGCCCAGCCCGCATATCCCAGGGCCAAAAGAGAGCGTTGCGGTCCCTCACCCCCGGCGATCTCTTCCAGAATTTCAACCGTGGCCGTGAGGCCGACATCAGCGGTCACCTGGAGCGTTGAACCGGTGACGTGATAGTCGCCGCTGTGAAGAACGAAGCCGCGCCCGGTCTCCACCGGCCCACCAAACAGCACCCGAATTTGGCGTGAGGGCTCAGCGTTGATGCCAAGTTGATCGAGCAATTCGGGAAAGGTGAGATCATCAACGGGTTTGTTAACGATCAGGCCCATGGCGCCATCGTCTGAATGGCCACAGACATAGACCACCGCCCGGTCAAATCGCGGGTCTCCAATGCCCGGCATGGCAATGAGCATCTGCCCGGCAAGGTTCGGTTCACCCGATTGAGGGTCTTGGGGCGTGTCGATATTCATTATTAAATGATAGCGCGCGTTCGGCTCGGACGCCAGCAACCGATAGGGTTTGCCAGTGCAAGAAGGACACTTCACGAAAATCTGAGACCTAATGATGGGTTTGGAGCCTTCTCCTGTGGCACTGCAGCGCGCTATATGCAGCGCATGAGGAAATGGCTCGGAAAATCAATTGTCACTATGGCGCTTGGCGCCGGGCTCTTGCTTGCCCAAGTCGCCTTGCATGGCCAAGGGGTTGCGCAAGCAGGGCAAGACCACACCGTGCGCCCCATGACTGACGCCTCCCCCTGGCATTCCAATGACCACTCGCGAATCAGATTGATTTCAGCGGGCCAAAACGAGGACGGCAGCGACCTCGCCGGCGTGCAGTTTGATCTTGACGAAGGCTGGCATACTTATTGGCGCAGCCCGGGGCGGTTTGGCATTCCAGCCAGCTTCAACTGGGAGGGGTCTGAGAACATTCGCGGCGTCGAGGTTCGTTGGCCCGAGCCGGAATACATTACCTTCGATGACTATGAAGCCTACGGCTATCATGATCGCTTGGTGCTGCCACTGGTGATCGCGCGCGATGATCCAGCGGCGGCCGCCGTCTTGCAGCTCGCCATTGGCTACGCGGTATGCGAGACCGTTTGCATCCCGGCCACCGGGTTTGTTTCAATCTTGCTACCGCCGGTGGCTGAGGTGTCAGAGCCCAATCCAGAATACAGCTATCTTGTGCGCGAGGCGCTCGCCCTTGTGCCGACCACCGACATTGAATCGGTCGGCATTGAAGTTGCCCCAGCGCTGCTTGTGCGCCAACAAGGGCAAACACGAGTGCTTCGAATTACCGCTTGGTCACAATCAGCGTGGCACGATCCGCGGGTGATTGTGGAAGGGCCAAAGGGGCTCCACTTCGGCAGCCCTAAAATTGTCCTTGATCCGACCAGCCGCCACTTGGTGGCGCTGGTGTCCGTCACGGTTACGGAACTCGCGGAAGGCGAGCCTGGGCAGGGCATCAGGGCAACCATCACGGGCGGACTGGAGACCATAGATGTCCCCTTGGCCGTTACCGTGACCGGCAATCCACAGAGCATCGATGATTGATAGACTTAGGTCTGGTGCCAGCCTACTTTGCGCTGCGGCGCGCAACCTGATAGAGACACCCCCGAATTCATACAAAGCAAATGCAAGGATCCAGCCCTATGACGATCAAAGTCGGTGACAAACTTCCCGAAGTGAACTTACAAGTCGGCACCGCAGAGGGACCACAGCCCACAACTACTGGTGCACTCTTCGGCGGTAAAAAGGTTGTGCTTTTTTCCGTGCCCGGTGCGTTCACCCCCACATGTTCGGCCAAGCATCTTCCTGGCTTTGTGGAAAAAGCTGATGAATTTAAAGCCAAAGGCGTCGAGCTTGCTTGCGTATCGGTTAATGATGCTTTTGTCATGGCGGCATGGGGCAAAGACCAAGGTGCAGGCGACAAAGTCACGATGGTTGCAGATGGCAACGGCGATTTTGCCAACGCCTTGGGGCTCGCCTTTGATGGCTCAGGGTTTGGCATGGGTACGCGCTCGCAACGCTTTGCGCTTTATGCCGATGATGGCGAAGTGAAAGTGTTGAATGTTGAAACCGGTCCTGGTCTTGATGTGTCCAGCGCCGAGGCAATGCTCAAAGCCCTTTAGCGGTTTCGCACTTCCACCATTCCCAGGTTGGCGAGGGCATCGGCCCGCTCGTTGTCCACGTCACCTGAGTGCCCTTTGACCCAATGCCAATTGATCTCATGACGGGCCGCGGCCTCATCTAGGCGTTGCCAAAGGTCGACATTTTTTACAGGCTTTTTGTTGGACGTGCGCCAGCCGTTCTTCTTCCAGTTCGGCATCCATTGATTGATCCCGTCCATGACGTATTTGGAATCTGTATAGAGATCGACTACTTCTCCCGGCTTAAGGGTTTCAAGCGCTGTGATCACAGCCATCATTTCCATGCGATTATTGGTGGTGTCTGCCTCACCCCCAAAGAGTTCCGTCTCTTTATCGAGCCGCCGCATGAGAACACCCCAACCACCCGGTCCTGGATTTCCAGAGCATGCGCCGTCTGTATACACAATAACTTTTGGCAATCTAAACTCCGTACACGGATGGTGACGCGGCGCTATGAAAGCGTAGATTCGGTAAAAGAGCGAGGGGGTTCTTGGCCGTCACCAAGGCACTGGGGTCATGATTGAGCCAATCGGTGAGCCGCGTGAGGATAAACCGAAGCGCCGCGCCGCGGGCCAATTGGGGTAGGGCTGCCGCTTCAGCCGCGCTCAAAGGGCGGCGCGATTGATACCCGTTCACAAGCGCTGCGGAGAGCGGCGCATCAAACACCCCGCCGCTATCAAAGCACCAGGCATTGATGGTGATGGCGAGGTCATAGGCATAAAAATCCGTGCAAGCGAAATAGAAATCAATCAAACCGCTGAGCTGGTCCCGCTCAAACAAAACATTGTCCGGGAAGAGGTCGCCATGAATGACGCCTTTTGGAAGATCTTTCGGCCAGCCTGCAGAAACCTCCGCCAATTCCTGCTGAAGCTGCGCCCCAAGCCCCGGCTCAACCTCATCGGCGCGAAAGGCTGAATTGGCCAGAAGTGTTTGCCAGCCGCTGGGCCCCAGCGCGTTTGACCGGGCGCCATCAAAATGCGTCGTCGCAAGATGCATATCAGCCAGGGCGACACCTGCGGCGTTGCATTGCGCCGGGGTGGGATTTGTCGCTGCCGCGCCCCTGAGGTGCTCGATCAAGGCTGCCGGTCGCCCGCACAGCTGCCCCAACGCTGTACCGCTGCGCTGGGGGATAGCGCGCGCAGTTGGCACGCCGGCGTCGGCCAGGAAGGTCATGAGAGTGAGAAAAAATGGCAGGTCGCCCGGCGCCACGCGCTTTTCATAAAGCGTGAGAATGTAGCGCGCCCGTGAAGTGGTCAGGTGATAGTTGGTGTTCTCAACGCCCTCGGCGATGCCTTCAAAGCTGACAAGCTCGCCCACATCATAGGCGGCAAGGAAGGGGCCAAGATCGGCGGTGGTGACGGTTGTGAATACGGCCATGGTCAGGCGGTCAAAATTCGCGGAAGTTTGAACACCACATTTTCCTCACGCATGCGGACCTCCTCTACCGTCACGTCGCCACGCGCTTTGAAGGCGTCAATGACCTCTTCCACCAGAACCTCCGGGGCAGAGGCCCCCGCCGTGATCCCGATGGTTGCCAGTCCTTCAAGGCGGGGCCAGTCAATGTCGACGGCACGCTGGATCAAGGCTGCATAGCTGGCGCCTGCGCGTTCTGCCACTTCAACAAGACGCATGGAATTGGATGAATTTGGCGCACCGATCACCAAAACCCCGTCGCATTCGGCAGCAATCGCTTTTACGGCATCCTGTCGATTGGTCGTGGCGTAGCAGATGTCTTCTTTGTGCGGTGCTTCGATGCTCGGAAATCGCGTCTTCAAAATGGCGACAATCGCCGCCGTATCATCCACCGACAAGGTGGTCTGGGTGATATAGGCCAAATTGGCCGGGTCTGGCGGGTCGAAGCTTTGGGCCTGTGCCGGGGTTTCGATCAAGTGCACCGCGCCTGCCGGTAGCTGCCCCATAGTGCCGATGACTTCGGGGTGCCCGGCGTGGCCGATGAGGACAATCCCAAGTCCTTTGGCGTGGTGCCGCTCTGCTTCCACATGGACCTTGGAAACCAGCGGACAGGTGGCATCAATATATTCCAGTGATCGCCGCTCTGCCTCTTGGGGGACCGATTTTGGTACCCCATGGGCGGAAAATATCACCTGGGCACCTTCCGGTACAAGGTCGAGTTCATCCACAAAAATGGCCCCCAGGCGCTCCAGGCGCTCCACGACGAAGCGATTGTGGACGATCTCGTGGCGCACATAGACCGGGCCCCCAAACCTGGCGAGCGCTTCCTCGACAATCTGAATGGCCCGATCCACGCCTGCGCAGAAGCCGCGCGGGGCGGCAAGCAAAAGGCGGGTGGGGCGGGGCATGGGGTATTCTCCCTTGAGGGTCGCGTGATGGCCAGAATGTGGGCTTTTCGGGCCTAAACGTCCAGAGCAACGGCTTGCCGCGCCGCGCCCGCGCCGCTATGGTCCGCCGCCTGATCTGCCGCCCCCCGCGAAAGGACCACCATTGATGACCGAGACCAGCCCCGCGATCGCTGCGCGCGAGCCCATTTCTGTAGACGTGGAAGCGGGCAAACGGTATTTTTGGTGCGCGTGCGGGTTATCGAAGTCTCAGCCCTTTTGCGATGGCAGCCATAAAACCACGTCATTGACACCGATGCCCTATACGGCTGAAAAGTCAGGCAAGCTCTTTTTCTGCCAGTGCAAGCGCTCCAATAACAAGCCGCTTTGCGATGGCAGCCATAAAAATCTATGAGGATCTGATGCGTCAACTTGCGGTAATCGCCTTCTTAATCGTAGCCACCACATTAGGGGGCTGCAGCTTCCTTGTTCGCGAGCGCGAAGACGCGCCGGAGCAAGAGCAGGCCGAAGAGCAACCCGCCGACATCAATAATGTACCGTTCAGGCTGTTCCAATCTCGCGATGGCTTCTGCCCCGCCGCGAGCATTTTGGGCGACGCAGAGTTGATGACAAAGTTCTCAGGCTCGGGGCGGGACATTACCAACGTAGCCTTTGAAGCAGAGTTTCTCGGCATCAGAACAAATTGTTCTTTCGGTCGCGAGTTTCGCCGCCGCTTTGCCTATTCGCAGGTGAATATTGAGGTTGAAGCCGTGCTTGGCTCAACTGCTGTGCCCCAGACCATGACCATTCCTTATTTCATTGCGGTAGTAAATCCAGACACCCAGCAAGTTATATTGCGAGAGGTCTATGAGCTTGAGGCCGATTTCACGAGAAATCGGCGCACGGTGCGCCTGCGTGATCAAGTCGATCGTATCAAAATTCCTGTGGTGGAAAACGAAGATGCTCTGCAATATGAGTTTATCGTTGGGTTCGAATTGACGCCGGATGAAGTTGCCTTCAATCGTCGGCGCGAAGACTAAGGGCACGCCCCACAATGTCTGCATTGCTGGATCTATTGAGCGCGAAGCTGGGTGATGCTTTTGCGGCCGAAGGGCTTGAGGCATCGCTTGGGGCCACCCGTGTCTCAGATCGCCCGGACCTAGCGCAATTTCAGTGCAATGGTGCAATGGCGGCGGCAAAGATAGCCAAAACCAACCCGCGTGCCATTGCGGAAAAGATCAAGGCGCGCGTTGAATCTGATCCGCTTTTCACAAAAGTGGAATTGGCCGGTCCTGGATTTATCAACCTTACTTTGACCGATAGTTTTTTGGCGGACGGCGCCAATCGTATTGCGCAAGATGGGCGCTACGGGGTGCCAGTCGTTGACCCTGCAAAAACCATAGTGCTGGATTTTGGCGGCCCCAATGTGGCCAAGCCCCTTCATGTGGGGCACTTACGCTCAGCCATTATTGGCGAATCTCTGCAGCGCCTCATGCGCTTTATGGGCGATACGGTGATTTCCGACATTCATATGGGGGACTGGGGCTTGCAGATGGGGCAGGTACTTTATGGCCTTGAACACCCTGATGTAACCGGCGTTGTGGTGGATGGCGATCCCACTCTTGAGCAGCTCGAAGAAATTTACCCCGCCGTAAGCGCTGCCTCGAAAGAAGATGAAACGGTTCTGGGTCGCGCGCGGGAGATTACCGCTCGGCTGCAGGAACACGACAACGTCTATTACCCCCGTTGGCAGCGCGTGCGAGAGATTTCGACCGCTTCTATTCGTGAAGGGTTTGACGCCTTGGGCGTAACCTTCGACGAATGGAAGGGTGAAGCGGATGTGGATCATCTGATCGACGATATGGTCACGGCGATCAAGGTTTCCGGCAAGGCGCGCCTGAGCGATGGTGCGCTCATTATTGATGTGGCACGGGATGACGACAAAAAGGAAGTGCCGCCGCTCATATTGCTGAAATCAGACGGCGCGGCGATGTACTCCACCACGGATTTGGCAACCATTGTTGATCGGGTTCAGAGCCACGACCCAGACGAAATTCTTTACGTAGTGGATCAACGCCAAAACTTGCACTTTGAGCAGGTCTTCCGCGCCGCGAAGAAAACCGGCATCAATGGTCACGCCGAAATGGAACACCTGGGCTTTGGCACCATGAACGGGCCTGACGGCAAGCCCTTCAAGACCCGCGAAGGCGGCGTCATGAAGCTTGCAGATCTTATTGAAAATGCGACCCAGGCGGCAGCAACCCGCATGGCCGAAGCGGGCATTGGCGCAGACTTTGCTGAGGACGAACGCAGCAAGATCGCGCGTCAGGTCGGCATCGCGGCGATTAAATTTGCCGACCTCTCCAATCATCGCATGGCGAATTACATTTTCGATCTTGATCGTTTTGCATCTTTTGAAGGCAAGACGGGGCCATATCTTCAATATGCAGCTGTGCGTATCAAATCGTTGTTGCGCCGGGCGCGAGATGAAGACCGTTTTGTTGAAGGCCCCATCGTCATTGGTGCGAAGGAGGAACGCAATCTTGTGCTCACCGCCCTCAGCATCGATGACGCGCTGGGAAACGCCTATGATAAACACGCGCCCAATCTCATTTGCGAATTTGCCTATAATCTGGCGCAAAGTTTTTCGAGCTTTTATGCCGCTTGCCATGTGGTGCGCGAAGAAGATGAGGGCACACGCGCCAGCCGACTCAGTCTCGCGGCGCTGACCCTGGCGCAGTTGGAGCTCTGTCTGGAGCTTTTAGGAATCGAAATTCCTGAGCGAATGTAATGCTTTAGGAGTTGCATCAAGGGGCGATTGACTCTCTGACTGCTGCTTCTATTCTCAATCAGCTTGGCATAGGCGACAGGCACGATATATCTACGACGCATGCGCGGGAGAGACCGACCCCTGTTGAGGGTTGGCGCCGAAGGAGCAACCGCCCCGGAAACTCTCAGGCACAAGGGACCGCGCGCGCGTAACGTAACTCTGGAAAGAAGAGGTAGGCGATGTACCTGCCTCTCACCGAAGGGGTAAGCGGATAGGTTTGGACCCCCGGCGTTGGTGGGCGGGCGGCATCCGTGAAACTCTCAGGTCCCATGACAGAGGGGGCATCTAACCTTGCGAGGGCTAACCCGCGCGAGATTGCGATGCTTCAAATGGGACCGGCTACATGGGCACAGCGCCAGACACACTTCTAAAAACACCGTTGCATGGGTTGCACAAGGAATTGGGCGGCAAGCTGGTTCCCTTTGCGGGCTACGACATGCCGGTGCAATTTGGCGGCATCCTGGCTGAGCACAATCATTGTCGCAGCTCTGCAGGCCTGTTCGATGTCTCGCACATGGGACAAGCGTTTCTTATTGGCCCAGACCACGAAACAACAGCGGCAGCCCTTGAAGCGCTTGTGCCCGGCGACATCAAGGGTCTTGCCCCCGGCGCTATGCGCTACACGCTGCTGCTCAACGAAGGTGGCGGTATTCTCGATGACCTGATGGTGACGCGAGCGGGCAGCGCGGACTATGACGGTTGGATTTTTCTTGTGGTCAATGCCGCCTGTAAAGATGCTGACTTTGCCCATATCGCCAAGCATTTGCCCAAAGGCATTGAGCTTGATATCGCCACCAGTAAAGCGCTCATCGCCCTGCAAGGCCCCAAGGCCGTGGACGTGATCAGTCGCCACGCACCGGAGGCGGCGAAGCTTGTATTCATGACCGGCAAGCGCATGACGGTGGCGGGCATTGAGGGCTGCATCGTGACAAGGTCAGGCTATACCGGCGAAGATGGGGTCGAAATCTCGGTTCCCGCCGACAAAGCCGACAAGCTCGCGCGGCTACTTATGGCAGAGCCTGAAGTGGCACCCATCGGCCTTGGCGCGCGGGACAGCTTGCGCCTGGAAGCGGGGCTTTGCCTCTATGGCCATGACATCGACGAGACAACAACGCCCGTTGAAGCCGCGCTCATCTGGGCGGTATCAAAATCCCGTCGTGAGCTTGCGGGCTTTCCCGGCAGCGCAAAGATCGTCGAGCAAATCGCAAACGGCGTTGCGCGCAAGCGTGTCGGTATTTTGCCTAACGGCCGCGCACCCGCTCGCGAAGGCACCAGCGTCCTTGATTTGGACGGCAACAAGATCGGTACCATCACCAGCGGCGGCTTTGGCCCCACGGTGGGGGGGCCTGTGGCCATGGGGTATGTGGCCACCGCATTTGCAAAAATTGGCACCGAAGTGGGCCTTGATGTGCGGGGGAAGATCCACCCCGCGCGCATCGCCAAAATGCCCTTCGCGCCACACAACTACGTCAAAGAACTCTAAGGGGGCAGTAATGAGCAAATATTTTACTGAAGATCACGAATGGGCCGATGTGACGGATGGCGTCGCCACCATTGGCATCACCGCCTATGCCGCTGAGCAGCTTGGCGATGTTGTCTATGTGGAGCTGCCGGACGTAGGCAAGTCGTTCAAGGCCAAAGACGAAGTGGCAACTGTTGAATCCGTCAAGGCAGCCAGCGAGATTTACGCGCCCCTGTCCGGTGAAATTGTCGCCATGAACGAGGCGCTGGCGGAAAATCCCGCGCTGGTGAATGAAAGCCCTGAAGGCGATGGCTGGTTCTTTAAGCTCAAACTAAGCGATGAAACTGAGACCGCGCCGCTGATGGACGAAGCCGCCTATAAGACCTTCGTCGCCGGATTGGAGTAGGCCGATGCGTTATCTTCCCCATACAGCTGCGCAGCGCCAGGAAATGCTGACCGTCATTGGCGCAAGCAGCATTGATGAGTTATTCAAGGATGTGCCCGCATCGGCGTGCCGTGACGGGCTTGTTGATCTACCGCTCCATCAGGGCGAGCTTGATGTCGATCGCGCCCTAAGCGCCTTGGCGGCCAAAAATGTGGCCGCAGGAAGCGTGCCATTCTTTCTGGGCGCAGGGGCTTATCGCCATCACGTGCCTTCGAGCGTCGATCATTTGATCCAGCGCTCGGAGTTTCTCACCGCCTATACTCCGTATCAGCCAGAGATCAGCCAGGGCACCACGCAAATGTTGTTTGAATTTCAAACGCAAGTGGCGCTGATGATGGGCATGGAAGTGGCCAATGCCTCCATGTATGACGCCTCCACGGCCACAGCCGAAGCGGTGCAGATGGCGTTTCGTGTGACCCGCCGCAACAAGGCAATCCTGTCGGGCGGTCTTCACCCGCACTATCGCGACGTGGTGGACACCATGGACCGGTTTGATGCAGATGATGATGATGAAATCATTGTGCTGCCGACGGCTGTGCAGACCGGCGAAGACCTCAGCGCGCAAATCGATAGTGAAACCGCCTGCATCGTGGTGCAGTATCCGTCGTTCTTTGGCGGCATCGAAGATTTCACCAAGCTTGCTGAGGTCGCCCATGACAAGGGTGCGTTGTTGGTGGTCGTCGTGACAGAGATTGTTTCACTGGGGCTTTTGAAATCCCCCGGCGCCATGGGCGCTGACATTGTGGTGGGCGAGGGGCAGAGCATTGGCAATGCGCTGAATTATGGGGGGCCGTATTTGGGCCTTTTCGCCACGCGGCAGAAATATGTGCGGCAAATGCCGGGGCGTATTGCCGGCGAGACCACCGATGCCAATGGCAAGCGCGGCTATGTGCTGACCCTGTCAACGCGGGAGCAACACATCCGGCGCGAAAAGGCGACCTCGAACATCTGCACAAACTCTGGCCTTTGTTGTTTGGCGTTTACGATTCACATGGCCCTCTTGGGGGAGGAAGGCTTTACAAGGCTGGCCAGGCTCAACCACCAATCGGCGGTGCAAACCGCAACTGCGTTGGCGGATGTGCCGGGCGTGGAGGTGCTGACAAGCTCGTTCTTTAACGAGTTCACCCTGCGCCTGCCAAAACCTGCGGCGGGCGTTGTGGAAGCCCTGGCGGCCAAGGACGTTCTGGGCGGTGTGCCCGCATCACGGCTTTTGCCCAATGACCCATCGATGGAGAACCTTCTCGTTATTGCGGCAACAGAAACCAACACAGATGCGGATCGCAGCGCCTTTGTTGCGGCGCTAAAGGAGGTATTGTCATGAACCGCCACGGACGCCCCACAGCGCCAACCGGCGCGAACAAAGCCCAGGCAACTGACTTCAAAACCATCTCGGGCCATCGCGGGCTTGATCAAGACGAGCCATTGCTGTTTGAAATCGGCCGACCAGGCCACTGCGGTGTTGATCTGCCGGAGCCGGATGCAAAGATCGAGAGTCGCCTCGGGGGGCTTGAACGCGGTGAAGACATCGGCTTGCCCGGTGTCTCAGAGCCTGAAGTGGTGCGCCATTTCGTGCGCCTTTCCCGGATGAATTACGCCATTGATCTGGGGATCTATCCGCTCGGATCATGCACCATGAAACACAATCCACGGCTCAATGAGAAAGTCGCGCGCCTGCCGGGCTTTGCCGACATTCACCCGCTGCAGCCCCAATCCACCGTGCAAGGGGCGCTTGAGTTGATGGATCAACTGGGGACCTGGCTGAAGACCCTCACCGGCATGCCCGATGTGGCCCTATCGCCCAAGGCTGGCGCCCATGGGGAGCTTTGCGGCCTCATGACCATTCGCGCGGCATTGGAAGCGCGCGGAGAAAAGCGCACGCGCGTGCTTGTTCCTGAATCAGCCCATGGCACCAACCCGGCCACAGCGGCGGCATGCGGCTATATCGTTGATGAAATTCCCGCCACCGCCGATGGCCGTGTGGATGTGGCAGCGTTCAAGGCCAAGCTCGACACCGATGTGGCCGCAATCATGCTCACCAACCCCAACACCTGTGGGCTGTTTGAGCGCGATATTATCGAGATCGCTGATGCCATCCACGCGGTGGGGGGGTATTTCTACTGCGATGGCGCAAACTTCAACGCCATCATGGGACGGGTGCGCCCAGGTGATCTGGGCGTTGATGCCATGCACATCAACTTGCACAAGACCTTCTCCACCCCTCATGGCGGCGGCGGCCCGGGGTCGGGCCCGGTGACGCTGTCAGAGGCTCTCGCGCCCTATGCGCCGCTTCCCTATGTGGTGAGCCATGGGGGCGGGTTCGCCCTTGTGGAGAACCAAGGCGACGCAGCTGACACTGCTCCGCTGGGCCGCATGGTCGCGTTCCACGGCCAAATGGGGATGTACGTGCGCGCCCTTGCGTTCATGATGAGCCACGGCGCCGATGGGCTGCGCCAGGCGGCGGAAGACGCCGTGCTCAACGCCAATTACATCATGGCGTGCCTTGAGGACGTGATGACGGTCTCATTTGCAGGCCCCTGCATGCACGAATGTCTGTTTGATGATCGTTTCCTCAACGGCAGTGGTGTGACCACGCTGGATTTTGCCAAAGCCATGATCGATGAGGGCTATCATCCCATGACCATGTATTTCCCACTGGTGGTACACGGGGCCATGCTCATTGAGCCAACGGAATCTGAGTCCAAGGAAAGTATCGACCAGTTTGTGGCAAGTTTGCGGTCACTGGCGACCCGGGCCAAGGCGGGGGAAACAGAGCGCTTCATTGGTGCGCCGTTCTTCGCCCCTCGCGCGCGGCTTGATGAAACCGGCGCGGCACGAAAGCCGATCCTGCGCTACACCCCTGTGGTGCCCACTGCACAAGCTGCGGAGTAAGGTGTGGGCGAGTGCCAGTCGGAAGCCTTTTTGACGGCGCTCAACCAAAACCCCTTTGTCCAGGAAATCATGGATGGGTTGGCTTCGATGGACCTGCCCGATGCGTGGCTCGTGTCCGGCTGCCTTACACAAACCGTGTGGAATGTCTTGCGTGAACGCGATCCCACGCAAGGGATCAAAGATTACGACGTCTTTTATTTTGATCCCGACACCTCGTGGGAGGCGGAGGATACCGTCATTCGCCACGTTACCACGACGTTCGCACATGTTCCGGGCGGCGTAGAGGTTCGTAATCAGGCGCGGGTGCATCTTTGGGCGCCGGAAAAGTTCGGTAAGGAAATGGCGCCGCAAAAATGTGCCACGGATGGGATCGACGGGTTTCTGACTACCTGCACCATGGTGGGGGCGAAACGCACTTCCGAAGGGGTCACTCACCTATATGCCCCAGTCGGGCTCACTGATGTTTTCGATGGAATTATTGCGCCCAATCCGCTCAAGTCTGTCAGGGGGCAGGAGGCGTATTATTGGACAAAAGCCAGACGCTGGCAGGGCGAGTGGCCGGACCTCGAAATTCAGAACCCGAATTAAAAGGTCGGGCGATGAACCCGGCCTTGTTTCGTCTGAAACGCGGAAGGTCTAATTCAGCTTGGTGCCCAGATCACCGATGGCGGTATCCACCAATGCGGCATCTTTCCCAGCGTCAGTATTCGCGGCGATGATCTCGCGTGCGGCAGCGACCGCCGCTTCGGAGGCCACGTTACGCACTTCGTTGATGGCTTGCGCTTCGGCTTGGGCGATTTTGTCCTCAGCAAGGCGCGAGCGACGCTTGAGCTGCGCGGCCAACTCGGTCCGGGTTTCCTCAACCAGGCGCTCAGCTTCCGCTTTTGCGGCCTCAACGATCTCGTCGGCTTCGCCTTCAGCTTCCCGCTGCTTGCGTTGATATGAGGCCAGCAGCGTTTGCGCTTCTTCACGCAAGCGGCGGGCTTCTTCAAGCTCATTGGCGATTCTCTCCGCCCGATCATCGAGGGATTTCATCATCTGGCTTGGTACGCGGAGATAAATCACACCGCCGGCGAAGATCAACAGCGCCACAAGAGCCCAAAACGAATTATCGAAAAACTCAGGCATTATCGGGTCCCTTCAAGGGCGCGATCAACGGCGCTGACCACTGACTGCGCATCAGCTGCTTCACCTGTCAGGCGATCGATGATGGCCACGGCTGTCTCGCTTGCCACTTCACGCACGCCCGCAAGGGCTTTGTCTTTAGTAGCGGCGATGCGCTGTTCGGCATCGGTGAGCTGCGCGTCGATCTCGGCGTCCGCATCAGCCCGCAAGGCGTCAGTTTCCACTTTCATGGTGTCGCGGGTTTCGCCGGCAATTTTGAGCGCTTCAGCGCGAGCATCGGCCAAAGCCTTCTCATAGGTGGCTATGGCCTCGTCGGTTTGCTCACGCAACTCCTGCGCTTTGTCAAGATCACCGGCAATGCGTTCCCGGCGCGCCTCAAGAATGCCGCCAACACGTGGCAAGGCGATGCGGCTCATCAAGAGATAGAGCAGCCCAAACGTGATCACCAACCAGATCAGCTGTGGCACAAAGAATGCTGGATCAAACGGCGGGAAGGGGGCGTCATGCGCCCCTTCCTCAACGTGACCCAGCTCTTCGATCAGCTCGTGTTCGTCAGCCGCTTCGTGATGCTCTGCGACTTCGAATTCGCTCGCCATTATTGACTCCTTCGTGCGCCCCTATGGCGCCAGACAAAGCGGGATACGCGGGAGGGCAAGGCCCCCACACGACCCCGTCTACTATTCGGTCTTAAAGAACGAACAGCAGCAGAAGGGCGATCAAAAGACCGAAAATGCCCAGCGCTTCCGTCACGGCGAAACCAAAGATCAGGTTCCCGAACTGGCCTTGTGCCGCGGTTGGGTTGCGCATGGCACCCTGCAAATAGCTCCCAAAGATGATGCCCACGCCGATACCTGCGCCGCCCATGGCTACACAGGCAAGACCTGCACCGATCATTTTTGCTGCTTCGACTTCCATTTGAATGCTCCTTGCTGGGAAGAACGTAAAATATATAGGCCGTTAATGGCCCGGGTGAATTGCGTCATTTAGGTAAATGCAGGTCAAGATCGCAAACACATAGGCTTGCAGAAATGACACCAGAACTTCGAGCGCCGTGAGCGCGATTGTCAGCATCAACGGCAGGATAGAGAGCGAAATGCTCCACCAGGTGCCTGCGCTAATCAGCAGAACGACGAAGCCTGCAAACACTTTCAGCGCGATGTGACCGGCCAACATATTGGCAAACAAACGAACGCCCAGGCTGATGGGCCGCGTGACGAAAGAGAACACTTCGATCAAGGTGACCAATGGCAACAGGACGACAGGAACGCCGGGCAAAACAAACAGCTTCAGCCACTTCAGGCCGTGGCGATAAATCCCGTAGCCAATCACCAGGGATATCACCAGCATGGCGAGAGCGAAGGTCACAACAAGTTGGCTTGCTACGGTGTAGAAATAGGGGAACATCCCCATCATGTTGCCAAACAGGATGAACATGAAAAGTGAGAACACCAGCGGGAAAAAGCGCATGCCTTCCGATCCCGCACTCGACTTCACCATGTCGGCGACAAATTCATAAGAGATCTCAACCAGCGACTGCATACGGTTGGGGACCAGGGCCCGGCGGCGTGCGCCAGCCAGCATGAACACAGTGACAAGGGCAACTGCGGCAATCATGAAAGCGCTGGCGTTGGTCAACGAGGCATCGACGCCTGCGATCGGTAACTCGATCCATTTTTCGAGTGCAAACTGGTGGATCGGATCTGTGCCGGCCATAGTCTAAATGCCCTAATTGCTGCCTGGCGGATTATCCGCCGCGTCGTTCATTTCTTTTGCGGTGCGGATTGCGTTGCGCGTTCCGACACCAAACCCAAGGCCTAGACAAATGATCAACCCAAACGGGGTTGTGCCAAAGCTGCGATCTATTCCCCAACCCAAGAGGCCGCCAACAATGATCCCCGCAATGAAGTCGGATCCTAAACGCATGGCCGCACCATGAGGTGCCGGTTCAACAACCTTGTCTTTTTCTGCGCGCGACTTCCGCGCCTCACCGAGGCGAGCGGAAAAGTCATCTAATTCAGCGGGAGAAGGCTCGCTCTCACCTTGGCGGGTCTGATCGTCATCGCCGGGACGATCCGATGCCATGGCATCCTCCAAAAAGTCGCAGAAACACAAGGCTTTCGCCCCGAAATTCGCGCGCACCCTAACGGCGGCCCCAGCACCTGTCAAGCGATGTTAACGAGCCCTAAGTTATTGATATATATCGTTTTTTAGCAGCGTGTCACCCGGCCGCAGCAAGCTCTTCGGCTTGGTTCAAATCGATCGACACCAGCTGGCTAATGCCCCGTTCTGCCATGGTCACGCCAAAAAGCCTGTCCATCCGCGACATTGTGAGGGCGTGGTGGGTGATAATGAGGAACCGGGTGCCGGTTTCCTTGCGAATCGAATGCACCAGATCGCAGAAGCGTTCCACATTGGCGTCATCCAATGGCGCGTCCACTTCGTCCAGCACGCATACGGGCGCCGGGTTCACCAGGAACACCGCAAAGATCAGTGACAGGGCGGTCAGCGCCTGCTCGCCGCCAGACAAAAGCGACATGGATTGAAGGCGCTTACCGGGCGGCCGCGCAAAAATTTCCAGGCCTGCTTCGAGGGGGTCTTCGGATTCCACCAGCCGCAATTGCGCCATGCCGCCGCCAAAGAGCTGCGTGAAGAGCCGTTCAAAATTTGCGCTGACAGTGTCAAAGGCAGCCAGAAGCCGCTCGCGGCCTTCCTTGTTGAGGGTCTGAATGCCGTGGCGGAGCTTTGAAATTGCTGTTTCCAGTTCTTCACGCTCTGACGACATATTGTCCAATTGCGATTGGATTTCTTCCGATTCCTGTTCTGCGCGCAGGTTGACCGCACCCATGCCTTCGCGCTCACGCTTCAGGCGATCCACACGAGCCTCGATCTTATCCAGTGGCGGAAACTCGCCTTTGACCTGAACATTGCCCGCCTTCAAAGTTTCTTCAGGGGTGCAGCCCAGCACTTCGCGAATGCGGTCAGCGATCTCAGCCTGGCGGGACTTTGCACCTTCCAAGGTGGCTTCGGTGCGGGCGCGGCCTTCACGAGATTCCGCGAGTGCCGCTTGCGATGTACGCAGCGCTTCATCCGCCAAACGAAGATCGGCTTCGGCTTTGGCAAGCGCATCGGCGCAAATGTTGCGCGCCTTTTCAGCCTCCTCAAATGCCCCCATCAGGGCTTTGCGTTTGGCTTCAACTTGGCTCGGCACGTCGGCAAGGGCGTCGTGGTCGGCTTTTGCGGAGACCTGACGGGTTTCCAAGGCCTCAATTTGGGCGCGCGCTGTTGAGAGGCGATCAGTCCAGTCGGCAATCTCGCGGGTCAGGGCTTCAAGCCGCGTTGCGCGGTCATGTACTTCGCGTTGTTGCGCATCGTAAGCCGCTTGGGCTTGGGTGTATTCGTTGCGCGCCGCCGCCGTTGCTTCCCGGGCGCTGATAATTTGCGCCCGAAGCGGGTCCAAATCCTCAATGGCGGCGCGGGCATCACGCGCTTCATGCAAACCGATGGCAGCTTTTTCCTGCGCCGAGACGAGCCGCGTTTCCGCTTCACGTAATGCCGCAAGGCGGGCGGCATGACGATTGGCCGTGCGCTCTGCATTGCTCACCGCATCCCGCGCGGCGCTGGCATCTGATTGGGCGGCGCGCAAGTCTTTACGTGTCGCTGCTTCTTCTTCGCTTGCAGCCTCCGCTGCCTGACGCGCCTCGTGATAGAGAGCGCGGGCATCGCGCAAAACGATTTCTTTTTCTTCAACAAGCGCATCAACATCCGCCAAGCGATTGCGCTGTGCCAAGCGTTGTGCGGCCGGCGTTGGCGCATCAGCCGCGGCGATGTAGCCATCCCAGCGCCACAAATCCCCATCGGTGCTTACAAGACGCTGACCCGGTTTTAGGTGGACTTGAAGCGATGCCCCTTCGTGGGCCCCGACAATGCCAATTTGGCTTAGGGCACGGGTAAGGGCTTCGGGGGCCTCGACCCGATCAGTTAGCGGCGTTGAGCCCACCGGCAATCCCGCGCCGGGTTCCACTTCGCCAAGCGTGCGCCAATGGATCGGCGCGGTAGCCTCATCAGTGGCTTCCAAGTCCTCACCCAGTGCCGCGCCCAGGGCTCTTTCAAAGCCGGGCTCCACAGTGATGCGATCGATCAGCTTTGGCCAAAGCCCTTCATCATCTTGGCGCAATAGAGCCGCTAGCGTCTTTGCCTCGGCTTTGAGGGCGCCAATTTCTTCATTGGCAATTGAAAGCGCCTCGCGCCCCTCGCGTTCAGCTGCCTGCGCCTCGCGTCGCGCCAACTCCGCTGCGTTGGCGCGCTGCTCAGAGGATTCAATTTCGGCCGTTGCTGCCTCAAGAACATCGGTTGCCGCACGCACCGCCTCGGCATCAATGCCATCGGCCTGCAAGGTCGAGAGCTCTTGCTGTGTTGTACTTAGCTCGCTCGACACTTGCGCGGTTTGATTCTCCAACTGCTGAATGTCGCGATCAAGGGCACCGCGCTGGGCTTCCTTGTCGGCGTGTTCGCGGGTCAGGTCATCAAGTCGGGCCTCGTGCCCGCCCAAGGCCGCCTTCGCGCCCGCCGCTTTTGATTTCAGATCATCAGCGCGCGCTTCTTGGTTCGCGTTGGCCTCGCGGATTGACGCCGCGTCAGCGTCCAGGCGGCCAATAACCCCTTCGCCATCGGCAACGCGGGCGCGCTCCCGATCAATGTCCTCTGAGATTTGGCCCATGAGCGCCACAAGCTTGGCGATCTGTTCACGAGCGCGGGCTTCTTCAGCGTCCAATTGATCGCGCTCAACAGTGAGGCGATGAAGCCCCGCTGCGGCGCGCGCTTCGGCGTCCCGCAACTCGGGCAGTCTGTCTGCCATTTCCGCTTGGGCGCGCGTGGATGCAGAGGTGGCCGCCGTCCGCGTCGTTACTTCCGCGTCGTAGGTCTTTAGCGTTTCCGCAGCCGAGTTGCTTGCGGTTTCAGCATCTGTCCAACGCAAGTGTAGGAAGATCGCTTCGGCCTCTCGGATAAGCCCAGACAGGTTGCGATACCGGTTGGCTTGCCGTGCTTGGCGTTTGAGGGACGCCAGTTGGGTTTCCAAGTTCTGCAAAACATCATCGACGCGGAGTAAATTTGTCTCCGCCCCTTTAAGGCGAAGCTCTGCTTGATGGCGGCGCGAATGCAACCCGGAAATGCCAGCGGCTTCTTCCAAAATCTTGCGTCGGTCTTGGGGCTTTGAATTAATGATCTGACCGATTTGACCCTGCCGCACCATGGCGGTGGAGCGCGCGCCGGAATTCATGTCGGCGAAAAACGTCTGCACGTCGCGCATGCGCACATCATTGCCGTTGATGCGATAGGCGCTGCCGGCATCGCGCTCTATGCGGCGAGAGATTTCGATGTCGTCGCTGTCATTAAATTGCGGCGGGGCACCGCGCGTGGAATTGTCCGCGCCTAAGACCACCTCTGCCATATTGCGTGGCGGGCGGCTGTCAGTGCCTTGAAAGATCACGTCTTCCATACCTGAGCCGCGCAAGGATTTGGCGCTGGTCTCCCCCATGACCCAGCGCAAGGCTTCCACCAGGTTTGACTTGCCACAGCCATTTGGCCCAACAACGCCCGTCAGGCCCTCATCGATAGAGAGCTCTGTGGGTTCCACAAAGGACTTAAAGCCCGTGAGACGCAGACGATTGAACTTCACTTGACGCACTTCCCCTCATAACGGTATCGGGCTCAGCTGTGCCCCATTCCGATCAATTAGGCCACACCCGAAGGCCCAGCCCCAATTGGCTGGGATTCGGGCCATGATCGCAAGGCCTAGTTAGGGTTTTGTTAACCGCCGCTACCCGAATCGGCCCCTGATTCGGGCTCAGTGTCGTCAGGGCGCAACTCTTCTGGCAAATGGGGGATAATCAGCTCTTCAAACCGTTCCCAGCCCAGCGCCCCGACCTGAAGCTCCCCATTGATGAAAAAGCTTGGTGTGGCCGTAACCCCAAGGCTGAGCGCTTCTTCCGATTGGTCCTGGACCCGCTGTAATTCGGCTTCATCTTGGCGGCAGGCGTTGAATTGCTCCTCGGTCATGCCGGCCTGCTCAGAAATCGCGGCAAGGGTATTGATGCGGGCCTGCGCATCAGGATTAAACGCCCATTGGCTTTGGGTGCGGAACAGCGCGTCGAGAAAATTATAGTAGCGGCTTTCATCGACACAGCGCGCCAGCATGAAGCCCAGCGCCGACATGGCCTGCGGTGAGGTTGGCATAGCGCGCAAGGTATAGCGCACTAATCCGGTGTCGATATATTCCTCTTTCAACATGGGAAACACCTGCACGTGGAATTGGGCGCAGTGCGGGCAGGTTACCGAGGCAAACTCCAGGATCGAAACCGGCGCATCCGGGTCTCCCAAGACAATGTCTCCGTCGCGACCAAATTCAGCATAATCGCGATCGCCCAAATCTTCCGACGTGGTGTCGCCACCGCCATCGCCGCAACCGGCCAAAAGCAGCGTGAGCGCCAGCGCGCCGGTGGTAAGGGCTTTGCGGCCCAGCAGGGTATCAAGCATGGCGTCAGTTCCTTTGAGGTGTGAATTCCTGTTTTGCGGACCATAGGGGATTTTCGCCGTCCCGTCAGCTATTGATCGGACGAACATCAGTCACGGTGGGGTGAGGGGATCCCTCTATCCCAACGGCCCTTGCATGATCTCAATGCGGATCAGCTTGGCACCGGTGAGCAAGTTGGCTTTTTCGATCAGTTTGGGAGCCTCCTGCTGGACTTGCGGTGCCGCGGCTCCGGCGACTTTAAGGAGCAACACATTGCCATCGGGCATGCGCTTCACCCGCTGGGGCTTGGTGACGGCGGCCAGCTTCTCACCAGCGATCTCAGCCCAATCGCGAATAATATCGCCGCCCTGAAAGCCGAACCGGGCCAATGCCTTCTTGGTGGGTTTTTGCACCAGCACGCTGGCACGTTTCGCGCCCCTGATGGCGGGCCGCGTTTTAGGCAGCAAATTACGCCCCATCTCCGGCAAATGGCCGGTGAGGCGACGAGCGCGTGGGCTTAGGGGGTCATCAGGTTTGCGAGCCATAATTGGATTGTCCCTTCATGCGCTCTAGAACACAAGAGATGTCAAAGCCCCGTGATTCCCATGTCCCTGAGCCCAAAACCGCGCAGCGCCTCGCACGGCGGCTATTGCGCTGGTACGGCGCGAATGCGCGGGTGCTGCCCTGGCGGGTGCCGCCGGGTTCGGACGGTGCTGCTGATCCCTATCGGATATGGCTCTCAGAAATCATGTTGCAGCAAACCGTGGTTGCTGCGGTCATTCCGTATTTTGAGACCTTCATCTCGCGTTGGCCGACAGTTGAGGCCCTTGCCAGTGGGCCGCGCGATGAGGTGATGGCCGCTTGGGCCGGGCTTGGGTATTACTCCCGCGCGCGCAACTTGCATGCCTGCGCGCAGCTGGTGGCGGGGGAATGGGGCGGCACGTTTCCACGTGATGAAGCTGAGCTGCAAAAACTTCCCGGCATCGGTCCCTACACAGCGGCAGCTATTGCGGCCATTGCGTTTGGGCGGGCCGCGACCGTGATCGACGGCAATGTGGACCGGGTCATGGTGCGCATGTTCGGCGTGCGCCAACCTATCCGCGATGTGAAGGCAAAAATTCGAGGATTTGCAGAGGCCCTGACGCCCAAATCCCGCGCAGGGGATTACGCCCAAGGGGTGATGGATCTCGGCGCCACCATCTGCACGCCAAAATCGCCGTCATGCGAGATTTGTCCGTGGGCGGAGGATTGTGTCGCCCGCACCAAAGGCATTGCGGCAGACTTGCCAGCAAAACCCCCGCGCAAAAAAAGACCTACGCGATATGGTGCGGCATTTGTTCTCACGCGCCCCGATGGGGCGGTACTGCTGCGCCGTCGCGGCGACAAGGGTTTGCTCGGCGGTATGATGGAGTTTCCAACGACAGACTGGGGTGCGGCGCGAAATGATTGGCTTGAAGTGGCTCCGCTCAAAGCCAAATGGAAGCGCGCGAGTGAGGTCGTCATGCATACGTTTACGCATTTTCATTTGGAGCTTGAGGTCTATGTGACGCGCATCACCGCCAAACAAGCAGCAAGGCTTGACGGCGAATGGGTCGCTGCCAGCGCCATTGATGGGGCAGGCCTACCGACGGTGATGAAGAAGGTGGCATCAAGCGCTGGCGCTTAACTCCGCCCGTAGCTTTTGCCGGAACATATCAATGGGCACGGGATTTTTCTTCGCTGCGGTGTGCCAATAGGTCCAGCCATTGCACGCCGTCAAGCCCTGCACATGAGCGGCGATCTTGTGGATCGAGCCGGTTTCCCCATCGGAGGAGAGCGAGCCATCGGCGCGCACTTTGGCGGCAAATTTCTGGCGCGGACAAAGCAGTTTCTGCCCCGGCTTGATCAGGCCGCGTTCCACCACCATGCCAAATGGAATGCGGGTCTCGCTGCGTTTGGAGCGCATGGATTGAAGCGCCTCGGCGCTGAGCGGCTTCACGCCATCAATGCGTGCGGTGGCGTGCTCAATATAATGGGTTTCGCGCTCAAGGCCGATGAAATGACGGCCAAGCATTTTGGCAACCGCGCCAGTGGTGCCGGTGCCAAAAAACGGGTCCAGCACCACATCGCCGGGGTTTGAGGTACCAATGAGAATGCGATAAAGCAGAGACTCCGGCTTTTGCGTTGGATGTGCCTTTGACCCATCAGGGTTTTTCAGGCGCTCGCCACCGTTACAGATAGGCAGCAGCCAGTCCGAGCGCATTTGCAAATCGTCATTGGCGGTTTTCAGCGCGTCATAATTGAATGTGTATTTTGCTTTTTCGCCCTTTGAGACCCAGATCAAGGTCTCGTGGGCATTGGTAAAGCGGGTGCCGCGAAAGTTCGGCATGGGATTTGACTTGCGCCACACAACATCGTTCAAAATCCAATAGCCAAGGTCCTGCAACGTTGCGCCAACGCGAAAAATGTTGTGATAACTGCCAATGACCCAAAGCGCACCATTTGGTTTCAGCACCCGGCGGCACTGGCTCAGCCATTCTTTGGTGAAGTCGTCATAGACTTGGAACGATGAGAACTTGTCCCACGCATCGTCCACGCCGTCGACGCGAGTGTTGTTGGGGCGGTGAAGCTCGCCACCGAGCTGCAAATTATAGGGCGGATCGGCAAAGACGAGGTCGATGCTTTCGTCTGGCAGCTTTGCCAGGTTCGCAATGCAATCGCCTTGCAGAATAGTATCGATTGGCAGCGTTGCCGCTGCCGGTTTTGCCTGACCCATAACCCACCCCCAAGTGGACGGTTTTGTTTCCCAATTCTGTCCGCCCGTTCCCGCGGGTTGAAGACAGAGCGGCATCCTGAGTCAAGCCGGACTCGCCGTCAAGAGTCTGAAGAGTCTCAATGACTTAGGGTGATTCAAAATGGCACAGATTGGTACTTTATCGCGCCGCGCGCACGGGCTCTGTATTCCACTTTTTGGTCATCCTCTGGCTTGACCAGAGGATCTACTGTTATCTGCCGTGGGCTAGGCGCCGGTTATTTCGGGCCAAAGGTCGAGCCAGGTGGGGTTTGAATTTTCGATTAGTTCAATTTTCCAATCGCGGTTCCAATTCTTGAGCCGCTTCTCGCGATGGATCGCTTCACGTGGATCGGAGTGGACCTCAAAATAGACAAGCTGGTTCGTTTTGTATGTCGCTGTATATCCCTTGGTGATCCCTTCGCGGTGTTCATAGACGCGCCTGACAAGATCGTTCGTCATACCGATGTAGATTGATCCGCGCGGTTGGTTCGCCATTATGTAAACGTAGAACTGATCTGCCATGCCCTATGGCACCGTGGGCAGATCCTCGGGTCAAGCCCGAGGATGACCAAATCTATTGGTTATATATCCTAACTCACCGCGCGCACGGGGGCGAAGCTCATGCGGTGGTGCGGCGTGGGGCCAAGCTCGCGCAGGGCTTTGAGGTGTATCGGCGCGCCATAGCCCTTGTTGGCGGCCCAGCCATAGCCTGGGTAGTCGAAGGCCAGCACTTGCATCAGCCGGTCGCGGGTGACTTTGGCAATGATGGAGCCTGCGGCAATGGAGAGCGAACGCCCGTCACCGCCTTTAACACATTTTGTTGGGCAGTTGAGTTTCGGCGCGTGGATACCGTCGATAAGCGCGAACTTCGCACCGCCGGGAAGCGCTGCATAAGCGCGCGACATGGCCAGCAGCGAGGCTTGCAATATGTTGATGCGGTCAATCTCGTCCACATCGGCCATGCCCACGCCGATCTCAGCGCAGTCCTGCAGCGCTTCAAATAGGTCTTCGCGTTTGGCCTCGCTGAGCTTTTTGGAATCGTTGATGCCGGGCGGCACATGGGCGGGGTCCAGAATAACGGCAGCAGCGACAACGGGTCCCGCAAGGGGCCCACGCCCGGCTTCATCAATGCCGCAGACGGGGGCAAAGCCGCATTCAGTTTCCAGGTGCAATGAGGGGCCCTTGGCGATGGGCTTTGCGCGCGCGATGAGGGTCGGGGTCTCTATCATGATCTGATCTTGCCGCGAGTCGCACGCTCATAAAAACCCGAGTTGATCACCCACGGCAGGCGGCGGCTTGAACTGTGTGGTATCAAGGGCCTGAGACGGCGGGTCGAGTCCCAGCCTTTTGATCGCCAGCCGGAACCGTTTTGAGATCAGCTGCGCATAGGGCCCGGTGCCGCGCATGCGGATCCCCCAACAGGCATCATAATCTTTGCCGCCGCGCATTTGCCGCATGAGCGAGAGCACCCGGCCTGCGCGGTCCGGATAATGCGCTTCAAGCCATTCGGCAAAAAGCTCTTTGATCTCCAGCGGCATGCGTAGCAGCACATACCCCGCGCGCTCCGCGCCTGCGTCTTTTACCGCAGCAAGAAGATCATCAATTTCCGCATCATTGAGGGCAGGGATGATCGGCGCCATCAACACGGTGGTGGGGATGCCAGCGCTGTTAAGTGCTTTGATGGCGTCGAGGCGGCGCTCCGGCGTCGCCGCGCGCGGCTCCATGGCGCGCGCCAGTTTACGATCAAGCGTTGTGATGGAGAGGGCCACCTTGGCCAGGCCCTGTTCCGCCATGGGGCCCAGTATGTCGATGTCGCGGATCACCAGTGGCGATTTGGTAACAATGCCAACGGGATGGCGAAAGGCGGCAAGGACTTTCAAAATGCCGCGAGTGACTTGCAGCTTTCTCTCAATGGGTTGGTAGGGGTCTGTATTGGTGCCAAGGGCAAGCGTCTTGGGCGTGTAATCGCCAGCGCGCAATTCGCGATCCAGCAGTTTTGCTGCCTCAGGTTTATAATAGAGTTTGGCCTCAAAATCCGTACCCGGCGACAATCCCAGATAGGCATGGGTCGGCCGCGCAAAACAGTAAACGCAGCCGTGCTCGCAGCCGCGATAGGGATTGATGGAGCGGTCAAAGGGCACATCAGGGGATTGATTGCGCGTGATGACGGTGCGGGCGGCATCGCGGAAGAGGGTGGTTTCGAGTTGCTCAGGGACCGGATCCTCAAGGGTCCAGCCATCATCCATATCCACACGGGAAAAGCGCTCAAAGCGCCCGCTGGCATTGGAATGGGCGCCGCGTCCCCGCGCCGCCGGCTTTTTAATCTCGGTCACCATGAGGCGAAGCTTAAGAGTGAGGATAGAACAAATCAAGAACATTAAGCGAGGCCGAGGCCTGCAAGGTGACAAGCCCGGTGCCTTCCATTACAGAAAGCGTCCCGTTCGCCTTAGGGTCGCGGCGGCAAACAAAGGGCAGAACATGAAATTTAATCGTCTGATCATGATGGTGACAGCGCCGGAACCACTCAAAATGAAGTCGCGTCTGGTGGCGCAGATGGGTGGTACGCGGGCGGTGGAGGTTTATAGCGAGATCGTGACGACCCTTTGCGCTGAGCTCGCTGAGGGCGGCGACTGGCAATTTGGTCTTTCTGTTGTGCCCGAGCGCGCACGGCATCATGAGTTGTTCGACAATTATTCCAGCAGTGCGCAAGGCGGCGGCGACCGCGGGCGCAAGCTGGCCGACATTTTCCTCAACATCGCGCCCGGCCCGACGATTGTTATTGGCAGTCAATGCCCGTCGATTACGCGCGACGACATTCGCGACGGCTTCAACGCGCTAGCCACCCACGACGTCGTCTTTGGTCCCACCGTACAAGGCGGTTTTTGGGGCGTCGGCATGAACCGCGACCCCGTGCCACTTGATCCATTTCGCAATGTGAATTGGAAAACTGAGGACGTTCTGAAACCAGTGATGAAAAACCTGCGCGCTGATCGCAAGATAAAACTGCTTCGTGAGCTGACTGATATTACCACAGAGCGCGAATGGAACGCTTACAAAGAAGGCGTTAGCGCAGCATCATGACTCATTAAGACGTGGCAGAAGCTCCGCGAAATTGCACGGTTGATGACGGCTATCCAGTTGCCACTTGAGAATTTCGTCCCAGCCATCTTTCACCGCGCCCGTTGACCCCGGCAAACAAAAAACAAGCGTCGCATCAATGATGCCAGCGCAAGCGCGGGATTGAACCGTAGAGGTTCCGATTTTCTCATAACTTACGCGATGAAAAATCGCTGAGAAGCCATCGATTTCTTTGTCGAACAATGGTTTTAGCGCCTCAACCGTAAGATCGCGGCCGGTGAGCCCCGTGCCGCCGGTGGTGATGACAGCATGAATGGTCTCATCCCTTGCCCAGGCTTTTACCTGTGCTGCCAGCTTGTCCTTCTCATCGCGCAGCAAAGCGCGGCCTTTGAGAACGTGTCCTGCGCTTTCAATGCGCGCCGCCAAAGTGTCGCCGGAGGTATCATTGTCGACGGTTCGCGTGTCGGAAACTGTAAGTACAGCAATGCCAAGGGGTTTGAAGGGAAGCGTCTCATCTATACCGAACATGGGCGGGCCTATTGAAAGCTCGTTGAGCTGTTGAAAGTGTTGACCGATTGATACTCAGGCCAAGACCCTTCTGCCACAAGATCAAGCGATGGGGCATCTTGTCCCAGTCGAATGCGATAGATCCAGAAATTGGTCAACACGGCTTCAATAAATCCGCGTGTCTCGGGTGCGGGTATGCTTTCAATGAAAAGCAGCGGATCATCTTGAAACTCAACGTCTTCCATCCAACGGCGCAAATTTCCTGGACCGCCATTATAGGCCACCGCAAGCATGAAGAGGTTGCGCCCCGTGTCATAGGAATTCATCAAGCGGTTGATGTAGAGCTGGCCAACTTCCAAATTGTAGCTTGGGTCGTAAAGCTTGTTACGCTCTCCGCCATTGAGGCTGCGATCACCAGTGATGAAACTTGCCGTGCGCGGCAGAACTTGCATCAACCCGCGCGCGCCCACGCGGCTGGTGGCATCGGGATCAAATTTGCTTTCCTGGCGCGCGAACGCCAGCACTAGTGCCTGATCCACATCAAAGCCGGCATCTGGGGCATAATCCGGAATCGGATAAAGCCCTGCGCGCATCCTTGGATCGCTGGAAGAAATCGCTGCCATCAATTGGGCATGAGGCAATTCCAACACTTGGGTCAGTGCCAAATAAGCCAAGTCAAGATCGTTATCGATACGGCCATGGGCGCGGATCAGCTCATCCTCAGCCAAATCCGTGCGGCCAATTTGCGTGAGCGCGATGGCGCGTTCAATGCCGCGGTCATTGAGAAGTTCGCGGTATTCAGCCTCAATCAATGGCTGCGGCGCGAAATCAATGGCCAGGTCGCGGCCAAGCTGGCGCGTGGCCAAGACGCCATAAAATGTTGTGGGTTCACCAGCCGCGATCTCAAGCATCGGCACCACATGGCGCGGCTCAAAGGACACCATATAGCTGCGCGCCGCCCAATATGCACCGGCCGATCGAACCCAGGGGTCGACTTCGTTCGCCCGTGCCAGCGATGCGAAATGGGCTGCCGCTTGATCCACATGGCCAAGCCGCCACGCGGAAAGCCCCGCCCACCAATAAGCGTCGGGAATGGCGCCGCCGCTTCGCGCTGCAACCTCTGAAGCAATCTCAAATGCAAGGTCGTCTCTTTGCTCCGCATAGTAAGAGCGCGCCACAGAGGTGCGCAGGCGATCAAATTCCCATTGGGTGAGGTCGTTTCTTGTACGCCCTTCGTTTAAGTAGATCATGGACTGGGTCGGGCGTTCGCGCCGGATCAGTGAGCGCACATGGTTTTCGATCTGCCGCACACGCGTCTGCTGCGCGCGGCTGCGGGCCGGATTAAAGTCATCAAAGGGGTCGATGGGCTGTGCGCTCACGCGCCAACGACGACGCTCAGGCCGCGTTGGGACAGCCGCGCCGCTGGGGCGTCGGCGCTGCGCAAGGGCGTAAATGCGATTGGCCTCTGGTTGGTCGGCATAATGGGCCATCCAGTCGCGCAGTTCAGAGAACCGTGAGCGGTAGGCGGTGGGGTGCATATAGCGCTGAAATTGGACGTGCCCCATTAGGGTTCGGTTCTCAAGTCGGGAAATCATGCGATCGGCGGTGTCCCAATCGCCGCGCTCCTGCACCTCAAAGATCTGCTGATAAAGGCCCACATCTTCGCTGGAAAGAACCGCGGGATCGGTGAATTGGGCGTGCGCAGGAGAGGCGACAATGGCAATCGCCAGTAGCAAAGACGGCAGCAGGCCGCCCCAAGCTCTCATTTCACCCATTTCCCAGCACCCTGATTTTGTGACCCGAATCTACCTGCGCGGGCCGGGCGCTGCAAGCGGCAGGCCGGATGGTCGGGCGTTAAGACCCAAGCCGTTGTTTCAATTCGAGAAGGTCAGCCCAGGCCTCTCGCTTGGCCAGCGGCGTTCGCAGCAAATAGGCAGGGTGAAGCGTTGGTAATACGGGGATCGAGCGATCAGCGACGTTGATCTCTTGCCACCGCCCGCGCATACGCATGATGCCTTCGGTGGTGTCGAGAAGCAGTTTTGCCGCAGGCCCGCCGAGGGTCATAAGTATCTTGGGTTGGGATAGCTCAATATGGCGCAGCAAAAAGGGTAGAAAAATCATCCCTTCTTGCATTGTCGGCGTGCGGTTGCCCATGGGTCGCCAAGGCAAGATATTGGTGATGTAAACAGATGTGCGATCAAGCCCGATGGCTTTGAGCATGGCATCGAGCAAATGGCCCGAGCGACCGACAAATGGCAGCCCCTGGCGGTCTTCCTGTTCGCCGGGGGCCTCGCCGATCAGCATGACATCTGCCTCTGGATTGCCATCTGCGAAGACCAGATTGCGCGCGGCGGGAAAGTGCGCCTTGCCCTCAAATGCCAGCATGGCGTCTTTGAGCGCCGTTAGATCGCCGCATGCCGCCGCAAGGGCAACCGCGTCGCCCGAAAGGCGGGCGGCATCTTCCGCAGGATCGGGCGCTTTGGCGCTTTGACGCGGGCGCAAGGAGAGCGGGGTCAGCTCTGCGACCTTTTTCATGGCGTCTGATGGTGCCGCATCCGCCGCGTAAAGCGCCGCAGCATCATTGCCGATCGCCTCATCAACGCCAGCCTCACGATACCAGGCCAAAAGCGCGCGCGCGGCTTGTTTGGTTTCTTGCTCCATGGGCGGGATCATAGCGAGTCTTTTGGCGCAACCACAGCCCCGTTTGACGGGGAAAGCCAAACGTATAGTGTCATTTTTCGAGCCTGACTTACGGCCATTTGGAGCGGGACATACAACCATGAGCGAAGCAGCCGTCGAACGGGAATCCATGGAATATGACGTGGTGATTGTGGGGGCGGGCCCTGCGGGCCTTGCGGCCGCGATCCGCCTGAAGCAGCTGGCCGCCGATGCAGGGTCTGAGATATCTGTGGCGGTGCTTGAGAAGGGCGCGGAAGTGGGAGCCCACATTCTTTCCGGTGCCGTGATTGACCCCAAAGCCCTGGATGAGCTCATTCCCGATTGGGCCGCAAAAGGCGCGCCCCTCACCACAGCGGTGAAGAAAGACAAGTTTCTCTATCTTGGCCCTGCCGGATCGATCCGCTTTCCCAACTTTCTCTTCCCGCCATTGATGTCAAACCACGGCAACTATATTGGCAGCTTGGGAAATTTGTGTCGTTGGCTGGCTGAGCAAGCCGAAGCCCTGGGCGCGGAGATCTATCCAGGCTTTGCAGTAGATGACGTGGTCTACAATGACGACGGCAGCGTTAAAGGGGTTGTGACGGGTGACTTTGGCGTTGCCAAGGACGGCAGCCACAAAGCCGGATTTACCCTCGGTATGGAATTGCACGGCAAGTACACCCTGATGGCCGAAGGGGTGCGCGGGTCGGTCACAAAGAAACTCATTTCAAAGTTTGAACTTTTAAAAGGTAAGTCGCCGCAAAAGTTTGGCATTGGCCTCAAGGAGCTTTGGGAAGTTGATCCCGCCAAGCACGACCCTGGGCTTGTGGTTCACACTATGGGGTGGCCATTGTCGACAGTGAAAGGGTCTGCGGGCGGCGGCTCCTTCATGTATCACTTTGAAGAAAACCTGGTTTCGGTGGGGTTTGTGGTGCACCTCAATTATACCAATCCACATCTCTCCCCCTTTGATGAAATGCAGCGCCACAAGCATCACCCCGCTATCGCGCAATACCTTGAAGGCGGCAAACGAATTTCATATGGCGCACGCGCGATTACCGAAGGGGGATTGCAGTCCGTTCCGAAACTCACTTTTCCCGGCGGTGCGCTCATCGGATGTTCGGCCGGGTTTGTAAACGTGCCGCGGATCAAGGGCACGCACAATGCCATGAAGACCGGCATGTTGGGGGCCGAAGCAGTGTTTGAAGCGCTACAGGCGGGGCGCGCTTATGACGAACTTGAAACTCTTCAAGGCGCGTATGAAGCCTCGTGGGTCTACAAAGATCTCCACCGTGTGCGCAATGTGAAGCCCCTATGGACCAAGTTTGGAAATATCTTGGGCTTGGGTCTTGGTGGGTTTGATATGTGGGTCAATCAGCTTTTTGGATTTTCCTTTTTCGGCACACTGAAACACACCAAGCCTGATCACGCGACACTAAAGCGCGCCGATGAATTGCCGCCTGTGGATTATCCCAAGCCCGATGGGGTTTTGAGTTTCGACAAACTATCCTCGGTGTTCTTGTCCAATACCAATCACGAAGAAGATCAGCCGTCCCATCTTGTGCTCAAGGACGACACTGTGCCCATTGCGCACAACTTGCCGACCTTCGATGAACCAGCGCAGCGCTACTGCCCGGCTGGGGTTTATGAAATTATTAGGGACGATGATGGGTCAAACCCTCGTTTTGTGATCAACGCTCAAAACTGCGTGCACTGCAAAACTTGCGATATCAAAGACCCCACACAAAATATAAACTGGACTGTGCCAGAAGGTGGCGGTGGGCCGGTTTATCCCAATATGTAAGGTCAGATTGCTCGAATGAAGTTTTCAAGACTGTTTGTAATTGTCGCGGCTGCGCTTTCGCTGGGGGCATGCGTGACCCCCGAATACGGGCCCTTTTATGAAAGCCAGGCCGCCCCCTCTCATTTTGGAAATTACCTTGCGGCACGGCAAGCGCAATATGATGGTGATACCGAAGCGGCCGCGCGGCTCTATCGCCGGGCCCTGCTCTCTGGCGAAACACCTGAGCCGGAAATACTGGAGCGGGCTTATGTGCTTGATGTTTCCAATGGCCATGTAGAACGCGCAGCGCCCCTGGCGGCGATGGCGCTATTGCTTGATCCGGACAATGCTTTTGCGCGGCTCACGGTGGCCGTGGAACAGATGAGCCGATCCAACTATCGTTTGGCGCTGGAAAACCTTGAAGGACTTGAGTCCGGTCCGCTCACGACTTTGTCCGGCACCCTTATGCGTGCTTGGGCGATGGCCGGGGCAGGCGATATTGACGGCGCGCGCACATTCCTGGCGTCCTCTGACATGGTTGAAGGCGCTGAGCTCTTTCAGAGCTACCACGGCGCGCTATTGGCTGATCTGCAAGGCGAAGATGGTGCCGCAGAAATTGGCTACATTGCAGCGATCACCGGGTCGGGTGGCAGCAGCGTTCGCATAATCGAAAGTTTTGGGCGATTTCTTGAGCGCCGTAACCGGGGCGACGAAGCGGTTCGGATCTATGACGCTTTTCTTGAGCTAGCGCCGCAAAATCCTACCATTTTGGCCGCGCGTGTCCGTGCATCACGCGGCGGACGGGTAGCGGCGCTTGTTCCTGATGCAAATGCAGGCGGCGCAGAAGCGCTTTTTTCCGTGGCCAGCGTTATCGCAGGCGAGATCACATTTGATGTGCCAATCCTCTATTTGCGTCTTGGGCTACATCTTCGGCCGGAGTTAGCAGAAGCCCGCACCTTATTGGCGGAGCTCTATGCGGAGGCTGGGTTGCAAGAACAAGCGGTTGGGGAATTCGCTCTCGTGCCAGCCGCATCACCATTGCGGGCTCGCGCTGACTTGCGACGCGCCTTACTGCTCAATCAAACCGATCGCCAAGACGAGGGCATCGCGATCCTGACGCGCCTGTCGCGCAACCAAGAAAGCTCATTTGAAGCGTGGATCACCCTCGGCGATGCCTTGCGTTATGAATCGCGTTTTGAAGAAGCGGTTGAGGCATATTCCCAAGCGGTTGCGCTTGTGGAAGAAGAAGGCCCCCATCACTGGGTACTGTACTACGCCTATGGCATTGCGCTGGAACGCTCAGGGCTGTGGCCCGAGGCCGAAGCCACACTTCAACACGCCCTCGCGTTGCAACCAGAACATCCTTATGTGCTGAATTATCTGGGCTATAGCTGGATCGAGCAGGGCGTCAATTTGGATGAAGCCATTCAGATGATTCATCGCGCTGTCGATCAGCGCCCGCAAGACGGCTTGATCATCGATAGCCTGGGGTGGGGGTATTACCAGCTCGGGCAATATGACTTGGCCATTGAATATCTTGAACTCGCCGCCGAACTTGAGCCCGGCGACCCGACCCTCAATGATCACCTGGGTGATGCCTATTGGCGCGCCGGCATGGAACGCCAGGCGCAGTTTCAGTGGAATCATGCCCTTGCTATGGAGCCGACGGAGGAACAACGTGATGCCCTGACGCGCAAATTGGCGGAAGGGCTTGGGGATCGGCCAATCACTGCACAAACCGATGACGGCATCTAAACCGTTGCGCGCCTTTGCCCCGGCAAAGATCAACTTGTCTCTTCATATATTGGGTCGCCGTGACGACGGCTATCATAACCTTGAAAGCCTGGTGGTTTTTGCTGATGTGGGCGACACCCTCAGCGCGGTGCCAGCGGATAACTGGTCCCTGACTGTGGACGGCCCATTTGCGTCAGCTCTCAAGGGCATACCAGCCGCTGACAATCTTGTGCTCAAGGCGGGCCGAGCCGTGCAAGACGCGCCAATGGCATTTCATCTGACGAAGAACTTGCCTATCGCCGCGGGGCTTGGTGGCGGCTCGACCGACGCGGCGGCGGCGATCAGAATGTTAGCGACCCCGACGGCTGAGGCGATAACCATAGCAACCGGCCTGGGCGCCGATGTGCCTATGTGCTTGGTCAGGCAGCCTTTGTGGGCATCTGGCATAGGTGGTGCTCTTGCGCCTGCAACATTGCCATTGCCGCTGCATATTGTGCTCGTCAATGCCAATGTTCCCGTTGCCACTGTAGATGTATTCGGCGCGCTCGCCAGACCAAAGCGCAACCCGATCAAGCGGCCCTCATCATTTGGCGGCTTTGATACGTTGCTCGCGTTTCTCAACACTTGCGACAATGATCTGACGGTTGCTGCGATCGCTCAGGCTCCAGTCATTCAAGAGGTCATGAACGCGCTCGATGCTCAAGACGGCTGCGGCTTGGCGCGTCTTTCAGGTAGCGGTGCCACATGTTTTGGCCTTTTCGCGACGCAAGCTGACGCGGGCGCTGCGGCCCTCGCCCTGAAAGCTGCACATGAGAATTGGTGGGTGGTGGCGACCAATACGATGCCCGCAGACGCAGATGATCAGTGGGCGCGGCTGATGCAGAACTCAATCAAATCCTGAAGCACGTCGCGCAATTCGCTCTTCGGAAAAATCGCCAAGGCGTCTGCAGCAATTTTCCCATAGTGGCGTGCCCGGTCGATAGTGGCTTCCACGGTATCGTGGCGCGCAAGTAATTCCATGGCGTGGTCAAAGTCTTCCGGTGATTGATCGCGGTCTTGAATGGTGCGGGTCCAGAACGCGCGCTCTGTTTCATCGCCGCGGCGGAACGCCAGCACCACCGGCAAAGTGACCTTGCCCTCGCGGAAGTCATCACCGACGTCTTTGCCCAGCTTGGCGCGCTCGCCGGAATAATCCAGCGCATCGTCCACAAGTTGGAACGCAATGCCCAAGTTGCGACCATAGGATTCAAGCGCATCTTCTTCCGCTGCTGTCGCCTTGGAAATAACTGCGCCGATCTGCGTCGAGGCAGCAAAGAGCGCGGCCGTCTTGGCTTGTATGATCTTGAGGTAGGTATCTTCCGTGGTCTCAACATTGTTGACGCTTGAAAGCTGCAGCACTTCGCCCTCGCTGATGACGGCCGCAGCGTTTGAAAGAATATCGAGGACACGAAGGCTTTTGGCCTTCACCATCATCTGAAAGGCGCGGCTGACAAGAAAATCGCCCACCAGCACCGTGGCCTGGTTGCCGAACACTAAGTTTGCCGCGCGTTTGCCGCGCCGCAATTCACTGCCGTCAACGACATCATCGTGAAGCAAGGTCGCGGTGTGAACAAATTCCACAGCCGCCGCGAGATAGATGTGATGGCGGTCTTCGTTGCCTGTTATTTGTGCGGCGGCGAGCACAAGCATGGGGCGCAATCGTTTGCCGCCGGTCGATATAAGATAGTCGGCAAGTTGGGGAATAAGCGGCACCGCGCTAGCCATAGAAGCCCGGATGGCGTCGTTCACGTCGTCCAGATCGCGATCAACAAGCGTTTGCAGGCGGGCAACCGCATCGGGTTTCTTCCGCTTTTCCACCTCAAGTGGTACGACCACACCCACGCGCTGCCCCTTGCTCTTCATATTGGTTTCCCGGCACACTAGGTCCGCCAAAGGAAATGGGTCAAGGGCACCTTTTTGGAACCCCATGCGCCCTTTTGGCGCGTCTCATTTGATGTGGGCGGAAACGACAACGTTACGGAACATGATGCATGATTGAGGTATTGAAAACGGTCAATCCGGTGGATATTTCCTACGCCCAGGCGCTTTTGAAGGACGCCGGGATCGTTTCTCATGTCTTTGACGCCAGTATCTCCGCCATTGAAGGCTCCATCGGTGCGTTCCCCAGGCGTTTGCTGGTGAGCGATGAATTTGCTGGTCAAGCCCGGGCCCTGCTCTCTGATGCGGGCATCGAGCCCTTCGCGGAGTGAGGCGTGAGCGCCACAGACGCCAATGAAATTACCAGCGACGCTTTTCTCGGCGGTCAGCTGACGATCCGCCAGCCCAAGACGGGATTTCGCGCCGGGCTTGATTCGGTGCTGCTTGCCGCCGTTGTGCGCGCCAAAAAGGCAGATCTCATTCTTGATGCCGGGGCAGGTGTCGGTGTGGCATCGCTTTGCCTGGCCGCGCGGCAACCGGGCGCAACAATTCGGGCTGTCGATAGCAACACTGACATGGTTCGTCTTTGTGCAGACAATATTGCCGCAAACAATTTAGCCGACCGCGTTGCGGCATCCAATGGGGACGTGTTTGACCTGCCCGCACAACAAGGTCGCGATATCTTTGATCATGTCATAACCAATCCCCCGTTTCATGATGGCACGCGGGAGCGCCCCAGTCCGTCACGGAGCAAAGCCGCCGCGCATGGATTTGAAGGGCCATATGAGGTTGTTTTTTCAAACTGGATTGAGGCTTGCTTGGCGGTCCTCAAAACCAAAGGGCGCATTTGGATTATCAATCGAGCGGAAGCACTGCCTGTCATGCTTGCGGCTCTCGATGGCACGGTAGGCGAGATTGAGATTTGCCCGCTTTGGCCCAAGGCTGGCGTGCCTGCCAAGCGTGTCATTGTCACCGCTCGCAAAGGCGCAAAAGGGCCGAGCGTGCTTCACCCGGGGTTTGTGCTGCATCAGGAAAATGGCTCGTTCACACCTGATATTGACGCGGTATTGAGAGACGGGCGGGCCCTGCCTATTTGACTTCTTTATCTCGCCACTTCTCGATCAAGAAAATCCAATATCTCATTTGCGATTTCCGCACCGTATTCCTCCAAAGCGAAGTGCCCGGTTTCATATAGATGAAACTCGACATTGTTTAAGTCACGCAAGTATGGGTGCGCGCCCGCTTCGGGAAAGACCTGATCATTCTTGCCCCACACAATGAGGGTGGGCGGCTGATGCTCGCGGAACAGGGCCTGCCACTCTGGGTATAAGGGAACGTTCGTGCCGTAGCTAACAAACATGTCGAGCTGAATATCCTGATTACCAGGGCGGTCCAGAAGGTATTGATCAATATACCAATTGTCCGGGCTGATGCGTGAGACATCCCCGACGCCGTGCGTGTACTGCCAACGGACGGCGGGCAGCGTGAACGCGCCTCTGATGCTGTCGCGCCGCTCTGCTGAGGGGTCGCGCCAAAGTTCACGGCTTCCGTCCCAGGTTTCGTGTGCGATGCCTTCATCGTATGCGTTACCATTTTGGATTATGAATCCGGTCACTCGCTCCGGGTTTTCCGCAAACATGCGAAATCCAATTGGCGCGCCGAAGTCCATAAGGTAGACGGCATAGGTATCGACATTCTTTAGATCGAGAAAAGCCGTCATAACGCGCGCCATGTTTGCGAACGAATACTCAAACTCTGTCCTGTCCGGCATATCGCTTGCGCCATACCCGGGGTAGTCCGGCGCAAGCACATGATATCGTTCAGCCAGAACGGGAATGAGGTTCCTAAACATGTGTGAGGAAGACGGGTAGCCGTGGAGCAACAGCACCGTGGGGGCATTGGGATCACCGGCCTCGCGATAGGCAATCTCGACGCCATCGATCTCGATCCGATCATAATGAATTGTGCTCTGGTTTTCGGTTTGGGCGTATGCCGCTGCCATTGAAGCGCCCAACAGGAAAATCACAGCGACTACGAATTGTTCAAATGTGGAGTCAATCGACTTTTTCATGGTGCATGTCCCCTTCGATATTCCGGTTTTCTGGGATGCGAACGAAGAGACTTTGTTACGCCGTAGCCTCAACAGTCAGGCGTGTTTGCGGTAATTTTGAAACAAGTATTCGTGAACCAGGCACCTGAAGCGCCGCGAATTAAATTCCTTGCTTTTGTACTGGTAACTTGAGTTCGGCCCTTCAAAGCCTTAGGTAGCGTCTATGAGCAAATTCTTCAGGACCATTTTAAAATGGCTAGGACTTGAGCGACACCCACGTGTTGCCGTCGTCCGTCTTCAAGGGGTCATCGGCGCTAGCGGCGGCTTGCGGCCCGGCCTTAGTCTTGCCGGTGTCGCGGCGCAATTGGATAGCGCCTTTGCTATGGGGCGGGCCAAGGCCGTCGCCTTGCAGATTAACTCCCCTGGCGGATCACCGGTGCAATCGGTGTTGATCCACGACCGTATTCGCGCCCTCTCAGAAGAGCACGGCATTCCTGTGTTTGCCTTTTGCGAGGATGTGGCCGCCAGCGGCGGCTATATCCTGGCCATGGCGGGGGATGAAATTTTCGCCGATGCCTCCAGCATCATTGGTTCTATCGGCGTGGTGTCGGCGGGCTTTGGCTTTCCGGGGCTGCTGGAAAAACTCGGCGTTGAGCGGCGGGTGCACACGGCGGGCGAAAATAAATCCATGCTCGATCCGTTTTCGCCGGAGGACCCAAAAGATGTGGAGCGATTGAAGGCGCTTCAGGGCGAGGTCCATGAAGAATTCAAAGGCTTGGTGCGAACCCGCCGCGGCGAACGCCTCAAAGGCGGCGATGAACTTTTCACTGGTGAGTTTTGGGCTGGCAAAAGCGCCATGGAGCATGGCCTTATTGATGGCCTTGATGATCTGCGCAGTGTCATGCGGCGGCGCTTTGGCAAGAAAGTGGACTTGAAGATTGTCTCAGGCGATCGCGGCATTCTGCGCCCGAAAATCGCAGCGGGTGCACCCCTTGAGGGCCTGTTCGGGGCACCGGGGCAAGCGCTGGCGTGGGTCGAATCCCGTGCCTTCTGGCAAAAGTTCGGGCTCTAGCGCATGGGACTCGCCGTCATATTGGTCCTCGTCGCCATGGCCTTTGTGGTCATGTCGGTGATCGCACGACGCAGGCGGCTACAAAATGAGGAAACGGACCGGGCTACAGATGAGACGTCCCGCGTCCCTCCAAGCGATGAGAGCACTAGCTCAGGCGAGGATGGCGGCTCATCCTAGCCCCGGAATCCAAGGGACGCCTTGATCTCACACCGGCGCACGGCTACCGTCCGGCGGCCTCAATTGAGGCCTAGAATCAACCACGAAACGAGCCTATTCGCGCCATGACCGACGCGCCTGACCGGTCCTTTCAGGGCCTCATCCTCACCTTGCAGAAATACTGGGCGGACCACGGCTGCGTGATCCTGCAGCCCTATGACATGGAAATGGGCGCAGGCACATTCCATCCGGCCACCACATTGCGCGCGCTGGGCCCCAAGCCCTGGAATGCGGCCTATGTGCAGCCCTCGCGCCGGCCCACCGATGGCCGCTATGGGGAAAATCCCAACCGTTTTCAGCACTACTACCAATTCCAGGTGATCTTAAAGCCGAGCCCGGAAAACATTCAGCAGCTCTACCTCGACAGCTTGGCAGCATTAGGAATCGACTGGCGCAATCACGACATTCGCTTTGTGGAGGACGACTGGGAAAGCCCAACGCTTGGCGCCTGGGGCCTGGGCTGGGAGGTCTGGTGCGATGGCATGGAAGTGTCGCAATTCACATACTTCCAACAGGTTGGCGGCTTTGAGTGCGAAGTTGTTTCAGGGGAGCTAACCTATGGGCTCGAGCGCCTTGCCATGTATGTGCAAGGCGTCGACAACGGCTATGACCTGGATTTCAACGGCAAGGGCGTCACCTATGGCGACGTGTTCCACCAGTCGGAAGTTGAATATTCCGCTTATAATTTTGAGCAGGCGAACACCGACGTGCTGTTCCAACACTTCAAAGATTATGAAGCCGAATGCAAGGCGCTGCTGGGCGCGAAACTTGCGCTGCCGGCCTATGATCAGGCCATCAAAGCAAGCCATACGTTCAACTTGCTTGATGCGCGCGGCGTGATCTCCGTGACCGAGCGGCAGGCATACATTGGCC
>JAJFIK010000068.1 GCA_021775005.1 Rhodospirillales bacterium
ATGGGCTCCTTTTGAAGCGACCGATGCCGAGATTGCGTGCTTTTCCGGTGCGGTTGCCAATATGGGTAAGGGCTGGGAAAGCGGCTTTGCCATTATGGATGAAATCTTCGCCGAATTGCTCGCGGACAAGTCATAAGCGGAGGAGTGACCATGAACGAAGTGGTAAAACGCGCGCATTGGAGCTTTTGGATCATTGCCATCTTTGCGCTGGTCTGGAACGGCCTGGGCAGCGTCAACTTCGCCATGCAGATGAACCCCGACATTGTGGAGGCTTACCGCGAATCGGAACAGGCGATCATTGTCGGGCGCCCCTTTTGGGCGACGGCGGGATTTGCCCTCGGCGTGATCGGCGGCGCCATCGGCGGGCTATTGCTCTTGCTCCGCAGGGCGTTTGCGCTTCCGGTCTTCATCGCCTCACTGATCGGAGTTCTCATTACGATGATCCACACCATTCAGGTTGCGGCCTCGCCTGCTGAGTTTGGGTTTGTCGGCCTATTCGTGATGATTGTGCTGCCTACATTGGTGGCGGTCTTTTTGATTTGGTACGCCAGATACGCGAGCCGCAAAGGCTGGATCGGCTGAATTCCTTGAAAACCCGCTGAGGCCTTGGGGGCGGGTGCGATAATTCGGCCGTCGAAGACGCGATTGTCAATAGTTTCGGTTGCGGCAATCCGCTGGGATTTACGCAAGTTAGGCCCGGAGAAACGGTGCTCGATCTGGTTTTAGGTTCGCGTCCCCCCATAAAGAAAACGGCCCAGCGCGCTTTTGCAGCGCACCGGGCCGAGGGGCTTTATATGAGGGCCACGTAAATGGGGGGCATTTCGTGGCCACGGTTCGATTATCTGGGGGGAGGGTCGAACCGCCGGGCCGCTATTACGCTGCAGCCTTCATGAGGGGAGATAGGGCCGCGACCTCGGCCCCACAAGCGATCAATTCTCAAATCCGCTATGCGCCTCGTGCATAACTTCTCAAAAGCCCAGAAATCTAACGCATATCAGGGGCGACGGCGGGATTTACCGTCGGCTGGACCGGCGGCACAATCGGCCAGCTCTTACGCCGTATGGCGCGGGCGTTTCGAGTCCTCTGTTGGCGATGTTTTTGGTCTGGTACGCCAGATACGCGGCCTGTAAAGGCTGGCTGACCTAATCCATGAAATCGCGTGATAGGTCTGGTTCTTACCGCGAAAGCGACTCCACAAAGTCCACGACTTCGGCGGCGTATATGTCGGGCTCTTCCAGCATGGGCATATGGGCCGAGTGTTCAAACCATACGATCTCCTGCGCGCCTGGCAGATCGCTTTGGAGGCGTTCAGCTATGGCAGGCCCAAAGTTTTCGTCCTGTCTCCCCCAGAGCAACCGCACCGGGCGGTCGAAGGCGCGCATGCCAGGTACGGCCTCCATGGTCACGCGATTATGAGCGGGGTCGAGCTGCCAGCGGAAGAACCGCCGCAGGCGCTGCCAGCGAGCGGGCGTGGCGATGTGCGGTTGGATAAAGCCAGCGAGTGTTTCCGGCGGCATGGTTGTTTCGGGATCATGAAAGGCGAGGCCGAAGGCTTCGGATTGTACAAACCGTAATCGCATCAGATGGTACATGATCGGGCCGGTTAGCGGGTTCACAATGGCTTTCAGATAGGGTGTTTCCGGCGCACTGGGCCATTGGTCATAGGCCTCGATATTCGTGAGGATGGCACCATTGATACGGTCCGGGTCGGCGTTCATTAGGAGAAGTAGCGTAGCACCCCCGTGATCATGGCCTACGAACGGTGCGCTTTGGATACCGTAATGATCCATTAACTGGCGGACCATCTGCACATCGCGGGGAAGGCGATAGTCATCGCTCAAGGTGACCGGGGTGTCGCCCAGACCTATTAGATCCGGGGCGATAACACGATAGCGCTGGGCCAGCGTGGGGATGATGGCATTCCATTCAAATGCGCTGAAGGGGCAACCGTGCAGCAGGATCAGGGGCGGGCCGTCGCCGGCTTCATAAACGGCTACGCTGAAATCCTCGAGGTCCACGATAGTCTTGTCTTGTGAGAAACCGTCATCGGTAAAGACTCCCGGCGCGACGGCATAGACTTCATCGGTGGACAGGAATGCCCCGGAGGTCCATGCCATCCAAAACCAAACCAGCACAAGCCCGCCCAGCACCAGCCCGGTGATTTGCAAACCGCCCAAATTGCCCATTGCCCCGATCCTTCCTAATTGCATTTCTCTAATACATGCATATATGCACATGATAGAGTATTTAGCAACAAAAACATCAAGGGCTCGACCCTCATCAAATCTCAAGGCATAGTGAGGCCCATGGATAGGCATAAAGCGGCGGAACAGTGCGTAGCCGCCCTCGACACGAAGTTTTTCAAGGCCTTCAGCGAACCCATGCGCGTCGCTGTCTTCCGCGAGCTTGTGCTGGCGGGGGAGAGCGACATTGCCGGTCTCGCGGCGCGCATGCCTCAGGATCGCTCGGTTATTTCGCGCCATCTTCAGGTTTTGGCGAATGCGGGGATCGTGAAGTTCCGCAAAGACGGGCGGCGTACCATCTATGCCATCGCCCCGGGCAAGATCGCCGACTATTTGTGGGAGATGCTGGCCCTGACCCGTGCCTTGCAAGCCTGCGAAG
>JAJFIK010000069.1 GCA_021775005.1 Rhodospirillales bacterium
CCTCATATAAAGCCCCTCGGCCCGGTGCGCTGCAAAAGCGCGCTGGGCCGTTTTCTTTATGGGGGGACGCGAACCTAAAACCAGATCGAGCACCGTTTCGCCGGGCCTAACTTGCGTAAATCCCAGCGGATTGCTGCACCCACCCTCAAGGTCTCAGCGGGTTTTCAAGGAATTCAACCGATCCAGCCTTTGCGGCTCGCGTATCTGGCGTACCAAATCAAAAAGACCGCCACCAATGTGGGCAGCGCAATCATCACGAACAGGCCGACAAACCCAAACTCAGCAGGCGAGGCCGCAACCTGAATGGTGTGGATCATCGTAATGAGAACTCCGATCAGTGATGCGATGAAGACCGGAAGCGCGAGCGCCCTGCGGAGTAGAAGCAAAAACCCGCCGATGGCACCGCCGATCACGCCGACGGCAAATCCCGCCGTCGCCCAAAAGGGGCGCCCATTGATGATCGCCCGTTCCGATTCGCGATAGGCCTCCACCATGTCGGGGTTCATCTGCATGACAAAGTTAACGCTGCCCAGGCCGTTCCAGACCAGCGCGAAGACGGCAATCACCCAAAAGCTCCAATGGGCAGCGGTTCTTGTTTGAGCGTTCATACTGTCCCCTCCGTTTATGACTTGTCCGCCAGCAATTCGGCAAAGATTTCGTCCATAATGGCAAAGCCGCTTTCCCAGCCCTTACCCATATTGGCAACCGCACCGGAAAAGCACGCAATCTCGGCATCGGTCGCTTCAAAAGGAGCCCATACCAACCGCACCTTGGTTTTGTCCCCGTCCTCCGCAAACGTCACGGTGGTCAGAAGGACCTTCGGCCAGTCGGGCATTTGCGGGTTGCGAACGGATTTCCAGTTTTCGTCCGTAGACGAATGGTGATGCCACACCAGACGCTTCGGCGGCGCGACTTCCACAAACACCGCCCTGCTGAGCATTGAGTACTCACCACGTTTCATTTCGTTGAGCCATTCACCGCCGGGCTTCAGATCAAATTTGTGGATGATGGTCTCAACCCCGGGGCCATACCACCGAGCGAGCAACTCCGGTTCCGTCCAGGCGCGCCAGACCATGGCACGCGGGGCGTTGAACGCCCGGTCGAATGTGTACTCCGGCAGTTCATTCATGATCTGCTTCCTTCTCTTTCGTCTTTTTCAATTGCAGAAGAACGTGGTCCAGCTGATCAAAGCTGACGCTCCAGAACGCTTCGAATTCAGCTAACCACTCAACCGCAGCCCCCATAGTTTCGGCCTTGAGTTTCGCGGGGCGGCGCTGTTCATCCACGCCGCGTTCGATCAGCCCTGCTCGCTCCAGAACCTTCAGATGCTTTGAAACGGCGGGCTGGCTCATTTCAAAAGGCGCCGCAATTTCCCTCACCGAGGCCCCGCCGTCCGCCAGCCGGGTGAGGATGGCCCGCCGCGTGGGGTCCGCCAGCGCGGAAAAAATCGCGTCCAGGTTTGCGGGCGCATCTACATAACCAACCTGTTCCATAACTAGAAAGTTATATATATTGAATTGAGAGTCAACAGGGCTTTTTCTGCGGGCGCTATGCGCGCATCTTTCTCATGAAGGTTGCGGGCGGCACCCATGTGCCGGGGATATGCTTGTTCGCCCAGCGGCAATAGGCCTGCAAAACAGGATGCAGATCGCGGCCCTTTGCGGTCAGGACATATTCGTACCTGCGGGGCTTGTCCTGATACTTGCGGCGTTCAACGAGCCCCGCCTCTTCCATCATGGAAAGCCGGTCGGTAAGCACGTTGGTGGTGATCCCTTCAGGGGAATCAAGAAACTGGCCGAACTTCGTTTTCCCGTTAATCAGATCCCGCAAAATCACAAGGCTCCACGTATCGCCGATCAAATCGAGCGACGACGCAATAGGGCATCCCGATCTGAATTCTCCTCGAAACTTACGCTTCATCTTTCAAACTGTCTCCGACGGCGTTTCGAATCATTTAGATTTCGACCATAAACTCTTTACTTGCAAGTAACAAGTTATTATGTTATTTGCATCTCGTCGTTTTTTTAAACTCTTGGGGAGTGTCAAAATGTCTGAACGATTTGAGGGTGGGTGCCTATGCGGCGCGGTGCGGTTTGAAAGCGCCGTGAAGCCGGCGATGGCGGCTCATTGCTATTGCACGGACTGCCGCAAGTCGAGTGGTACCGGTCACGCGTCGCATCTGGTTGTGCCCAAAGAAGCTGTGAGTGTAACCGGCCAGGTGAGTACATTCGACAAACCCGCCGACAGCGGCAATATTGTTACCCGCGCCTTTTGCCCGACCTGCGGCGGCCCGGTTTATTCGCTAAACAGTGCCATGCAAGCAATGATTTTCATCCGCGCGTCTGCGCTGGATGACTTGGAGGTTTTTCGTCCGCAAATGGCTGTTTATCGCGACCGGGCAGCAAGCTGGGATCATGAAGACCCCAACATTCAGAATTTCGCGATCATACCCGAGGGCGGTCCCACGCGCGTAGTCAGTGATGCAATTGGCAAATAGCCAGCCTCTAACGCCACAAGTCTTCGCCGGTGATGTCGTCATAGAGATCCGCCACCTGTTCCGCATAACCATTAAAGAGCTGCGTTGGGCGCATCTCGCCGCTGCCGATCATGCGCTCCTCAGCCTGGCTCCAACGGCGGTGGGGTACTTCCGGGTTCACATTGGCCCAGAAGCCATATTCCCGCGGGCCCACATCTTCCCAGAACGTCAACGGGCGCTCATCGGTGAAGGTGAACTTGACGATGGATTTGATGGACTTGAAGCCATATTTCCACGGCACCGCTAGCCTTAGTGGCGCCCCATGTTGCGCCGGGGCCGGGTGGCCATAAATGCCGGTGGCGAGAAACGCCAGATCATTGGTCGCCTCCGCCATGGTCAGCCCTTCGATATAGGGGAAGGGATAGCCCGGCGCGCGCTGACCACGAGCCACATCAGGGTCGAGGAAGGTTTCCATACGCACATAGGTGGCCGACGAAAGCGGCCGCGCGTAATTCACCAGCGCCGCCATGGTGAACCCGGTCCACGGCACCGCCATGGCCCAGGCTTCCACGCAGCGGTGGCGATAGAGGCGCTCTTCCAGCGGCATCGCCGCCATCAGCGTGTCGATGTCCACCGTGCGCTCTTCTTCCACCATGCCGTCAATGCGCACCTGCCAGGGGCGCAAGGGCAAGGCTTGCGCCGCGCGGGAGATGCGCTTGTGCGAGCCAAATTCGTAAAAGTTGTTATAGGTCGCGGCGACGTCTTCGTCGGTGAGCGGGCGATCAAGCGTGAACGCGGCATTGCGCTCCGCCGGATAAAGCGAAAGCGATGGATCGCTCACCTCAATGGTTTGCGCTACTGCGCTGCCGCCGATGCTGAACGCTGCACCGGCTGCCGCTACACCACCCATGAACGAGCGCCGGTCCATATAGACGTGCTCTGGCGTTGCCTCGTTCTCGGAGATTTCCCAGGATTTGCGGTTTTTGATCAGCATAACGGACCCCTTTTGTGAGTACCTGGGATGAACCTAGGCCTATGCGGTTACGCTTTCCAGCGGCCAAAGGATCACGAACGGGGGATCACTACCTGAGAGAGGCGCAGAACCGCTGAATCCTCACTCGAGCGTGCCACATAAACGGTTTTCCGCTGCTCGTGGAGAGCAAGGTAACGCTGGCGCAGAACTTCAATAAAGTATCCTGGAAGAAAACCCATTGCCACGCTTTCTGGCCCCTCACCTGGTTTGGGGCGAACGTCCGGTCCTGGCCAAATGAACTTGTTGGCTTCAGAAAGAACAATCCACGAAGGCGACTGATCGAGACCAAGGCGATTCTTTGTTTCGTCCGGGATTGCCATTGCAAGTTCAGGATCGTGAGGCGGTGAATGCGTGATCGGCAGAACGGCAACAATCAAATCGCCCGCTTCGCTCTGAGCGGACAAAATGACGGCGCAAGGGCGGTCTTTCACGCCTTCGTCCTGTCCTTGCGCTTTTTCCTCATGCCAAAGATATGCATAACGAATGACAAGACCTTGCTGCGGCGTAGGAAGACTCACTTGGACGCGTCATACTCATGGTCGAACGCGCGGGCTTCTTCTGAGATTGGTGCCCCCGCGATTGCCTGAATGTCTTGATCGCTCAGCTGTCCCGTCAGAACCACTTCGCGGTCACGGCGCTTCAACCTCTCATACTCAGCAGCTGAAACGAGAACGGAATAATCCCGACTCTGCTTGGTAATAATCACGGGCGCTGTTTGCGCGGCGTCCTGATAAAGCCCAGGCGTCTTGGTGAATTGCGTAGCGGTTACCCGTTGCATACGATCACTCCAACTATTCGAATAATCCGAAATATACGAATTTTTCAAATTAAAGTCAAGGATTACCGTTTTTTACTGCAAAGAAGCCGTAAACCGCTGAATACGGGCGCAAGCATCTTCCAGCTCCTCCGTGGCCGCAGCATAGGAAAGCCGGAAATGCGGCGAAAGCCCAAAGGCCGCCCCCGGCACTACCGCTGCCCCTTCGGTCTCAAGCAACGCCGCTACAAAGTCGCCTTCTGTCTCCAGCAAGCGCCCCTCAGGCGTCGATTTGCCCAAGGCCCCGCCGATATGGGGAAAGACGTAAAATGCGCCTTTGGGGGAATCGCAGGTAATGCCGTGGCATTGGTTGAGCATGGAGACCACCAAGTCGCGGCGGTCGCGAAAAGTATCAACCCACTCACTGAGATAACCCTGGGGGCCGTTCAATGCCGCCACCGTCGCCCATTGAGATATAGATGAGGGGTTGGAGGTGGACTGGCTCTGAATTTTCGTCATCGCCTTGATCAAATGCGCCGGACCACCGGCAAAACCGATGCGCCACCCGGTCATGGCATAGGCTTTGGAGGCCCCGTTCATGGTCAACGTACGGTCGTATAATTCCGGGTTGGCGTGGGCAAATGTTGTAAACTCAAATCCGTCATAGACGATGTGTTCATAGATATCGTCGGTGAGAATATGCACTTGCGGATGCCGCGCCAGCACTTTCCCCAGCGCCTTCAACGCGTCCAGCGTGTAGGCCGCCCCCGACGGGTTTGAGGGTGAGTTGAGGATCACCCATTTCGTCTTGGGCGTAATGGCCGCTTCAAGATCTGCGGGTTTGAGCAAAAAATCGTTGGCGCTGGAACACTCCACCGTTACTGCCCTGCCGCCTGCAAAGGCCGCAATATCGGGATAGCTGACCCAATAGGGCGCGGGCACAATGACCTCATCCCCGGGATTGATCGTTGCCAGCAGCGCGTTGAAGATCACCGCCTTGCCGCCGGGGGAAACGATGATCTGTTCGCGCTCATAGGTCAGCCCATTGTCGCGCTGGAATTTACCGATGATCGCGTCTTTGAGTTCGGGGATGCCGTCTACCGCAGTATATTTGGTCTTGCCCTCGCGGATCGCCTGGATCGCCGCATCTTTAATATGGTCCGGCGTATCGAAGTCCGGCTCGCCCGCGCTCAACGCAATGATATCGCGGCCTTGTGCCTTGAGATCGCGCGCCAGCTGCGTGATCGCCATGGTGGCAGAGGGTTTCATGCGGGAAAGACTGTCAGAGAGGAAGGCCATGGGGCGTCCTTTTGGGCAAGTCGTTGCTGTTTGGGAAACATCGGGGCCAAGCCCCTGCGTTTCGTGGCAGCCTAACGCTGAGTCTTGCGCCGCTGCAATGGCCGTGCGGCGATAATTCCCATGAGTGGTTTGGCTGCAGGGCAGCTACGATCTAGGATCATAGCTCCGCCTGAAAAGGATCGCCTCTATGCGTCTCACCTTGGTCTCGTTGCTCGCCCTCGCGATGCTCACCGCGCTCCCCTTGGGGGCACAGGATGGTGCGCCTGTATTGGGCATCAAGGATGCACCTGCGGGCACTTATGTGCTCGACCCCGCAGCCACCACGATGACGTTCCGCATTGTACATTTTGGGCTTTCTGATTTGCCCGGTCGATTTACCCGCGGCACGGGCGAGCTTGTGATCGATCAGCAAAGCATCGCCGGGAACGCTCTCACCGTTTGGGTTGAAACCGCGAGCGCCGAGGTGAACAGCCGCAGTTTTCAACGCATCATGTTGGGGCGAAAGTTTTTTGACGCCGCGAACCACCCCACCATCACCTTTTCCGCCGCCAATGCCTCACCGGCAGGAGGCGAGGTGACGGGGGCGTTGACCATGCGCGGCATAACCGCACCAGTGACCCTCAACACGGTATTCAATGGTTATGAGATCGACCCTCTAACGGGGCAACACGCCCTTAGCTATTCAGCGCAAACAACCGTCGATCGTCGCACATGGGGCATGACCGCCTATCAATGGATGGCGGGGAGCGATGTTGAGATTCAATTCGACGCTGTGTTTATCTATGACGCGATACTAGAGAACCAAAACTCACCGAGCGAATGACGCCAAACACTCATCGCGCACCGATGGCATTAAGGGATCTGGCAAGGCGATTTGCGGGATGGTTTCCATCATCTCGCTTTGGGGTAAATACTGCACCTGAATTTGCGCGCCGGTGTTATCAGCTACAAAAATGGTGACCGGAGATGTCGGGTCGCCAATCTGGCTAATGGAATAGCCATAAAGCCGTTGCCCCTCACGCAGCCCTGCCCGTGCCGCTGCGCCGCCGGGCACCAGACCTGTGATGGCTTGCGCTTGATAGCTCGCGTCCAGGTCGAGACCGATCTCATAGACCGGAAAATTCACCTCATGCACTTCAAAACAAGGCCCAAACATGCCCTGTTCAATGGGAACGGTTTCACCATCTGTGATGAATTGACGAGCATCGGAACCAATGCGGCTGTAGTAGTGATTGGTGAACTGGTCGACAATGACGTCCGTGTCGATGACCTCCAACGTCCCGCCATCAGCAACAATGGCGCGGCGATCGCTCAGCCAACCGCGCATGAAGTCTGCCAACGAAATCGTTCCGCGCGAAACAACCATCAGCTCCGCATTCCAACGCGCCGCCAGCATGCGGCCATGCAAGTAAGAGTATCGATTCATATTCGCGTCCAACCATGCGCGCTCAATAAACTCTGCATGGGTCGCCCCACGCACGGGGGAGCGATAATACTCCGCTATGGCCGCATTGTTTTGATCAGCAAAGCCTTGCAGATCGATCAACCCTGCTCGCAATTGCACCAATGTTGCAAAGTAATCGGTAAAACCTTCGCTGAACCAATAGGTCGCTTCTTCAGGATCGGCCACCCGACCGAATGCCCCCATGATCCAGCGATGCATAAATTCGTGGGACGCCAGGATTTGAAATTGTTCGATGGGCGTGTTGGTGGTAGCAAACAGCGCAAACGAATCCACCAGCCCGGTTCCGCCCCACGAAGTGTTGCGATCATCACCGCCGGTGTCCAGCGGGATCAGCGTGACAAGAAGTGCATTCTCCGAGGTCTCGCCCCAGAAATCACGTTGCGCCTGCACCACCGCCTCAATGTTTGAAATCAAATCAGCGACACCGAAAGGCCAGTCGCCGCGAACAGCAAACCGAAACGGCGCGCCATCAACATCTGACTCTGTCAGGGTGAAATCTCCTGCCACAAACAATCCCGCTTGAAGACGATTGATGTCGCCGGTGAATTGCCGCGTTTCGACGCCCGTCGCGATATTGTCGGCAATGGTCCAACTCTCGGGCCAACCATCCCAGTCAAGGCGCACATCCGCGTCGCCATTCCAGTCCGCACTCCACGCATCAAACTGCGGCACAACAAGCGCGGCCCACCCGATAAGGTGCACGTAGTCTGCCTGGATAATGGGACGATATGGATTGCGCCCATTGGCGCTGGGCGGGCCTTGCCAATCTTGGGTAATGTCATAATTGACGGTGATCCAGGCGCCGGGCTCATGGTTCAAAAGCAATTCATTGGGCGCGGTGGTTTCACTAACGCTGGCACCGATGATTGAGTTAAGGCGAATGGCGTTATAAAGCGCCACCTCCCCGCCCCAATCTCCCGGCAGTATGAGCAGCGTTTCGCCATCACGGTCACCGGTGAAGAGCAAATTGACCCCGACCGACGACGTGCCCACTTGGTAGATCAGCGTATATGACATTTGCGGCAGTTGCGATTGGCCCCCACCGCACGATACCAATGTTAGCGCCGCAAGAGCCGCAAGCCCTATCCGGCCTAAAAATCTAATCACTCGTCAGTGCCCTTATCGTTTGTTGTGTCTTCCACAGATGCGGGCAATGGCATGGGCATGGGTTCGCCATCGGGGCCGCGCGGGGTTGACCAATAGTCCTCCACGACGCGCTGAAGGTTCTGCAAGCCGGCCTCGTAATCGGGTCCAAGCAAGCTGTCGAACACCAAACCGAAATAGCGGCCGATCAAATCCCAGCCAAAGTCCGTGTCAAAGCCCCAGGTAACTTCCGTGCCGCCGTCGGTGGGCGTCAGATCAAAAAATGATATGCCCCTGCCCTGATCGCCAAAGTCCAGTGCTACCTCCATATGGCTGTATGGGTTGCTGACAGTCACCTCCTGAGAGCCCGATCCCACATTTGGATTTTCGCTCTGCCATTCCATCCGCGCGCCGACGCCACTGGCCGGGCCGGTGATGGTATATGTCGCATCCGGGTCGCGCGCGGCCCAGGGCGACCACTCATTGAACTGGGCGTAGCCATTTATGTATGGCCAGATTTGTTCCGGCGATGCCTGAACAACAATGGACCGTTCCACGCGGACTGTCCGCGGCAACAGAACACCGATCACAACCAGCAGCAGGACCAACCCGCCAATGACATAAAGAATGGTGCGAAGCATGATGTAATCCTCCCTCAAAGATCGGCCCTAGCGAACCACGGGCGAGGCTGTTTCGCAAGGTTTTGACAGCGGCTGAAAATCAGCGGACTCTTGCCTGGCCACCTGCACCAAAGGACCCCTCATGAACCAGCCCGCCAAATATTCCGTCGTTGCCATTGTCATCCACTGGGTCGTTGCGGCGCTGGTGCTTTACAATGTCTTTCTGCCGCCCAAGGTCGAAGACGCGCCAGAAGAAGCCGTCGCGGGCATGATGCAGCTGCATATGGGAATTGGACTGACAATTCTCGCGTTCATGCTGGTGCGGCTCTATTGGCGATTGACCCATCCTGTTCCGGCACTGCCTGCTGGCACACCGATCTGGCAGGTGCGCGCTGCCAAGGCAGTGCAATGGAGCCTCTATGCAGCGGTCTTCGCCATGGTGTTTCTGGGAATAACGTCGGCGGCTTTTGCGCCCTATGAGGCCGACGCCTTTGGCGTTGTCCCCTTGTCATGGCTGGCGGCAAATAATGTGGAGACCCACGAGTTTTTTGTCGGCATTCACGAGGCGATGAACAGGGTCATCATCGGCTTGTTTGTCTTGCATAGCGCCGCCGCGCTGTATCACCTGACAGTGAAGCGCGACGGCGTGTTCCGGTCCATGCTGCCGTGGTAGAGGCGTGAACTACATCAGCTTCCGTGTACCAGAAACGTCATAGATGTTGACGCTGACGCCTTTCACATTGAACCCGGCGACGGCCTTGTTGAATTCCGCCATGTGCGGCGTCTTCATGTGAGCGTCCAGCGCCTCTTGGTTTTCCCATATTTCAAAGAGGCGAATGGTGCCCGGCTCAGCCGCGTCTTGTGCGAAGCTGTAGCTATGGCAACCCTCTTCTTTCGCCGTTTCGGCCATCATGTTCGCCAAGATGTCTTTGGCCTTGGCATAGTCATCTGTGGACGCAACTTTGATTTCTCCAGCAACAATGAGCACAGCAACTCCTTTCCAAATGTTATTCGCACCGACCGTGATCGGCGTTTAGATCAATTGGGTTTGAATGCAGGATTAGCATTTCACGCCATAAACAAACATGTGATCTCACCTTACCATCATTTCATTTGAGATTCACAACCACCTCGTCAATTCTGCATCTATGGTCCAAAAACCCTACAAGCGAATTGTTCCGTCACTTTACGCAGCGACAGATGGCAGCCCGCCACTAGACGTGTCAATCGGCAAATTGGTAGCAAATTTCACAACATGGAAACCCGCAGCCAAGAACGCCGACTCGCCGTGCACGACACTTTATCCCAAATTGGTTCAGGCTGAATGGGGCGCAAACGCATCATTCCTGCGGCTCGATTGTTATTCGGATTTGCCGACAGAACACACGCACCCAGATTGGATTGCATTGGCAACTTGGGATCCTGTCATTGGCACATCGAGGCATACTATATCTGGAACGAACGGCGTCCACGGATCAGGCATTGCCCGCAATCATTACGACGGCGGCATTGTGATCGACTATGATTTGACACAGCCATTTTGCATGCCACGGCAATTGCGAGAGACTTTCTCTCGCCGGGTGGACAATGAGATCACCCATTGCCTCTACACCGCCCGTGCAGAGGATTGGCGTCTGCTAGTCAAGCAAGATTGGGTCGGGCAAACTACCTGACCGCCCAGGAAGACCTTCCTCTAGCCCTTAAGAGCATCGCACCCTACATTCCCCCCCATGACCACCATAAAGCATGTCACCCCTGATGATCCGGTGCTTGAGCCCCTTGACGGCTGGGCCCCCCATCGCCCTCACCGCCCGGAGAAATCCGAGGGCGGCAAGCGCTTTGCGCTGGTCAGCGAATATGAGCCCAAGGGCGATCAGCCCACGGCGATCAAGCAGTTGGTCGAGGGCCTCGACGCGGGCGAGAAAGATCAAGTGCTGTTGGGGGTGACGGGCTCGGGCAAGACCTACACAATGGCAAAGGTGATCGAGGCGCAGCAGCGGCCCGCGCTGATCCTTGCGCCGAACAAAACGCTGGCGGCGCAGCTCTATGGCGAGTTCAAGAGCTTCTTCCCCCACAACGCGGTGGAATATTTCGTCTCCTATTACGACTACTACCAGCCCGAGGCATACGTGCCGCGCACGGACACCTATATCGAGAAAGAAAGCACCATCAACGAGCAGATCGACCGCATGCGCCATTCGGCCACCCGCGCGCTGCTTGAGCGTGATGACGTGATTATTGTCGCCTCCGTCAGCTGCATCTATGGCATCGGCGCGGTGGAGACCTATTCTGAGATGACCGTCACCGTGAAGGCGGGCAAGCGCATTGATCAGCGCCAGCTCATCGCTGATCTGGTGGCGCTGCAATACAAGCGCAATGACGCGGCGTTCTTTCGCGGCACGTTCCGGGTGCGCGGCGATGTCATTGAAATCTTCCCCGCCCACCAGGAAGACCGCGCCTGGCGGCTCAGCCTGTTTGGCGACGAAGTAGAAAGCATCACCGAGTTCGACCCCCTGACCGGGCAGAAGACGGGCGAGCTGGACTTCATCAAGCTCTATCCCAACAGCCACTATGTGACGCCGCGCCCCACCCTGCAGCAGGCGGCCAAGCAAATCCGCGCTGAGCTGATCGGGCACCTTGAGCACCTCAACGCCAATGGGCAATTGCTCGAGGCGCAGCGGCTGGAACAGCGCACGCAGTTTGATCTGGAGATGATCGAGGCCACGGGCTCCTGCCCCGGCATTGAGAATTACTCCCGCTACTTAACGGGCCGCAAACCGGGGGAGCCGCCTCCGACCCTGTTTGAGTACCTGCCTGAAAACGCGCTGGTCTTTGCGGACGAAAGCCACGTCACTGTGCCGCAAATCGGCGCCATGTATCGCGGTGACTTCCGCCGCAAAAAAACGCTGGCTGATTACGGCTTCCGCCTGCCGTCGTGCTTGGACAATCGCCCGCTCAAGTTCGAGGAGTGGGACCTGATGCGCCCGGCCTCGGTGCATGTCTCCGCCACCCCCGGCAAATGGGAGATGGAGCGCACCGAAGGCGTGTTCGTGGAACAAGTGATCCGCCCCACCGGGCTGATCGATCCGCCGGTGGAAATCCGCCCCGCGGGCAGTCAGGTGGATGATCTGATCTCCGAGTGCCGCCGCGTCACCGCTGCGGGCTACCGCACGCTCGTCACCACCCTGACCAAGCGCATGGCGGAGGACCTGACCGAATACATGCACGAACAGGGGCTGCGTGTGCGCTACATGCACTCAGACATCGACACGATTGAGCGCATTGAGATTTTGCGTGATCTGCGCCTTGGCACCTATGACATTCTTATCGGCATTAACTTGCTGCGTGAGGGGCTGGACATTCCCGAATGCGCATTGGTGGCGATCCTTGATGCAGATAAAGAAGGGTTCCTGCGTTCAGAAACAAGCCTCGTGCAAACCATCGGCCGCGCCGCGCGCAACGTGGACGGCAAAGTTATTCTCTATGCGGATAAAATCACCGGCTCCATGGACCGCGCCATGAAGGAAACCGAGCGCCGCCGCGCCAAGCAAGAAGAATATAACGCCGCCAACGGCATCACGCCCGCCACCATCAAGCGCGACATCAGCGACATTCTGGGCAGCGTGTATGAGCGCGACCAC
>JAJFIK010000070.1 GCA_021775005.1 Rhodospirillales bacterium
AGTGGCGGGGTGATCAGCTGGTGGACTCGGGCGCCTTTGCGGCGTTGTTTGTTGGCAGCAGCGCCAACCCTGCTTATGGCCTCACCTGGTGGCTTAATGAGCCGGTGGACCGCGACTTTGCGGCGAACACCGTGCCCCTGAGCAACTCAACAGATTTCTGGAGCGAATATGGCGTCATTCCTGATGACATGGTGATGGCCGCGGGGGCGGGCAATCAACGGCTCTATATCTCGGCTGAACACAACATGGTGGTGGTACGCCAGGCCGACGGGGTGCTGCGCTCGCTTCTATCCCGACGCAACGATTGGTCAGACGTTGAATTCTGGCGCTTGTTGCTGGCGGAGTAACGCCTTAGCCTCCACGGCTTTGCGACCGGAGAGACGCCGAGCCATGGGGCCAGAGCTCAGCGACGACCAACTACAGCAGCTTGTTTCGGCCTTTGCACCGGGGGCAATGCTCAAAGCGGCGCGTCTCCTCATTGGCGGCATTTCTGCACGGTCCATCGCGCTTGATGTCATGCATGCCGACGGCACGCAGCAAGGCTATGTGGTGCGCCAGCCCGGGCGCTGGGCGCTCAGCCAAAGCAAAGACGCAGCGCAGAAGCAGTTTGACATTCTCAAGCTCGTAGAACCGTTTGATGTTCCAAGCCCGGTCCCTGTGTTTGTAGACAATGGCGGTGCGCTGCTCGGCGCACCCTGCCTTGTAATGGATCGGCTCGAAGGTGCACCAACTTATGCCCCTGACAACTTGAATGAATATATTGATCAATTCGCAGCTGGTTTGGCGCGGGTGCACATGTGCGATGTGCCGCCTGCGCAATTGACCAAACTTCCCGATCAACATGCGCGGCTTAATCACGTCATTGATTGGCATCCGCCGCAGCTGGATGACAGTTTGCGTGAGGGACAAATCCGCGAAGTGCTGAGTTCCGCCTGGCCCCTGCCGCCCTGCGTCCACCCGCGCCTGCTTCATGGGGACTATTGGCCCGGCAATGTGCTCTGGGTTGAGGGGCGACTTAATGCCCTGGTGGACTGGGAAGAAGCAGAAGCGGGCGACCCGTTGGGTGATTTGGCCATTACCCGCCTTGAAATGGTGTGGACCTTTGGCGCGGCCGCCATTGATCGGTTTACCGCCAGATACCAGGCCCTCACGGGGGCTGATCTTGCGCTGCTGCCCTATTGGGATCTCATCGCGGCCATTCGCCCGTCCAACTATCTCCATAAATGGGCGGAAGGCTGGCCAGAGATGGGCCGCCCTGACATCACCGCAGCCACCATGCGGGCGGCTCATCACGGATTTGTGGATCGCGCCTTTGCCGCCCTTGGCATTGAGTGTGGCAATTGAATGAGCGCAAGCGATGCTTATAGTTGCGAAACGAAACTGACCCCTTGCGCATCCAACGCCAATGACAGAGCAAATCTCTATGAACCGGTTTATCCTCGCTTCGATTTTGTTCTTTGGCCTCGCCGCCTGCAGCAATGCAGCGGAAGATGATTTGGCGTCCCTCGCGCGCGGGCAGCTCATTGCCTTTGAAGTGCATGACGCGCCCATTGCCGCATCGACGGCAGCATTTCTTGATGAGAGCGGTGCGCCAGTAACCATCGCAGATTTTTCTGGTCGCGTTGTTCTCCTGAATGTATGGGCCACATGGTGCGCCCCTTGTGTGCGGGAAATGCCGCAACTCGATGCCTTGCAAGGGGAATATGGCAGTGACGACTTTGTTGTCATCACGGTTTCCACAGACCGCATTGAATTGGCTGAAGTTGAATACTTTCTGCGCGAGGAAATTGGCGCGGCGCATTTAGCGCTCTATACCGATCAGAGCCTGGACTTTGCGCTTGGGTCCGGCGTCAGCGTGTGGCCCACAACAATTCTATATAATCGGGGCGGCATGGAGCTTGGCCGCATTGCCGGTCCTGCTGAATGGAATAGCGATGATGCGCACCGCTTCATTGAAGCTGCCATCGCATTGGGACAAGAATAACCCAGCACGACGCACCCCGGTTTAACCGGGGTGCCCATTTCAGAGTTAGCATGGGCCCCCCGGTCGAGCCGTGGGACGTCAGAAGTTAATGGAGAATTGTGATGAATGAGCGCCCACCCTTTTTCGTCAACTGGAAAGATCACGTTGGCGCAGACGACAATCATTATACCGGTAGCGATGAACCCATTTGCTATGGTGCGGAGTTCACCGCACTGATGGGCTTCAAGCACTTGGGACTTGGCGTTGACATCGTCAAACCCGGCCGCCGCTCAAGCTGGCCCCATTGCCATGAAGGAGAAGAAGAATTCGTCTTCATCCTGCAAGGGCAAGCCGATGTTTGGATAGATGGGGAGATTTTTCCCGCAAGCGCTGGGGACTGCATTGGCTTTCCCGCCGGTACCGGCATCGCGCATACCATTATCAACAATGGCACCGAAGATGTTGCCTACTTTGTGGTGGGTGAGCGCGATAAGATGAGCAACACACGGATTCATTATCCGCTTCATCCCAAGCGCAATGAAGAAATTGGTGAGCGGCACTGGCAGGAAGCCGAAGGCCGCGCTCTTGGCCCGCATGATGGCAAACCAGATGCGTTGCGGGAGAGGGAGAAAAGTTAAAATGGTCATCCTCGGGAAAGCCAGAGGATGACTGCTTATTATTCGGTTGCCTCATTGGCGCCTAGCGCGTCGGAACGGGGGCGTCACCAGAGTAATCATAAAAGCCGCGGCCGGTTTTTTGGCCGAGCCAGCCCGCTTCCACGTATTTCACAAGCAGCGGACAAGGGCGGTACTTGGAATCCGCCAGCCCTTCAAACAGCACTTGCATGATGGACAAACATGTATCCAGCCCGATGAAGTCCGCCAGTTGCAGCGGGCCCATGCGGTGGTTGGCGCCAAGGCGCATGGCGGTATCGATGGCATCCACCGTGCCAACACCCTCATACAATGTGTAAACCGCCTCGTTGATCATAGGCAGCAGGATGCGGTTGACGATAAAGGCCGGGAAGTCTTCCGCGTTGGCCGGAACTTTTTCCAGACGGCTCACCAGTTCCTGCGCCATGTGATAGGTCGGCTCGTCCGTGGCGATGCCGCGAATGATTTCCACCAGCTTCATCACCGGCACCGGGTTCATAAAGTGCAGCCCGATGAAGCGTTCTGGGCGATCCGTTGAAGACGCCAGCCGCGTAATGGAAATGGATGAGGTGTTGGTGGCCACATAGGAGCCTTGGCGAAGGTGCGGGCAGAGCGCCTCAAAGATGGCGCGCTTTACGTCTTCCTTTTCCGTGGCCGCTTCAATGACCAGATCTGCGCCGCCCATGGCGGCAAGCTCGGTACCGGTTTTAATCCGCGCCACGGTGGCGTTGCGCTCCTCAAGGGAGATTTTCTCACGAGAGACCTGACGGTCAAGATTGTGCTCAATGGTTTGGATGGCACCCTTCAGCGCATCATCAGAAATGTCGTTGAGAATGACGTCGTATCCGGCCAAAGCACAGACGTGGGCAATACCGTTGCCCATTTGACCCGCGCCGATCACGCCAATGGTTTTTACGCTCATGATGGTGTCACCCTAGCAAGCAGCCCCTCATGGATTCGGGAGCCATTTTGCGCGGAATTGTACTCCCCCGGAAATATATTGCAATGCAGCAACAAAGACCCGCATGGCCCCCAATTGGGCGTGATTCAACTCGATAAGGTAACTTTGGAGACAGTCAAAATTGGCGTTGTTGCTAAAGTGCATCTTTTGGCCAAAATCATCAGCTCTAGCCTGAATTCGAGAGGATTCTGCATGCCTATTTGAAGGCAAATCGCATAGCTTCATTTGGTCTTGTCAAGACTGGTATTTAGCCATATTTGATACACATAAGTAATTGGAAACACTAGCAGATTAACCAAATATGAAGGCATGAGTAACCCCTAGTTAGGGCATGCGATCTAATGTCTGCTTGTATAGAACTTTTGTCGCGCCTATGTATGGCGCCGACAGAGAAAAACAGAGGTAGATTATGTTGAAGCTAACAGAAGGTACGGGCCGCAAGGGAAGAACTGGTAGAAAAGAAGGCACCGGTCGTATTCACGAGGGTACGGGTCGCTAGGAACTAGCAACATCCCAAAATTATTCTGGAGCGCCTTAACTGAGGCGCTCTTTTTTTGCCTTGTTCACCCACCTGCGATATACACTTAATTAGGTTAAGTATTCTGAGTACAGCTAATGGTATATCACCCAATTACAAGCAGGCGAGGCGGGACAGCTCATGAATAATCTGAAGAACCATTGGCCCTTCGTATTACTTGTTATGGCGGTAGCAGCGACAGTTTTAATTGTCAGTCGAAGTGTTATGAGCGGAATGGCGATACAGGAGGTTACTGCATATGCGGATTCAATTGCAGCAATATCAATTCTTGGTACTGCTCTTGCGGCATTCTTGGCGTACCGACAAACTGTTGCGGCGACACGAAATCGAACGACATATGAACAAATTGCGCGACAGGTTAGTGATCGCGATGTCTTGATTTTTGTTGATGCCAGCAGAAATATTCGGGAAATTTACGAAAAACCAATCTCGTATTCCGAACTAGTCGAGGATCACAAAGCTAAGGTCAAACTTAGAATAAAAAAACTGAAAGCGGCAGAAGAACTGAGAGTAAATGGCGGTCCTTTCGATCGGACGGACTATGAAAATGTTCTGAGCCTACTAAATTACTACGAATCATTGGCTGTCGGAATTGAGAGCGGTGCGCTCAGTGAAGAGATGGTAAAAGTATGGTGGCGCACAACCTATGTCAGAGATTTCGGCGACTATAAGCATTTTATTCGAGACGCAAGAATGGTCGAAGGTGCTAATCCCTCTGCTTTTACTGAATACGAAAAATTTGCAGATAAATGGGCTGAAACCGAGGAAGAGTACGAACTCATCAAGATGCCTGATTAATAGCCATCGTGTCTCACGCTGTAGTTACTACCCCAGTGCGGCTTCCAATTCCGGCACCGCTTTGAAGAGGTCCGCCACCAAGCCGTAGTCAGCCACTTGGAAAATCGGCGCTTCTTCGTCTTTGTTGATGGCGACGATGACTTTTGAGTCCTTCATGCCTGCCAGGTGCTGGATCGCTCCGGAAATACCGATGGCCATGTAAAGCTCTGGCGCCACCACTTTGCCGGTCTGGCCCACTTGCCAATCATTGGGGGCATAGCCCGCGTCCACTGCCGCGCGGGACGCGCCCACCGCTGCACCGAGTTTGTCGGCGAGCTTTTCGATAATGGCAAAGTTTTCTTTGGAGCCCACGCCGCGTCCACCGGAAATGACAATCTTGGCGGCGGTGAGTTCGGGCCGATCAGACTTCGCCAGGTTCTCGCTCACAAAAGAAGAGAGCCCGCCATCTGCCGGGGCATCGATGGTTTCAACGCTGGCCGATCCCCCTTCGCCTGCTTTGTCAAAAGTGGTAGTGCGCACGGTGATGACCTTCTTGGCCTCAGCTGATTGCACTTGCATCATGGCATTGCCCGCATAGATCGGCCGCGTGAAAGTGTCGGCGCTATCCACAGAGACAATTTCAGAAATCTGCATGACATCCAGCGCCGCCGCCACGCGCGGCAGAAAGTTCTTCGCCATTGTGGTGGCTGGGGCCAACACGGCATCGTAGTTCGCCATCAACGGCACCACCAGTGCCTCCATGGCTTCAGCCAGTTGCTTCTCAAGTTGGTTGGCGTCGGCATGTAAGACCTTCGCAACACCGTCGATTTTGCTTGCTGCTTCCGCCACTGCGCCCGCGCCAGACCCTGCCACAAGCACGTGCACATCCCCGCCTAATTTCACCGCAGCGGTGACCGTCTTGTGCGTGGCGTCTTTGAGGGACGCATTGTCGTGTTCGGCAATAACGAGTGTGGTCATTAGAGGACCCCCGCTTCTTCTTTGAGTTTCGTGATGAGCTCTGCCACGCTCTCAACCTTGACGCCGGCTTTGCGGCCAGCAGGCTCAGTGACGCCCAAAACTTTCAGGCGCGGCGTGATATCGACACCAAAATCTTCCGGTGCTTTCTCGTCGATGGTTTTTTTCTTCGCCTTCATAATATTGGGCAGCGAAGCGTAGCGCGGCTCATTCAGGCGTAAGTCCGTGGTGATGATGGCAGGCAGTTTCAACTTCACAGTTTGCAGACCGCCATCGATTTCTCGCTCGCAGGTCAGCTCGCCGTCGCCCAGTTCCAGCTTGAATGCAAAAGTGCCCTGGGGCCAACCAAGCAATTGCGCCAGCATTTGGCCGGTCTGATTGCTGTCATCGTCGATGGCTTGCTTGCCGAGAATGACAATCTCAGTGCCTTCGGCTTCGACAATGGCCTTGAGAATTTTCGCCACCGCCAGCGGCTCAACGGTTTGATCCGTTTTGACCAGGATGCCGCGATCAGCGCCCATGGCGAGGGCGGTGCGGATGGTTTCCTGCGCTTGTTGCGGGCCGACGGAAACGGCGATCACTTCAGTGGCGATGCCAGCTTCTTTCATGCGTACCGCTTCTTCGACGGAGATTTCGTCGAACGGGTTCATGGACATTTTCACATTGGCGAGGTCGACGCCGGAGCCATCCGGCTTGACGCGAATTTTCACGTTGTAGTCAACCACCCGCTTGACGGGGACGAGAACCTTCATGGGTCAGTTCACTCCGCTTTTAGAGAAGGAAAAATCTTGTGTGATGTGCAGCGAAACCGCCACAAAATCAAGGCCGCGCGAACCTAAGGATGGCCTGACAGGCTGTCAACGGTGGCACCCCTAAGGTCCGGTCCCTCTCTGCCCTATGGGGCAAAAAGATTGGCCCGCCATTACGCGAGCCGGGCCACCCGCCCGGTAGGGCATAAAAATGCGGGCCGTTGATACGCAACGACCCCTCTGCCCTATAGGGCAAAAAGATTGGCCCGCCATTACGCAGCGGGCCAGGGGGTACGCGAGTTGGGGACTCATCAAGTCTTCCCCGTCTTTGAAAGATCAGCTGGTTTCGCCCCGGCTGACCCCGGCAGAGAAGTTATCAAGCACGTGAATCCAGATAATGAGATCATCGATAATGTTGTCGCCGCTGATCCCCTGACTGAGATTGATGGTGTAATCCACTGTGGCATTGCCTTCCGCATCGATATAGGCGCGGCCAAACAAGAAACGTTGGTTATAAGCATTCATCAGCGCGATATCATATTCGCTGGCCCCTTGGGGCAGACGAAAATTCGCTATCATCTGCAGGCGCTGGCAAGCTGGTTCCGCATCGCCATTACAACCATACGTAACAATGGAGAAATGCATGCCCCCTGCCTGGGCAATAATCAGGGGGTCGCCATAGCTGTCGGTGGTGAGCGAAGCGGCAAAGCCCTGGCGCTGCAATATGCCGACTAACGTAGGCCCGGTGATATCGTTGAATACGGTCTCAGGGGGCGCTGCCCCAGGTTCTGCGGCGGCGTCCTGCGCACTCACCATTGATGGCAGGGCGGCAACGAACAGAGCTGCCAAAAGCGCAATCACTATGCGATATTTCATCAATGGCCCCCAAGGATTGGCTGGAATTCCAGCCAATAGTCCGCCCCTGCAGCCTCCGCCAAGCCGCCAGAGCTTAAAAGATCATTAATGGGGAGTATGCGCCCATCCAAAGGGGTGCACAATAGAGCGGCGCGTATTCTATCAAGAATCGAATAATATTGTGGGTTTTTCAGCGCCTAGTGGCGCCAGGGACCCAATGCACGTCCTTTTGCCCTTTATCGTTCTCAAAGCGCGCCGCGACAAAGAGGAAGTCGGAGAGGCGGTTGAGATATTTCAAGGCGGCGGGGCTCACGCCCTCTCCGGCGGACTTAAGGGCCACGGCCACACGCTCCGCCCGGCGGCATATGGTGCGCGCGTGATGTAAATGGGCCGCGCCTGGGGCTCCCCCCGGCAGTACAAAACTTTCCAATGGCGTGAGGTCCTGGTTGAGCTGGTCCAACTCATTCTCAAGGCGCGTGACTTGATCAGGGATGATCCGCAAAGGCTCAAAGGGCAGGGCGCTTCCATCGGTGGGATCGGGTGTCGAGAGATCTGCGCCAAGATCAAATAGCTCGTTCTGGATGCGCGCCAGCATTTTGTCCACAACGCCGCTTGTGTGCTGCCTGGCGATCCCCAGAACCGCATTAAGCTCATCCACGGTGCCGTAACACGCAACGCGAAGATCGTCCTTGGCGCGGCGCTCGCCGGTGGCCAGCGCCGTGGTGCCGTCATCGCCGGTCTTAGTGTAGATTTTGTTGAGCTTGACCATGACAGTTAGTCGGCCCCGCTTCCGGACATCCACAACATAACCATAATCAGCACGACAACGGCGGCTTGGGTGGCCACGCGCAACTGCATCAATTTGTTGGACTGCCGCCGATTGATCTCACCGCCGCGAAACATAACCGAAATGCCGGTGACAAGAACGCCGACCACGATCAAAACGCCTATGGCCACGAGAATCTTCATAAACAGGCCTTTCAGGCTAACGACAGGCGAAATCTAGCGGCTGGGGGCGGCAGGTCAATTGCGCCAATTAGCCAGTCGCGCCTCGATCATATGTCGCCGCAATCAAAATACGGTCGAGTGTTTCACCAGTGTCACTGAGCGGCAGAGTAATTGAGGATACAATGATCCAGTCCTTGTGAGTAATTGTAGATTTTTGCGGTCCGTTGAGCACTGGCCGACCAGATTCCAGGGCTTTGCTTAACATCTCGGCCATTCGAGAAAGTAATTTGGGGTCGGTCTGATCGCTTACCTCTGAGATCAGACGGCCTGTCGCCTCGATGCCAATGTAGCCAACGACATCGGGGCCCTGAAAACGCAGGCGGAAGTCCGCTCCCCCATCGATCACATCAAGCAGGGTCCAACGCTTCGCCGTGTCTAGGTAGTCCAAGGGATCAAATGCCGAGGCACGGGCCAGGCCCGTTTCTGCAGCACGCATCCACCCTTCAAAAAGGCGGCGATGGCCGGCGTCTTGAATGTCGCTCACGTCTTCTACGCCGCGCAGGCCGTATTGCTGCAGATCCATGCCCACTCCATGTTTCGTGATGCAGTGCTTATGCGGTCAAGTAGCTCAAGTCCGGTCAAGTCGAGGCAGATCAGATTAAGATCAAGATCGATCATCGTATCCTACTCATATTGAGCGTGCCGCGTCAGGTGTTTTTGCCATGCGGCTCCAAAAGCCGCTTTGCGATGACCTGGGCCTGGATTTCCGCCGCTCCTTCAAAGATATTGAGGATGCGTGCGTCGCACAGCACGCGGCTGACGGGGTATTCCAAGGCAAACCCATTGCCGCCGTGGATCTGCACAGCGTTGTCGGCCGCCGCCCAGGCCACCCGAGCGGCCAACAGTTTGGCCATGCCCGCTTCGAGATCGCAGCGTCGCCCTTCGTCTTTGCTGCGGGCGGCGAAATAAGTCATTTGGCGCGCAATGGCGAGCTCTACGGCCATGGCGGTGAGTTTGTTCGCCACGCGGGGGAAGGCGGTGAGCGGTTTGCCAAATTGGTGCCGGTCTTTGGCATATTGCAGGCCCAAATCCAAAGCGCATTGGCCCACACCGATGGCGCGGGCGGCGGTTTGAATGCGTGCAGACTCAAACGTCTCCATCAGCTGCTTGAACCCCATCCCTTCCTCGCCCCCCAGCAAGCCAGAGGCTGGAACTTCAAAGCCATCAAAAGCGATCTCGTATTCTTTCATGCCGCGATAACCCAGCACTTCAATCTCACCCCCACTCATGCCGTGGGCGGGAAAGGGATCATTGTCAGTTCCGCGCGGCTTTTCAGCCAGAAACATGGAAAGCCCGCGATAGCCTTTCTCATCGGGATTTGTGCGCACCAAGAGCGTCATCAAATCTGTGCGCGCGCCATGGGTAATCCAGGTCTTGTTGCCGGTAACTTTATAGCGCTCGCCGTCGCGAACCCCGCGGGTACGCAACGACCCCAGATCAGAGCCAGTGTTGGGCTCGGTAAATACCGCGGTGGGCAAAATCTCGCCGCTGGCGAGTTTTGGCAGCCATTGGGCCTTCTGCGCCGCCGTGCCGCCGCGCAGGATGAGCTCCGCCGCGATCTCCGACCTGGTGCCAAGGCTGCCAATGCCGATATAGCCGCGGCTGAGTTCCTCTGAGACGATGCACATGGCGATCTTGGAAAGCCCTGCGCCGCCAAATTCTTCTGGGATGGTGAGGCCGAAGACGCCAAGACCGGCCATTTCCTCCACAAGGCTCATGGGGATCAGTTCATCTTTCAGGTGCCAGCCGTGGGCAAAGGGCGTCACACGTTCTTCGGCAAAGCGGCGGAATTGATCGCGGATCATGTCGTCGGTATCATCAAGGCCTGTGCGTTCCAGGGGCGCACCGGGGGTGTGTTCAATCAGCCGCGTTGCCAGTTCAGCCTTTAAGCTCGTCTTATACTCATTGAGGATCGGCATTGCCGTTGCCACAAGGCCGTTCAAGTTGCTGAGGCCCACTCCAAGATCCCGTGGGCGAACAATTTCGCCTTGGCTCATGGGGATGCCGCCGACCATTTGATTGACGTATTCTGCAAATCCCGCGGTGAGGACCAATTCTTCCGTGCGACCAAAGCTGTCCTCCGCATCAAGGCGAATGGCCCATGCAGACAATTGAGCGAGCGCCTCTGCATAGGTCGCGTACCAGGCAAGGCCATGACTGGCGTGTTGTGCTTCATCGGGGTGGGCGCGATGCGCAACAAATGACGCCACACTTTCTGTGGCGCGGGCAACAAATTCATCTGCCGCCTTGGCAGTGATGGCGGCAGCGCCCAGCAAGTCAATTGATTGAATCATGTGATTGTTTCTCTGCAGGCGGAGTTTGAGTGATTTTTGATTATCAAGAACCAGACCCCGGCGGGCCATGGGTGACGGTGATAAACGGCGTCAACACCACATCGCGCACTGCGGGGCCCATGTAGATTTGCGGGGCAGATGGCGGGTTGAGGTTGAGATTGGACTCCAAGGACTGCACACAGCCTTGCGCGGACCGCGCCAGATCCAACCAATCCTCTGCCTGGGGGAAGTTTTCAATCAAGCAGGCGTCGAAAAACGGATACTGATTGCTTTCCCCGCAGCCGAAACTGGTGCGGTCAGAGCGCGCGGCGGTGATGATGAAGCGATTTTCCTGGGCCATGTCACCCCTGGCAAAGACACCCGAGTAACATGCCGAAACAATCAACACCGTGGGGCTGGCCCCGCAATGGCGCTCAAGAAGGTTGTTGATGTCATCGGGCGTGATGAGCCCGGTGGCACCAAGGGAAAGGCCGTCGGGGCTGCCGTGGGAGGTAAAATACACCAGACATCCCTCGTCGGCGGTTCGATTGATGCGGCGCAGCTCGCTGCGAATATTGTCCATTGTGGCCGGCATGGCATCGCTGTCATCAACGCCTGGGCGCATGGTGAGTTGCGCCATATTGCCCGCATCAAATCCAATGTTTAGCAATTGCGTTGAGATATCTCGCCGCGCGTTGTCAAACGCCATGGTGGAGCCGCCAGCCGCGCCGCGGTAATCTGCCGACACAACAAGCGCTGACCAGTTTTGGTAGAAATTGAGCACGTCCATAAGGGATCGCGCATCTGATTGGGCTACAGGTGTTGCCAAGGACGGTCCAGCGATATTGCTTGAAACGGTATTGGCGGGCGCTGCCGTGACCGCGCCATTGTCATTGCGGCTTGGCACATTGTTTTGACGATGTTCAGCTTGTTCTTGCAGGTCGGTGCCGGTCGTGGCTTCCACCGCAGCATCAACAAAACCTGGATAATCCGCGCCAGCGCAGGCGCCAAGCAGGCTCGCCGCAATCAAGATACTGATTAGTCGCAAAGCCATGTTCGCTTCCCCGTTGCTCTTGCGGCGCGCCCCGGTCAGGCCGCAAAGGGATTAAGCGGCAAGGGCTGAGTGGTAGACACTTCTAGCACATCTTCAACTGTGCGCAGCCCCGGGCGTGGCGCGTTGACAAGCACCGCCATATTGCCCGGCAGGTGCTCGTTTTTCCACATCTTGGTGTGAGCTTTGGGGATGTCTGCCCAACCAAAGACCTCTGACATGCAGGGGTCGATGCGCCGATCGATAACCAGCCGGTTCGCCTGCGCTGCCTGCTTCAAATTGGCAAAGTGGCTGCCTTGCACGCGCTTTTGCCGCATCCACAAAAAGCGCGCGTCCATGGTCAGATTGAACCCCGTGGTGCCTGCACAGATCACCACCATGCCGCCGCGTTTACACACCAGAACAGAAACCGGGAAGGTGGACTCGCCGGGATGCTCAAACACCAGGTCCACATCATTGCCTTTGCCGGTGATATCCCAAATGGCTTTGCCGAACTTGCGGCACTCTTTCATGTAATCATTGAAGCCATCGCCATTGACCGGCGGCAGCGCCCCCCAGCAATCAAAGTTCTTGCGATTGATAACGGCCTTTGCGCCCATCTCCAGGACAAAGTCTTTCTTGGAATCATCGGAGATGACGCCAATGGCGTTGGCACCGGAGACCGCGCAAAGCTGCGTCGCAAACGATCCCAAGCCGCCACTTGCCCCCCACACCAGGACATTCCAGCCCGGTTTGAGCACATGGGGGCGATGGCCGAACAACATGCGGTAGGCGGTGGCGAGGGTCAGCGTATAACACGCGCTCTCTTCCCAAGTGAGGTGCTTGGGGCGCGGCATCAATTGTTGCGCTTGCACGCGAGTGAATTGCGCGAAGCTGCCGTCCGGCGTCTCATATCCCCAGATGCGCTGGGTTGGGGAAAACATCGGGTCGCCGCCGTTGCATTCCTCATCATCGCCGTCGTCTTGATTACAGTGGATAACAACTTCGTCGCCCACTTTCCAGGTTTTGACCTTGCTGCCAACAGCCCAAACAATGCCGGAGGCGTCAGAGCCTGCAATGTGGAAATCGTTCTTGTGTGCGTCGAGCACAGAGATGGGCTCGCCCAGCGCCGCCCATACACCGTTGTAATTGACCCCCGCCGCCATCACGAGCACGAGCACGTCGTGGCTATCGAGCTCCCACGTGGGCAGCACTTCCACTTTCATGGCGTCTTCGGGGGCGCCGTGGCGATTTTTGCGCACAGACCAGGCGTACATATTCTTTGGGACATGGCCGAGCGGCGGCATTTCGCCGGGCTCATAGAGGTCCTTGAGTTCAGATGTGTTGGTGGCGGCAACGGCGGTTGCGGTCATACGAATTGGTCCCCACGACTGGCGGCGGCGTTCGAGTCGCCCCCTGCTCTTGGCGGGATCGTGCAAAAGTGAGGCGCGACACGCAAGGAAATTCTGTTGCGATGCGGCAAACCTTTGATTTTGTGACTTAATGCTTGATGCAGAGGCTGCTGCAAAACGATGCTAAATGCTTCCTTGCGGCGTCTCAGGCCCCCTTGGCGGCGAATTGGTCTCTTCTAGCGGTTCGGCCGCTCGAGCCCGATCTTGCGCATCGAGTAGCCGATTGATTGAGCTGCGTGCATCGCCGATGTACTCCTTGATTTGCTGGTCGCTCAGCTTGAGCAGATTCGCCATGCGCGAGATTTCCAGTCGCTCAGGTTCACTGAAATCGCCATCCGCCATAGCAACCATCGACGCCGCCTTGATTGCCATTGCCGCGCCATCTGGTGAGACCTGATTGCTCACTCGCTCAAGCTCATCGTGTATACTGTAGTCTTTTCCTTTCATTGTCTCAAACACACCAAGAATTGTGTCTCTCGAAAGAGCTTGTCCAATAAACGACTTGGTTATCAGCTCGATTACATAGACCTCACTGTCACGAAGAACACCGTCTGCAGCAGCAACGGCTATCATCGAGCGAAGCAATATACGGACATCCACTTTAAGATGGTGATCTGCGCGGGCATTCGGTCCCATCGAAAGATAGTTTATCCATTGGAATAGCCCGACCACGAACTGAATGATGCCAACAAGTACAAGGCCCCAAGCGGCGACTGCATACCCCGCTTGCGCCAGAAGCACTGAAATCAGTACAGAGATTGCAATGCCGCCAAAAGCCATAGCCGCACCAATCAACATATTTCTTGTGCCGGGCACTTGCGGTCTCCCTATTTACATCCTTAGGTCGTCAAAACTATAGCATACAACCAGTGCTTGGCGAGCTATTGCTTTTTTAGTGATCGCCGTCAGGGATCATCTCGCCGGCCGCCACGGTGAGCGGAATATCAAACTCCGCATAGGGGCAGTTGTAGAATTCCGAGCGGGCGCAGAGCGGATTATAGGCATTGTTGAAATCCACCGTCACAAATTCCGGCGGAAAGCTTCCGGCCTCAATTTCTATGTCGATGTAGCGCCCGACACCATAGGTCTCAAAGCCTGATTGCGCATCGGTGAAGAAGCTCGAGATGCCGTCTACCTCATCGGGCGCGGCGGTGAAGCCGTAAAACGGCATGCGAATCTCTCGGCCCTCAAGCATGAACACCGCGGTGCCGACGTTATAGAATTGCTTGTACCACCCACGCGAAGTTTGAAACGTGATCGGCGTGAACTCTTCCATGGGCTCAAAGCGCGCCTCAATGATAAGGTCTTCGTTGTAGTCATACCAGCGCAAGCCTTCAAAGTGCTCCGCTTCCGGATGATTGGGATTGAACACCGTCGCGCGCAGGCCGGTCACACCGGGGCGCATCTGCGTGGGGTAGGCGGTGAGCTGGATGCCTTCGTCAAAAACAAAACTCTCGTTGTCCTCATGATAGGCGAACATCTCAATGGCGGGCCCGGCAGTGCCGCCCAAAGGGTCCATATCAATGCCCATCTCTTCTGCAAGGCGCGCGTTCTGTTCTTGCTGTAGAGTGAGGTTCTCTGCGGTATTACGCGTGAGCATGCTGGCCATGTCGCCCGAGTAGGTGATCACAAGCACCACATAGCTGTCACGGTGCATGGTGAAGTCTTCTGGTTCCTCCATGGTCCATGAATAATGTACGCGGTCATCTTCGTGGCGCATCAGCCAGGCGGTCTGTCCCTCGTCGAGATAAACCGTGTCATCAATTTTCATAATGGCGCGGTCGCGCTCGGAATAGGCAAAATTGGCGGCGGCAACCTCGGCCTCCCATGCGGCGCGTCCGGTAAGCGCAACCTCGGTGTCTTGCGCAGAAGCGGGCGTAGAGATGGCAATAGCAATTGCTGAATATAGAGCGAGATGGCGCATGGAATTACCCTTCGTGTGATGGCGAAGGATAGGGCGGCACGGGCGGCGGTGCAAATGCCGCCGCCCACGCCTTGTTTTTCGGCTTTACGTGCGCTGCAATTCCAGTTGCGGGGCACCGTTTGAGGTCCGCTCAAAAGTGCGGCCGCGGTCGTCCACGGTGCAGGAGACCCTTTTGCGAAAGGCTGAGAAGCTCTCAAACGTCACCACGTCCACGGGCTCATCAAAGTCAAAGGTGACGCGGTAGCGCCCCGGCGACAAAGCCTGCACGCCCACCACTTCGCCGGCGAAGGCTTGACCCAGGTACGACCCCCGCACCCGCTCACCCAGCGCAACGGGGCCCGGCGCGGGGCGATTGCCCACCGCCGCGTGCATCGTATTCCAATCGCGGAAGCCGTATTGATGCGCCACCAGCTCCAGCGATTTGCTGTGGCTAACAGCGTTGCCGTCGTCAGACAAAGTTGTGCGCAGGCGCTTGGCTTGCGCTTTCAGATTGTCCAGTGATGGAAGAGTTCCAATCATGATCATACCTCATTTGAGTTCACGCATGGGGTTTGCTGGACGGGGCTCGCATTGCCATCGGTCCGCATGCTGGTCTCAAAAGGGCGGATCGAAATGATCGAAGGACTTCACCAATGGCAGTTGCCAAGCGAGCGGCAGGGGCCTTCACCCGAGAAGGGGATGTAGGTGCGCGGTCCCCCCATGTCAACAACGGGCATGACGGCCTTGTGAATGGCTGAGTTATCTGAAGTCCTTTGCCATTGGCGGCCCAATGGGCCACGCTCACGCCAAAGCATATTTGTGAATGAAGGACATCCAATGACCGACACGGACTCAAAGCAAGCAGCCTCGACGCCGCCCGAATCGCTCAAAACCTATGACAGCAAGGGCAGCTTGACGATTGGGAAGCAGCGTCTTGCCTACCAAGTGACGGCGGCGTGGCAGCCAATGTTTGTGGCGGACAAGAAGAAGGCGGAGCTGTTTCACACCTATTACCGGACAGGTGCGAAAAGCGCGGGCACGCGGCCGCTAACATTTGTCTTCAATGGCGGCCCGGGTGCTGCATCAGCCTATCTCCACGTGGGCGCGGTCGGACCTGTTCGCGTTCAATGCAACAAGGATGGCACATTGCCGCCCGCGCCAGCGCGACTTGTCGAAAACAAGGAAAGCTGGCTGCCGTTCACGGATCTCGTCTTCATTGATCCTATTGGGACCGGACTCAGCCGCACGGTTCCCGATGACAAAGACGATAAGAAGCCAAATGCGGGCGATGACACTTATTACTGGGACGTCGCGAAGGATTTGGAGTCGCTATGCGAGTTCATCTCTGCGTTCTTGTCCAAGCACGGGCGCTGGCGCTCGCCCATTTACCTCGCAGGCGAAAGTTATGGCGGCTACCGCAGTGCGCGGCTGGTGCGCATGTTGCAAGAAAAAGGCGTGGGGCTCAGCGGCGCAACTTTGATCTCCCCGGTGCTTGAGTGGGACAATCTCTTTGCCTCGCGCTTTAACACGCTGGCAGCGGCAATCCGCCTGCCGTCCTATGCGGCAGCGGCACGCTTTCATGGTCGATCAAAGCAAGCAGGCGCACGGGAAAGCCTTGCGACATTTTTGAAGCGCGCGGAAACATATGCGCTGGGTGACTATCTTCCTGCCTTCACGCAGGGCTCGCGTTTAAGCGCTGTGGACCGCAAAAAGGCTGTGGCTGAGCTGGCCGAATGGGTTGGTCTTACCCCGGAGGATTTGGAACGACATGATGGCCGCCCGTCAATTCTCACGTTTTGCCGCGAACTCCTGCGCGATCAAGAACAAGTGCTTGGGCTCTATGATGCGTCCTACGCCAATGATGATCCGCTTCCTGCTGCTGACAGTTTTAGCGGGGTTGATCCCACCCTTGGCGGTCTTGACCGGCTCTATACCATGGGAACAAACGCTCACTTGCGCGAAAACTTAGGCGTCGATAGCGAGCGTCCGTACACCCTCCTCAGCATGGATGTGAATCGCAAATGGCAATGGGCCAGTAAAACATCTGGCGAGCCGGTGCCTCCGGGGGCATCTGAAGATGTGGCGGTGGGCCTTTCCATGAACCCGGGCATGAAGCTGATGGTTGTGCATGGGCTCTATGATCTCATCACGCCATACTTCGACTCCAAGTCGTTTGTGGAACAGCTCGCCCAAAGCAGCCCCATGGCGCGCGAGATCGAGTTCAAGGCCTATGAAGGCGGGCACATGTTCTACATGTGGGAGAAATCGCGGAAGGCGTTTACCGAAGACGTAGCCAAGCTGTACGAAAATTAGGGCTGATTGGTCCGCGCTGCTTGCGGCTTCCCTTGCATATGGCCTTCGCAGGTGCAAAATCGCCAGATGACAGACTCTCAGAAAGCCAGATCTAAGGATCGCCCGTGGATTTTCCGCACCTATGCGGGGCACTCCAACGCGGCAGAATCCAACGCGCTCTATCGCGGTAATCTGGCCGCCGGGCAGACCGGGCTTTCAGTGGCCTTCGATCTGCCCACGCAAACCGGCTATGACGCTGACGATGTGCTGGCCAAGGGGGAGGTCGGCAAGGTGGGCGTCCCCATCAGCCATCTGGGGGACATGCGCGCGCTGTTTGATGATCTGCCGCTGGCGGAGATGAACACCTCCATGACCATCAATGCGACAGCGCCGTGGCTGCTGGCGCTTTACATTGCCGTTGCCGATGAACAAGGGGCGGACCGTAAAACCCTGCGCGGCACAACGCAGAACGACATCGTCAAAGAGTATCTTTCGCGCGGCACATACATTTATCCGCCGGGTCCTTCCATGCGGCTCACAGCTGACATGGTGGCGTTTTGCGCGCACGAGCTGCCCAAATTTAATCCGGTCAATGTCTGCAGCTATCACCTGCAGGAAGCCGGCGCGACGCCGGTGCAGGAACTTGCCTTTGCTTTGGCCACAGCAACGGCAGTGCTTGATGAGCTGAAAGCCCATGATGACGTGAGCGCTGATGATCTGGCCCATGTGGCCAGCCGCATCAGCTTCTTTGTCAACGCGGGTGTGCGCTTCGTGACAGAGATGTGCAAGATGCGCGCCTTCACCGAGCTTTGGGATGAGACACTGGAAACGCGCTATGGCGTTACCGATGCCAAGCAGCGGCGTTTCCGTTATGGCATGCAGGTGAACTCCCTCGGGCTCACCGAGCAGCAACCGGAAAACAACGTCTACAGAATACTTCTTGAGATGCTCGCCGTGACGCTCTCCAAGAACGCCCGCGCCCGTGCGGTGCAGCTTCCCGCATGGAACGAAGCTTTGGGCCTGCCGCGGCCATGGGATCAGCAATGGTCATTGCGCGCGCAGCAAATCCTCGCGCTGGAAACAGACTTGCTTGAGTACGGCGATCTGTTTGACGGCTCGCCCGTTGTGGCTGCAAAAGTGGCAGAGCTGAAAGAAGCCGCACTGGCGGAACTGGCCAAGATCGATGCCATGGGCGGTGTCGTCGCAGGGGTTGAGAGCGGTTACATGAAGGAAGCGCTGGTGGCATCAAACACGGCGCGCCTTGCCGCCATTCAATCAGGCGAGCAGATCGTTGTGGGCGTCAACGCCTATGAGGAGACAGCCGAGTCGTCTCTGGCGACGGGGGAGGGCTCCATTCAAACGGTGGATGAAGATGCCGAGCGTGAACAAATTGAACGCCTGAAGATCTGGCGGCGCGATCGCAATACCGATGATGTGCGCAAGGTGCTTGCGGAGCTCAAGCGCGTCGCCGTTGAGGGCGGCAACATCATGCCGGCCTCCATCCAGGCGGCAAAGGCGGGCGTCACCACAGGCGAATGGGGCGGCGCCCTGCGCGAAGTGTTTGGGGAGTTCCGCGCGCCCACGGGTACCGCGGCAAAGCCAGCCATTCCCGCCGTGGCGCTGAAACATGTGCGCGAAGAAGTGGAGCGCGTGGCCAAGAAAATCGGCACGCCAGTTCGTTTACTGGTCGCCAAGCCTGGCCTTGATGGGCATTCAAATGGCGCTGAACAAATTGCTGTGTGGGCAACAGAGGCGGGCTTTGTTGTCTCTTATGAAGGCATTCGCCAGACACCGGCCATCATTGTGGAAGCGGCCAAGCGCGACCAAGTTCACTGCGTCGGCTTATCGGTGCTGTCGGGGGGCCATGTGGCCATGGCAGAAGACGTGATGCACCGTTTGCGCGATGAAGGCCTGACCCATGTGCCGGTGGTGCTTGGGGGGATCATTCCGGAAAGCGATGCGGGCCGCCTCAAACAGGGCGGTATCAAAGGCATCTACACCCCGCGCGATTACATGCTGGCGGATATTTTGCTCGATATTGTGCGTTTGGTGGAACGGGAAGCCGATGCGCGGCAAACACATGGTTCCCCTCGCTAAATCTTCGGTTTCAGCGAAGTCATGACGGGCCCCTGCATTCTAAGGGAGCGCACATGTGAAACTGATTGCCCGTAGCGGCGCATGTGGGCGCTTGTGCTGCTCCAAACACCTGATTTCTCCAAATACGTGTTTATTTGTTGACTTGCACGTTCTCCGTTGCGATATTTGATGCGAGCGTAGGTTCTGGTGAGCATAGTAACCCGCCGAAGTATCGTAGCGGCTTGGAATTGTGAGAGTGCAGACGCTGATTGGTGCGTATGTAAAGTAGCGGCAAAGCTCACCCCCTGAGATCACCGTCTGTAAAAACGATATCGGTCAGCATGCAGATTAACCTGCGAAGCTGGCGTGAGAATCGTCGCAAAAGCGCCGCGTGTTCTTGCGTGATGGCCCAGGGCGGACCCGGATTAGCATGTCGACATGAAGTGACTGATTTTTGAGAAAGTCGTGAGATTGATTTCCTCCATCAACACGATCTGGAGAAAGCAAATGAACATTTTTGATTTCAAGTCTAATCTGAAATTATCTCTTGCTAGCTTAGTTGGTTTGCTAATGTTGGGCGGCTGTTCCGCCACATGCATTGAAGAGACAATCACTGTGGGGGGTGGGGTAGATAATGGTTACACCGGCGTAAATGAAGTCGGTGTGCGGCGAAGCACAAACCCCGCCATACCGCCAGGCGCACCTGATCGGAATTTTGATGTGGCTGGCAATGACGACGGTTTGGTTACGACACTGGATTTTCAAGACTTTATTGACAACCATGGTCCAATCACGGGCGCTACCTTGATATTTGAGTTGAAGCCAGGAATTGCGGACTCTGAAGCAACAAATGACAACATTCAGATTTACCCGTATCACTTCGCCAACTTAACTCTCGGTGGGGCACCGATAGCCGGAGCCAATCTTTGGCATGATCCTATTGTCATCGGTCCAAATCACAGAGGGATTGAGCCTTGGGCTGGGTATTCCAATAGCACAGTGTTCACAATTGATCTGACGAATTTTCCGAGTGACTTGTATAATCGACACCATGGTGGGCAGAGGACCACTCCCTCCACGCTCTTGTCTGGTGTCCCCCGTTTCATTCCAGCCGGCCAGGCCGGTGCGCCGACAACACCCTATCAACTCGCAGGGGGATACGATCTGACCCGAATTATGAATCAACGGGGCTATATCGACCTTTATATTGGAGACGACTCCAACGTTGATTACATCAAGCTGATCATTACAAGGTGTACGTGCCAGTAATGAATCAGATGACGTAAACTCACTACTCTATGGCACATGGGTTGGAAGACTAAGACTTAAGGGCCCGTAAAGTAGGATGGCGGATCAGCAACATCATGCGATTCAGCGGATGCCTTTGCCCATGTGCCGGTGGTACTAGGCGGGATCATTCCGGAAAGCGATGCGGGCCGCCTCAAACAGGGCGGCATCAAAGGCATCTACACCCCGCGCGATTACATGCTGGCGGATATATTGCTCGATATTGTGCATTTGGTTGAGCGCGAGGCGGATGCGCGCGTAAATGCTTGAGAATTAGCGCTTTTTCCCCGCAGAACCTTTGCTATGCTCCCGGCGAAACTGAGGGGCCCCATGAATTTCATCGCCGAGCTACGCAAACGCAACGTCTTCCGGGTTCTCGCCGCCTATCTGGTGGGGGCGTGGATCATGGTGCAGGTCATCGGCTTTGTGGCTGATGCGGCAGAGCTTCCCGCTTGGATTGATTCCTTTGTTCTGATTGTTGTGCTTCTGGGCCTGCCCATCGTGGCGGTGGCGGCCTGGGCGTTGGAGCTGACGCCAGATGGCATCAAGGCCTCTGGCACAGAGACAGAGGTCGCCCCCCGTCCCCTAGGGCCGGTGGATTACGTATTGATGGCGGCGGTTGTTGTCGTGGTGGGTCTTTTCGGCTGGCAGATGATTGCATCGCCGCGCGCACCAGCGGAGCAGGCTGCGCCAGAAGAAATTGTGGCTGATGCGGCGGTTGCCCGGTCCATTGCAGTAATGCCCTTTGTGGCCATTAGCAGCACGCCGGAAGACATTGTCCTGGGCGATGGCCTATCTGAAGAGCTACTCAATGTGCTGGCGCAATTTGCGGACCTGCAAGTGGCCGGGCGCACCTCATCTTTTTCATTCCGTGACCAAGCCGAAGACATTCAAGGCATCGGCGCGGCGCTTGGGGTCGCCCACGTGTTGGAAGGGTCTGTGCGCCGGTCTGATGATCAGATCCGTGTGACCGCGCAGCTCATTCGCGTTTCTGATGGCTTTCATATTTGGTCAGGGACTTATGACCGCCCATTCGCAGATATCCTTCAAGTACAGGACGATATTGTGAGGCGGATTGCGCAAGTGCTGACCATTCGACTTGGCGCCAGCTCATATGATTTGTCGGCGACGTCTGCCACTAATCCTGCGGCTTATGACCAATACCTGCAGGGCCGGGTGCAATGGGCCCAACGGCAGGACGTTGAAAATCGCTATGGCGCCATCGACGCCTTTCAAACGGCGGTGGATATTGACCCCGGTTTCGCAGACGCCTGGGCGGGGCTTGCTCGCGCAATTTTCTATAGCAACCCGCCAGATGGTTACTCCCTAGATGAACATTGGGAGCGCGGGAAAGACGCTGTGGATCACGCGCTCGCACTTGATCCTGACAATGCAGAGGCCCTGGTGGCGCTTGCAAACTGGCACCTCAATGCCTCGAGGGACTGGATGGCGGCACAAGCGGCGACCGAGCGGGCGCTCGAGCTTGCCCCCAGCGCGGCATATACCCATTACGGCGCTGCGTTCACTTACGAGATTATTGGCAATATGGACCTGATGACGCGCGCGATGCGGCGGACACTTTCCCTTGACCCCCTTAATGTAACGATCCAAGGAAATGTAATTAACCGCTATGTGCGAGCAGGGCGGTATGCCGACGCACGGCGCATTCTTGCCGCGGCATCGTTTGATCCCATCACGCGCCTACAGCAAGAAGCTGGAATAGCAATCAATGAGCGCGATGCAGATGAGATGGAACGGGCATTCGCGGAGGCATTGCCACTCATGATCGCTGCGGATCCACAATTTGAAGCAGTTCGCACTGAAGTAGAGGCGCTCATAGCGGGTTATGCTGCGGCAATGCGCGGTGACAGAGATCGCGTCTATGAGCTCATGCCAATCATTGAGGCGGCGGCAACAGAAGAGGGCCCCCTATCTCTCAGCGATCCGGCGTTCGTGCTTTATCTATTGGGCGACTATGAGGAGGCCGCTCGCCGCCTTCGCTCAATCTATGAAAGTGGCGCGGAGAATGCCAATTTTGACGTCGTGACAACGATTGAAACGCGCGACGTCGGCTTCCGCTGTCAGGCCGATTACCACGCCATTTGGGAGTTGCCAGGATATCCCGAACTCGCTGAGATCCGCCGCGCTAATGGCGCGACCAGTAACCTGCCCCTGGAAGGCGAAGCCTGCGAAGGGCTGTGATCACCACCACATTCCCGCCCGATTGCGGGCCATATGTGGACAAAACCCCCCACTAGTTTTGATGGTGCGCACCGGGGCGGTGCGTCAGACTTAGGGCATCAGTATTGCTTTGCTGGATTCGCAGCAAAGCAGGGGGATTTCCCACGTTTTGGAATTTTTGCGTCTCATTCCATCGGTGAGGTGCAACATCATGGCGTAAATGGGGCGGTGAAAGAAATATTCGCCCAATTTAAACCTAAATGACTTGTTCATCTGCAGGTCAGGGTGGCCCCGTTAAGTCTGATCCTGCGGGGTGCGTAACTGGTCAAATCAAAGGGCCGATCACCCAACATTTTTTCAAAGCCGCGTCAGTACGGGCCGGCACGCCAAAGAGCAAAAGGCTCAGCGGCGACCCCCGATGAATGGAGGGCAACAACATGGCAAACCAACGGCCGGAAACATATAACGATCCTTATGAGGAGTTTTATAACCCGCAGGATCGCGATGACCGGGGCTTCTATGGCAAGGCGCTAAAGCGCGCCCGCTCCATGGGCCGCAATGGCGAGACGATTGACGAAACCGTCATCGAACGCCGCGCGCGCCAGTTCGCCACCTATTTGTCCAAGGCGCGGCAGACCCTCAAGGTCAAAGTCCGCGACATGGAGGCGGTGCAAAACAGCCCTTGGCGCTATGTCTCGTTCCTCTCAGTCTTTTTTGTCGGCTTGGCGATTTTCGCGCTGGCTTTGCGGGTGGACTACATCATCCTGGAAGAACTTTGGTCGCGGAACCTTGCCAACGAGTTTTTTGAAGTGCCGGTGTCGTTGCAGGACTCAGTGACGTTCAAGTCGCTGCAAGTGGTCTTTGCCGTCCTCGCCATGCACTTTTTCGTGTCGAGTATCGGTCGCATAGGTCGGGGCTTCTTTATTGGCTTCTTGACCTTGCTGGTTGTGGGCATGCTGGTGGGCGTTGGGCTTCTCAACACGTCTTATTCCTTGCCCATCGGCTCAACCCTCTTCGGTATGGAGTTGACCGGCGACAGCCTCAGCGCCTCTGATGAGCTTGCGGCCCTCGGTCTTGAAAGTGACACCGAAGTTGTGGCCGATAATGATAATGTGCCTGTGACGACGCAGGACTTTGAAACTGCAAAAACGTTGTTGTTCTTCATGTCCTTTGGCTTGATCTTTTTCTTTGTCACCAGCGTGGGTGCCTTGTTCCTGCACTACGCCATCTCTGCAGGTGTGGCCTTTACCGGTGGCATCAGAGGCGAGAAGGCGGAAAGCGACTCAACGCGTGATGCGCGGGACCGGGAACATTCTGATATGTCGCGGCGGCTCATTCGGGCGCGGGAAGTGCAAACCATGTTCCGCACGCGGGAAGATCTGCGTGACGCCATCACGCAATATATCAACGAATTTGGCGATGCCTATGAAGATGGCCTGGATGAGTATCGCGATAAGTTCAAAGGCGATGCGAATGACAGAAACGCGCCGTCTGCACTACTACGGCAAATGAACGAGGCGGTTGCCAATTTCTGCGGCAATGGCGAGCCGTCAGTGGAGTTTGAGCATATCCTCGATGGTATTCCGCTTTCGCCCGCCAACGAGAATGAACAAGGCGCAGCGGATGATCGGCAACGTGCCTAGGCCATACCAAAAGCCGTCGAGCCCATGAGCGCTCGGCGGTTTTTCTTTTGCCTCGTTTCTGTCACTGTAATTCCGTAACATCACGACGCACCAAGGGAGGGCGCTATGGGTAGAGCACTTGTGCTTTTAATCTTCGGCGCGATCGCCGTCGGCGGCGGCTGGTTTTTCTTGCAGTCCTTTTCCGGCGAGACGCGCGTAGACCTGGCCGCAGTCCAAGGCGGCGGCGCGGGCACGCTTACCCATGTCGTGGTGGGCATCGACCTCAGCCAATCCAATGTGCTGGTGGAAGACGCCGCTTTTGCGCGCAAAGTTGCTGACCGCATTCGCCCCATGCTGGAAGGCCTTGGGCCCCGCAGCATCGTTACGCTGCGTACCTTCGGATCTTATGGCAACACTGCCGATCAACTGCGGCGGGATTGGACCATCTCTGCCCGCAACCGGCCTGAAGATGTGGCCACGGTCGTGCACGGTATCATCGCAGGGGTACCCACGCTGGTTGATCGCGGCCAAGTACGGAGCCAAAGCCACACCAATATTCTTGCGTTTCTGGAAAACACCTCGCAGCTGGTGGACTGTCGCGGCTTTGAGGTGATCGTTGTTCTGGCCACCGACGGCGTCGAAGACAGCGAATATGTCCGTTTGCAAAATTCTGGTGCCACATTGCCTGAACCAGAGCGCATGTTTCGCGGCTGTGATGAGCTTCATATGTTTGGCATTGGTCAGGGCTTGGGCTCACCGACCACTACGCGCCGCTTGCAGGCTGAGTGGGACGCCTGGGCTGATACGGCGGGCTTTCAGCGTTTTGTCGGGCTTAATGATTGGTAGGTGCGGCAAGTTCAATCCTGCTCAGCACTGATCGCCGTTGCGGCTTGAAGCGCTGAACGGGTCAGGAAATCACCCAAGCCATTTGACGTTTCCCAATTGTCGTCAAAAGCCTCATAGAAAACGGAAGATGAGGATCGGGACGTAAGGCCGGTGGCGGCCGCATACATCTCATAGTCGTCATCACCCAGTACTCCCTGGGTGATCCGGCCGGAAATGTAAAACAGGCCATAGTGCCAGAACCGATCGTTTGAGAGGCCTGCTGCTGCCAGAGCGCGGTCGGCTGCGGGCGACAGGTTTGCACCTAACAGTGCCGTATGAGTAGATTCGTGAAACAGAAGCTCAAACCCATATCCCGCAACAAGTGCTTCATCGTAACTGCCCAAAGTGATGCGGGGCGGCGGATCAAAAGTGTAGGCCCCGGCCCAATTTGCGTAAGCGGTAAGGTCAACGCGAATGGGATCTGATGGCCATTCACTTTCCAGGAACTGAGCCAACCGTTGCGCCAACTGATCTTCGTGCACCACAAGCGGCTGCATGAGCTGCGTACGCAGGGCGATGCTTGCCGCACGGTGGTGAGGCCAAACGGTCTCCAGATAGATCGGCATGAGCCGTGTCAAAGCAGCGCGGATTTCCAGGTCGTCAAGTGTTTCGGGACCATGTGTCAGTTCTTCACTAATGCGCTGCGTTTGGTCATCGAACAAAAGGGACGTATCCAGATATGGCTCATAGGCGGCAAAGGCTTGCTCAAGGGCTGCAACGAATTCTGGCGTCATGGCTTCGCGATCCTGGGGGAGGATCGGCACACGTCGGCTCAACAATAACTCCCTGGCGTTTTCACGTGCCAGATGGAAAACAAAATGATGGAGTGAAATCCAAGGGTCAGTATGGAACTCAAAGTGGCCACCAGGGCTCAGTACGGGTTCATTGTCTGGGGCCTTGGCGCACGATACCAGCAGTACAAGCGCAAGCATCACTGTGACGATGGGTTTCAACATTACTCATCCTTTCGTTTTACCAAAGTGAAGGGGAGGCAGCGTCGCGCGTAATGTGTCGGGCGTTTCCCCCGCCGCGCGCAAGGCTTTCAAAGACAACGCATCGTGGCGTTTGGCCAGCCGCTTGCCTTGGTCATCATTGATAAGCCGGTGGTGCAAATAGTCCGGCGTGGGCAAATCGAGAAGCTCCTGCAGCAACCTGTGCAGATGAGTGGAGGGGAAGATGTCTGCCCCCCGCGTCACCAACGTGATCCCTTGGGCCGCATCGTCCACAACAACGGCCAGGTGATAGCTTGTGGCGACTTCCTTGCGCGCCAGCACCACATCGCCAAAGACCTCCGGTGTTGCCCTCACCACACCGCTTTCCCCGTTGAAGCCTGCACCAAACTCAATAAATTTGAGCGAGCCCTCGATCTGCGCCAGCGCGCGATCCATATGAAGGCGCAGGGCATGGGGCTCACCCGCCGCTACTCGTTGGGCAGATTCGGCGGCGCTCATGTGCTTGCAAGTCCCCGGATAAAGCGGTCCATCGGGGCTCATGGTTGTGGCGTGGGGGGCCCGGCCGCTGGCACCGATTTCGGCCGCGATATCTTTGCGGGTGCAAAAGCACGGATAGAGCAAGTCCTCTATGGCCAAGTCGTCCAGCGCGCCGGCATAAGCATTGAGCCGCTTGGATTGATGCATGATCGGCTCAGGCCAGCTGAGGCCGAGCCATCTGAGGTCATCGAAGATTGCCTGCTCGAATTCAGGG
>JAJFIK010000008.1 GCA_021775005.1 Rhodospirillales bacterium
AGGGGGGCATCGCCAAACGAAGAGCCCGGAATCTCGAACCCTAAACCAGATGGCAAGATCCCGGACAATCGCTATGCGATTTCCGGGATGACGGGCTCAGTATTGGTGTCGTGAAGCCGCCGCCTACTCCACCACAATGCGGGCGGCTGAATGGCCATCGCTGGCGACCTGCCGCAACATGGTGCTGGCATCATTGGCATCGGCAAAGGGCCCCAAGCGCACGCGATAAAACAAACGGCCATTGATCCAGGCGGGATCGACGGATGCCACCTGCCCCATACGGCCAGCCTCTAAAGCTTCGGCAACTTCCAGGGCGTTAGCCTCTAACAGATAGGCACCGGTCTGCACATAAATACTGCCGCTCGTCATGGCACCGGTTGCTGCAATCGGTTGCGCCGCGATTGGTTGCGGCGCTGGCAAGGCTTCAGGGGTCGCCGGATAGGCAGAAGTGTCATAGCCCGGCGAGTTGTTGCTTGGCTCAGGCCAGGGGGCCTCCAGCGCCACAGGTGTGTCCGGAACGCTCGTCGCGACAGCCACCACGGGCCGCTCAATGGCCACAGGCGTTACGGGTATGGCATCGGCAATGGAGCGGTTTTCCTCCTGCTCGCGCTGCGCTCGCCGGCTGCGACGGCTCTCATTACGCTGATCATCGCGGGCACTGCTTCTAGCATTACTGGCATAGCGGCGCGGATTGGCGTCGCCAGACATGACCTCGCGGGCCTGGGCCGATGAAACATCGAGGGGCGCTCTGCCGATGACTTCCACACGCACGCGGGCGGTGCCATTGCGGATCATGTCAAGTTCTTCCGCTGCAGCGCGGCTCATGTCGATAATGCGATCAGAGACAAAGGGTCCGCGATCATTAATGCGAACAATGACCGAGCGGCCATTTTCCAGATTTGTCACCCGCGCATGCACCGGGATCTGCAAGGTAGTGTGGGCGGCGGTAAACAGATTCATATCAAAACGTTCGCCGTTTGCCGTCGGGCGGCCATGAAAATTTGGCCCATACCAGGAAGCAATGCCGGTTTCGTTGTAATTCCAGTCCTCTCGCGGCACAAAACGCTGGCCCGCCACGCGATAAGGCTGGCCCACTTTGTATTCCCCATCAGTGGTCGCGCCCGCCGAGCGGCTGGGCCCGGAATTGCCCCCGCCACAAGCTGCGAGGGTCACGCTCAAAATCGTGAGTAAGATAGGAATAGCGAGACGACGCATCATAGTGCTCCGGCTGGTTATCATCGAGATATCCATGGCACTATGAGAGTTGAGAGTTAACGCAGGCTTTCTGAAAGGGTCTTGCCTCCATGCCAAGTTTGACCGAAGGCCTCACTCGCCACATCCAAGAAAAATCCATCAAAAACAACGACTTGGAGGCCGCAGCTCAGCTCACACTTGATGCAGTGGCCAACGCCCTTGCGGGGCGCAACAGCGCTCAGGGCCGCATTTTGCTCAAGTGGGCCGCGGGCCGCGCCATGGACCCTGGCCGCGAAGCGTTTCTCATGGGCGCGCTCACCCACATCTTGGAGGTAGATGACCTCCACAAATCCTCGGTGGTTCATCCAGGCTGCGTCGTTATCCCCGCGGCCTGGGCCCTTGCCCGCGCGCATGGCGCGTCCGGTCATGGGCTGCTCAAGGCCATCATATGGGGCTTTGAGGCGACCACACGTGTGGGCATGGCAGTGGGCCCGGCGCACTATCAAACATGGCACAACACGGCCACCTGTGGGCCCTATGGCTCAGCGGCTGCAGGCGCGGCTTTGCTGGGGTTAAGCGCCCTGGAGATGGTCCATGCCCTTGGCAATGCCGGCACCCAAAGTGCGGGGCTTTGGCAGTTTCTTGAAAGCGGCGCCATGAGCAAACACCTCCATGCAGGGCGCGGTGCGGAGGCCGGTCTGGTGGCGGCTGAACTGGCTGCTTCGGGCTTCACAGGGCCGAAAGATATCCTCGAGGGCGCAAAGGGGTTTTTCAAAGCCACTTGCCCTGACGCGCTACCAGATATGGTGTTGGCCGAGCCAGATGCGCCCTGGCAAATTCATGCAACTTCTCTCAAACCATGGCCCTCATGTCGCCATACGCACCCGGGGATTTATGCAGCGCAGGAGCTCCGCAAAAAGGTCGGCAATCGGGCCATCAAGGCGGTTCGGATCGACACCTACAAAGCGGCGCTTGCGCTTTGTGACCGGCCTGAACCAGAGACGGTTTACGAGGCGAAATTCTCCCTGCAGCATTGCATTGCCGCGGCCTTGTCCGGGGACAAAGTGAGCTTCGCCAGCTTTGAAACTGAGGCGAGAGCTGCGCTTTCTGAATTGCGGGGGCGAATAAGTCTGTCGCTCAATGGGCGCTATGAGGCGGCTTATCCTCTCAATTGGGGGAGCGGTGTGGAAGTTGATCTCGAAGCTGGCGAGACGTTAACCTCTGCCACTGACGATGCCTTTGGCGATCCAGAACTGCCCATGGCGCGCGGGGATATCATCACCAAAGCAGAGATGCTGATGCGCCACGGCGGGGTCCGGGAGCCCGCAGGTCTGGTCGCCGCCATCCTGGCGCTGGCGGAAGACGCGCCTTTGCCGGCATTGCCCGATTGACGGGACCCCGCCTCGTTGTTAGGCCTTCGCGGAGCGGACGGGTGGCCGAGTGGTTGAAGGCACTGGTCTTGAAAACCAGCAGGCGTGAAAGCGTCTCGTGGGTTCGAATCCCACCCCGTCCGCCATTCTTTCCAACATAAGTTATCCACGCGATCACCCAATGATTATCGAGGGGGTCGGCTTCTGGCTTGCGCTGGGCGGTTCAAACCGTCAATTTCGCGCTCGGGTCGTCCGCTATTTTGGGAGATGGATATGCGTAGAATTATTGTGGGATTTCTGGCGGTGGCACTCATGGGTGTCGCCCTGCCCGCCCATGCTGAGAATGTTTTGCGCTGGGCGGCGCAAGGAGACGGGCTCACCTTCGATCCCTATGCGCAGAACGAAGGCCCCACCTTCACCCACAATGGACAGGTTTACGAAGCGCTGATTACGCGCGCGCCTGATCTTACGCTGGTGGGCGTGCTCGCCACATCTTGGGAAGCCATTGCGCCGACCATTTGGGAATTCCATTTGCGAGAAGGCGTCACCTTCCATGATGGCGCGACTTTTACTGCCGACGACGTGGTTTTTTCCATTGAACGCGCGCAGCACGCCAATTCTCAATACCAATTTTTTGTCGAAGAGGTTTCGCAAGTAGAAGTGATAGATGACCATACCGTTCGCATGCACACCGATGAGCCGGTTCCACTTTTGCCAGAGCAGCTCTATTCCATCTACATGATGTCACGCAGCTGGTCTGTTGCAAATGGCGTTTCAGAAGTGCAAAATTTTTCGGCTGGCGAAGAGAACTATGCGGTACGCCACGCCAATGGCACGGGTCCGTTTGTGCTGGACTTGCGGGAGCCCGGCATTCGCACATTGATGAGCCGAAATGATGATTGGTGGGGGCTGAGCGAGGATAACCCCCACAACATCGATCGCATCGTCTTCACCCCGATTACCAATGCCGCAACCCGCGTGGCAGCGCTTCTTTCCGGCGAATTGGATCTTATGCTTGATCCGCCGTTACAAGACCTGCGCCGCATTGAGAGCACGCCGGGCCTCAAGCTTGTGTCTGTCCCTCAAGTACGGACCATCTTCTTTGGTCTGGAACAATCGCGCGATGAGCTGCGGACCTCCAACATTGAAGGTGCCAATCCCTTCCAAGACGTCCGTGTACGGCGGGCCATGTACATGGCTATGAATATGGCTGCGGTCCAGAGCCGTTTGATGCGCGGGTACTCGGTGCCGGCGGGGCAGCTTGTGGCACCGGGTATTGGCGGCCATGATGGGGGTTTTGATACTCGCTACCCTTATGATCAGGCAGCGGCGCGGGCGCTATTGGCCGATGCTGGTTATGCCGATGGATTTTCCGTTACGCTGGATTGCCCTAATGATCGCTATGTGAACGATGAGGAAATCTGCCAAGCGATTGTCTCGATGCTTGGCCAAATTGGCATCGACGTGACGTTGGATGCGCAAACCAAATCGCTTCATTTCATTGATCTTGAGAATCGTGAGACCGATTTTTACATGCTTGGTTGGACACCAAGTACGCTCGATAGCGGCGATGTATTTGAGTATCTCTTCATCACTGGCGGATCATGGAATGCGGGCGGCTATTCGAACGAGGAATTCGACGCATTGGTTGAGCAAATCAATCGTGAGGTCGATGTGGATCGCCGCAATGAGCTGATGCATCATGCGTGGCAAATCGTTATCGACGATGTTGCCTATCTACCCTTGCATCACCAGGTTTTGACCTGGGCTATGCGTGATGAATTGGATATGCCCATCACCCCCACCAACATTCCCTATTTCAATTGGGCGCATATGGGTGAGGAGTAATTGTACTTGTGACCTTGCCCCGTCGCTTTACTTTGACGGTCACCTGCCCAGATCGCGTCGGCATTGTTGCTGATGTGTCGGGATACTTGCGTGATAGCGGCCTGTTTGTTGAAGAGTCCACTCAGTTTGGTGACTTGAATACGGGCCAGTTTTTCATGCGCATGGTGTTTACAAGCAATGATGGAACGTTCTCATCCGGGCGCTTTGCAGAAGGTTTTGCTGCCATCGCCCATCGCCTCCATATGGTATGGGAGCTGTTTGATGACGACGTGCGACCACGGGTTTTAATATTGGTTTCAAAGCATGATCATTGCCTCAATGATTTGCTCTATCGCTATCGCACCGGCGCGTTACGGATGAACATCCCGGCGGTGGTTTCAAATCATATGGATCTGGCGCCCCTGGCCCAGGCCCACAACGTGCCGTTTCGCCATATTCCCGTGACGAATAATACCAAGGCAGACGCTGAGGCGCGGCTCAAAGAAGTCATTGTGGATACGAACGCAGATTTGGTGGTGCTGGCGCGCTATATGCAAATTTTGTCGCCGGAACTATCGCGCGAATTGGCCGGACGCTGCATCAATATTCATCACTCGTTCCTGCCGAGCTTCAAAGGTGCGCGGCCCTATCACAAAGCCTATGAGCGCGGTGTGAAGCTAATCGGCGCAACAGCGCACTATGTCACAGACGATTTGGATGAAGGCCCCATTATCGATCAGTCTGTGGAACGGGTGGACCATAAGCAGTCTCCCAAGGACCTAACCGCCGTAGGGCGCGACCTGGAATCCCAGACCCTTGCACGGGCGCTGCGCTATCACCTGGAACATCGCGTGTTCTTGAATGGTCTTAAAACAGTGGTGTTTCGTTAGTTGCCGCTGCAATAGCCAAATACACCCACCGGGCTGCCATCTGGGCGCTGCCCTTGCACTGGATCACCCGTTGGAATGATGTATTGAGTGAGGTCACTTTCCCCCTCGAGACGGCGCGCCGATTGGATGTCGAGGTCGCCATTTCCCAGCACCTGCCCGTTGAAATGAACTTTGCCGCCGGAGATGTGTTCACCTTGTATAGCAATGCTGCGGGTCATGGGGGTGAATGCAATTACCGCCTGTTCAACGGTAACCTCCATAAACTCTCCTGCCCCGGTGTCGAACATGACAGACCCAACCTCGACGCGCTCCATTTGCGTGGCACCGAGGTCCAATAATTCCCTCGATTCCAATTGAATAAAAATCTGCATGCGGTTTGAGGCGGTGCAGTCAAGTGTGCCGTCTGGCCCCCGCTCCACATATTGCCCTTGGGCGATCAGGGAGACATCGGCTGCAAATGCCGCAGGTGATATTAAAATGATACAAATTAAGCCAAGTGTGCGGAGCATGGGGCTCTCCCGTCGGTGAATCAGATCCTACTGAAACATAGACGGATTGTGGGCCCTATGGCGAGGCTGCTTCGCGTCTTCATTAAGGGGTCTCTCCGGGCCATATTGGATCGCCATGATCCGCAGTGGAGTATCGCTGATATTTTCCACTTGATGCGCGGCGCGGGCGGGCAAAAACACGGCGTCGCCCTCGTCGATGAGGAAGGCGCGTTGCTCAAGCTGCATGCGGCCCGTGCCATGAATAATAACCCAATGCTCACATTGATAGTCATTGACCCGCAGCGGGATGCAGGCACCGGGATTAACCGTGAATTGCTGCACCTGATGACCCTCGCGCATTTGAGTCACCTCAATCACACCCCAGTCCCGTAGCGTTAGAATATTTCCCACCACATTTGCCTCTGTACAGAATGAGGAATCCTGGGGAAAACGGAGCAAGATTCGTGCCTCGTACGGGAACTCAGCGAGCGATTGCCAACATCCTTAATCCGTCATCGTTGCGCGACGTTTCCTGCCCAAGGTTTTCCAGCCGTTCAAAGGTGGCGGGGAAATCACGCCGGGTGCGGTCGAGGACAAATCGCTCCGCTTCACGCGCTGCGTCAAGCTGCGGCACGCCATATCCTGCTTGTCTGGTGGAATGGAGCGCAAATCCCGCAAGCCGCCCGTCGGGGTAAACGGCGACCTCAGCCATGGGCCCCAATCCCAACAAGCCCCAATTGAGAAATCCTGTGTAAGTCCAAAAATTGCCCAGCGAATATGAGATGAAGCGATCTTGGTAAATCTCCAGCCCGCGCGGCACATGGGGGCCATGCCCAAACACAATGTCTGCACCGGCATCTACCATGGCATGGGCAAAGGCGTGCACATTGCCTCTGTTCTCACCATAGAATTCTTCGGTGCGGAACGGCACGCGTGTTTCATTCACCCCTTCAGCGCCGCCATGAAACGAGACCACGACAATATCAACCTCAGCGGCCAGGGCTTCGACGCGTCGTCGGGCGGTTGGTGTATCGCGCAGATCAAGGGTGCCAATGTTGGGGGCAAACGCTATGAGGCCGATGGTGGTGCCATTGGCGAGCATTCGGGTCCCAAGGCGCGCGCCGTCCTGGTCCAAGCCCGCCACGTCGAGGCCATTGGTCATCAAGGCATCAATGGTTGAGCGACGACCGGCGCTGCCAAAGTCCCCCGAATGATTGTTGGCGAGGGAGACCATATCAAACCCGGCATCGGCAAGGAATTCCGCGTAACGCACCGGGCTGCGAAACGAAAAACAGTTGGAGCAGTCTTTTGTGCTGCGTAGGTTTTGTGGTGCCAGAACCCCTTCTACATTGCCAAATGTTATATGCGGTCCACGCATTATTTGAACAAGCGCAGGTGAGAGCACGTCTTCCACATTGGTGCCAGGGCCAAGCGCTGGGTTGAGCCATGCGGTACTGGGATAGTCTGTGCCCAGCATGATGTCGCCCACGCCTAAGATACGGATCAATGACGGATCGCGCGGCGCTTGAGGGTCGAGCCAGTACCACGGCGCAGAGGCAATGACAGGTCGCGGCGTATGGGCGTTGACCGAGGGCGCAACGAGCGGCGTTGGGGGCGGCACCTCCAGTACGGCAACGTCCACCACTGGTGCTGGCAGCGGCGGCATGATTTCTTCATCGGCCCAAGCCAATACTTCAAATGGCCGATAACGATCTATCGCACTGTGCTCACAGCGATACCCGCTCTCTCGCAACGCCGCGCAGACATGGGTTAACTCCGCGCGGGTGTCGCCCACCAAAACCAGCGCGTGGATTGGAATGACCCCCCACAAGGTTGATGACGCAATGCCTGCATCAAAGGCTCGCAATTCCGGGCGGCGTTCGAGCATGGCGAGCCAGCGGCGGTGAACCCCCGCAGGCGATAAATCTGTTGCCAATGTGATGGCAGGCCGTGGATCTGCGGCCTCGGCCCAGAGGTCGCCAGGATTGACCACCAACAGCCCCGCTGGCCGAATTGCCAGGGTTGCGAGAAACCCGGCGGCAAATACGACGCCCGTAACCGCGATCCAAAGCCTTAGAGCCCTTGCGCCCATGCTGAAATATCCACCCCCGTCAGGCAAATTTTAGGGGCGGACGGCATCGGCCTCAATATCACGCGGCACAATCGTCACCGGAATGTGAGGTGCCTGTTGCCCCCCTGCCCCGGTTCGGTCATGTTTCCCCGCCAAAGCGGGTCATAAGAGCCGTTCTGAGGCCGCTCAAGGGCCATCATCTGAAGGAGTTTGCCGTATGTCGCGTATCGCTGTTTGGGGATTGCTTGCTGTTTTTTTCTGGGGCGGCGCGGCCCTCGCGCAAGATATACCGGGCCCTGGCGCGACCATCGCGCCTCCTTCCGGCACGCTGTCGCCGGGAACTGGTCCACAGCACGGTATCGCCATGCACGGCACTCCGAAGTATCCTGCGGGGTATTCCCATTTTGACTACGCAGAGCCGCTTGCGACAGAGGGCGGCGATCTCAGCATTGCTGAGATCGGCACCTATGACAGCCTCAACCCCTTTATCATCACCGGAACCCCGGCGTGGCCCGTCTACTACTACGTCGCGGAGCGCTTGATGGCGCGCGCCGATGATGAAGCGTTCACGCTTTACGGCCGCATCGCAGAGAGCATTGAGACACCGGAAGATCGCAGTTGGGTCACCTTCCGCATCAATCCCAACGCGGCGTTTTCAGATGGCTCCCCCATCACCGCAGCGGATGTTATTTTCTCGTGGGAAATCTTCAAGCTTGAGGGCCGCCCCAATATGCGCAATTACTATTCGCGCGTCGCGGAGGTGCGCACCCCTGATGAACGCACCGTGCAATTCATCTTCGACCCCGAGCAAGCCAATCGCGAACTGCCTCTGATCATGGGGCTAATGCCTGTGATCAGCGCGAGCTATTATGCTGAGCACGAATTCAATCAATCAACCCTCGACATTCCATTGGGGTCTGGCCCTTACATGGTGGACCAAGCAGATGCCGGAACGCGGCTGGTGCTGCGGCGCAATCCTGATTATTGGGGCGCGGATGAGGGCTTTGCCAACGGGCGCTTTAATTTTGATCGCATCGTTTATGACTATTATCGCGACACCAACGCTGCCTTTGAGGCCTTTAAGGCGGGCGACGTAGATGTCTGGGTAGAAGCTGACGCCGGGCGATGGTCAACCTCATACAATGTGCCTGCGGTGCGCACGGGCCGCATCTTGCGCCGTGAATTTGATCACGGTCGTCCCTCCGGCATGTATGGCTTTGTCTTCAACACGCGCCGCGATATTTTTTCTGATGTACGCGTGCGCGAAGCCATCACCATCGCGTTTGACTTCGACTGGGTGAATGCAAACCTTTATCATAATGCCTATGTGCGCACGCGCAGCTTTTGGGACAATTCAGAATTGGGCGCGCTTGCGTCCGCTGACGCCGCAGAACGCGCACTGATTGCCGTGTTTCCTGGTAGCGTAAGTGCCAATATTCTCGATGCCGGTTGGGTGCCGCCGCTTGGAGGCGACCGTGCAAACTTACGTGAAAACTTGCGCCGCGCCGTTGAGCTTCTGGCACAAGCCGGATATGGCGTTGATGATCAGCGGCGCATGGTGAACCTTGCCACTGGTGCGCCGTTGGCGTTTGAGATCATGCTGCAAAATCGCAATGACGAACGGCTGGCGCTCAATTTGCGCGATACGTTGGAGAACATTGGTATTGCCGTTAATGTGCGCCTTGTGGATGCCGCACAATTTCAATCGCGCTCGCAGACCCATGGCTTTGATATGATGCCGTTTCGGTATTCCGGTTCGCTCTCCCCCGGTAACGAACAAACGTTTCGCTATGGTAGCCGTGAGGCAAGCATTGAAGGCACCTATAATTTCGCAGGTGTGCGTTCTGCCGCTGTGGATGCGCATATTCAGTCGCTCACAGATGCGCGGACCCGGGAAGACCTCATCACCGCCACGCGGGCGCTGGACCGCACATTGTTGTCAGGATTTTATGTCATCCCGCTCTACTACCAAGCGGTAGACCGCATCGCTTATTGGGGGGCGTTTGATCATCCTGAAGACCCGCCTGCCTCTGGTTATGCGTCCGGCACCTGGTTTCACCACACCACGTGGTGGCATACGCCGGATAACTAGGCCGCGGGTTTCCTCAGCGTTTTTCGCTCGATAAGCGACGTGATGCGCGCCAAGGACCGGGGGAGCTGACTTAACTGTCATGGGACTTTCCTCAAAACATGTGATTTCCTAGGCTTATTCTGCGTAAAGTTGACCGCTAGACCTGAGGGTCTTCCAAGTGGGAATGGCGTATGGCTGAGCTGCCGACGAATTCTAATATTGAGGTCCCCAGCGACCGCCCGGCACCGGCGAGCAAACGCAGCGGTTCGCTTGGGTTTGTCTTCGGTGTGCTGCTCTCTCTCTCCGCACATGTTCTGTTCTTGCTCCTGCTGATTTTTTTCCTGTCGCGCGAAGACGAGATCGGGTCCGGCGGCGGCATGGGCTGGGCCGACGAGATTGAAATCACGGCGAGCCGTGAGTCGAGTTCCGGTCTTGAAGGAGATCCGGGCTCAACTGCAGAAGAAATGACCCAGCAGCGCCAATCCCTTGATGTGTCTATTGTCTATGCGCCGCCCCCTCCGCCGCCAGAGCCCGAAGAATATCTTCCCGACGAGGAAGAAGAAATTGAACCAGAGGAAATTGTCGAAGAGGAACTGGAGCCCGAACCGGAAGAAGTCATCGAAGAAGCTCTCATTGAAGACGAGGTGGAAGAAGAAGACCTCAGCGACGACGTGAGTCCCGAAGGCCTTCGCACGGTGGTGGAGCGTGAAGCACTGATAGAAACATCTGCCACTGGCGATGGCGGCGGCGAAGGCGGGCTGAGTGATACTTTGGCGGGCTCCCCCATTGGCACAGATGGCGAGGGTCTTGGCACCGGCAATGCTGATGCCGGCCGACCAGGCGCTTATATTCCGGGGGGAGAGCTTCGTGATCTCCTATCAGGGTGGACCTTGCGTGGCGTCAACGGATTTTCCGATGGCTCCACTGGGGCAAGCACCGACAATCGCAATGAAATTCCCTGGAACATTTATTATGCGCCCAACGGTCAACTGACGGCGCGATATCGACGCTATGGTGCCCCGCCAGGGCGCCCCCGCGCCACCCGTGGCATCAATTGGTATCAACGGGGTGGAAGCTGGACCATCGAAGGCGATGTGCTTTGTCAACGCATTGAACGTTGGGGCGCAGGCGGGACAACTTGTTTTGAAGTTCATCGCGATGGAGACTTCATCGCCATGTATTATGAATACTGTCGCGGCGTGTCGCGCTGTTGGGAAGGCCGGCTTGGCCCGCGCGGGCGCATGCTCATCGGTCGCCACCTAAGAGATTAAATCGCGCCAGCGTCCTTTAAGACCTTGATCCGTCCCCCCAAGCCCCAATCATTGAGAATGTCTTCGGTGTGTTCGCCTTTGAGCGGTGGCGGGCCTTGGATTTCCGGCATGGTGCGGGAAAAACGCGGGGCCACATTGGGTTGCACGACACCGTCGATCTCAACAATTGTTTCGCGTGCCTTGTTGTGTGGGTGGTCAATAGCCTCATCCAAGGAAAGCACTGGCGCAAAACAAATGTCAGTGCCTTCCATAATGGCGCACCATTCATCGCGGGATTTGGTGCGAAATACTTCTGCAATTTTTTGCTTTTGTTCAGGCCACAGGGACGCATCCATTTGCGTATCCCAATAGGCATCTGTGAGCCCGGCCTTTTCGCGCAAGATGGCATAGAACTGCGGCTCAATGGCACCAATGGAAATCCAACCGCCGTCGGCGCATTCATAGGTGTCATAGAAATGGGCACCGCCATCAAGCATGTTGGTGCCGTGCTCGCCGGACATCATGCCGGGAAAACCCGAACCCTTAAAGCCAAAGAACATGGCCATGAGCGACGCAGAGCCATCAGTCATGGCGGTATCAACAACCTGTCCGCGGCCAGATTTCTTGGCCTCAATAAGCCCGCATGTCATGCCGAAGGCGAGGTAGAGCGCCCCGCCGCCAAAGTCGCCCACGAGGTTAAGCGGTGGCACGGGTTTTTCACCCGGACGGCCGATGGCATGAAGCGCCCCGGTGAGGGAGATGTAGTTGATGTCGTGCCCGGCGGCTTGTGAAAGTGGTCCCTCCTGCCCCCAGCCGGTCATGCGGCCATAGACAAGTTTCGGATTCACGGCGAGGCACTCATCCGGGCCAAGGCCAAGCCGTTCCATGACGCCAGGGCGAAACCCTTCCAGCAGAGCATCGGCTTGCCCGATGAGATCGAGGGCGGCGCGCACCCCTTGCTCGGTCTTCAAATTTAGGGCGATGGAGCGACGGCCCCGTCCGGTGATGTCGAACTTCGACCCTCCGGCGGCCCCATAGCGGTCAATGCGGATAACCTCCGCGCCCATATCAGAGAGCAGCATGGCGCAGAACGGCCCCGGGCCGATGCCTGCAAATTCGATGATTTTCAATCCCGCCAATGGCCCTGGCATGACCTTCCCTCCTCAGTCCTCATTCATGTTATCTTGGGTAGAACCTATAGCCGTTTTTTCACCAATTGGGAGACCCCCCATGGAAGTCACCTTGACCTTACGTCAGTCATTCATCGCCCTGGGCGCAGGAACAGCGCTTCTTCTCAGCGCCTGCGACGCGTCTTCGGATTCAGCCGACGGCAGTGGCAGTTTCAAAGACGATCTGCCTGATCCAGATGCCCCGCGCTTGATCTATGAGGTCACCGGCACGGAATTCGCTATCCTTGAAAGCTTCCCTATGCAGCTGCAAGTGACCGCGCAAGGCACCACCCGCACCGGTGGGTGGAGCAATGTTGAGCTCGTGCTGGACCAAACGGAGAGCGATCTCAATACGCTGGTCTATCGGTTTATGGCCACAGCGCCCGACGGTATGGCGACCCAAGCCTTTACCCCCGTGGCCGCAACAGTGACGTTCTTTCCTTTTGATCCGGAGACCATCAACGAAGTCCAAGTGGTGGCGGAAACTAACGAAATGACGTTCTCCCTGACCGGCGGGGAGTAAGCCCTCGTGGACGAACGTCCGCCACCTAAGTTCAACATTGCAGATTATTGTCTTGGCTCCTCGTCACCACAAGAGCCAGATAAAACCGCGCTCATTGTTGTATCGGATGCTGGCGACCCGGCGGGCGCTGAGTGCTGGACCTTTGCCGAGCTGAATGATGCAGTTCGGCGCATGGCAGGCGGTCTTCGCAACGCCGGCCTAACTGACGGCGCGCGCATCATGATTCGCATGGGCAATACGGCGGACTATGCCTTACTTTATTTCGCCATCCTTGCCGCGGGATACATTGCGGTCCCCACCTCAGTGCAACTAACAGAGCGCGAAGCGCAGTTTGTGGCCATGGACAGCAGTGCCAGCGTCATCGTTATCGACGAGGGGCTGGCGCTTAAAACGGTTCCCGGTGACACCAAGGTTTGGCGCGCGGCGGAAATCAACGCGTTGCGGCAACATGAGCGAATTGATTGCTTTGCGGACACGCGGGCGGATGATCCTGCATTTCTGATTTACACCTCTGGCACAAGCGGGGAGCCCAAAGGCGTGCTTCACGCTCATCGATCTGCCTGGGGCCGGCGTCCTATGTATGACGGTTGGTACGGGCTGGGCGCAGACGATCGCCTGCTCCATACTGGCGCATTTAATTGGACCTATACACTGGGTGTGGGACTAACAGACCCTTGGGCCAATGGTGCCACAACCATTGTTTATAATGGTCCCAAAGACGCTTCGGTCTGGCCAAAACTAATTGAGCAGTATGGCGCAACCATCATTGCCGGGGTGCCGACACTTTACCGACAAATCCTCAAGCATAGCGACTTGGGTGCCTTTGACCTTGCAACCTTGCGCCATGGCCTTACGGCCGGAGAACCCCTGCCCCTTGGTGTCGCGGAGGGCTGGCGCAGCGCCACCGGCACCTTGCTTTTTGAGGCGCTTGGCATGAGCGAATGCTCCACATACATCTCAAGTTCCCCAACCGTCGCCATCAAACCGGGAAGTCCCGGCAAGCCCCAGGTTGGGCGCCGGATCGCCATCCTTCCTATTGAAGGGGGCAGCGAGCCTTTGCCCACGGGCGACATTGGATTGCTCGCGGTACACCGCTCCGATCCGGGTCTCATGCTGGCGTATTGGAATCGCCCTGAAGAAGACAGAGCTGTGACGCGGGGCGATTGGTTCGTCGGCGGTGACCTCGCGCGGCTGGATGAAGATGGCTATGTCTGGTTTGAGGGGCGCAATGATGATGTTATGACCTCGATGGGGTATCGCGTCTCTCCGGCCGAAGTTGAGATCGTCCTCGCCGCCCACCCGGGCGTTCTTGAGGTTGCGGTGACCGAAACAAAAGCGCCCGACGGAACGCTGCTGATCACTGCGTTTATTGTCGCCCAAAGCGCCGAACCAGACCTCGAATCAATTGAGATCTGGGCCACCAATCAGCTGGCCCGCTACAAGTGCCCCCGGCGATATATCATAGTGGACACCCTGCCGCGCACGGCCAATGGCAAGCTACAGCGTAGTGCGCTCAAGCACTTAGCGAATTCGCCCAGCAAATAATGCCCGCCGTTTTGTCGGGGCTTCTGGGTGTTCATCCCTCACACTCTCCCTATCTGCAAATCACCCCCTGCGACCTTTTTGGGCGTGGATCAGGGGGCCGTAATCGAAACCCATGAAGGGGTAAGGACATGCGACATTCAAGTTTTCGCCAGCGCGGTTCGACCATTGCTTCGGCGCTGCTGGGATTTATCTTGGTTATTTTGCTGATGGTACAACTGCCCGGCACGGCGTGGGCGGATGACAGCCGCGTTGGCATAGACATTCAAATTGATGGCGGAACGCGAGGCGAAATTTCTCTCGCCGGGATTGACGTTGAAGTGCGCGGCGCAGACACCACAGAGTTTTCGGCCGTTGGTGTGGATGTGTTGTTTGAAGGACGTGCCAGCAGTGACGTTTCCATCGCTGCCGTCGACGCGGTCATTGACGCCAATGTAGGGGGCGATCTATCTGTTGCCGCCGCCGAGGTAAATGTGCGCTCTGACGTAGTTGGTCAGGTCTCGCTCGCTGGCGCAGAAGTTCACTTCACCGGCAGCGCGGCCTCAGCGGAGATCGCTGGCGCGGAAGTTCACATTGACGGCACATTCATTGGTGACCTCAGCGTTGTGGCCGAGGAATTGAACCTTTCTCCAACGACCACCATTGGCGGCGACTTTCATTTTGAAGGCCCGCGGGAGCCGGTGCTGCCTGAGGGGCTGACCCTTGGCGGCAATTACACTTACGAGTATCGCGACTTTGAGGAATGGGTCGATGGGGAATTGCCCGTGGTCTTGTTCCCAGTCATTGCGCTGGCGAGCTTTACTGGTGCCCTTGCGATTTTCATGCTCTTGGGCTTTTCGGTCATCATTGGTGGCGGCATTTTGCTTCTCCTTATGACCGGCCTGACCGCGCGCACCATTGATGGTATCCGCCAGAAACCCTTTTCCAGCATGGGTATGGGGCTGCTTGTGCTAATTGGGTTGATTTTCATCGCCACACTTCTTTTTGTGACCATCATCGGCATCCCGCTCGCCTTTGCCATCTTGGCCTTTTATCCGGTGCTTCTACTCATCGGGTTCATTGTGGCGACCTTGGGTGTGCCGTACCTCATCTTCCGCATGGACCCCAGAAAGACCGGGGCATTTGCAAAGATCGGCATATTCCTTGTCTCGATTTTTGCCCTATTGGTGATCTTCGCCCTGCCGGGTATCGGGCAAATTGCGTTTGCGCTGATTGTTCTGATGGGCGTTGGTGCCTTTGGGGCCGCCGTTCTTGGCGGCAGAGAGCGGCAATCCGCGGAGGCGTAGCTTATTGAATTGAGAAAAAGGCGGTTCCTTAGGGGAGCCGCCTTTTTTGTTCCCCTAGAGAGACTGAGCGTCGTCCACCACCATTAGCTCACCTGTGATAAAACGCGACTTTGGCGATGCCAGCAGCAAAAGCGCGCCGTCTAAATCGCTCTCGTTGCCGACGCGGCGACGGGGATAGCTGTGGATCTGGCGCTTGCCGTATTCTGTGTCGAGGAAGTGGTCATTGATTTCCGTGACGATAAACCCAGGGCATATGGCATTTACATTGATCTGATAGCGCGCCCATTCCCGCGCCATCGCTTGGGTCATCATCGCCACAGCAGCTTTTGAGGTGCAGTAAGGCACGAGGCCCGGTAGCGCTTTGATGGCGGCGATGGACGCAATGTTGATAATTTGTCCGCCTTGCCCGCGCTCAATCATGCCCTTGGCAACCTCCCGCGCCATCAAAAACGGCCCGCGCACATTGATGTTCATGATGCGGTCGAAGTCCTCCGTAGACGTATTCACTACCAAGCCTTCGATACTCATGCCGGCGTTGTTCACCAGAATATTGATGGGCCCCAGCTCGGTCGTGGCGGTCTCAACGCAGTCGATGATGCTGGCCTCCTCGGCCACATCAAGCGCAACGGCAAGGGCGCGCCCGCCATCGGCTTCGATTTCGGCTTTCAGCTCTTCCAAGCGGTCCACCCGGCGCCCGGTCAGCACAACGCTGGCGCCTTTGCAGGCCAGTACTTTGGCAAAACGCTTGCCCAGTCCAGAGGTGGTGCCTGTCACCAGCGCATTGAGGCCGCTCAGGTCACAGTCGAAGTCAGTTTCAATGGGCATATGAGGTCTCCGTTAGGCAATCGGGCCAGTGGTAGTTGCGATTTTGGCAAGAGTTTCAAGGAATTGACGTGCAATCTTAAGGCGCTCGGTGGGCTCAGCGCTGCCGCGAGAAAACACCAGGCGCTGATCGGGGCGTAGTTTGATGCGTGTCAGGCTATTGGAAATGTAATCGATCAGCCCTTCGGGGTTGGGGAACTTGTCCTCGTGGAAAGCAACCATCAAGCCTTTGTCACCCACATCAATACGCGCCACATTGGCCACGCGGCAAAGGCGTTTGATGTCGACAATGTGCAGCAGATCCTCCACTTCGCCGGGGAGCGCTCCGAACCGATCAATCAGTTCCGCGCCAAAGCCTTCGATCTCCTCGGGGCCTTCCAGTTCTGAAAGACGGCGATAGAGCGCCAGGCGCACATTGAGGTCTGCGACATAGTTATCGGGGATCAAAACGGCCGTGCCCACATTGATTTGCGGCGACCACTTGCCCGTGGTTTCAACGGCAAGATCGCCTGAGCGGAGGGTGGATACCGCCTCTTCCAGCATGGCTTGATATAGCTCGATGCCTACTTCGCGCACCTGGCCCGATTGTTCTTCGCCGAGAAGGTTCCCGGCCCCGCGAATATCCAAATCATGACTTGCAAGGGTGAAGCCCGCTCCCAAAGTGTCGAGTGATTGCAGCACCTCAAGGCGCTTGGTGGCATTGACGGTGATGATTTTGCGCTGAGGGATCGTGAGATAGGCATAGGCACGAATTTTGGAGCGCCCGATGCGTCCGCGAATTTGATACAATTGCGAGAGCCCAAACATATCCGCGCGATGCACCACCAGCGTATTGGCGGTGGGAATGTCCAGGCCAGACTCGATAATTGTCGTGGACAGAAGCACATCGTACTGGCGGTCGTAGAACGCCGTCATAATGTCTTCAAGCTCGCTAGCGGGTATTTGGCCGTGAGCGATGGCATATTTGATTTCCGGCACAGACTCATCAAGAAATTGCGACACTTCACGCAAATCAGAAATACGCGGACAGACATAAAAGCTCTGCCCGCCGCGATAGCGTTCTCGCAACAGGGCTTCGCGCACGATAACCGGGTCAAAGGGTGAGATGAATGTGCGAACCGCGAGGCGGTCCACCGGCGGCGTGGCAATTATAGACAGCTCCCGGATGCCGCTCATGGCGAGCTGAAGCGTGCGCGGAATAGGTGTTGCTGTCAGGGTCAGTACATGGACTTCTGATTTAAGCTCTTTCAAGCGTTCCTTGTGGCGAACACCAAAGTGCTGCTCTTCATCGATGACCAGAAGGCCCAAGTCTTTGATGGCAATGTTTTTGGACAGCAACGCATGGGTGCCAATAACGATATCAACTTCGCCGCGGGCAAGATCGACGCGGGTCTCTGCTGCCTCTTTGGCGCTGACCATGCGCGAGAGCTGCCGTATAACCAGCGGCCATCCGGCAAAGCGCTCCTGAAAGCCGATAAGATGCTGCCGCGCAAGCAATGTGGTGGGCACGACAATGGCCACTTGCCGCCCGGTCATGGCAACGATGAAGGCCGCGCGCAGGGCAATCTCTGTTTTACCGAAACCTACATCACCGCAGATCAGCCGATCCATAGGGCGTCCGCGCGCGAGATCGCTAATGACGTCATTGATAGCGTCCAGCTGGTCCTCTGTCTCTTCATAAGGAAAGCGGGAGCAAAACTCTTCATAGGTGCCGTCTTCGGGCTGCAATGGTGGCGTGTCTAGGAGCTCGCGCTCTGCTGCGATTTTGATGAGCTTCTCCGCCATATCGCGGATGCGTTCTTTGAGTTTTGCTTTGCGCGCCTGCCAACCATGACCACCCAATTTGTCGAGCTGCGCGCCGGTATCGTCGCTGCCATAGCGGCTCAGGAGCTCAATGTTTTCCACAGGGAGATAAAGCTTGTCGCCGCCATGATATTGCAGTTCCAAGCAATCGTGCGGGGCTCCCTGCACTTCCAGGGTGCGCAGGCCCATGTAGCGTCCGATGCCATGATCCACATGAACCACCAAATCGCTTTCCGACAGGGTCGAGGCCTCGGAGAGGAAGTTTTGCGCGCGCCGCGTCTTGTGGCGTTGACGCACAAGACGATCACCAAGGATGTCTTGCTCTGCCAGGATCGCGAGATCGTCTGACTCAAAGCCATGTTCAAGGGGTAGCAGCGCAAAGGCGGTTGCGTTCTTGGGAAGGTTATCAACCTCGTCCAAGCGCGCAATGGCGCTAGCAGACGGCAAGCCATGGTCGCTAAACACCGACATCATCCGGTCGCGCGACCCTTCGGTCCAACAGGCGATAAGAACGCGCTTGCCATTCGCCACAAGCGAATGAGCGTGACCGACAGCGGCTTCGAATACATTAACGCCTTCTTGCCGCCGCTCTGGTGCGAAATCCCGTGCGCGCTTGGCGCCTTCGTCCACCACGCGGGGCGCATCAGGAGGGCGGAACGGTGAGAACTCGCGCACAAACCGCGTGCGCATTTCATCAACCCATTCGGTCTCGCTTAGGTATAGCGCATCCGTGGCGAGGGGTTTATAGCGCGTTGAGGCAATGGCCGATTTGCCTTCGTCTGTTTCTGTTCGCGCTTCAAAATAGTCCTTGATCATGGTCAGCCGCTCAGCGCGAGCTTCTTCTACAAGATGATCAAAGCTGATACCGGCATCGGGCAGATAGTCAAAGAGGGTTTCTAAGCTGTCATGGAACAGCGGTAGCCAATGTTCCATGCCCTGATACTTGCGGCCTGCACTAATGGCTTCATAAAGTGGGTCATTGTCAGTGACGGCACCAAAGGTTTTGACATAACCAAGACGAAAGCGCTGCACCGCTGCTTCATCGAGAATGATTTCATTCGCGGGGACAAGTTCAACGCGGTCCTGCTGCCCCGACGTCCGTTGGGTTTCGGGGTCAAAGGTGCGAACGCTTTCCAGCGTATCGCCGAAAAGGTCAAGCCGTAAGGGTTCGTCCGCACCGGGCGCATAGAGATCGATGATACCGCCGCGGACGGCATAGTCCCCGGGCTCGCGCACGGTGCTGGCGCGAGAATAGCCGTTGTAATTAAGAAACGATACCAGGGCCTCAAGGTCGATCACATTGCCAACATGGGCGGACCAGGCATGGCTGCCCACAACATCGCGCGTGGGGACACGCTGGATGGCAGCATTCACGGTGGTGAGAATGATCAACGGCGCATCTTGAGGGATTCGCGTTAACGCACTCAGCACGGCCATGCGGGCGCCTAATATTTCGCTGCGCGGGGAAACCCGATCAAATGGCAAACAATCCCATGCTGGAAATCGCAGTACAGGGATATCTGGCGCGAAGAACGCCAACGCATCGGCCAATTGCTCCATCCGCGCATCGTCCCGTGCCACGTGGCAATGGGTCCGCCCGCCCTTGCGCACAAGCCGGGCGAGCAAAAGGGCGTCGAACCCCTCTGGCACACCAGCATGAACAATACGGCCGGTGGAGATATGATCGGATTTGGTGGTCACGAGTGGGCGGCGCCTGGGGTCATTTTTGAACAGGTCGGTCGGCATAGCTGAATTGGCGCAATCGATCCAGCAAAGGATTGTCAAAATCGGCAGGCGGCAGCTCATTTCCTACCACCCAGGCATATAAATCCTGGTCAGGAACGCCCAGTATCTCCTCAAAGGCATCCAGCCCCTGCTCGTCCAATGCCCCCAAGTGAGCGTCAGCGAAGCCGCCGATCATAAGGTCAGCTTCACGAAAGCCGCGATGGTGGGCGCGGAAGAGGAGCTTCTTTCTTCGTAAATCCAGATCCAAAAGGGATGGCCTCCTGCCGATATGCGTTAAGGTGCGACCCAGACCCTAGCAAATCCTATTCAAAGCCAACATGCGCCCTGAAGCCCTCTTTCCGCTCTATTCGCCCGTCCGAAGCCTTGCAGGCATCGGACCGCGCCTTGAGGAACTGCTCATCCGGGTGGCGGGGGGCGACCATGTGGTGGATTTGCTTTGGGTACTGCCCACAGGGCTCATTGATCGCCGCCATCAGCCGCAGATCGCCCATGCCCGGCCCGGCGAAATTGCCACCATCAAAGTCCACGTGGACGATCACATTCCGGCCCGCACGCGGCGGCTACCCTATCGGGTTCGTGTTTCAGACGAGACCGGCGGCATGGTGCTGACGTTCTTTAATGGCCGCGAGGATTTCTTGCGTAAAACCCTCCCCGAAGGAGAAACGCGCATCGTCTCCGGCACCCTGGAAGACTACCAGGGCGTATTGCAGATGACCCACCCGGACTTCATCGTCGCACCAGAGGACATGGCGACGCTGCCCCTCGTGGAGCCGGTCTACCCCCTGACAACGGGGCTCACCTCCAAAGTGATGGGCAAGGCCACGCGCGGCGCTCTCGCCCGCGTGCCAGAGCTTCCCGAATGGCTCGATGCGGCGCTCAAGAATTTGCATCATTTCGCCGCTTGGCATGACGCGATTGCAGCCGCGCACAAACCTGACGTGGAAAAGGACCTCAGCCCGCAAACCCCGCACCGGCGGCGCCTCGCCTATGATGAAATGCTCGCCAATCAATTGGCCTTGGCGATGATGCGCGCCCATATGCGCAAGAGTAGTGGGCGCAGTCTCAAGGGCGATGGCACCATTGCTGGCCGCATCCGTGCCGGGCTTCCTTACGAACTCACCGGCACACAAGAAATTACCTTGGGGGAGATTGGCCGCGATCTTGAAAGCCCTGAACGCATGTTGCGGTTGCTGCAAGGCGATGTGGGCGCGGGGAAAACCGTCGTGGCAGTTCTTGCTATGGCGCAAGCTGCCGAAGCAGGCGCGCAATCGGCCATGATGGCACCGACAGAAATATTGGCGCGCCAACACTTTGCCACCATAGCGCCCTTGGCCGAAGCAGCGGGACTAAAGGCCGCAATCCTTACGGGCCGGGACAAAGGCGCGACGCGAGCGGCGGTGCTTGATGATCTTAAATCCGGCGCGATCCAGATTATCGTCGGCACACACGCGCTCTTCCAAGACGACATTGAATTCGCTGATCTGGGTTTTGCTGTCATCGATGAACAACATCGCTTCGGTGTGCATCAGCGCTTGGCGCTCGGCGCAAAAGGCAAAGGCGTGGATGTTCTGGTGATGACGGCGACCCCGATCCCGCGCACGCTGACGCTCACTGCCTATGGCGACATGGACGTAAGCCGCATCACCGAAAAACCTCCCGGCCGCAAACCGGTAAAGACCGTCGCCCTTCCGCTCACTCGCCTTGGGGATGTGGTGGACGCTGTGCGCCGTGAGGTGGGGCGGGACGGTCAAATCTATTGGGTATGCCCCCTTGTGGAAGAGTCTGAACTCATTGACGCAGCGGCTGCGGAAGAACGCTTTGCTTTTCTGGAAGATCTATTTGGCAAGAAAGTCGCGCTTATCCATGGCCGCATGAAAGGCGTTGAGAAAGATCGCGTCATGGCCGCATTTAAGGCCGGTGAGACGCGGATCCTCGTTTCCACCACGGTGATCGAAGTGGGTGTGGATGTGGCGGCGGCAAATGTCATGGTGGTGGAACACGCCGAGCGATTTGGACTGGCGCAACTCCACCAACTGCGCGGGCGTGTGGGGCGCGGCACTGAGTCGGGGTCTTGCCTGTTGATCTATCAAGCACCGCTGGGGGAAACCGCCAAAGCACGCATCGAAATCCTGCGCGAAACCGATGATGGCTTTCGTATTGCCGAGGAAGATTTGCGATTGCGCGGCGCTGGCGATCTTTTGGGCACCAAGCAAGCTGGGTTGCCGCGCTTCCGCATGGCAGATCTGGAGGCCCACGCTGATCTGCTTGAGATCGCCCGCGACGATGCAGCGCTCATTCTGCATCAAGACCCCGACCTCAAATCACCTCGCGGCGAGGCCCTGCGCGTACTGCTCTATCTGTTCGGGCGCGATGAAGCGGTGAGATACCTGAAGTCCGGCTAAGCCGCGTCGGGCTTGGCGGTATCGTCGGATGCATCTTGCGTGCTGGCCAATGGCAGCTGTTGCGGCGCATCTTCGCCCAAGGCCCGATTGCCAAACTCCGGTACGACCAGCCCGCCGGAAATGACCATCTTGGCACCCTCCTCCACGGTCATATCCAGCACGGTAATCTCACTTCTTGGAACAAAAAGCAGAAATCCTGATGTTGGATTAGGCGTCGTGGGCAGGAACACCGAGACCATATCCTTGCCGGTGCGGTGCGTAATTTCACCCTTGGTGCCAGTGGCAATAAAACATAAAGCCCAGAGGCCTTTACGGGGATACTCAATAAGGCCGACTTGTTGAAACGACTGCTGGCTCTTTGACAGCACGGTCTCAAAGATTTGTTTCAGCGCGCCATAGACGGTGCTGATCACGGGCACGCGGTTTATAAAGCGGCCAAAATATCCCAGCAACGCATGGCCAAAAAGGTTCGCCGTCAAAGCGCCAAGTAATGTAATGGCGACCACAATAATGAGCACGCCAAGCCCTGGAATGGAGAACGGCAAGTAAGTTTCCGGATTGTACAGCTCGGGAAGAATTCGATTCACCTGAGCATCAACGAAATTGATAAATGTGATGGTCAGATAAAGCGTGATGCCAATAGGAGCGGCGACAACCAGGCCCGTTAGAAAACTTGCACGCAAATCCCACCAGCGATGCCGGCGGGGTTGGCCGAGCAATTCCTCGACCGCGGAGTGCTCTTCAGTATCTTTGTCGTCTTTACTCATATTTTTCGTCCGAAAGCGGTTGACCTCGGCTAGCCCCTCTTGCGCTCATTGTCTCGCAGTTTATGACAGAAGTGCTAGCCAAATCGTTACACCATTTTGATGCCGGGAGATCAGGGCGAAATGACGGCAGACGGCCTGGAAAAGTGCCTTGGAAACCTTGCTGCCCGGCTTTGGGGGGCCGAGGGCGTGTCAAATCTGACCCGTCTCTCAGGGGGGGCCAGTCAGGAAAGTTGGGACTTTGTGGTCGGTGACGAGCGCTATGTGTTGCGCCGGGCCCCCGGTGGGCAGTCTACCCCGCGTACAGGCACGGCAGTTCCCCTGGCGACCGAAGCCGCTGTGATCGCCCGCGCCCGCGCTCTCGGTGTTGTCGCGCCCGAGGTTGTTTATGTTCTCAACGAAGCTGACGGTATGGGTCCGGGCTACATTATGCGCTTTGAAGATGGTGAAACCATTGCGCGAAAAATTCTACGTGATGAGGCCTATGCCAAGGCGCGGCCCAAACTGGCGCGGCAGTGTGGCGAGGCTTTGGCGCTGATCCACAAAATTGACGCATCGGGCATTGAAGGGCTGCCAGAGCTGACGGCGGCAAATCAACTCGATCTCTATTTTGATCTCTATGTGGGCTTTGATGAGCCTCGGCCGGTATTTGAGTTGGCCTTTCGCTGGCTGAAAGAACGCCCACCGGAATCTGAGAAAACGACCCTTGTTCACGGCGACTTTCGCAACGGCAATTTGATGGTGGTTCCCGACGGACTAAGCGCTGTACTTGATTGGGAGCTATGTCATTTGGGCGACTCCATGGAGGACCTGGGGTGGATCTGCGTTAATTCCTGGCGCTTTGGCCAAAGTGAAAATCCCGTTGGCGGATTTGGTTCTTATGGTGATCTATTCAGCGGCTATGAGGCGGCGGGTGGCGGGTCGGTTGACCCGGCCTTGGTGAAATACTGGGAAGTGTTTGGCACGCTGAAATGGGGCATCATGTGCATGTTGATGGTATCGGCGTTTCAATCGGGCGCGGATCGATCTGTGGAGCGCGCCGCCATTGGGCGGCGGTCGTCGGAAACCGAAATTGATCTTCTCAATCTCATTGCAAAGGATTGACGCTATGCAAAACGGCCCCAGCACTATTGAGCTTCTTGCTGCCGTGCGGGCCTTTGTTGAGGATCACGCCATGCCTGAGCTTGAAGGTCATGCGGCGTTCCATGCGCGGGTGGCGGCCAATACCCTGGCAATTATTGAACGGGAGCTGGAGCAAGGCCCAGCGGCAGCAGCGAATGAACGCGCCCGCCTGATGGCCCTCCTGAATGCAAAGGGATCGCTTGAAGCCTTGAACCGCCAATTGGCCGAAGCCCTTCGTAGCGGTGATATGGATTTGGAGACCCCAGGTCTGCGTGAGCATCTGTTGGCAACAACCATCGACAAAGTCTCAATTGATCAACCGAGTTACTCAGGATTGAAGTCGGCATTCCAGGCCCGGCGCTAGCGTTTGCGCCGCTGTCCCCGGCGCAAAACCATCAACAGCATAAGGACAAGAATCACGCCCACTGCCATTGCCCACACCGGAGAGACCTGGAAAAAAAGCAGCACCCGCGCAGGCAATTCGATCAGCAGCCAGCCAAAGAAGCTCAGTACATCGTTCATACGGACCTCTCACGCACACCGTTGCGGCGCACTATGACCAGCAAGAACACAACAACAGCTTCAACGAATGGCCAAACTGGCTGCATCCAGTTGTGTTCAAGATGCCATAAGCTGAACGCAGGCAAGAGCCAGGATTGCTGCATCCCCAAGACGATCATGGGCACAATCATATAGAGTAAAACCAAGGTGACGAAGGCACCGAGATCGGGGCGCTTCGCAGATTTGCCAGCATTGAACCAGAGCACAATCCCGATATCACGCATCAAGAAAAACAGCGCAGTGATGGCAATAATCCGACCATCAATCGCCGCGGGCAATGTCCCTAATCCTGTTGTTTGGACTGTTGCATCGATCGCTGGCAACGCCACCGGCGTGACATAGTAAAACAGGCCTGCAACGCCGATGATCGCGGCAATGAACGCATAGCCCCAGGCCGGTAAATTGAGCAGGGCCTGATCAATGCGCGCATGAAGAAACCGATCTCGCACCCAGCGCATTTGGACCCAATCTTTTGGCGCCAAAATCAATGATCCATAGGTTAAAATTATGGCGGCTCCTGTGGCAAAAGCCCACCGAAGAGCGAGCGTGGTTTCGCCGGTCATAAGTTGGGCGATCACCTCCCCGGGGGGAACGCCGCCTTTGCCGCTTGCATCTGCAGGCAGCATACTGCCCAGATTGGCGATGGCATCGGCATAGCCGGCATAAAACACCATCGAATAAATAATGTACGCAATCCAAACCCAGGGGCCGGTTCGTGTTTGAAGCTCGTGGCGCATCAACACATAGCAACCAAGAAAGGTCCAAAATACCGAGAAACCGATGTTGATAAGTTGAAACGTTGTTGCTTTGACTTCATAGCCAAACCAAAAAATCGAAATGTCGACCCCCTCAAGGGGTACACCGAATAGTTCCGACTGGGTGGCGGCCCAAGCTTGCAACACGGTCCAACCAGCACTGATACCCAAAATGAGCGAGAAAATACTCATCAGCCTTGACGTTGCCGCGCCGCGACGAACGGCAATCATGGAAACAAAGAAAGCCGTCAACTGCGCAAAAAGCCCCGTTGCGATCCAGAACAAGAGCGCCTGGATGCCATCGCCGAGTCCTTCGGTGCTCACTTCATGAAAGACAATGACCGTCAAACAAATAAGACCGCCAAGCCAGACAAAAGCTGTACCGCCAAAAAGTTTTCCCAATACCATGGCCATCGGGCTAATGGCGGACATGCGCTGTGTATCCCAGGTCCGGCCGCGTATCTCTCCGGTAACCAGCCGCGCGGCCACCCATGTGCCCCACACAACGACAATCAAAAAGAATAATGTACGTGCAACCCAATCGATGGCTGCCAATTGCGTCGTGCCGTCGCCTGCAAGATCGGTACTTGTCCAGGTTGCTATAAAAATCAGCCCCAAAACTAAAGGCATCATGACGAGGCGCGTGGGGCTCAGCTCAAGCCAGAAATTGCGCTGGAGTTCGGGGTTCATGGCCGTCCCTCCCGTTGCACATCCTCGAAATAGGCGTCGGCGAGGGATCTTTTGGTCTCGGAGATACCGGCGACCGAAAAGCCAGCCTCAAGCATATCTTTGAGCAGTTGGGCACGGGCGGTGTTGTCGCCATCAAAACTAACAACAGCGCGGCGGTCATCTGCTTGATGAACAGCGATGCCGCTTCTTGCCTCAAGCCATGCTCGCAATCCGTCATTGGGTTCCGCAAGCTCAATGCTGAGCGCTTTGCCCTCCCCCATATCCTCAACCTTGCGATGGCTCTTCACCCGGCCGCCATCCATGATGATCATTTCGCTGGAGTAATCTTCAAGTTCCGCGAGAATGTGCGACGAAACGATTTGCGTGATTCCAGCGGCCTGGAGGTCTTTCAAGAGATTTGAAAGCTCGCGCCGCGCATCAGGGTCAAGGCCGGATGCGGGCTCATCAAGCAGAAGCACACTTGGCTCGTGGGCAATGGCCTGACCTATGGCGAGCCGCTGGCGCATGCCCCGCGAGAGATGCTTGGATGGCTTTTTGCGATGCTCCTTGAGGTCAATTTGGCCCAAGGTGCGTTCAACAGCATCGCGGACTTTGCCCCCACGCAGGCCATTGGCCATGGCAGCGTAGGTCAGGCAGCGCTCTACTGATAAGTCATCATAGAGACCAAAAAAATCCTGTAAGAACCCCATGCGTTTGTGAACCGCGCGAGGTTTGTGGCGCACATCCATGCCGTCCACTATGGCGGTTCCGGAATAGGGACGCTCCAAAGCGGCGATATTGCGCAACAGCGTTGTCTTGCCCGCGCCGTTTGGGCCCACCAAGGCAGCAATGGCGCCCTTTTCAACCTTGAAGGAAACCCCATCAAGCGCTCGTGCCGTGGGGTATTCAAAGCTAAGATTCTTTACTTCGATCATCGCGATATGCCTTTCCATCAAAGGTCGCGCTAATATTAGAGAGTTCCGCAACCGGGGGCTAGGTCACAAAAAAAGGGGGCTCATAAAGAGCCCCCAAATTTCATAATCGGCATTGTCGGTTCTAGAAGCCGGCGCGGATACCGCCGCCGATATTGTGACTATTGTACTCAATACTGTTGCTGCCATCGCCTGCTTCTTGAGCAGCTTGATAGCGATACTCACCAAACAGCCACACGCCGTTCGCGAGGCCGTACATCATGCCGGCCATAAATTGATAGCCAAAGACAACTTCGCTGTCTGAGAAGCTGCTATTCTCAACTTCTACTTGGACCCCGCCGAGACCAAGGCCAAAATAGCCGCTCACAGCGTTGGCCACTTGGAAATTGTAATAGAGATTGGCCATCAGCGCGATGGCGACCAAATTCGCATCGTAATTTTCAAAATCGCGATCTGAGTAGGTTACTTCGCCCTCAAGCGACACCTGGTTGGCGAGTGTTCCGCCAATGGCGAGGCCGATGAGATATCCAGACTCCATGGCAAAACTTGAATTGCCGCTATCAAGATCATCGCTCTGCGAATAAGCAGCGGTGCCCTCTACATAGCCATTTGCAAATGCAGGTGCGGATACCCCAAACGCCAATACTAATGCTGCAATTAGAATCCTCATGGGTCCCTCCAATGTCAAAAGCCCAAGGGGGTCGGGCCAATTTCATAAAAAGGTTAACGCCAGAGTGATTCGGTTTGAATGGCCGAATCTTTTGATTCGCAATCTGTTGTAAATTAGACACATAAATTTCATCTCATGGGAGTCGGCCATATTTACCGCGCTGTGCAGGGCGACCCGATTGCTTCGTTTTCCGCGACTCTTGGACAGGGGGCGTGGAAACGAGGTTGCGTTGCAGACAAAGTTTAGGTGGGAGCGCAGAAACCGAAAAAAGGCCCCGGCAATGCCGAGGCCTTAGAAATCCAATTTGTCGTTCGATTAGAATGCGATGCGGACACCACCACCGATATTGTGGCTGTTATATTCCACATCCAGGCCGCCAATGTCAGCGTCAGCTGCCATTTGGTAGCGGTACTCGGTGAAGAGGGTTACGCCCTCAGAGACACCATAGGTCAAGCCACCAAGCAGCTGGCCACCAAGGACGGTATCGTTGTCTGAGAACGGCGCGGGGCCATCAAATTCAACAAAGACGCCGCCAACACCAGCACCAATATACCCGCCAACCGTATTCGCAATCGGGAAATTGTAGTAACCGTTCAGCATTAGGGCCGTGGCGTTAAGGTCCACTGGAATGCCCGAATACTGGCGCTGGGAGTAAGTCAATTCGACCTCAGCGGAGAACTGGCTGTCCAGGGCGCGGCCAAGGGCGAAACCCAGCAGGTAGCCATCATCGGTTTCGAGGCTGACAGGGCCGACGTCCAGGTCATTGGTTGTGGACCAGGCGGCGGTGCCTTCAATGTAATACTCTGAGGCAAGCGCGGGGCCAGCAAGGCAAAGCGCGCAAGCGGTAGCGGCAAAAAGCCGTTTCATACTGATACTCCATAAATAATCGCGCCCAGGACCGTTCCCAGGACCGCGCGGGCATTAAATGGCCCCTGCCCGTCCCTTTGAGAAGGGGCGAATGCACATCAGTGCAAAATAATTCGTGATCAATTGATCCGATTCCGGAGAAGTTATGATTAACACGCAGAAATCATATCATTTTCGCCCTCGAGTCGCCTTTAGGCGCCCGATTCACCGATAACCGCCACCGAGCACACATTTTGCGACGGAGACCCGCCCAGATTGTGGGTCATACCAATTGTAGGGTCTTTGAGTTGGCGTGTCCCCGCTCGGCCCAGAAGCTGGAGGTACATCTCATAAAGCATGCGCAGGCCGCTTGCCCCGATGGGGTGGCCAAAGCACTTAAGGCCACCATCGATCTGGCATGGCAGGCCCCCGTCGGCATCATAGAAGCCGTCCAGTACATCTTTCCAGGCATTGCCTTCTTCGGAGATAAAGAGGTCTTCCATGGTCACCAGCTCGGTGATGGAAAAGCAGTCATGCACTTCCATCATGGAGACCTGCTCGCGCGGCTTGGTAATCCCGGCCTCATTGTAAGCGCGCTTGGCGGCAATGCGGGCGGTATGAAAGTAGCTGCCGTCCCAGGAATTGTGTTGGCTCTCCAAACCATTTGAGAGCGAGAGCTGAAGCGCTTTCACGGTAATGAGGCGCTCCCCTGCTCCTTTCAAGCTGGCTGCGATCTCAGGCGTTGTCACTATGGCGCAAGCGGCCCCGTCCGAGACGCCGCAGCAATCAAACAGCCCTAAGGGCTCAGCGATGATCGGCGCATTGAGCACGGTTTCTTCCGTAACGACCTTTTGCAAATGGGCCTTGGGATTTTTAGCCCCGTTGGCGTGGCTCTTCACCGACACATGGCCAATGGTTTTTTTGAGCGTGTCTTTGTCGACCCCGTGCTTGGCGCGATAGGCACTTGCCAATTGAGCAAACGACCCAGGCGCCGACATGTTCGCCCCCCATTGGGGTAGCAGCGTGCCCGGTTGATTGGTGGGCAGGCCGCCATAGCCGGTGTCTTTGAGTTTCTCAACGCCAAGGGCAAGGGCGATGTCGCAAGCGCCTGCGGCAACCGCATAAACCGCGCCGCGAAAGGCTTCAGAACCAGAGGCGCAAAAGTTCTCAACCCGCGTTACCGCCACATTGGGCAGGCGGAGTGCGATGGAAAGCGGTATGCCGCCCTTACCGACAGAGGCTTCCTCGATGTGGGTGGAAAACCACGCCGCTTCGATCTGGCTGGTCTCGATCCCGGCATCGGCCATAGCTTCGAGATACGCTTCGACCATCAGCTCTTCGGCACCCATGTCCCAACGCTCGCCGAACTTGGAACAGCCCATGCCAAGGATGGCGACTTTGTCTTTAATGCCTGTGGCCATGAGAGCCTCCTGAAGTGATTTCCTGTCAGCTTAGCCTGTTATGGGCACGGCTTTCCAGAAGTACCTGCGGAACCCGCGCTTTTCGTCAAAGTCCTTGATGCGGAAGACCATACGCACCTCCATGCCGCTATCAACGGTTCCTAAGTCCACATCGGTGAAGTCGGCGAGAAAGCGGCCCCCTTCGTCGAAGGTCACCATGCCGTAGTGCTGCGGCGGGTCCATGGAGTAGGTCAGATAGTCCGCCGACCAGGAGAGTATTTTGGCCGGGCGATCTGCAAATGAATAAGGCGCTTGGCTGTCCACCTCACCGCAATTGGGCCCAACGCAAATGCGTGTACGCGGAAATTGCGCCGTGCCGCACTTGGTACACTTTCCGCCCACAAGGCTCAGCAACATGTCACGCTTGCGGTATGCAACAGACAATGCGGTCTTGTTATCCTTCTCGCCACGCATACCTTTTTCGAGTTCTACAAGGTCATTGAAGGCAAGAAACTTGAGATAGTTTGTTTCTTCCTTGCGCTCTTTGAGAGAGCCCGAAACGCCGCTGGGTTTTGCAAAGGACGCGATCGCCTCGGTCACTTCAAAGATCAGCGCGTCACAGCCCTGGCCAAAGCTGGCGACAAGAATTTTATCGCCCGGCTTGGCGTCTTCCAAGGCATGCGCCAGCATAAGAAGTGAATGCGCCGCGCCGCTGTCGCCGACATTGGCAGCAAGCGTGTCGCGAATAGCCTCGGGCGGGATACCGCAAGCGGCGGCGGCTTTTTGCTGCACGCCGCGCAAGGTTCCCGGCAAAATAAAGCGCGTTATGTCGGCGCCTGCCACGCCGGTTTTGTCCAAGGCACCCTGCACCGCGCGGGGTACGATGGCGGCGTAGCCTTCATCGCGGATCCAACGCTCTTCCCAGTTATAGTCAAAGTCTTCGCCTTCACCGCGGAAGTGATCGATGAAATCTACTGTGACTGAATTCGCGCCAAGGAATTTTGCGATGATATTTTCAGAGCCGACGACAAATGCCGCGCCAGCATCGCCAAATCTTAGCTCCTGCGCAGAGGCTGCGCGGGCTTTGCGATGATCTGCAGCAACCACAAGGGCGCTGCCCTGCTCTGCTGCCGCACCATTGAGCGCGCTAAGCAATGCAGACGTACCCGCCCGCAGTGAGGAGGTCACATCGCTACTGGCAATATTTTCAGACAGCTCACACGCGGCGGCAACAAGGCCGGCGTTCTGCCGATCAGAAAAAGGCAGCGTCGTAGATGCAAGAGCGATGCTGGTGATGGTGCCGCGATCAAAATTGCCCAGGCAATCCCGCGCCGCTGCAACCGCCATGGTGATACTGTCTTCATCCCAGTTGGCCATGGCCCGCTCGCCCTTGCCGGCAGCGCGCCCGCCGGGGTTAAACCAGGCGTTGGCGTCGGCGGCGGCTTTGCGGTTGAGACGAAGGCGCGGGATGTAAGCGCCGAAGGATGTGATCCCCACTTGACCCATATGCATCTCTCCTCAGATAGAAAGAGGCGTGATAGGCTTGAACCTATTCCACCACGCTTATCGCGAACGTTGTTCCCACATCGGTGTCGGGATCGAAGGTGATGTCAAGGTCTACCCGATGCTCGCAGGTACGAACTTCCCAACGCTCCTGCCATCGGCCATCACTGTATTCTTCGGTCACATAGGTATCTGAGATGCGGCCAATGTCGCAACCTTCCGCGGCGTCATCGCGCATGGCAGTGGCGACCGCGAGATCAATCATGGAGAGCTGGGTGTTGACGTCGGCTCTGGTGCGCCCCCGAACGAGCAGGAACGATTGCTGTCCTTCAGACGAAAAACTATGCACCATATTTTCCGTCGAGGTTTCACCGCAGGCGATGCTGAACACGCGCTCTTGCCATGTACCTTCATTTGGAACCTGTGCCCCTTCGGCAAATCTAATGGGTGCGAGCGGTGTTGTTTCGAGCAGTTCAAGATCTGGCGCGTAAAGACACTCCGGCAGATGGAGCGCCATGGAGCGCTGAACGGTCTCACGACGCATGCGCCTCATGAAATAATCGTCGAGAAATTCGTTGAAGGCGTCGGTGCCATATGCGGTAACGGGCTCTGGTTCCTGGCTTGTAGCCCCAGATGCCGTCATCAACGAGACCGCCAGAATTAACATTAGGGGTCGGAACATCTTTCGTCCTTCAGTTTTGGCCCTCAACCTCACAGAGCGCGACCATATCGCCCGCTATCTGGGCCGTCGAGTATGGGCTCCTGCACGCTTACGTGAGACATTGCAAATCAAGGGCGGGAGGGCTATCCCTCGCCCCCAACCCTAAGGGCCAAGGCTGGCCCGCCCCAAGCTGAACGCGGAGCCATGGCAAACAAGACCTCACCCCACCTTCAAAGCGCCCTTGAGACGCTCAAGATCCAGCGCGATGCTCTGGCTATGCTTGAAGAGGCCTTGGACAACAATTTTGGCAAAGCTGTGGATCGTCTGAAGTCCGTCGAAGGCCGCGTCATCGTCACCGGCATGGGCAAGAGTGGCCATATTGCGCGCAAGATCGCTGCCACTCTCGCCAGCACCGGCACCCCGGCTTATTTTGTCCATCCGGCGGAAGCGAGCCATGGGGATCTGGGCATGATCACCCCGGCAGATGCTGTGGTGGCGCTTTCAAAATCCGGCGAGAGCGCTGAGCTGGCGGATCTTATCGAGTTTACAAGGCGCTTTGCGGTTCCGATGATTTCCATCACCGTAGGCACCAACAATGCCCTTGCCAGGGCCGCAGACGTGGCACTGGCACTCCCAGATGCCCCTGAGGCCTGCCCCAACGGCTTGGCCCCCACCACATCCACAACGCTGGCATTGGTGATGGGAGACGCGCTCGCCATCGCGCTGATGCAGGACAAAGGTTTTACCGATCGAGATTTTGGCAAATTTCATCCCGGCGGCAAACTGGGCGCGAAGTTGCTCAAAGTTGCGGATCTCATGCATGGCAAGGATGAGCTCCCCTTGGCCTATCCAGATACCAAAATGGCTGACGCCATCCTGACCATGACTGAAAAGCGCTTTGGCTGCGTTGGCGTTCAAAGCTTCAAGGGTGAGCTCATCGGTATTGTCACTGATGGGGATCTGAGGCGGAAAATGGACGCCGGGCTGCTTGAGCGCTCCGTGGAGGAGGTCATGACAGGCGCCCCCCGGACAGTCGAGAGCGGCGCATTGGCAGCTGAGGCCCTTCAGATCATGAATGCGGTCAAAATCACCGGCCTTTTTGTGGTTGAGGGCGGCAAGCCGGTGGGAATCCTCCATATCCATGACCTTCTGAGGGCTGGTGTCGTCTAAGGCCCCGTAGGGTTGAATTAACTACCTCATTCGGGATACCTAGCGGCCACCGAATCCAAGGGGTTTTCTAGGCTCCATCTTAATCGAAGGGTGCATTGGCTTATGGTTCAGCCCGTCCGCAAGATCGTCTTTCCCGTGGCCGGGCTTGGCACACGGTTCCTTCCGGCCACCAAAGCGGTGCCAAAGGAAATGCTGCCGGTGGTCGATAAGCCCCTCATCCAGTACGCGGTCGAGGAAGCACTGGAAGCCGGGATTGATCAATTCATCTTTGTAACAGGCCGCGGCAAGCACGCTATCGAAGATCATTTTGATCACGCCTATGAGCTCGAACGGACCCTTGCCGAAAAAGGCAAGACGGAGATTTTGAACGATCTGGCGCCTACCATTCCACCGGCAGGAAATGTTGCGTTCACGCGGCAGCAAAAGCCACTTGGGCTTGGCCATGCCATTTGGTGCGCGCGGCACTTCGTCGGCGACGAGCCCTTTGCCATCTCGCTGCCGGACATGCTGATCGATGCGGCACCGTCGTGCCTCAAGCAAATGGTTGATGTATATGAAAAGACCGGCGGCAACGTTATCGCCGTCGAAGAATGCGCGCCCGAGGATACCGACAAGTATGGTGTCATTACGCCAGGCGCTATCGAAGGTCGGACAATTGAAGTCAAAGGGTTAGTTGAAAAGCCTGATCCTTCAGTTGCGCCCTCAAGGATGTTCCTGGCCGGGCGATACATCCTCAGTCCGAAAGTATTTGAGTATCTGGACAAGCAGGAACCAGGAGCGGGTGGCGAAATTCAGCTAACGGATTCCATGGCCAATTTGATCGGCGAGCAGCCTTTTCACGCGCTCCAATATGACGGCACTGTTCATGACTGTGGCGACAAGGTCGGTTTTTTGAAAGCTAACGTGGCGCTGGCATTAAAGCGTGATGATATGGCGGGCCGAGTGCGCGAGGCCTTGGCTGACCTTGGGCTTAAGAGCTAACTGCCGCTTTGTTTGCGGCCAATAAGAAGGAAATGCGCTCATGCGCGTGGCAATGATCGGCACGGGATATGTCGGCTTGGTGTCTGGTGCCTGCTTTACGGAGTTCGGCCACCATGTGGTGTGCGTGGACAATGTCGCCGAGAAGATTGAGCGCCTTGAAAGTGGCGTCATCCCCATCTTTGAACCCGGCCTCGATAAAATCGTCGAGCAGAATGCCCGTGACGGTCGCCTGACATTCACAACAGACCTTAAGAGTGCTGTCAAAGAAGCCGATGCGGTAT
>JAJFIK010000071.1 GCA_021775005.1 Rhodospirillales bacterium
AGCGGTCGGTCATGCCGGCAATATAGTCGCAGACCAGACGGGCCGTGGTCGGAGATTTGGGGTCGCCGCACTCCTGAGCCCATTCCCCCGGCAGCACCTCTGGCTCAGTCACAAAAAGCTCAAATAGCTCAGTCACCACACGGCGCGCCTTAGAGGTCATGCGATTGACCCGATAGTGGCGATACATATTGGTGTAAAGAAAATCACGCAGCTCCCCGTCTCGGGCCTTCATGGCTTCGGAGAACCCAACCACGGGAGCCGACGCGTTACGCACCTCCGCAACGTGTCGCGGCGCAAGATCCAGGATGCGCGCGTTTGTTTCCTCAAGTAAATCCGTGACCATGTGGGTGATGAGGCGGCGGATCACCTCGTGCCGTAGCCGTTTGCCTTCAAGTCCGGGATATTTGTCGCTGACTTCATCAATGAGGGCGCCCACCACGGGAATGGCACGTAGGTCATCCATCTGAAACAAGCCGGCCCGCAAACCATCATCAAGATCGTGATTGTTGTAGGCAATGTCGTCAGACAGAGCCGCCACCTGCGCCTCAGCAGAGGCAAAGGAATGAAGCTCAAGATCCCATGTCTTTGCATAATTCGCGATACCAAGGGGCAATTGATCAATGCCTTCCCCGGCGGCCTCAATCAGGGGGCCGTTGTGTTTCACGACCCCTTCCAGGGTTTCCCAAGTGAGGTTCAGTCCATCAAATTCGGCATAACGTCGCTCAAGCTCCGTTAGATTCCGCAGTGTCTGCGCGTTGTGATCAAAGCCGCCGTAGTCGGCCATGCAGGATTTGAGGGCGTCTTCTCCAGCGTGGCCAAAGGGCGGATGGCCGATGTCATGGGCGAGCGCCAATGCCTCGGCAAGGTCTTCGTCAAGTTTAAGCGCCCGGGCAATGGATCGCGCGATCTGAGCGACCTCTAATGAATGGGTCAGCCGGGTGCGGAAGTAATCGCCCTCGTGATAGACAAAAACTTGGGTCTTGTGCTTGAGCCGCCGAAACGCTGAGGAATGGATAATCCGGTCTCGATCGCGCTGAAATACGCTGCGAGTGGGACTTTCTTGCTCTGCGACCAGCCGCCCGCGACTTGCTGCCGGATGGCAAGCAAAGGGTGCATAATCGCCAAAATGTTCCAGAGCGCTCATGGGGCCTCGTTTGTCTAAGCCCCCTCCTAGCATGATTTCGCGCCTTGGATTAACCCTTCAGCCCTTTGCTTTTTTGTGCGGCGTCCCTATCTTGAGTGCAGAGGAGACCCAATCTGTGACCACCGTGACCAATGTTATTTTGACTGAGAATGCTGCGCAGCAGATCAATAAGGTTCTGGAGCGCGAAGAGCCTGGCAAAGTATTGCGCATTGCGGTGATCGGCGGCGGCTGTTCGGGCTTTCAATATACTTTCAATATTGACGATGAGCGGGCCGAAGATGACCTTGTGCTGGAGCGCAATGGGGCCACGGTGCTGATCGACGCGACCTCGCTGGACTTCCTTGCGGGCTCTGAGATCGACTATGTGGATGAGCTGATTGGGGCCTCCTTCCAAATCCGCAACCCCAATGCCCAAAGCGCCTGTGGCTGCGGTACCTCGTTTTCAGTCTAAGCCCAAGTTGTGCTAGCTCTCAGTTCACGAGGGAGCTTTACCTATGAAAATCGCCACTTGGAATGTCAATTCCGTCAAAGCCCGCGCTGACCACGTTGAGCGCTATCTGAGCGAGGCCAAGCCCGATGTGCTTTGCCTCCAGGAACTCAAATGCGTTGACGAAAACTTCCCCGCAGAGCGCTATGAGGCGCTGGGATATAACTGCGCGGTACACGGCCAGAAGACTTACAATGGTGTCGCGATCCTTTCGCGCTTTCCCTTGGAGGATGTGACCCGCGGCCTTCCCGGCGACAGCAAAGACGAACAAGCGCGATACATTGAAGCTGTAATCTCTACCGATGACGGTGTTGTGCGTGTGGGCTCGATCTACCTGCCTAATGGCAACCCCACCCCCGGCGAAAAATATGACTACAAGCTGAAATGGATGGCACGCCTTAAGGCCCATGCGGCAAAGCTGCTCGCGCTTGAGGAGCCGTTGGTGCTTTGCGGTGATTACAACGTCATTCCCGGGCCCGATGATGTTTGGGATGCCAAGGCCTGGGCCGACGATGCGCTCTACCTGCCAGAGACCCGCGCTGCCTTTCGCGCCATTGAATACCTTGGATTTACAAGCGCCATTGAAGCCACTCAAAGCGAGCCGCATCTATACACGTTTTGGGATTACCAACGCGGCGCTTGGCAGAAAGACCACGGCATCCGCATTGATCATTTGATGCTATCACCGCAGGCGGCAGATCGCTTAAGCCAAAGCGGCATCGACAAGGCAACGCGCGGTTGGGAGCGTCCTTCGGATCATGTGCCTGTGTGGTGCGAGTTGAGCGCCTAAAACCGCTCTGCAATCCATGCCAGCGCCTCTTGATCAGCTTGGGTCGCGTTCGCGGGTGGAACCTCAAACCGATAACTGTTGTAGAGGTCAGCCACGGCTTGGCGGAGCGTCACTGTCCCTACTCCATCAGCACCAATTTGCGCATCCAATGGAAAAACCCGGTTGGACCAATATAGCTCGTCATCCATGCGCGAAAGATGATAGGCGATGGCGATCCACGTCAGCCCCAAATTGCGATCGGCGTCGATGCCGACACCATCCCAATACATCTGCGCCACGCGCATCTGCGCCAAGATCACACCTCGTCCGCCAGCGAGAGAATACCACTCAAAGGCATGACCGGGGACGCGCTCAACTTGCTCAGGCACACCCACCAGAAATAAATTAGCGAGTTCAACCTGCGCCACAGGGTGACCTTCCACCGCGGCGTCAAACAAAAGCGCCGCTCCGGCGGCATAGTCTTGCTCAACACCCAAACCTTGGAGGTATAAAAGGCCCAGGCTGGTCATTCCTTCCACATGGTTTTGATCAACGGCGAGTTGAAAGAATTCAGCGGCGAGAAAAGGATTGGGCGCATCAATACCGATGCCGTCCACATACATGTTGCCTACATACCAAGCGGCATCTGCGTTGCCCTCGGTCGCTTCGGATTGCCATAGCTGCAGCGCGCGGGTGAAATCACCATCGGCAAACGCTTGTTGCGCTGTGGCCATATCGGCGTGCGCAGGGGCGGTGCTCCATAGTGCCACAGCCATCAATGCCCCAAATAAAATACGCATCTGGAAATGTTCCCTTTATTTCGCCCTGCCCCATATCGTACACAAACTGGCAGCAAAGATCACCCTTTGATCTGCCAGCGGCGATCAACCAAGCGCGCTCAAGCGCTCCAGGGCCTCGTTGAGCTTATTCACCCGCGCTTGCGCGGTGGCGCGGCGCTCGCGCTGCTCCTCGACCACATGATCGGGCGCTTTGGCGAGGAACTTTTCATTGCCCAACTTGCCGTTGATCTTGGCGATCTCCCCTTCGGTTTTGCCAATTTCCTTTTGCAGTCGCGTTGTTTCCTGCGCGAAATCGATGACGCCTTCAAGCGGCAGTAGCGCGACCTGATCGCCAATAACGATCTGAGCGCACCCGGCGGGAACCTCCTCGGTGGTGTTAATCCACTCAAGGCGCGCCAACCGTTTGATAAGCGCCTCATGGGTATCCAAGCGGTTTTTGACCACGGCATCCGCGCCCTTGATCAAAAGCGGAATTTTTGCCCCCGGCGGCACGTTCATCTCCGCCCGCACGGAGCGGATTTCACTAACCAGCGTAATGACCCAGTCAAGCTCAGTATCAGCGGTCTGGTCGATCAGCGATGACGGCAACGACGGCCATGGCGCATTGATAAGTAATTCGCTTGACCCAGCGGTGCGCGCCCAAAGCTCTTCTGTGATGAACGGCATGAAGGGATGTAACAGCCGCAAGATTTGATTAAGCGCCCAGGCCGCTGTGGCGCGCGTTTCTGTCTTGGCCGCTTCGTCGTTGCCACTCAAAAGCGGTTTGATAAACTCCAAATACCAATCGCAATAGACATTCCAGACAAAGCGATAAGCTGTTGCTGCGGCCTCATTAAATCGGTAACCGGCAATTGCAACCTCAATGCCGCTGACGGTGCGCTCAACCTCACCAACGATCCATTTGTTGACGGTCTCATTTACGTTTGAGGGATCAAAGGCGGCGTCATAGACACATTCATTCATCTCGCAAAAGCGCGAGGCATTCCAGAGTTTTGTGCCGAAGTTGCGATAGCCTTCGATGCGCGATTTAGCGAGCTGAATGTCGCGGCCCTGGGCCGCCATGGCAGCCAAAGTAAAGCGCAAAGCGTCGGTGCCAAACTCGTCCATCAAATCAAGCGGATCAACGATATTGCCTTTGGACTTGGACATTTTTTGCCCGCGTTCATCGCGCACCAGCGCGTGAATGTAGACAGTGTGAAACGGGACTTCCTTCATGAAGTGCAGCCCCATCATCATCATGCGGGCGACCCAAAAGAAGATGATGTCAAAGCCGGTAACGAGAACGTCCGTCTTATAGAACCGATCTAGTTCCGGGGTTTGGTCCGGCCAGCCAAGTGTCGAGAATGGCCAGAGGGCAGACGAAAACCAAGTGTCGAGTACATCTTCATCGCGGGTGAGGGAGACCGGCTTGCCAAACTTTTCTTCTGCTTGGGCGTGAGCGTCTGCTTCAGACTCGGCGACAAAGAATGTGCCATCTTCGGCGTACCATGCTGGGATCTGGTGGCCCCACCAAAGCTGGCGCGAGATGCACCAAGGCTGAATGTTGTCGAGCCAATTGAAGTACGTGTTCTCCCAGGTCTTGGGCACGAACACGGTGTCGCCGTCACGCACCGCTTTGAGCGCGGGCGCGGCGAGAGTTTTGGCATCCACATACCATTGGTCGGTAAGCCAGGGCTCAATGGGAACATCAGAGCGATCGCCAAAGGGGACTTGATGGGTGTGGTCATCGACCTGGGCAAGCAGCCCAAGGCTCTCAAATTCTTCAATGATCAAGGCGCGGCACTTAAACCGCTCAAGCCCCCGCCATCCCTCAGGCGCGTTCTCGTTGGTGTTGCCCCCTGCATCCAGGACATTGATCATCTCAAGGTTCCGGCGACGTCCGACTTCAAAGTCATTGAAGTCATGGGCCGGGGTGATCTTCACCGCGCCTGAGCCTTGTTCGGGATCAGCATATTCATCGGCAACAATGGGAATGCGGCGGCCTACGATGGGCAGGATCACGTGCTTGCCCACAAGGCCTGAATAGCGTTCATCGTCAGGATGCACTGCCACGCCGGTGTCACCGAGCATTGTTTCTGGCCGGGTTGTGGCCACAGTGATAAAGCGCCCGGCTTCGCCTTCGATAGGATACTTAAAATGCCAGAGATGCCCCTGCACTTCTTTATTGACCACTTCGAGATCTGAGATCGCCGTTTGAAGTTTGGGGTCCCAGTTCACCAGGCGTTTGTCTTTGTAGATCAAACCTTCTTTGTGAAGCTGCACGAAGACTTTCAGGACGGCGGCAGAAAGTCCCTCGTCCATGGTGAAGCGCTCGCGGGTCCAATCACAAGATGCCCCAAGGCGGCGGAGTTGATTAAAAATCGTGCCGCCGGATTCTTCTTTCCACTTCCAGATACGCTCAACAAAGGCCTCGCGCCCCATGTCGCGGCGGGTCATGTTGGTGCCCTCGGCAGCGATCTGGCGCTCCACAACCATCTGCGTGGCTATGCCGGCGTGGTCCATACCGGGCTGCCAGAGCACTGATTTTCCGCGCATGCGCTCAAAGCGCACCAAGATGTCCTGCAATGTGTTGTTGAGGGCATGGCCCATATGCAGGCTGCCGGTGACGTTGGGTGGCGGAATGACAATGCAATAAGGATCAGCGTCAGGATCGCTTTTGGGCTGAAACGCCCCGGCGGACTCCCAGGCTGCATAGAGCCTTGGTTCCACTTCTGTGGGATTAAATGTTTTGTCGAGCATGGTGCGATCTCATTGAAGGTCAGCCGCATCCCCTAGCGTGAGGCTGGAGGATCATCAAGGGGGCGGCAAAAGCAAAGGCTCGGCCGCATTTTTCGGCCGTGCCTCTTTTTTTGGTTTTGCTGCGCTGCTGGGCCCTGTGAGTGTCTAGCCGCGCCGTGTTACGCGCTGAATTTCCCGCTCGACAATGCGCTCGACCAAGGGCGGCAGGTGCTCATCCAGCCAGGTTTGCAGCATGGGGCGGAGAAGCTCACGAACGACACCCTCAAGGCTTTGCGCGTCAGGACCGTTGTTCACGGCCGTCTTGGCCGACAACTGCCCCATCAGACCTGCGAGCTGGGTTGAGGTTTGTGGGCTAAGTAACTCATCTGCCACATCTTCCTCGATTGAAGAGGCAACTACTTCCTCACCGCCCTGCCCCAGGGTTGATGTTTCTAGCGCTGGTTTGTCGTAAACCACCGGTGCCGCTACCGGCTCCACATATGGCTCTGGCTCCACAAATGGCTCAGGCTCCGGCTCAATAACCGGTTCGGCGTGCACGACCGGGGCTGGCTCCGGCTCGGGTTCGAAAATTGGTTCCGCGGGCTCAGGGGTGGGCTCCGTGCGATCGACTAAATCAACAACTTCGCCGAGTTGATCTTCAACTTCAGCTTCAACGACTGGTGCCTCACCTTCGGAAAGGTCAGACGGCAGATCATCTTCCAAATCACCGGCGCCTGGTTGCGCTTCGCCCTCATCGTCCTCAGAAATTATCCGGCGAATTGAGGCCAGGATTTCTTCCATGCTGGGTTCCGGGGCGGTTTCTGCATCACTCATGGTATGGTCTCGCAAACGGGGGAAATGAGGTCCCAACCGTAGGCCAGCTTGGCGATAATTGCCATAGCCTTGCCATGCTCAACCTTACGAATTTCCTGCAAGATTATGCGCAGTCTTAGTCTTCGGTGCTATTCCAGCCAAATGGCAACCACCGCACGGTGCGGGTATTGCGGCTCGGGTCATAAAATTCTACCGGCAACGCTAGCTGCCTGGCCGTCAATTCACCCATGGCGGCGAGGAGCGAATAGGCCGCAACGAACTCATCGCGTTCCGCGCGCACCAACGAAACACGGGAATCAAGCAGCTCCTGCTCTGCGTCAAGCACATCCAGCGTGGTGCGTGACCCGACCTGGGCCTCTTGGGTCACGCCTTCAAAGGCGATTTCATTTGCGCGCACCTGTTCCCGCGATGATTCAATAACTGAAGTGGTGGCGCGCAAGCTCTCCCATGCATTGGCTATTGCTTCGCGCACGGCGCGTTCGGTTTCTGCAATGCGGATGCGATCAGCACTATTGGTTTGGCGCGCAGCGCGGATCGCAGAATATTCAGCACCGGATTGGTAGAGCGGCACCGTGAGTACGCCGGTCACTGTGGCGGAATCCGTTTGCGTATCTGACGCACCCAATGGAATATTGAGCCCAGCAAAGTCTTCGGAATGCGAAAAAGTTCCGTCAACACGAACACTGGGTAGCAGGGCGCCCATGGCCACATCAACGGCGCGACGAGATGCTGTTTCTGACTCAATAGCGGCTTGCAAAGTGGGGTTATATTCGATGGCGTGGGCCGCCGCCGCCGCTTCGCTATCTGGATGTCCTGGCAATCCGGGTGGGTCCTCCAAGTCACTTGCCGGCGCGCCGACAACGCGCTCATAGGCGGACCGACTGACCGTCAATTGCGCTTCCGCGCTGGTCAGGTTTGAGCGCGCTAGTGACAGTCGTGCTTCGGACTGCGCTACATCGGTGCGCGTCGCGTCGCCCAGATCAAAGCGGTCTTGAGATGCTTCAAGTTGGCGCACAAGAACGGCCACGTTATTTTGCCGCAAACGCACCACGGCTTCATCGCGAATTACATCCAGGTAAGCTGTAATGGCGCTAAGCAGAACGTCCTGCTCAACGGAATGGAGCCCGGCGCGCCCCGCGCGCACATTTGCTTCGGCTTGCGCCAGCTCATTAAAAGAGCGGAAGCCGCGGAAAATATTCTGGGAGGCTGTGATCGATCCCGAGAAGGGATCGCTGCTCACCCCAACCGGTGTCGGGGCCGGACCAATATCGGTGCGGACGTCGGTGTTTGCATAGGTGCCTGACAGGGTGACTGTTGGGCGCCAGTTTGAAACCGCTCGCGCCACGCCCTCGTCGGTAGCGCGCAATTGCGCCCGCTGCGCCAGCAACGTCGGATTGGATTGATAGGTTTGCACCAACGCGTCCTCAAGGGTCGCGGCGGCAGCAAGACCTGGCACCAAAGATATGGCAATGGCAAGAGCGGCAGCCCCGCACATCAGTCCGTTCAAACGCGTAACGCGCATTACTAACTTCCCCGCTTGTGGACGGCCCCTCGTAAGTGCCGCCAGAATCTCAATTTAATTGACCTTGCCACAGCCCTTGCTCACCCACGAGACAAAACGCTGTGAAACATTTGTTGGTCAGCACCAGAATAGTAATTGCAGCGCAGACCTATACGCCAATTACATCTAGGTAAGACCGCTGGATCTCAACACCCCTTATGGCACATTTTGCAGCGCTAGGCTTTGATTTCGGCAGCATATCGGCCGCTAAAGGGCAAAAACCTTGCCTTTTTCAAAACCTGGCAAAATGGGCACAGTGGCATCGAAAAGATACCGCGATGACACCCCATCGCCGGTGCGCTCATAAAGCCGAGCCTTGCCGACCGGGCCATCTCGCACGATTGCGACCAAACGCCCCCCCTCTGCCAATTGGGCCGCAATGGCCTCTGGCACCATCTCAATACCGCCATCGAAGAATATAAGGTCATAAGGGGCTTGGGATGCGTGCCCCTCCAATAGCGGCCCCACAACGCTGGCGACCGTATCGATATCCAGGCGGGAGCAGTTCGCCGATGCGGTATCAGCAAGGGATTTATCGTCCTCCAGGGCCACAACAGCGGCGGCCAGGTGGCTCAACAAAGCGGCGGTATATCCGGTGGCTCCGCCGATAAGCAGGACGAGGTCGTCGTTATTTACTTCCGCCGCGTGAATCAGTTTTGCCAGGAAGCGAGGCTCCATGGCGATTCTGCCAGGGGCGACTTCCAAAGGTTCCTCAGAATAAGCTAGCGAGCGGACCGATTTGGGCACGAAAAGCTCCCGCGGCACCTTGCGCATGGCTCTTGCGATTCGGGGGTCGGTGACGTCGCTGGGGCGGACTTGGCTCTCCACCATGTTTTCGCGAGCTTGCTTGAGATCGTTCATTTCGGGCTGGGTTCCTGATTTTGAATTCAGAGGGCTTATACGCGAAGACCACAGGGCCTCGCAAACCTCAATCAAAGTTATCCCGCGTGAAAGCGCCGCAGCGATTGTGGGCACTGCGCCCGTCTGCTATAGCAGCGCCCTTCCCGCTAGGCAGGCACATGCCCTGCCCCCAAAAATTGCGATTCGAGGCCACGTGGCGGAGTGGTTACGCAGCGGCCTGCAAAGCCGTGAACGCCGGTTCGATTCCGGCCGTGGCCTCCATTTCTCTCCCTCTCGCCAGGCGTGAAAAATAGCCGTTTTGCTTTGGTTTACGAGTGTTCACCAATGCTTTCACTGCCCCTCTGATATTTTGGCTACCCATTAACCTGTCATTAACTCGCGTGAACGATCCTCTAATTGTCTTCCCTTGAAGACACCCCACCATTTACCCAACACCTTTTGGGCCGCCTTGTGCGGCCCACTTTTTTGCCCGTTGGCAAATTGGCGAATAAGGGTTGGCAATCGGGGAATGACTTTGCTATACGCCCCCTTCGCGTGTGTGTACTGATCCCCGGTAGCTCAGTTGGTAGAGCAAGCGGCTGTTAACCGCTTTGTCGCTGGTTCGAGTCCAGCTCGGGGAGCCACTCGCGAGCGCCTTTTCCCCCAAATCACTCCGAAACCGCCTGTGAAGACCCCTGCGACATCAAGGGTTCCGTCAATGTTTGACGATCACCCCTAATAGGGCCCAAAATCAGTTTGCCTGCGGGGGAAGACGCGGGAATAGCCGAGGGAGACGAGACCCATGTCCGACCTGGCCGTAGCAGCGAATGAAACCAGCGACCCAGCCGATATTGACGCGGTGCTGGCAACAAGTGACTCCATCGGGCATCTCAAAGAGGTGCCGACGATTGTTCGTGCAGCTTTGCGTATTGCTCTCAAAATGAAATGGGGCGACCTCACGGTCGTACTGCCTGACGGACAGGCCCTTCGCTATCTCGGGGAACATCCGGGCAAACACGGCATTCTTGTGGTGCGTGACTACAAATTCGCGAGCCGCATACTCAGCCACGGCACCACAGGTATGGGCGAGGCCTATATGGAAGGCATGTGGGACAGTCCCGACTTGCCGATCTTCCTCGAAGTCGTGGCGCGCAATGCGGAATACATGCGCGAATATTTCCACGGCCAAGGATGGGCGCGTTTCCTTGCAAAATTTTTGCACTTTCTCAATCGTAACTCAAAGTCTGGTGCAAAGAAGAATATTGAGTATCACTACGATCTGGGCAACGCGTTTTATCGCCGTTGGCTTGACCCCACGATGACCTATTCTTCTGCAAAGTTTGCCACGCCCGATCAAAGCCTTGATCAGGCGCAGTGGAACAAATACCGCTCACTGGCGCAGCAGGCTGACATTCGTGAAGGTCATGATGTGCTTGAGATTGGTTGCGGGTGGGGCGGGTTTGCGGAATTCGCAGCGACAGAAGTTGGCTGCCATGTCACGGGCATTACGATTTCAAAAGAACAGCTTGAGTTCGCGCAGAAGCGCATTTTTGAAAAGGGCCTCAACGAGAAAGTTGATATTGTTTATCGTGACTATCGCGACGTTGAAGGTGCGTTTGATCGCGTCGCTTCCATTGAGATGTTTGAAGCGGTCGGCGAAAAATATTGGCCCGATTTCTTTGGCAAGGTGCATGACGTGCTGCGTAGCGGCGGACAAGCAGGATTGCAAATCATTACCATCGCCGACAAATATTTTGAAGATTATCGTAGCGGCGCTGATTTCATTCAGCGTTATATTTTCCCCGGCGGCATGTTGCCGTCGCCCACGGCCCTCGCCGCTCAGGTGCGCGATGCCGGCCTTGAGTGGAAACAAAACATCACCTTTGGCGAGGACTACGCCCATACCCTGCACGAATGGCGTGATCGCTTTCTGGCCGCATGGCCTGAAATTCAGACGCTTGGGTTTGATGAACGCTTTCGGCGCATGTGGAACCTCTACCTCGGCTACAGCGAGGCCGGTTTCAGCGCCGGGACCATTGATGTGACCCAGGTGACTTTACGTAGATCCTGAGCCGCTGATCCGAACCCAGCCACTGGTTAGCGCGATTAGTCCAAAGTGGAGATCGTCTCTTGCCCTTTGGGCTCATCCTCCCTAGATTTTACGTAAATTTGGAGAGAAAAAATGTATCTACATAAAGATGACGTGAATAAAGACTTGGGCTATCGCCGGGATGTGATCGACGCCATCGGCAACACTCCCCTCATCCGGCTCAACAAAGTTTCGGATGAAACCGGCTGCGAGATTCTTGGCAAGGCGGAGTTCATGAACCCCGGCCAATCGGTCAAAGACCGCACTGCCCTCTTCATTGTGCAGGATGCCATCACGCGGGGGACCCTTCGGCCCGGTGGGACAATCGTGGAAGGCACAGCGGGAAACACCGGAATCGGTTTGGCCCTCGTTAATGCAGCGTTTGGCTATAAGACCGTCATCGTTATTCCTGAGACGCAAACGCAGGAGAAAAAAGATATGCTGCGCATCGCTGGCGCGCAGCTGGTGGAAGTTCCGGCAGTGCCTTACAAAAATCCAAACAACTATGTGCATTATTCCCGCCGCTTGGCGGAGCAGCTAAACCACAGCGAGCCAGCGGGGGCTGTCTGGGCCAACCAGTTTGACAACATCGCCAACCGCCAAGCGCACTATGAAGGCACGGGCGCGGAAATCTGGGATCAGACCGGCGGCAAAGTTGATGGCTTTATCTGCGCTATAGGCACCGGCGGAACCCTTGCCGGCACCGCAGCGGCTTTGCGCGAGCGCAATCCGAAGGTGGCCATTGGGCTTGCCGATCCACAAGGCGCGGCGCTTTACAATTATTACGCTCATGGGGAACTAAAGTCTGAAGGCTCCTCCATCACAGAAGGCATTGGTCAAGGGCGCCTTACGGCGAACCTTGAGGGTCTTGAGATTGACTATCCCTTCCAAATTCCTGATGCCGAAGCGCTTCCCCTTCTCTATGACCTCTTGTTGCAGGAAGGGCTTTGCCTGGGAACATCATCGGGGATCAATATTGCGGGCGCTGTGCGTTTGGCGCGGGAGCTGGGCCCAGGCCACACCATTGTGACAATCCTCGCCGATTATGGCACTCGCTATCAAAGTAAGCTGTTCAACGTGGAATTTTTGCGCGAAAAGGGACTTCCAATCCCAACCTGGTTGGATGTGGCCAATAACCCCGCGCGAGTACTACCAAATGTCTTCGAATGATCCGCAGTCGCTAGTTTCAACTGATTGGCTTGCCGCCCACCTGGACGCCCCTGATGTGCGCGTCATCGATGCAAGCTGGTATCTGCCCAGCGCCAGCCGTGACGCCATGGCCGAATATGCAAGCGCTCATATTCCAGGGGCGGTGTTTTTCGACATAGGCGACATTTCTGACAAAGACAGCGCCTTGCCTCACATGCTGCCGCCGCCTGAGATGTTTGCTTCCCGCGTGCGCCGTTTGGGCCTTGGCAACGGCAACCGAATTATTTGCTACGACGGATCGGGGCTTTTTTCTGCGGCGCGCGCCTGGTGGATGCTGCGCGCCATGGGCCACCGGGATGTGGCCGTGCTTGATGGCGGCTTTCCCAAATGGCGCAGCGAGGGTCGCGCCATTGAAGACCTGGCACCCCGTCCCCGTGAGCGACATTTCATCGCCCGTCCCGATCATTCCTTAGTGCGCAGTATTGAAGACGTACAACAGGCTTGTGAGACTGGCCTCTACCAAATCATTGATGCTCGCGGCGCGGAGAGATTTGAAGGCCGCATTCCTGAACCACGTGAAGGCATGCGCGTCGGGCACATTCCGGGGTCCGCCAATGTACCCTACCCATCAATTCTGAACGGAGATGGGACACTCAAGTCGACGCAGGACTTGCGCGCGGCCTTTGAGAGTGCGGGGCTTGATCACGCAAAGCCGGTCATTACCACCGGCGGATCCGGTGTGACGGCGTGCATGTTGATGCTGGCGCTGGAGCTC
>JAJFIK010000072.1 GCA_021775005.1 Rhodospirillales bacterium
GATTAGGAATCTGTTGCTCTATCCTGCTGAGCTACGGGGCCCCATAATGGCTTTTATAGCAATCCCGCAGCCATGAGACCACCATGCCTCTTGCCCCCAACTACCCTATTGAAACGGCGCGGCTTCGCTTGCGCCCGTTTGCGCTGGGTGATCGCGAGGGCCTTCGCTTGGTGCGCTCTGATCCGGAGACCGTGCGCTATTTGCCCTTCGCCAAAGCCGATGATGAAGCGCTCAGCAAAGCGCTTGAAACCCGCCTCACTATGACCGCCCTTGATGAACCCGATAGCGGCATTGCCTTGTTCGTTGAGGTGGCGGAGACAAATGCTTTTGCCGGTGATGTGTTGCTGTTCCACTTTGACAAGGCGAACCGCACAGCCGAGCTTGGCTTTAGTTTGGCGCGCGCCCATCGCGGCAAGGGTTATGTGCAAGAAGCCGCCCGCGCGATAATGGCGTGGGGCTTCGGCGCGGGCGGGCTGCACCGCATTGTGGCGCGTTGCGACGTTCGCAATACAGCCTCAGTGCGGACACTTAACCGGCTGGGGTTTCGCAGTGAAGGCCATCAACTCAAGAACCAGCGCATGGGGGACGAGTGGGCTGATACGTTGAACTTCGCCGTGTTGAAAGACGAATGGGTCGCGCCATGAGCAGGGCAGGGCTCATTGTCAGCTTCGCGTTTCTGGTCGCCGCGCCCACCCTTGCCTGCGAGGTCAGCCCCACTGAGACCGTCCGTATAGAGAACGTCACCGATGCTGTCACCTACACCCTCACCGATGGGCGCACATTGCGGCTAGAGGGGCTTGGCCCGCCGCGCGCACCGGCAAATCATGAGGGCCCTTGGCCCTTTGGAGATGATGCGACAGCGCAAGTGGGCGCGCTGGTCAGGGGGCAAATCCTCGCCATCACGCCGCTGGCGAGGCGCGACCGCTATGGCCGCGTCATCGCGCAAGGGGTCATGGCAGACGGCACCTGGCTGAACGGCGCCTTGCTCAGCTTAGGTTTGGCCCGCGTGGAAACACTTGCCGCAGAGGTCAGTTGCGCTTTTGAGGCGTTGGCGCTGGAACGTAGCGCGCGGGAGGCGGCTCGCGGCATGTGGCGGCTCTCGGTTTATCAGGTACTCAGCGTTGAGGAGGCCGCTGCCTTCACTAATGATTTTCATCTCGTTGAAGGGCTGATTTTCTCAGCTGACGAGGTGCGGGGCAGGGTCTACCTCAATTTTGGCCCTGATTGGCGCACAGACTTTACCGTCACAATTGCGCCGAGAGACGCGCGAAGGTTTGGCGCAGACGGCCATGATCCGTTATCATGGGCGGGACAAAGGGTTCGTGTGCGTGGTTGGCTCTCATGGTACAATGGGCCACAAATTGAGGTCGATCACATTGAGCAGATCGAATTCATTGAGCCTTTAGACACCCTTGGCGGGGGCGAAGGAGACGGACCATGACTTTTCACATCACCAAGATTGTGGCGGCGGCGGTGCTAAGCCTTGGCGCAGCTTTGGCGACACCGGCGCTGGCGCAACAAGATCAGCACCAGCAAATTGTCGAATACTACGGCGGCGAATACACCGCCAATGGCATTGACCAATATGTCCGCAGCATTGTTGGTCGGCTTGAACCCCATGCGCGGCTTGATCGCCCCATTCGCCATGTCACCGTGCTCAATTCCCCCATCATCAATGCCTTTGCCACGCCGCAAGGGGGCGTTTATGTCACCCGCGGTATTGTCGCGCTGGCCAATTCCGAAGATGAGCTGGCGGGGGTGATCGGCCATGAAATCGCGCATGTGGCAGAGCGCCATGGGGAATCGCGGCAAGGCCTTGGCCTGGGGGCTGCCATTGTGGGCGTCATCGCCCAAGCTGCCGGGGTCGGTGAGCTTGGCATGTTGGGCTACAACGTTGGGGCCAACTTGGGGCTTTCCAGTTATGGCCGGAACCAGGAAGCGGAATCAGATCGCCTGGGGGTGAGCTACCTTGTGCGCGCGGGCTATGACCCCTTTGCCCTTCATGATTTTTTCTATTCCATGCAGGCCGAAGCTGAACTGCAACAAACCCTGACCGGACAGGGGCAAAGCCCGTTGGCGGCCATGGAGTTTTTCTCAACCCACCCCAATACGGAAGGTCGCATCGAAGCAACATATGATCGCGCCGCCCGTCGCGGCCGCCAAGAAGGGGATGTGCCGCGCACCATCGAGGCCTACATGAACCGCATCGACGGTATCTTGTATGGTGATGGGGATGAACAAGGTTTTATTCGCGGGCAGGCGTTCTATCACCCTGACCTTGGCTTTGAATTTACCGTGCCCAATGGCTATACCTTGCAAAACAGCGCCTCAGCGGTGAATGCAAGTCATCAAGATGGCTCCCACATCCGTTTTGATTTGGCGCAAAACCCAAACAATAAGAACCTGGCAAATTATTTGGTGAATGACTTTGCCTCGGAATTCGGTGTGCCCATGTCCAACCCGCAAAGCTTCACCGTCAATGGGTTTGCCGCCGCAAATGCGCGCGGCGTCACAACCATCAATGATCGGCAGGTGGATGTTTTTGCTGTTGTCTATGACGCGGGCAATGGTCAGGTTTATCGTTTTGTCATGAACGGGCCATCGGGGCAGAACTTTGATCGCCGCGGTTGGTTCGATACCCAAGACAGCTTCCGCCGCTTCTATGGCGACGACAGCAAGAACCTTCATGCTTATTCCGTGCAGGCGTACCGTGCGCAGCGCGGCGATACGGTGGAACGCCTTAGCCAGCGTATGGCCTTTGATGACTACCGTGTGGAGCGTTTCCGGGCGCTCAATGGTTTGCGCCGCCGCGATGAAATCAGTGCGGGCGATTGGTACAAGGTGGTTGAGGATTAGGCGCGCAACGCCGGGCCACGTCGCCCTTCATGGTGCAGGCGGCGGGGTTGGCTTGATGTTGTTCGTCACCCCCACCCGGCGCGTCCCCGCCGACCTCCCCCGTCAAGGGGGAGGTGTATATCTT
>JAJFIK010000073.1 GCA_021775005.1 Rhodospirillales bacterium
CCGATCAGACAATCTTCGCCGGAGCGAGGATCAGCGCTTGCCCGCAGCCTTGAGCTTCGACCCGACGGTCAGCGTGGTGCGGGTACCGGCGGGGACCTGGATGGTCGCGCCGGTCTGGGGGTTGCGGCCGACACGAGCGGACGTGTTGGCCCGCTCGGCCTTCAGCCAACCGGTGATGGCCACTTCGTTGCCACTGCTGACCTGAGCGGCGATGGTCTCGAACATCGCGTCCAGGCACGCACCGGCGTCCTTCTGGCTGACACCTGCGGACTCGGCCATTGCGGCGATGAGTTCACCCTTGTTCATGTTGTACTCCTCTACTCCGTTGTGAAATCCACGGCTTTCGCGGGCTTGTGAATTACACGCGAGTCGAAAATGGGACGCGAGTCAAGCATTTCCACCCTCACCGACCCCCTCTTTCACCTGAAATATCGCAGCACCTGGCTCGTTTCTCGACGCAGAGCGGCAAGTTACACACTCTGCGTGATCGTCACCTCTCGGTGTTTCGCAGGAAGTCGGCGGAACGGGTGAAGTAGTCGTCGACCGTTTCGACGACGATCGGCGGAGTTCCGCGTCGTTCCGCGGTAGTTGTCAACGCCCGGCGCATGTGGCGCAGCCACGCATCTCGCGCCGCCTCGTCGACCCTGAACGGCATGTGTCGCATCCGCAGCCGAGGGTGCCCGCGATGCTCGGCGTAGGTCGCGGGGCCGCCCCAGTACTGCACGAGAAACATCGCGAGCCGGGCTTTGGCCCCCGCCAGATCGGCGGGATACATCGGCCGCAGGAGTTCGTCGGTCTCGACCCCGTCGTAGAACGCCTCGACGAGTTCGGCGAAGAAGTCACTGCCCACGATGTCGTGGACACTCAGCTGCTGATCGGGCTCGCTCACCCTTTGGACGCTACCGGCGCGGCCCGGTCAGCCGACGATCCCGAACCCGGTGGCGATCGCGGCACGCAGGCTGCCCTCGTTCATCGTGCCGTTGTTCACCGAGACGAGGTTTCCGTTGGCGTCGTAGAACGCCGTGATCGGCATCCCTGTCCCGCCGAGGCTGCCGTGCAGGCCGGAGCCATTGGCCCGGGTCCCGTTGATGTCGCGGGCGATGGGCCAGTGGTCGGTCCCGAACTCGTTGACCAGTGTGCGCCAGTTGCCGGTTTCCTGTGAGTTGACGTGGACAAAGTGGATCTGCTCTTCCAGGTCGCCGGCCACCGCGGCAAACGCCGGGAGCTCGGCCCGGCAAGCGACGCACCAATCGGCGTAGAAGTTGAGCACGACGGGCTGGCCTCGGAACTCCTCGAGCTTGATGCGACCGTCGCCGTTGGGATCGTTGTCACGAGCCGGGAGATCCCAGGTCGTGGCACCAGTGTCGCCGTCCTCGGGGATCGCCTCGATGATCGAGAAGACGATGAAGCCGCCGATGATCGCCACGCCGACGCCGATCACGGCGATCCACTGCATCTTCGCCTTGCGGGCCGCCTTCTCGGCGCGAAGTCGCTTGGCCTCCGCATTGGCCTTCTTCTTATTGTTGTTGGCCACGGGTTGATCCCCTTGTTGTGAGCGCGTCAGCCGAGTTCGACGAGGAAGTCGAGGCCGACGGATCGGGCGAGTCGTTGAATCTGGATGGTCATCCAGCTGAGTCGGTCGAGGGCGAGCAGCGCGCCGAAGAATGCGAGAAACAGCGCCGACACGAAGGTCATTCCTCGCATGTGCTGCTTGATGAAGCCGAGGGCGCGGGTCGCCCGGCCGAAAGCGAGGCCGGTGAGAAGGAACGGCAAACCGAGGCCGGCGGAATAGATCGCCAGAAGGAGCGCCCCGCGGCTCGCTCGTCCGTCGGCCGCCGCGATGGCAAGGACCGAGGTGAGCACCGGGCCGACACATGGCGTCCACCCGAACCCGAAGGCCACACCGGCAACGGGGGCCGCGAAGGGGCCGTATTGGGAGAGCTGCGGATGGAACCGGGCCTCTCGGTAGAGCCAGGGAGCCTGCAAGTACATCGAGCCGAGCACGAAGAGCGCCATGGACAGAACCAGTAGTCCGCTGAAGCGGGTCAGGACGCCCTGGTTGTCGACCAGCGCACTGCCGATCGAGGTCGCGCCCAGGCCGAGCAGAATGAAGACAGTGGAGAAGCCGGCGACGAACAGTCCGGTATTCACCGCGATCCGGCCCAGGTTGCCGCGCTTCTCGTCCTCGAGCTCGGCGATGTCGAGGCCGGTCACCAGCGACAGATAGCCGGGGATGATCGGGAGGACGCACGGCGACAGGAACGAGATCAACCCCGCACCGAAGGCGGCATAGAGGGTGACGCTCTCGTTCATCGAGAGGGGGCCATGCGGGCGAGCGAGCGCTGCAGCCGCACCAGCTCCTCGAGCTCACCCAGGCATTCCGGACACTCCTCGAGGTGTTCGAGCACGCGGCCGACCCGCCGCGGATCGAGCTCATCGTCGAGGAGACCCTCGAGCGCTTCGGCCCAGCGGGCCCGATGGAGTCGTCCCATGCGGCCGAAACCCGACGCCCGGCGTGGCCATTCCCCGAGGGGGCTCCGGTATCGGCCCGCACATTGCTAGTTTCCCAACGTATGTCCGAACCGGTGGTCGACGACAAGCTCCAGAAAGAAGCCTTCGATCGCTACGTCGTTCCCGAGATCGAGGTGCTCTACCGGGTCGCCCGCTCGATCACCCGCAACCCCACCGACGCCCAGGACCTCGTACAGGACACAATGCTGCGGGCCTACCGGGCGATCCTGCGCTTCGACGGCCGTCATCCCCGGGCCTGGCTCCTCACCATCATGCGCAACGCCCAGATCAATCGGGTCCGCCGAAAGCGTCCGGAGTTGCTCCGCGACCCCGACGCGGCGATGGAACGCCTCGCCGACGAGGGCTCCCTCGACCTCGGACCGGAGGCGATCGCGGTCGAGTCCCAGTACGACGCGGCGGTCGAGAAGGCGCTGGCGGCGCTGCCCGAGAAGTTCCGGGCAGTCATCGAGCTGGTCGACATCCAGGGCCTCTCCTACGCGGAGGCGGCCGAGATCGCCGGCGTGCCGACCGGCACCATCATGAGTCGGCTCCACCGGGCCCGCACCCGAATCCGCAAGTACCTCGAATCCACCGGGG
>JAJFIK010000074.1 GCA_021775005.1 Rhodospirillales bacterium
GCAAGTGACCAAGGCCGCATCCTGATGGGCAAGATCGCGCGCCACATGGAAGACCCTCAGAAATTCACGGCTGAAGCAGAGGCACAGGAAAACTTCCTTCCCAATGCCCGCTGGTACGTGGTCAACACCAATCCGAACAAAGAGATGGTCGCCGTTGAGAACCTGCGCAATCAGGATTTCACAGTGTTTCTTCCACAGTTTGGAAAAACCATTCGGCACGCCGGGCGGTTTCGCGCCGTTAAACGACCGCTCTTTCCACAATACTTGTTTCTGCAATTAAACCTGACTGAAGCGCCTTGGCGGTCCGTAAATGGAACAATGGGTGTGCGCCGGTTACTGACAGCAGGAGAAGACCCTTGCCCTTTGCCAGAAGGATTTGTTGAAACACTGATTGAGATGACCGGTGAAGACAGCAGTTTCAGTTTTGAACGGCAACTCGCACCGGGCGATCGGGTGCAAGTACAAGCAGGCCCCTTTGCCAACTTCATTGGCCAGCTGGAAACACTGGAGCCTTCCGGCCGCGCTCTATTGTTGCTTGAGCTGATGGGCCGCGAGGTGCGCGTGTGGGCCACCGCGAAGACGGTCCGGCGCATCGACTAATGGCGCATTGGCGATAGCAAGGTCCCGATCGAAGCCCCGTTAATCTTTGCATGAATTTTCTTTGTCTTATCAATTAGTTAGATTGACAATCCGGTGTCAGTCTTTGAAACTGTGCATGTGCAAAACAGGACATTCCTGAGTTGGATGGGGGCAGCCACAACGCTTCTTCTTTCCATCGTTTTGAGACCGACCGCGCTTTGGGCCCTTCACCCGAAGTGCGGTAGCTGTGGGAAGGCGCGAAATGGTTGATCAGTATACTGATGGAGTTTCGGACTTTGCTTTGGTGGTTTTCCCGGCAAAACCATGTTGCTGTGCAACAATCAATTCTTAGGTTATGGACTGTTCAGGCAAAAACTATGTTGCTGTGCAACAATCAATCTTAGGTTATGGGCCGTTTAGGCAAGGCCGTGGTGCCGTTCGGAACATGAGCTACGGTACGGCTTGTTTCGGGCCGGATGTCAAACAGCTTAGATGCGGAACTGGTTTCAGATAGTGGGCCTGGCAAAGACACTCAAGTTTATCTTGGACCACCCTCTCAATCGGGGCCGGCCAATTGCGACCTTGGCAAGATTTGCAAAATGGCAGATTGAATCTCGAATCAGGGACGAGGTCATCTTTGATTGGATTGAGGAATCCAAACTAGCTGTAAGGCGCGGGATGACCGGGGCCACGGGAAACATCTATTGCGGCCTGCACGAGTATGCGGATATGAGTTTTCTGCTGCATTTACTCCGCCCCGGCGACCTGTTTATCGATGCTGGCGCCAACGTTGGTAGTTACACGGTCCTAGCCTCCCGTGTATGTGGAGCGCATACCATCGCGTTTGAGCCTGACCCCGGCACTGCGGATTTCTTGCGCCGGAACATCGCAGTCAATGCAATTGATGATATTGTCACTGTCGAACAGGTCGCCGTAGGACCCGTAGATGGCGAGGTTTGCTTTACAACAGGTAAGGATACTACAAATCAGGTCTCTGATCATACACACGAAAATACTCAAATGGTGCGGCAGGTTACACTCGATAGCGCATTGTCGGGATGTAACCCAACGATGATAAAAATGGACTTGGAGGGGTACGAAGAACAAGCGCTCGGCGGTGCGTTGGAGGTCTTGAAGAACCCATCAGTGATCGCGATTGAAATCGAGACTGTTTCCAACGACGCTGCAAAGCTACTTGAGGCGTTTGGGTTTACGAAAATGTATTATAACCCCCGCTATCTTAGAATAGACGAACACCGCCAAGAATTTACGCCTTCAAATGAACTGTATCTGCGTGATATGGAAATCATTTCTGCTAGGCTTCAACAAGCAAGAGAATTCAATGTTCTCCAATGCTAGTTGGTAGACCAATTGTGAAAAACACTGATTGGCCAAAGAAGTAATGAATCCTTTGTCGCACATTGGCATCGCTGCACCCCTTCATCTTCTTAGAAGCACTATTTTTCATTTGTCGCAAAAGACCATAAAGAACTCAGTTTCTCGAGAGTATTTGGGATTATGTGCCTATTTGAATTTTGATTGCGTTTTGGACATAAAGAAAAGCGCACGAGTGGAGTTTAATGATGAGGGTTTTCTAGTACTTGGAACTGAGAGAAGCAGCTTTAAGGGATGGGCGCGCCATACAAAACTCTACATGCTTGACAATAGCCGGTTGATCGTGAATGGCGTAAACCAGATCGGCAGAGGGTCACTCGTTTGGTTATTAGAAGGTGGGCAACTTGAAATAGGGGGAGGAGGGTTTACAGCGGGCCTGAACATGTTGATTGCCAAGGAAAGCATTAAGATTGGCAAGAACTGCCAAATTGCATTTGGCACCACCATCAGTGACCATGATTTCCATAAAACCTACTCTAAGAGTGTCCAAAATCCAGAGACAGCGCCTGTAGTAATCGGAGATGGCGTCTGGATTGGCATGAATGCCACTATTCTAAAGGGTGTCAACATAGGCGATGGCGCGATCGTCGCTGCGGGAGCATTGGTCACTAGCGACGTTCCAGAGCGCGCAATGGTCGGCGGCGTTCCTGCAAAAGTAATCAAGACGGGCATAGAGTTTTATGGCTGACATGCGCGTCTTGATACTCCTGCCCGGTCACCAACTATTTGGTCAAGAACGTGCACTGCTCACGCTAGGGTCGATCCTTAATGAATGTGGAATCAATGTGCATTTCCTGTTGCACTCTCGTTGGCCCGACGAGATCCGCAAAAAGATCGAAGAGCTTGGTTTGGGTAGCAGCACACTGCCGTTTGGGACGCTATGGAGTCGTAGCCTAGCGCGTCGTGAACCGGGACTTTTCTTAGCAAATCTCTGGTCGGTGCTATCAACCAGCATCAAATTGCTTCGAATTCTTCGAGCCGGCTCATACACGCACATTATTTTGGGAAACGCCACGTTCTCCTACTACTTGCTCCCCTCACTTTGGTTGACCAGTGTTGATGTCATCTATCGGCACGGCGACGAACCACCCGTACATTCTTTCTTCCATCGAATAGCAAACAGATTGCTGTTTGGCAGAGCAAATCACCACGTTGCCAACTGCAGGTTCTTGATTGACCGATTGGCCAAGCTAGCGCCCAGAATTCAACCCAAGCTTATCTATAACATTCCAGGAATTCAGTTTGATTGTGTAGCTAAATCATACCAGCCAAACTCCAACAAAGAGGCAAAGGAGGTCCGGCTGCTTTTTGTAGGCCAACTCTCAGTCGAAAAGGGCACAGCATTACTAATCCAAGCATTTCGGAAGTTATCTGCAAAGTATTCCAACCTCGTTCTTGACCTAGTTGGCGAAATCCCAGGAACCGGAGAGGCCCGTACCGACAACGTCTCAGCGCTTTTGTCCAAGGCACAAAGTGATTTCCCCGGTCAAATTTTCCTCCATGGCTATCAAAGTTACCTGTTTCCATTCTATGAGACCGCGGACATACACGTTTGCCCATCAATCTGGCAGGACCCCTCACCAAACGTAATCTTGGAAGCAAAACAATTCGGAATACCGTCCGTAGGTTTTAGCGTTGGTGGCATTCCGGAACTTATACACCATGGTCAAGACGGTTTTGTCTGTAGAAATTTGACCCCAAGCAGTCTGGCAGATGGCATCGAGTATCTTCTGTGCGATGCAACACGACGACAGAAGGCAGGCCAAGCAGCCAAAAGAAGTATAGAAATTGAATTTGGCCCGGAACGATACAAGCACTTGTGGCTAAAGATTCTCAAAAGTGACTGTGCCTCGCCAGTTCTAAACTTTTAGAGAGCGTCACAGTTCCGATCGCGGCAAGTTGAGCGATAGGACTTACAGGCCAATTGGCGCATAAACGAAAAGCATAGG
>JAJFIK010000075.1 GCA_021775005.1 Rhodospirillales bacterium
TGCGCGGCGCGTTCTTCACTGGTGATACCCATTTGTACCGGCGGGGATGTTGCCACATCTGACCAATAGGTCAGCTTGCGCCGATCCTCGAACGGGAAGTCAAACAAGGTTGCCAACATGCGCGTGGTGAGCTCAATTGAAACCAGATTCACCCAGTTGAAGGGCTCCCCCACCGGCAAGCTATCCAACACTTCAACGGTGCGCTCCCGGATCAGAGCATCCAAGTCCACCAAACGCAGAGGCGTTACCGCAGGGGTTACAACTTTGCGCTGGTGTTCATGTTTGGGCGAGTCCATGGCAATGAAACTGGGCACAACCTCGCCCGGCATGAGATTATCAATGAGCGCAATAGAGGGTTCTGATGAGAACGCCTTGTGATTGGTATCAACCGCCAGCACGTCTTTGTATTTTGTGATCGACCAGAACGGACCCGTAACGGGGTTTCCCTCATAGTAATGTACCGGATCATCGCGGCGCAGGCGTTTGAAATACTCGTGATGCACACCCGCCTCAAAGAGTGGGCCGTAGCTCATATCAATGTCGGCAAGATCAATAGTCCAAGGATCTGCTTCCGGGGTGGACACGGGAACATAGTCGTTTGGATCAAATGGATCGATAGGTTCAACGGTTTTGTTCACGGTGCTCTCCAATTGCCAGCTCCTTGATGAGCTGCGGCAGGCCTATTCTCGCGCCAAAGGATAGCCCACAGTGCCGACGTGATTCAAACACAACGTGGCTGCTCAAGGGCAATGGCGCGGCGGCGGCAGTTGCCGTAGCGGAATTGGCGCTCTTGCATGCTGTCTGTTAGGTTCGCACTTGCCCTTGATCATACATTTGGAAGCCATAGTCAGACCCGTCATGACAAATTTCATTGTATCAGCATTTTATCACTTTGCCCGTTTTGACGATCCACCCTCGTTGCGAGAGCCCCTGGCTGCAGCGCTGTCGAGCCATGGCTTGCGCGGCACCGTTCTGCTTGCCGATGAGGGGGTCAACGGCACCTTGGCGGGAGGGCAAAGCGGGATCGATGCGGCGATGGATATATTGCGCGCGCTTCCCGGGTGCGGGGCGCTTGAGCACAAGCGCTCAACGGCGGCGGAGATGCCTTTCAATCGCTTAAAAGTGCGCCTCAAGAAAGAGATCGTGGCGTTGGGTGTGCCGGGCATCGACCCCGCCTCTGAGGTTGGCACTTATGTAGACCCGGCAGATTGGAACGCGCTGATCGCCGACCCGAACACAGTGGTGATTGACACGCGCAATGATTATGAGGTCGGCGTTGGCACCTTCATGGGCGCGGTCAACCCACAAACAGAAACGTTTAGAGATTTTCCAAGTTGGTTCAAAGAGCACCGCGCTGAGCTGGAAGGCAAGAAAGTCGCCATGTTTTGCACCGGGGGCATTAGGTGCGAAAAGGCAACCTCCTATTTGCTCCATGAAGGCATTGACGATGTGTTTCACCTGAAGGGCGGTATTCTCAAATACCTTGAGACCATACCGGAGAGTGAAAGTCGCTGGCAGGGGGACTGTTTCGTCTTTGATGATCGCGTAACCGTGGGGCATGGCTTACGCCAAGGCGAGTTTGTGCAATGCCGGGCGTGTCGACGACCCCTTAACAAGGCGGCCCGTGCTTCGCCAAAATATGTTCCCGGTGTTTCGTGCACCTATTGCGCGGGCGAGCGATCAGATACGCAGCGCCGCCGCTATGCGGATCGCCAGCATCAAGTGGACCTCGCCGAAGCGCGTGGGGAGTGCCATATCGGCGCGGTCCACCATCCCGTCAAGAGGCGCAGCGCGGGCGGCGAAAAATGATCTCGCCCCCGCCGGTCCTTTATTCTTTTCGGCGCTGCCCCTATGCCATGCGCGCCCGCATGGCCCTGTCATCAAGCGGTCAGACCTGCGCCTTGCGCGAAGTTGTCTTGCGCGATAAGCCCCCCGAAATGCTTGCGGCATCCCCCAAAGGAACTGTGCCCGTGCTTGTTTTAAGTACTGGTGAGGTGATTGAAGAAAGCTACCCGATCATGAAATGGGCGCTGGGGCGCAATGATCCTGAGGGGTGGCTCTCGCCACTGGGGGGCAGCGTTGACGAGATTGATGTTCTGGTCGCTGAGAATGACGGTGAGTTTAAAGATCATCTGGATAGATATAAGTATTCCAACCGATATGAAGCTGCTGACGCAGCGGTCCATCGTGCGGAAGGGTTGCGATTCCTGACCGAACTGGACGACCGGTTATCGCATGCAAAGTATTTGTTTGGCGGCCGCCTTAGCTTGGCAGATGTGGCAATTGCGCCCTTTGTCCGGCAGTTCGCCCATACAGACAAGAGCTGGTTTGATGACCAGGAATTGCCGCGATTACAAAATTGGTTGGATAATTTTCTCAACGCGCCGCTTTTTCAAGGGGTGATGAAAAAATATCCCCAATGGCGGCAAGGCGATGGGGTTCTTTGGCCACCGACATGACCGCATTGTTACGATTTATTCTTTAAGCGCCATGGGCTGGCGCGCGGCCTGGCGCGCCGCTAGGAAACCCCCATCCCTTCCCGCAGCCCAAGTGCCAGGTTGATGTTCTGCACCGCCTGGCTTGCCGCTCCTTTGAGAAGGTTGTCCAACGTTGCAACAATAACCGCGCGAGTGCCGTCGGCGTTCACTTGAAACCCGCCAATGTCGCAATAAGGCGTGCCAACAACGGCGCTGATTTCTGCAGGGGGATTGAATACGCGCACAAATTGGTGCCCCCCATAGGTGGCTTCAAACAGCGCTTGAAGTTCGGCGCTGGAGTTGGGTTCACGCAACACCAAATCCACGGTCACTGAAACGCCGCGAAAGAAGGGCGCCACATGAGGCATGAAGTGTACCGGGCAGCCCGCACGCCGCGACATTTCAGCTTCATGGCCATGGCCCACTAAAGCATAAGGGATGAGGTTGTCTTTCAGGGCGGCTGGATCATTTTTCCGCGAAGGGCGGGTGCCCGCCCCGGAATATCCCGACACCCCAAAGACCCGCGGGGCTTGTGCAAACTGCCCGGCCAGGGGGGCCAAGATAAGCTGCGCGGCAGTGGCGTAGCACCCCGGATTAGCAATACGCTTTGCACGCGCCTGCGTCGCAGCCGTGAGCTTCCCCCGATCGAGTTCCGGAACGCAATAAAGCCAGTCCTCGTCAAAGCGATAGTCCGCACTGAGATCGAGCAAGAGCCCGTCAAATGCGGCGGCTTCAAGCGCGCTCACATATGCCCTTGCTTCGCCGTTGGGCATTGCAAGGATGACCACGTCGGCGTTCAATTGCGCGACGGTTACGGGATCCGGCGCGGTGAAATTCAATGGGCCTGTATAATCTGGCACTTCCGCCATGACGGCCCGGCCCGCCGCCGCACGGGACCCCGCGTAGATGAGATCCAGGCGCGGGTGCTGCGCCACGATACGGATCAGTTCTGCACCGGTATGGCCGCGCGCACCCACCAGGGCCACCGCAATGTCAGCTTTGGCGGTCATGCGATCACGTCCTCAACGAAACTGTCAGGGGCTTGGGTGATACGATCGAGCAAACCGAAGTCAATGCGTGCGATATCTCCGACCCAAAAAACGCTCCACGCCCCGCGCCGGATGAACCCATCGGCTTCTTTTGTGTAGAACGAATTAAACGGGTTCTGCGCCCGGCTACGCCAGTAAAAAACCGGCGCGTCCGCGCGAAGTTGCCGCCACATGGCACGGCTAAGCCCCTCACCGCGGGCATCGGGGGCGACGGCAAACTTATCCAAAATAGTTACGCCCTCAACTTCTGTGAGCACAGCAGCACAGCGATAACTTTCCGTCGCATAGGCACGACTAAATGTCCCTGTCTGCCAATAATCCGGTCGTAGCGGCCGCTCAAAAGCGCTTTCCATAAGACCGTTCAGACGCGGCATATCAATCTCGTCCGTGGCATAAAAAGTTTCAATCTCTTCCCCCCGACGCAGCAAGGTGCCCGCCCCGCCATGGGTGAAAAGCTCCCGCACCAGGCCGGGCGCACTGGTGATGGAGACCGACGTGGAGGCCGGTAATTTATCCAGCAGGGTCTTGATCTCTGTGATCTTCAGCATCATGCCCTCGGTGACCCAATCGCTTTGCAACAGCTCATCATAATCCATCGCAAGGTTGATGGCATTGATGACAGCGCCGGTCTGATCCAACACACCGCCAGTGCTCGTCACAAAAACTATCTTCATAGGCTCAAGATCAAGCGCCACGCGCCGCACGATGGCGTCAGCATTGATGTTCACCAACTGCCCATTCTTGGCCTGGCCCAGACATGAGAGAATGGGTATGGCGCCGGCAGCGACAACCTCAAGAAGTTGATCGGCGGCGAGGCCCGCAGGTTCACCCACCGCGCCAAGGGTTTGCAAATCCACGTACTCCGCCGTGATAACGCTTGGGGGCATAGGCACCGCGCGCGCGCCGCATTCCTGAATGGCGGCAACAAGCTTCATGGACCAAGCCGATGCCACGGAGCTGATCAGACCCAACGCCTCAAAAGGTGTCGTGCGAAGCCCGCCCACTTTGGGACAGTTCAAATTCATTTCGGCAAGCGCTGTATCGACTTGCGGGCCGACGCCGTGAATTACAACGGGGCGAAGGCCGAGCGTGTTAAGCAGCGCGAGACTTTCTGCCGCCGTCTCCATGTCTTGCTCTAAAACGGCGCCGCCCAGTTTGATGACGGCGAATTGACCTTTGTCCACAGAGCCGAATTTCTGCAGGTAGGTGCGGATCTCTTTGCCGTCACGCACGTTGCTCAAAAGATGCGTCAAGGTTGCCCGCACGGATTCATTATTGGCCATGGTGAATCACTTTCTCATAGCACTCGCAGGCTTTGAGCAATTGTTCATAGGCAACCCATTCATCGGCAGTGTGAGCCTGGGCAATATCCCCAGGGCCCAACACCAGCGCGGGCCAACCTGCCGCGCCAAAAAGCGCCGCTTCAGTCCAAAAATCGACCGGCTCTCCCGCCGCAAGCCCTGCGCTTTTCACAAAACCTTCAACGCCGCCTAGGCGCGCCTGTGCCGCCGGGCTTTCGCTTATCGGCAGTGCAGGGCCGGAGAACCGAATTTCATGGGCGGCAATATCTCCAAGCTCAAAAAAGAAGTTAGCCGCCTCGGTCGGCGTCATGCCGGGGGGCGGGCGCAGGCCGAACCCAAGCTCACATGACGGCGCGGAGACATTGGGCTTTATCCCGCCGCTGATTTGGCCAACGTTGAGGCGGAAATCATCGCCGTGGCGATTGTCATTTGCCAACGCAAGAGCCTCAGCCGTCCAGACCGCCGCCTTATGGATGGCATTATTCTTCTTTGCCAGCGGGGTTGAGGCATGTGCGCCGGTGCCCTTGAACGACAGCGCAGCGCTGACAATGCCGCGATGCTGGGACACTGCCTCCGCTCCGGTGGGCTCGGCCACGATAACCCGCTCATAGGGTTCCGCCTTTTCAAGAAAGGATTTGATGCAGCGCCCTTGCCCTGCCTCTTCATCGCTGGTGAAGAGCAGCGCCATCGGGGCATCGCTCGCAGCGGCAATGGCAAGCAGGGTGGCGGCGGCTCCCTTAATGTCACAAGCGCCAAGACCAACGCATCGCCCCGCCTCGCGCCTAAGTGAAAACGGATCTCCTTGCCAGGCAGGGGTCGCAGGTACCGTATCCAAATGAACATTAAATAGCGTCGCGGGGGTTCCGCGGCGGGCCAGGACATTGACGGCGCCATCGCCCAAATCCGTAACGTCAATTTCAAACCCCGGCAGTGCATCCGTTAGGTAGCTAAATATCGGTGCGGCACCATCCAGGGCACGCGGCGGGTTCTGTGTGTCAAATGCCACGAGGGCTTCGAGATGGGAGAGAATGGCGTTGAGCACGTTAGTCACCACTAGCTCCAACACTGCCCGCAACGCTGCGCCAAAGCGCTGCACTTTGGCCAAGCAATTTGGCAAAGCCTTCTGCTTCAATGCCGCGCCAATCGCTTGCTTGCGCATAAACCGCCCCTTCCCGCTCAAGCACATGAGGGGACATGACGCTGACCGCTACCGCCGCGCCACCATTTGTTTCGATCTGAACCTTACCGCTCACCCGGCGCTGCGCACTGGCGAGATAGGCTTCGATGTCATCGCGCACCGGGTCGAAATAACCACCTTCGAACACAAGATCTGACCATTTCCTGGCGACCACAGATTTGAAGCTGTTTTGCTCCCTCGTAGAGACCGCTTCGGCCAATGCGCCATAGGCAGCGGCCAGCGCCACAAGCCCCGGCGCTTCAAAGACGATCCGCCCTTTGAGCCCAACGATGGTATCGCCAGCATATGTGCCGCGCCCGACGCCGTAGGCCCCAAACGCCTTGTTCAGATGGCGCAAGATGTCCGGGCCCGGGACTTGCGCGCCATTGAGGGCCACCGCACGGCCTTGTTCAAAAGTAAGTTCGACCGTCAGCGAGGTATCGGGCCAGGCGTTGCGGGGGGCAACAAGTTCGGCTGCGTCATCAGACGGGCGCCCCCATTTGTCGATCTCCTGCCCTGAGAATGTCGTGCCCAATAAATTGGCATTGATGGTGTAGCGTTTTGTCTTCGCATCCACCTTAAAGCCGCGCGCGTTTAGATACTCAATCTCGAAGTCCCTTACACGGGCCACTTCGTCTTGGATGATCCTGACCGGCGCAACAATAGGCAGGGCGCTGAGGGCGCGGATCGACATATCAAATCGCACCTGATCATTACCCATGCCGGTGCAGCCATGGGCGATAACATCTGCTTTTTCCTGCGCCGCAAGCGCCAAGCCTTCTTTGACAATGAGGTAGCGATCTGAGCAGAGCAGCGGATATTGGTTCTGTCGCCACGCACTTGCCCACACCAAGGGGATGACAATTTCATCCCAAAGCTTTTGCCCTGCATCAACATTGACGTGCTTCGCCGCGCCGAGCTCATAGGCACGCGCTTCCACAGCGGCAGCGTCGGACGCGGTAGTTGCCGCCGCATCAACAAAATAGGTGATGACGTCATAGCCTTGTTCTTTCAGCCAGGCGACGCAGAACGAGGTATCGAGCCCCCCGGAAAAGGCGAGTACTGCTTTCTTCGCCATGGCCTAAGCCCCTACCTGCAGGGCGAGATGGGTCATAAGCGCTTTTTGCACATGCAAGCGGTTTTCAGCCTCATCGATAATGAGCGAGCGGGGGCTGTCGGCAACGCCATCGGTGGCCTTGATATTGCGCCGCATGGGCAGGCAGTGACTGAACCAGGCGTCATTGGTTTCTGCCATTTTATCCTCGTCCACAATGAAGTGTTTATAGGAGTCGCGGATCGGCTTTTCCGCCTTCCAGTTGCCATAGAACGGTAATGCGCCCCAGCTTTTGGCATAGACAAAATCCGCGCCCGCATAGGCGGTATCAATGTCATGAGTGACGTCGAGACTGCCCCCTTGCGCAGCGGCGTTTTCGGTTGCGGCGCTCATATAATGATCATCGAGACCATAGTCCGGCGTGGGGCAAAGCAGGGTCACGTCAAAGCCGAATTTCGAGGCTACAAGCAAGGCTGAATTGGCCACCGCCGTGTTGAGCGGCTTGGGATGATAAGTCCAAGTAAGTAAGAATTTCTTGCCATCCGTTGCGCCAAGATTGTCCTGCGCCGCCATCATCATGGCCAGTTCCTGGCAGGGATGCACGATAGTTTCCATATTGATAATGGGCACGTCGGCATATTTCGCAAACGCCGTGATTAACGGGTCCTGCTTCTCCAGCGCCCAGTTTTCAAACTTCGGAAATGCGCGAATGGCGATAATGTCTGCATAGCGCGACAACACCTTCGCGGCTTCTTTTACGTGCTCTTCGGCGTCGCCATCCATCACCGCGCCATCGAGAACTTCAATGGGCCAGGTGCCGGCGGCATCAAGCACAAGCGCATGGGCACCCAATTGCTTGGCCCCGATGTCGAAAGAGGCGCGGGTGCGAAGCGACCGATTGAAGAACACCAAGGCGATGGACTTGTTCTGCAAAACGTTTGAGAACGGCGCATCGCGATAGACCCGCGCCTGATCAATCAGGGCTTGAAGTTCGCCCCGCGTCCAATCCTCTGTGGAGAGGAAGTGCCGCATGTGCATGTCTCCTAACTCTTTGGCCTTGTGCGAACTCCGTTGAAGGAGGGCCACAAGGCATAAAAAAACCCGGCACGAGCCGGGCTCAGCTGAGGCTCTTTCGCCCCCCTCCCGTCGCGCGTTACCTGCGAGGGCCCCGGCGTCGAGGCCCGCTGAGCGGTAGCTGTAAGAATAATCGACGTCGAAGAATCATCGACTATTTACTCCTTTCATCGAAGCTTCTATAGCATACTACCGCAATGCACAATAGTATATTCTGCTTCGGCAGAATTCATCGTAACACGCCCGTCGGGCAGGCTGAGAGGAGGCCGAGATGGCAAGCAAAGGCCAAGGCCCAGAGGGCAGCAACCCCATGTGGGGCGGGCGGTTTTCCCAACAGCCCGAAGAAATTATGGAGGCCTTCAATGCCTCCATTTCCTTTGACCAAAGATTAGCGCCACAGGACATCCGGGGCTCCATCGCCCATGCGCGCATGCTGGGGGCCGTTGGCATCCTTTCAAAGGCGGACGCCGGCGCGCTGGTTCAAGGGCTCGAGCAAATCCGCAGTGAGATTGAGGCGGGCACATTTGAATACAAAACCGCCCTTGAGGATATTCATCTGAATATCGAAGCGCGCCTGATTGAGCTTGTGGGTGATGCAGGAGCCCGGCTTCATACCGCGCGCTCCCGCAACGATCAGGTGGCGACCGACATACGCCTTTGGACGCGAGATAAGATCGCCGCCTTGGTTGGCACCATCCGGACACTTCAGTCCGCCTTACTCACCACCGCCCAAACGCACCAATCTGCAGTAATGCCGGGCTTCACGCACATGCAAACGGCGCAGCCGATCCTTTATGCGCATTATTGCCTGGCTTATGTGGAGATGCTGGACCGAGATGCCGGACGCCTTAATGATGCAAGCGCGCGACTGAATGAATGCCCCTTAGGTGCCGCAGCCCTTGCGGGCACGCCTTATGCCATCGACCGCGAGATGACTTCAGCAGCGCTGGGATTTGCAAAGCCCATGAATAATTCACTGGACGCTGTGTCGGCACGTGATTTTGTGCAGGAAGTGCTTGCCGCCGCGGCGATCTGCGCTACGCATCTGTCACGCCTAGCCGAGGAATTGGTCGTGTTTTCCTCTGCGCCGTTTGGATTTTTCGCCCTTTCTGATGGGTTTTCCACCGGCTCATCCATTATGCCGCAAAAGCGCAACCCCGATGCCGCAGAGTTAGTGCGCGGTAAATCAGGGCGCATCATCGCTGCGTTTACTGCGGTGTCTGTCATGCTCAAAGGACTACCTCTGGCCTATTCCAAAGACATGCAGGAAGACAAAGAGCAGACGTTCGATGCCCTTGATCAATTGGAAGCTTGTCTGCGCGTCTTGGCTCCGGCCATTGAATCCATGACGGTGAACGAGGTTGCCATGGGCAAAGCTGCATCCGCGCGCTTCATTACCGCCACCGACCTTGCTGACTGGTTGGTGCGCGCGCTCGACGTTCCTTTCCGCCAGGCCCATCACATCACCGGCGCACTGGTGGCCAAAGCCGAAGCACAAGATAAGGACTTAAGTGAGCTCTCCCTTGCCGAGATGCAGCACATCGATCCCCGCATCACTGGTGCCGTGTTCGAGGTGCTGAGTGTTGAAGCCTCCGTTGCCGCGCGCCGCAGTTTTGGCGGTACCGCCGGCCCGCGCGTGGCCGAGCAGATCGCCCATTGGCGCGCACTCAACGCCCGCCCCGCGAGATAGAGAGACCGGTCCTAGCCCTGCTCTCCTCAAATTTTCAATTCTCAACATTGCCAATCAAAAGACCGATGCCAAAACGCCCAACCCGCCGGCCACACCTAAAGTGACCAGAACCGGTGCGCGCACCACAAAGGTCAGCGTGATCGCGACCAGAGTTATACCAAAGGCTGGAAGAGTAAGGGAGGTCAGTTGAGGGATTTCGGTTGCGATGGCGCCATACTCAAAGCTGCGCACGTCGGCAAACAAAGTGTGTATGGAAAACCACAAAGCCAGATTGGCAATGGCGCCAACAACAGCGGCGGTAACGGCAGAAAACGTTGCGCTGAGCACTGCGTTCCGCCGCAGCTTTTCAACAAACGGAGCGCCCAGAAATACCCACAAGAAGCACGGCGTAAACGTAACCCATGTGGTGACAAGGCTGCCCAGGAAACCAGCCAGTGCTGGTGACAGTACACCTGGGTCGCGATAGGCGGCAACAAAACCAACAAATTGTACGGTCATGATTAGCGGGCCTGGCGTTGATTCCGCCATTGCCAAGCCGTCGATCATTTCAGCAGGGCTAAGCCAACCATAGGCTTGCACCGCTTCCTGAGCGACATAGGAGAGCACCGCATAAGCGCCGCCAAACGTTATCACTGCCATCTTACTGAAAAAGATGCCAACGGTGGTGAATACATTTTCAGGACCAAGCAAAAAAACCATGGCAAGGGTCGGTCCAAGCCATAGGGCGCCAAAGTTAAGCAGGATTGTAGCGCCGTGCCGCAGGTTTTCCCAATTAGGTTCTGTGGCGCGACGCGGCGGCGGTGCCTCATTGGCCGAAGTTTCCTTTTCGCCAACGCGTGCCATTACGAACCCGGCAAGAGCGGCGGTTATGATGATAAGAGGAAACGAGACGCTGAATACATACATCGCCACAAAGGCGAGGGCGGCGAGCAATACCAGCAGGTTTTGTTTCAGCGCTCGTTTGCCAATTCGAAACACTGCTTGAATGACAATCGCGATAACCGCTGTCTTCAGGCCGAGGAAAAGACCCTGAACCACTGACAGCTCCCCGACCGTGATGTACAAGTAACTAAGACCCAGGATCACGAAAAACCCCGGCAGGATGAATAAGAGCCCGGCCGTCAATCCGCCGCGAATACGGTGCAGCAGCCATCCGATATAGATAGCAAGTTGTTGCGCCTCAGGGCCCGGCAGCAACATGCAAAAATTGAGGGCGTGAAGGAATTGATCTTCGCTTACCCATTTTTTTTCATCGACGACAATGCGGTGCATGAGCGCGATTTGCCCCGCTGGCCCGCCGAAACTAAGCAATCCAATTTTTGCCCACGTCGCTGTCGCTTCGCGATAGCTCGGCGACGCATTCAGCTCTGACGCCGGAACTGCTGATTCTCCTATGTCTACGCTATCGCCCATCTGACCACCCGCCCGATTCTTCGCCCCATCTCAAGTCGCTATTTCTTGGCCCGGAAGTACTGGTAGAGATCGTCAAAGATCGCCCCGCCCCGTTCAATGCGCTCATCGTCCCCATCAATATTGAAGCTTAGGCCTGTCAAAAGGTGCTCGATGCCGAGCGTTTCCTCATGGCCATATTTGGAATCTTTGAGATCAATATCATGGATAATCTCACCAATTCTCTTTAATGATGGATCATTGAGCTTCGCGCGCGAGAGCAACACCTCAAATGTGCAATTGTCGCCCTCGTGGGTGACTTCTGCTTCGAACATATCGAACCGCAGTTCATTTTCTTGCGGCTCGTAGCGCTTTGAGGCGGTGAACTTGAATTTGGCGTCAGCGTCGATCCAGCGTTGGATCAACCAGGCACTGGCAATGCGGTCGACATGTACGTTTTGCCTCGTCACCCAAGTTTTGCCGATGAGATCGATTTCTTGTGTATCTAGCATCGCTTGTTCGTCCTTTTGAGTTTCTTGCTGGGCTAAGGCGATTTTCTCCGCGAGGGAGGTAACAACACCGCCAGCCGCCTCGCGACCGTTGGCGCCAAAAAAATCGATCTTGTCAACCTCATAAAGGCGCATCTTGAACTTGGTCATTTGACTCTTTGCGTCTTCCAATAGCGCGGCATCGGTCGCCAACGTTTCTGGAAGCTCCTCGTGATAAGCTCTGACTTCATCCGCAAGCGCGCCGTAATCTTCATCACGCGCTGCATCAAACAACTGATGGAGCTGGTGATCGTCCATGCCATCAACGAAATTGGCTTCCAAAATCATCCCTTCAGCGCCGCCTGAAATGATTTCCTGAAGAATCCATTCGAAGTCTTCCTGCGTCTGCTCATTTCTGGGTAGGACGTACACAGAGTTTTTGACCGCCACCGCGCCAATGCGCTGCAGCCGCCGCCAGATCTTCATCCGCAACGAACCGGGCTTTTGGGGAAACTGGTAGAGCAGCGCCAACCACCGACACCCGCTGTCACCCTCACCTGCCATCTAGCGCCTCATCAAGCCATTTATGTTACATATGTAACATCTATTGACTCTGATTGAAATACCTTTATTTTTTGCGCCTCCCTAACAATGGAAGTGGCCATGAAAAGCAGAAAAACCGTTATTTTGCCTCGCGAAATGATCCGCGAAGTGATCACCTTCGGCGACTATGTGGAGGCTGTGGAGGGCGCTTTTGGGCGCTATGCCGCCGGAAAAGTGATGGTTCCGGAGGTGGTTCACATCCCCCAGGTCGGCGGCGCGTTTCACATCAAGTCAGCCGGATTTGTGGATGATCCAGCCTATGTCGCGGTGAAGGTCAACGGGAATTTTCCGGACAATAAAGCCACAACCGGCCTGCCGACCATCCAAGGGGCCATCACGCTTTGCGATGGACGTAATGGGTTTCCCCTCGCCATTATCGATTCCATTGAAGTGACCGCCCAGCGCACCGCCGCGGCGACCGCCGTCGCCGCCAAGTATTTGGCGGACGGGTCAGCCCATACCGCCACCATTATAGGCTGCGGCGTGCAGGGCGAAATCCAACTCCAAGCCATTCTTCATGTTCTTCCCATCAAGAAGATTTTCGCCTTCGACAAGGATGCAGAACTCTGCAAGTCGTTTGCAGCGCAGATGACCAAATCTACCGGCATTTCAGTGGTGCCACTCTCGGACTTCCGAAAAGGCACACGAAGAAGCCAGGTCATTGTCACCTGCACATCCGCCCGGTCGTGGTTTCTGGGGCAAAAGGACGTTCAGCCTGGAACGTTCATTGCCGCTGTTGGCTCAGACAATGATGACAAGCAGGAACTTGATCCAAACCTTTTAGGAGCGGCAATTGTGGTCACGGATATTACAGACCAATGCGCTCACATTGGCGAGCTCCACCATGCATTGGAAGAGAATGTTTTCACCAAAGGCGATGTTTATGCAGAGCTGGGTGAAATCGTGGTTGGTGAAAAACCCGCGCCCAAGCCCGATAACAACATCATCGTTTTTGACTCCACTGGCTCAGCAATTCAGGACGTCGCGGCCGCCGGCGTGATTTATGAACGCGCTATCGCCCAAGGCACCGGGTTCGTTATCGACTTTGCATGAAACGAGGAAGACGGCCTGCCCACAAAAACACCGCCAGCAACAAAATGTGCAAGACCAGCCCTGACGGAAGCATCAAGAGAGGACCATACGCCATGACGAAGATTTTCAAAACGCGATCTGACAGAGCCATTCCGATTTTTCTTAGCAGCCAGGACAAATGGAAAGAGATCTCAAAGACCTTACCCAAATCTGCTGCAGCTTACGCGGCGGCCGTTGGGTTCAAGGGGCAAAGCGGAAAATTAATTATGGCAGCGGGATCTTCCGGGGCGATCGAGACCGTGATCTTGGGGTTAGGTGCTGGTGATAACCCATTCATTTGCGGCACATTGGTGACGTCCCTCCCCAGCGGTACTTATGCATTTGCTGATCAGACAGAGCTAGATCCAACACTTATGGCACTTGGCATGGGATTGGATAGCTATGTCTTTGATCAGTACCTTGATGCCGATGACAGCACTCAAAAGCCCAATTTCGTTTGGCCGAAAGGATGCGACCGCACCGAGATCACAGAAATTCTGAAGGGTGTTTTCCTCACCCGCGATCTCATCAATGTGCCTGCGAACGACATGGGGCCCAACAATCTTGCTGATGCAGCTTCAAAGCTGGGTGAGGAATTTGGTGCGAAAGTTGCGATCACTAAGGGTGAGCAACTCTTGGCCCAAAACTTCCCATTGATCCACGCGGTCGGGCGCGCCAGCACTCAAGCGCCCTGCCTGATCGATATGACTTGGGGCAAAGCGAATGCACCGAAGGTGACGATCATTGGCAAGGGCGTTTGCTACGATACCGGCGGGCTGAGCATTAAACCGACCGCTGGTATGCTGCTCATGAAAAAAGATATGGCCGGCGGCGCCAATGCCCTTGGATTAGCCTCCATGATCATGGCCAGAAAATTGAATGTGCGATTGCGCGTTATTATTCCTGCGGTGGAGAATTCGATTTCCGGTAATTCATTCCGCCCCGGTGATGTGTTGCGAAGCCGGAAGGGCCTGAGTGTGGAGATCGGCAACACCGATGCCGAGGGGCGGCTCGTGTTGGCCGATGCGCTGGCACTCGCCGACGAAGAAAGCCCCGAATTGATGATTGATATGGCCACGTTGACTGGGGCCGCCCGCGTCGCCCTGGGGGTGGAGCTGCCTGCGTTTTATTGCGATGATGACAGCTTTGTTGCAGAAGTCTCAGAGGCGGGATTGAAAGTCGCCGACCCGGTTTGGCGCATGCCCCTTTGGAAGCCATATCTAGAACAACTCTCTTCAAAGATCGCCGACGTTAGCCAGATCGCGGCTGGGCCCCTGGCGGACTCGGTTATGGCGGCGCTCTTTTTGCAGGAGTTCGTGAAGGAGACAAAAGTTTGGGCACACATCGACCTGATGTCGTGGAATGCCGCGGCAAAACCGGGCAGGCCTTTTGGCGGAGATTCCCAAACCATCCGCGCGCTCTATGACGTACTGAAACGGCGCTATACTTGAATGGCCGCCACCTCGGCGGCGGACTCGGGGAAGTGGCGAAAACCGCTCTTCATGCCTTCCCGACGCGCCCGCGTTGCAAACTCTTGACGCCAATCTAGTCAAATTGACATTGCTTGTGTCATAATCAGCCCCAGACGCAACTAATGAGCAGGAGCTGGGGCAAATGAAGCGCGTTCAACGACTTCTTATTGGAACAGGCGCATTGGCGCTACTGGGCTTATTAGTCGCCCCCATGGCAAGCGCCCAGGTTGATCGCGACACCACCCGCCCCAACTTCCTGGTTGTTCTGATTGATGATGCCGCCTTTATGGATCTGAGCGCCTATGGCGGTGAGGCCCGCACGCCGCATATTGACGCTTTGGCGGCACGGGGGTCTTTGTTCACGAATTACCACACCTCGCCACTCTGCGCGCCAACCCGGGCCATGCTGCTTACAGGCCTGGACAATCACCTCACCGGCGTGGCCACAATCCCCGAAGTGTTGCCACCAGAACATGTGGGCCAACCGGGATACAGCATGCGGCTTGAACCTGGTGTGACGACGGTTGCCTCGCGTCTTTCGCAAGCGGGCTATCGCACCTATATGGCGGGTAAATGGCACCTGGGTCACGGCGAAGGAGACCTGCCCAGCGATCACGGCTTTGATCGCACGTTTATCTTAGATGCGTCCGGCGCAGACAACTGGGAACAGCGCGCCTATATGCCCTATTACGCAACAGCTGATTGGTTTGAAGACGGCGCGCCCGCGCGTCTGCCCGATGATTTTTATTCTTCTGAATTTCTTGTCGATCAGATCATGGGCTATCTTGAGGACAGCGAGAGTAGCGACGATCCGTTTTTTGCCTACCTTGCGTTTCAGGCGATCCATATTCCCATCCAGGCACCGCGCGAATTTACCGAGCACTATAGGGCGCTTTATCAAATGGGCTGGGATGAGTTGCGTGTTGCGCGCTGGGAGCGGGCCCGTGCCATGGGATTCATTCCAGATGATGCCGCCCTCGGCGATATGCCCGGTGATGTGCGCCCATGGGACTCCCTAACCGATGAAGAGCGCGCGCTCTATGCAGAAAGCATGGCCGTCAATGCCGGCATGCTGGAAGCGATGGATCACCATTTGGGCAGGCTCATTGATTACCTTGAGGCAAACGGCACGTTAGAGAACACCATCATTATACTCGCGTCCGATAACGGGCCGGAGCCAAACCACCCGGTCGGCATGCGCGGGTTCGGGCTTTGGATGGCCATGAACGGTTATAGCCAAGACCTTGAAACACTGGGGGAGCGCGGCACCTATGCCTTCATCGGCACCGAATGGGCGCTCGCGGCGGCATCGCCGTTTAATCTCTTTAAATTCTATGCCTCCGAGGGCGGGTTGCGTGCGCCGTTCATCATAGCGGGCCCCGGTGTCAGCCAAGGAGTGCGCGTGGACACGCCTGCTTATGTCACAGACATCACCCCAACCATGCTTGATTTTGGCGGCGTGGCCGCGCCCGCTGATCAGTTCACCGGCCGCAGCTTGCGCGCGGTGCTCGCAGGCGAGGCAGCATCGGCATATGGCGCGGACGATTCTGTTGGCATGGAAGTTTCCGGCAACGCGGCGCTTTATCGCGGGAGCTGGAAATTGGCGCGTAACTTACCGCCCTGGGGCGATGGCACCTGGCACCTTTATGATCTATCGCTCGATCCCGGCGAGACTAATAATATTGCAGGCGATCACCCCGAGATTCTGGCAAGCCTGCGCGCTGACTATGAAAGCTATGCTACCGCCAACGGCGTTTTGGAATTGCCCGCGGGCTATGACCCCCTGGCCCAAGTGGCAACCAACACGCTGGCGCGAGTTCATGCGCGGTATATGTGGCTTTACATCACTGCGGCCGTACTGGCGCTTGCGCTTGTCGGGATCATCGGCCGCATCGGATGGCGCATTTTTGCCCGATGACTGATCGCTACATTCTCCATGGTCTGAAAATTTCCTACTTTACCGGCAAGTTGGAGAGCTATTTTCGCATCAAGGGCATTCCCTTCGACTTTGTGGAAATGGATACGGTCGACTTTCGCGCCTGCGCAGCGCACACTGGCGTATTGCAAATGCCGCAAGTGGAATGCCCGGACGGCACTTGGCTCGCTGACACAACCGCAATCATTGCAAAGTTCGAGGATCAGGGCAGCGCACCGCAATTGCGACCAGAAGCGCCTGCTGCCGCATTTATCAGCATTCTGCTTGAAGATTATTTCGATGAATGGCTGTGGCGGCCAGCGCTTTATTACCGTTGGGCGTTTCCTGAGGACGCCCAACTCATGTCCCGCCGCATAGCAAAGACCATGCTGCGGGATATGCGCGCGCCGCTCCCCTTGCGCACACTCTTTATCCGGGCACGTCAACAACGCGAATTCCTGAAGGGTGATGGGGTCACTAGGGCGACCGCACCATTGGTGGAAGATTTATTTCTGGAAACCCTGGATGCGCTGGAGTCCATTTTCTCAACGCGACCGTTTTTAATGGGCATGCGCCCTTGCGAAGCAGACTTCGGGCTAATGGGGCCGTTCTTCCGCCACTTCTCTATCGACCCGACACCTGCGGCGATCATGCGGGAGCGCAGCCCCCACACCCTTGCCTGGGTCGCGCGCATGTGGGCGACAACGCCAAATGATCTGGCGGCCGCCGCTCCTATCGTCGATGTGCCGGGCGACCTTGCGCCGCTGCTCAGCCATGTGCGGGCTGAGTACTTGCCTTATCTTGCCAGTAATGCCGCTGCCTGCGCGCAACATCTGAAGCAAACAGGTTTTGCGTCGCGCGGCGCTGAATGGCGTGTTCCTTCTGCGCCCTACCGCGCCTCCTGCCTTGATCGGTTGCGGCAGAGCTTTCAGGCGCTGTCACCGGCAGATCAGGACAAAGTATCGAACATGTTGGAGGGTGACGTCACCGTGCTGCGGCAGGAACCGGCCGCCCCCTTGCCGGAGCCAGATGGCAAACCTGTTGATCGTCTTTGGCGAGCCTAGCTGAGAAGGCGAAGGGCGCCAAATTTCAGCGCGTCGATTGCTTTGGCGACGGAACATTTTTGATCTACCCGTAGATGCTCCCAAGATTCAAACGACAAAAGGGATTCCAAGGCGTGTTGGGCTTCTGCCGATTTGCCTTCAAGTTCGGGAATAGCATGAAATAACCGCCCACGGAGAAGGCGGGCGTTGCGCGCACGCTTGGAGCGCAGAAAAGCTGATGACCATTGCCGGATGACCGTCGCCCGTTTGAACATCTTCACTTGCTCAAAGATGCGCGCACGAGTTTCCACAATTTTGTCAATCCGGCTTTTGAGCGAGCCGCTGGGGGCGATGGGTGCCACCGCTGCGAAAACACGCACGTCCAATCGTGTATCAATTTCCCGATAGAGCGCGTCCATGTCCTGGAAATGGCGAAATACCGTGCGGTGACCGACAGCCGCGCGCTGCGCAACCGCTTCGCTGGTGGGTTGAAGGTCCCCCTCCGCAATCAATTTCATAAGCGCCTCAACAATGAGCCCGCGCGTCTTTTCGCTACGTGCCCGGCGACCATCGATCGGCTCTATCCCTTGGTCTGCGGCTGCGCGTCCCATAAATCGGTTACCCATGTTTTGACACTGTGACTGTCATTATATACATTTACTCCAGAAATCAAACAGGCGGGCGCACGAATGACAATCGCAGTCATTTGGATCATTGCCGCACTGAGGAACAACACCGATGAATTTAGGTATCATGAAATGGGTAGCGGGAATCGCCGGGGCAATCGGGTTGGTTTTGATCGCCGCCTATGTGTTTCGGGTGGAACTCATCCTTCACTACATCCGCTATCAAACGGACACGCGCACACCGGTTGGTGAACATCAAAGTGTCACATGGGGCGGCGCAGCGGCAGGCCAGCTTGAGGTGCCGCGCAGCGACGGCCCACCAAATGTTATTCTGATTGTCGCCGACGATCTGGGCTGGAATGATTTGACGTTCAATGGCGGCGGCGTTGCGGGCGGTTCTGTGCCCACACCGAACATTGATCGCATTGCCCATGAGGGCGCGATCTTCAGGAACGGCTATGCGGCCAATGGCACCTGTGCGCCCTCTCGCGCTTCGCTTATGTCGGGGCGGTATTCCACCCGCTTTGGCTTTGAGTTCACGCCCACACCGCCCGGCATGTTGCAGAACCTGACGCGCCTTGTGCCGCGCCCCGCCGGAGAGCCCGAATTCTTCACTTACTTCGGCGACGAGGGCCGTGCCGCGGTTCCGTTTGAAGATATGGGCATGCCCCCGTCCGAAATTACGTTGGCGGAAACCATGCGCGATGCGGGCTACTACACCGCCCATATCGGCAAATGGCATTTGGGCCGATCGCCGGGGATGATGCCCCATGAGCAAGGCTTTGACGACAGCTTGCTGATGCACTCGGGATTCTACCTGCCTGAAGACAGCCCGGATGTTGTGAATTCGCGCCAGGATTTCGATCCCATTGACCGGTTCCTATGGGCGGGGATGCAATATGCCGCCAGCTTTAACGGCAGCGACGCGTTCGAGCCCGATGGCTACATCACTGACTACTATACCGACGAAGCTATCAACGTGATTGAACAGAACCGCCAACGCCCTTTCTTTATGTATCTTGCCCATTGGGCACCGCACACGCCATTGCAAGCCAGCCGTGAAGACTATGAGGCGCTGTCCCATATCGAAGATCACCGCTTGCGCGTTTACGCAGCGATGATCCGCGCGCTGGATCGCGGCGTGGGGGAGGTCTTGGACGCGCTGGAAGAAAACGGCATCGCGGACAATACGCTGGTCATCTTCACCTCAGACAATGGCGGCGCGGACTATGTGGGCCTGCCTGAGATCAACGAGCCCTTCCGCGGATGGAAGATCACCTTCTTTGAGGGCGGCATTCACGTGCCCTACTTTATGCGTTGGCCGGGCACTATTCCGGCGGGCACGCGGGTGAATGACCCGGTGCATCACTTTGACATCTACGCCACTGCCGCTGATGCAGGCGGCGCGACCCTGTCGCAGGACCGGGTGGTGGACGGGGTTTCGCTCCTGCCTTATGTGACCGGCGATGAACCCGTGACGCTGGATGCGCCCCATGATCGCCTGTTCTGGCGCGAAGGCGGCTATCAGGTCGTGATGGCGGAGGGCTGGAAATTGCAGCGGGATGCCCGCCAGCAACGAACATGGCTGTTCAACATGACCGATGATCCCACTGAGCAGTACAATGTGGCGGACGCTCACCCCGAACGCGTGGCGGCCATGCACGACATGCTGGACGCCCATAATGCGGAGCAGATGGACCCGATCTGGCCCGCGCTGGTAGAGGCCCCGATTCGCATTGATGTAACTGTGGATCAGCCATGGGAAGAGGACGACGAGTATATTTACTGGCCAAACTAGAATTCTGCTTTTTGGCGGAGTGGTTGTCGCTACCGTTGCCATTGGTGCCTGGTTCTTTCTGGGGCAACTGAACGGCGCTGGCGTGACGTCTGCGGCGGCTTGCGGCGATACGCCAGCAAACACGTTTGTCTTTGTGCCCGGCGGCGGCTTCCAGATGGGGTCCAATGACTACTATCCGGACGAAGCCCCGATCCGCGATGTGGTGATGGAGGGGTTTTGGATTCGCCGCACCGAAATCACCAATGCTGAGTTCCGCGCCTTTGTTGCCGCGACCGGCTACGTCACTGTTGCCGAGCGCGCGCCCCCCGAAGGGGTTGCGCCAGGATCGGCAGTCTTCGTTCCGGCCCAGCGCGGCGAGCCCATTCGGCCGATGAGTTGGTGGCATTGGGTGCCCGGTGCCGATTGGCGCCATCCCGAGGGGCCGGGCAGTTCAATCGACGGCAGGGACGGCTATCCCGTCACGCAAATTGCCTATGAAGATGCGCTCGCCTTTGCGGAATGGGCCGGTGAGACCCTGCCCAATGAAGCGCAATGGGAATATGCCGCCAGTGCGGGCGGCACGGTGTCCGACAGTCCCTATCGCATAGAAGACGGCGCGCCCCACCCCATCGCCAACACATGGCAAGGTTTGTTCCCGGTCCTCAACACCGGCGAGGATGGGTTTTTGGGCACCTCTCCCGCTGGATGTTTTGAGGCCAATGCTTTTGAGCTGCATGACATGATCGGCAATGTGTGGGAGTGGACGGCAACGCCTGCGACCGGCACTGCGCGCGGCGTCATCAAAGGCGGATCGTATCTCTGCGCACCAAATTACTGCATGCGCTATCGCCCTGCCGCCCGCGAAGCGCAAGAAACCGGCCTTGGCACGAACCACATCGGCTTCCGCACCATCCGCACTGCGCCGCCGCCGCAACCTGCACAGAGTCAATAATGACCAGTTCCGATCGCCTTGAGTTTCTGGGGGCGATACCAAGGCTGCCTATTTGAGGTAAATAAGATGATCGATCAGGATCGTGCGGCCGCCATTTAGTCGTATCACCGTGACTCGCAACTGTGAAAGATCGCCATGCGTCATGCGCTTGTTCATCATCCCAGGACCCCTTGCCCCAGCGTTGGGGCGCTTGAGGTAGCGGTCGCCCGGGGGCCTGGGTGTGACCTCAAGCTGGGGTTTTTTCTCAGCGGACAGATCTCAAATCTCCGCCTTCCGCCCGCCGGGGCGATTGCGCGGGAGGATGGACTGTGGCAGCACACTTGTTTTGAAGTCTTCGTCTGCAACCCCACAACAGGGGCTTATGTTGAGTTCAACTTTGCGCCGTCGCGGCAATGGGCTGGCTATCACTTTAGTGGGTATCGGCAAGACATGCGCCCTCTGAGCGAAATCCCCGCGCCGCAGCTGGAGATCAAGACAGGCGACAAAGGGCTCCAGCTTCACGCCGCGCTGTCACTTGAAGGTTTGGCGGAATTCGAGCAACCAACCCCGTGGCACCTCGGTCTTTCGGCTGTGATCGAAGACACTCAGGGGCGCGTGTCATATTGGGCGCTCACCCACCCGCCAGGCCGTGCGGATTTTCATTGTGCCGATTGCTTTGCTCTCGAACTTGGCGCAGAAATGAAATCATGAAATTTGGTATCGATAGACTTCTCCATGAGCCGGGATTGCGCGGGCCCCTCATTGGCAAGCGCTTGGCGCTGCTTGCCCATCCGGCCTCTGTCACTGAGGACCTGACCCATTCGCTTGATGCCCTGGCCGCTTGTGATGACTTAAAGCTCAGCGCTGCGTTTGGGCCCCAGCATGGCTTGCGCGGCGACAAGCAAGACAACATGGTCGAATCGCCTGACTTCAACGATTTGGCGCACAACATCCCTGTCTTCAGTCTTTACGGCGAGGTGCGGCGACCAACAGATGAAATGATGGAGGGTTTTGACGTTCTTCTTGTCGACCTGCAGGATTTGGGCTGCCGCATATACACATTTGTCACCACACTTCTTTATGTGCTCGAAGCTGCGGCGCGGCACAACAAAGCGGTCTGGGTTCTTGATCGTCCCAATCCCGTTGGTCGCCCCATCGAGGGCCTGACGCTTGAAGCGGGATGGGAGAGTTTTGTTGGTGCGGGACCCATGCCCATGCGCCACGGCCTTACGCTTGGGGAAATGGGCGCGTGGTTCATCAAGACATTTGGGCTCGACGTGGACTATCGCGTGATCGAGATGGAAGGGTGGCAGCCGGAAACCGGGCCGGGCTTTGGCTGGCCGCTGGGCCAGCGCCCGTGGATTAACCCAAGCCCCAATGCCCCGAATCTCTCAATGGCGCGCGCTTATGGGGGAACGGTGATGCTGGAAGGCACGGAGCTTTCTGAGGGTCGCGGCACAACGCGGCCGCTTGAGCTTTTCGGCGCCCCCGACATTGATGCCCGCCGCGTGATTGCGAAAATGCGCAAGCTGGCCCCGAACTGGCTTGCGGGCGCAACCTTGCGAGACTGTTGGTTCGAACCAACATTCCATAAACATGCAGGCCAGCTTTGCAACGGTGTCCAGATTCATGTGGAAGGTCCCAGCTATGACCATACCGCATTTAAGCCCTGGCGCCTTCAAGCGCTGGCCTTCAAGGCCATTCGGTCGCTCTACCCGGACTACCCCCTGTGGCGCGACTTTGCCTATGAATACGAGCACGGCAAGCCCGCCATCGACGTGATCAACGGGGGCCCGCGCTTGCGCACATGGGTCGACGATGGTGCTGCTACGCCAAGTGATCTTGATGAACTGGCGGGCGCGGACGAAGCGGCTTGGAAAAGCGAGCGCCAAGAGTTTTTGATGTACTGATCACCAGCGAAGCACCGCGGAACCTCATACCACTTGCCATCACTCAATGATTGGCTTGATGCTCAAGCGGTTCGATAAAAAAGGGTACACCGCAGCTCTCGCGGCACCTTACTCATCGGTTGGTGGAACTGTAACGCCCCTAACAAGCGATGAACAGTTACTCTGAGTTACTGGGCCATGCTTGCAGCGACGGCCGCCAAGCCAGACTCATAAACTCCCGTTAGGGCATCGATGACATCTTGCTCGTGGCCTTCATTTGCATTGTAGACACTGGTCCAGGTGACTGTGGACACTCCTGATCCATCATCATCAACGCTTAACGTGCTGGTGTAATCGGTGAACGGCAGCGGGCTGGACAGGATTGTGTAAGTATAAGTGTACGCCCCATCGTCTCTGGCGGTCTGCAGTTCAACAAACGTTGCTTGACCATCTGCGGTCACAAGCGTCCGGGTCGGCGGCGTATTCCCGTCTTCTTCACAGGTGCCGATGGCGGGGTGCCAATCTTGCACCGAGCAGAACGAGCCAATCATTGCCCACACGGCAGATGGCGCGGCCTCAACATCGACGGTACGCGTAAAGGATTCTGACGGCCCGGGTGCGGCGCACGCGCTTAGCACAACAAAGATGCCGACGGACGCTGCTACCTTCAACGAGCCAAAACCTAATGACTGCTTCCGCGAGGATGTTTCAACTTTTCCTGACAGGATTTTTTGATTCATATTCATGCTGTGATCCCCATGATTGTTGGGCTCCCTGATAATTTAAAGGGGCCGGTGAGTAAACATAACACATTGACAGTACCTGCAAGCAAGGCGAGTGCTCCTGAGAAAGCAACTGGTGTATTTTTTAGCATCGGGTAACCTCTTGCTCAGGATTGTACTTAGGACGGACTAGTTGAATTTTTTGGCCAACAGGCCCAACAGACCCGCGTAAAGCGGGTCGCAAAAGCCTTTGACATCGCCCTTCGCACGCTCCCAATCTGATGACCACTCGACGAAACATTGTCCGGTGGCGGTAATTGGCGCGACGCGCGCTTTGCCGATATATCCCCACACCTGATCTGCAGATAGAACATCGGGTCCATCATCGATCGAATAGCTAAATGCCATTGAATCATCGTCAAAACTTTGAAGCGTTTCGGTGATGGCACCATTGACCAGACGCACGGCACCGACTTCTGTGCCGTTCTTTCCGTTCAAATTTTCAACGCTTTCTATGACGCCCTCGGCCCAGAACATGTCATTGAAATTGCGCAACGCCGACCAAACCTGATCGGCTGATGCATTCACAATGATCGAGTTGTACGTTCCCATTTTCAACCTCATTTCACGGTTCCCTAGGCTTTGTCGCGTTGGGATGTGTCAAGGTTGCCTGAAATGAAGTTCCCTATGTATCGGGAGTTCTCCCTATTTTCTCAAGAAACGGTCAGTCCATTACAATGCCATGCTCAAGCGCGAGCAACGCCAATGCGGGACGAGCATTTACGCCGGTTTTCCTATAGATTTTCTGGATGTGATGGTCGGCGGTTTTGGGCGAGATGTTCAATACTTCTGCAATTTGCGCTGTCGATTCAGACATCGCCAGCCGGGCTAATACTTGAACCTCACGCCGCGTCAGATCAAATGGATAGGCCGCCATGACGTCCTTGACCTTGTGGCCAGCCGCTTGCAAGACGGCAGTCACGGCGGCAGGTAGGAATTTTTTATCGACCGCAGCAGCCGTCATCCGTTTTGCGGCTTCTTTGGGATCCAGCGCCTTGCTTGCGGGAGTGGAATTTGTCAGCTCATCATATTCGTTTGCGACGGCCAGAATGTTGCAGGCCAAGTCCGGTAATGCCACGCGGCGATGATAGCCACTGCCGTCCGCACGTTCCTGCACGCAAGATGCAATTCGTGACCAAGCGGCAAATGGCTCACCATGAGACAGTACATACTCTGTTTGGAACGAGTGTCTTTGCATCTCAATTCGCTCTGATACGCTGAGCTCAGCGGCCTTGTACCAAATGCGGTTCGAAATCGCACATTTTCCAATGTCATGAACTAACGCGGCGAGCCGCAAAGTCTCCACCTGATCGTTAGGAAGTCCTGCCAATTTCGCCGCCGAAGCAGTTAGGCTCGCAACCCGGCGCGAATGGCTGCGGAAGTGGCTCGCCTTGTGGTCGGTCATATCCGCACCGACCTCAGCCAGAGTCTGCCGGCAGGTTGGCGTCATTTTGATCGGCTCGCCGGGCTCGGCGGCAATAAATGACTCGAACTCTGGCGTCCTGCTTGCGGTCGCAAAAATGTCGTCAGCATGGTCCAAAAATGCCTGCCCAAGTTCGGGGTCCAACTCCACACCCCGTTTCGCCGCTACCACTTTTTTTGCTTGCTCGGCGTCTTCCAGGCGCCTGACCAACTCGGCCATCTCAGTGATCCGCACCAGGCGCGACAGAGATGGTACGTCGGGACCGCCAAAGGGCAGTACTTTGCCGTCCCACCTGGCATAGTAATAGGGGATGCACTCAAGCACCGCCTCGGAGACTGGTAGCCGCCGGGCCAGTAAATAGGACTGCCGGCAATGGGCCGCTGTAAAATCGGGCGCAGCGCCCGGCAGGATATCGCAAATGTGGTTGAATGCTTTGTCCCTGTCTTCGGTCGTGGCATCTTGCGCGATGTACTGGCTCAAGAACTTTTTCAAATCCTCGCGGTCGGTCCAGTCGCCTAGCATGGTGGCCACAGCGAAGCCCTGATCATCGCCAATCGATAGCAGCCCAGTTTCGTGACTGGTGATCGTGCAGCCAATAAACCTGACGGTGGCCAGAAAATATGCATCCTTTTGGGTTTGGAGATCCAAGCCTAGCTTCTTAGCAAACTCCGCAGTTACGATGGCTGCGGTTAGACCGGAACCACTGGGCCGGCCTGTGGCCATGTCAGCGGCCAAGGCCAACACGCCCAAGCCTTCAGAAATAGTCGGCATGCCTACCTCCCTTGGTCTTGTGCAAATCGACCTGTCGGCACGGCCTAACGAGGATCAAATTCATTGCAACGTCACACCCAACAGAGAATGTAAATTTAAACGGCCGCTCTATCCATACACACATTTCGGGCCGCCAGTGCCCAAAAAAATACCCCCTAGAGATCAGGCCCGCAACAAACTAGCATTGGAGCGGGCTCAATGATCGGCAACAAGCTGAAGATCGGCCGGGGAAAGGGCGGTGGATGTCATAGGCGACAAACTGATTTCATTGCCTGAAGGCGCGAGCGATACCGTCCCCACCAAGTATTGGGAGCGGCTGGATGATGGGCGCGTGATGTGCACCCTGTGCCCGCGCGCATGCAAAATGAAAGACGGCCAGCGCGGCCTGTGCTTTGTCCGCAAGGCGCAAGGCGGCGAAGTTGTCATGACCAGCTATGGCCGCTCATCTGGATTTTGCATCGACCCGATTGAGAAAAAGCCCCTCAACCACTTTCTGCCCGGCACGCCGGTGCTTTCCCTTGGCACCGCGGGGTGTAACCTTGCCTGCAGCTTCTGCCAAAACTGGGATATTTCCAAAGCACGGCAGATGGACCGGGTGCAGGACCTCGCCCAACCGGAAATGATTGCAAAGGCCGCCAAGGAAACCGGCTGTCGCTCAGTTGCGTTTACCTATAACGACCCGGTTATTTTCATGGAGTACGCGATTGATATCGCACAGGCCTGCCGGGAATTGGACATCAAAACGGTAGCAGTGACCGCTGGATACATGAACGATGCGCCCCGGGCTGAGTTCTTTAAGTATATGGATGCGGCGAATGTCGATCTGAAAGCCTTTACCGAGGATTTCTATTGGCGCCAAACCAAGGGCGCGCTCAAACCCGTTCTGGATACGCTCACATACCTCAAGGAGCACACCAATGTCTGGTTCGAGGTCACCACCCTTTTGATCCCGGATGAAAATGATAGCTCGAAGGAATTACGCGCACAGTGCGAATGGATGATGAAAAATCTGGGGCCCGACGTGCCGCTGCATTTTTCAGCCTTTCATCCCGATTATCGCATGCGAGATAAATCCCGCACGCCGCCCGAAACGCTTAAACGCGCCCGCGGCATCGCCCGGGAAATCGGGTTGCGCCACGTCTATACGGGCAATATCCACGATGAAGAAGGCGGCACCACCTATTGCCACAGTTGCGCTGAGACGCTCATCGTGCGGGATTGGCATCTCATTAAACACTGGGCGTTAAGCGATGACGGCAAATGCAAAAAATGTGACACGGCCCTGGCAGGGGTGTTTGATGGCCCGCCGGGCAAGTGGGGCCGCAAGCGTACGCCCATCCGCATCGGGCCCGCTGGCGCAATGGTGGCTCAACCTGTCAGTCCGCGCACCATGGCCGCAAAGAATGCCACAAAGGAAGAGCTCAGCCGCAGCTATCAACCGATGAAGAATACCAACTACAGTATCAAGCAGCCGCAGGTGGCCGGAAAGTTCTATCCATCAGACGCGGGGACTCTGGCCAATACTGTTGACCAGCTATTGCAGTCTGCGCCGTCTCCGCAAATGCAGCCCAAGGCCATTATCGCGCCCCATGCCGGATACCAGTATTCCGGCAAGATCGCCGCGCGGGCCTTTAACAGTCTAGGCAACCGAAAGTCCGACATTCGCCGCGTGGTTTTGTTCGGCCCGCCCCACCGCAAAGCTGTGAAGGGCATTGCAGTGCCCAGCTACCAGATCTTTGCCACACCGCTTGGCCCCGTCAGCGTCGACCGCGGCGCGATTGAGAAACTCAAAGTTCTCCCATTTGTCGCCGAGGACGATAGCCCGTTCGAAAATGAACACGGGCTGGAAGTGCATCTGCCATTCCTGCAGCGCGTATTTGAAAATGTCGAAATCGTCCCCGCCCTTGTGGGCGGAATTTCGCCGGGGCAAGCTGCCCAGGCCCTGCGCACGGTTTGGGGCGGTGATGAAACGCTGATCCTGATCTCATCGGACCTCAGTCACTTTCACGACTACGACAAAGCCTCGAAAACGGACAATGCGGCGGCGGCGGCGATTGAAACATTACGCTCCGGCCAGTTGGGCGAAGACCAGGCCTGCGGTCGCCACGCCGTACGCGGGCTTCTGCTCGAATCCATCCATCACAATCTGCGCGCCACCACTATCGATTTGTGCAATTCAGGCGACACTGCAGGCAACAAGGATCGCGTGGTCGGCTATGGCGCGTTTGTGTTTGAGCCTTCTGACAAGGCCCGCCTCCCGGAGGCTTCGGCCAAGGTCCTGCTGGATGTTGCCAGGCGTGTGGTCATCAAGGGCGCTGAGATCGGCGAGATGCCGAAACTCAATGTCCGCGACATGCCGCGATTGTTAATGGCATGGCGGCCAACTTTTACCACCATCACAAATGGCGGCAAACTGCGCGGATGCTACGGCAGCTTTGTCGCGACCCAACCCTTGATCAATGACGTGGCCAAAAGTGCATACGCGGCCGCGTTTAAGGACTCCCGTTTCAAACCGATGACAATGGCGGAGCTGGCGCGGGCGGAACTGGGCCTGTCGATCCTTTCGGTCGCCTACCGCTTCCCGGTCAAGGACGAGGATGATTTGCTTGGCCAAGTGCGCCCAGGGATAGACGGACTGATTATGCGCGATGGGGGGCAACAGGGCCTGTTCTTGCCGTCGGTCTGGGAGCAGTTGAAGACCCCCGAGGCCTTTATCAAAGGCCTTAAACGTAAAGCGGGGCGGCCTGAGAATTACTGGTCAGACTCGCTGGAAATCTATCGCTTCACGGCAGAGAAAATCAGCGCTGTTCCGATTGTAACAGAGGCATTGGCACCTGCCGCTACTGTCCCTTCGGCGACAAAGTAGGAACCGCAATGGTCGAGATTTACGTGGACGCGGATGCCTGCCCAGTAAAGGATGAGGTTGTGCGCGTGGCGGATCGATATGATCTCCCCGTTCACATGGTCTCCAACGCCTATATGCGTTTGCCACAGGGCAAGTCAGTCAGCCAGGTCATTGTGTCTGATGGCTTCGATGCCGCAGACGATTGGATTGCCGAAAACATCAAACCCAAAGACATTGCCATCACCGCCGATGTGCCGCTTGCCGCCCGCTGCGTGGAAAACGGGGCCTTTGTCATTGGGCCCACGGGCAAGGATTTCTCAAACACATCCATTGGTATGGATTTGGCCATGCGTAATCTCAATGCGCATTTGCGGGAGACCGGCGAGATCACAGGCGGAGGCGCAGCGTTCTCAAAGAAGGATCGCTCAAACTTTCTCTCGGTCTTGGATAGAATGGTCAACAAAGCCAAGCGGGCCTAATCTGGGCGGCGAGATTGCCTGGGGCGAACAAGCATCGGCCCATAGCGGATTGCAAAGAGGCCAAAAGCTCCCGCCCAGGCGACAGACGACGCCGTAATCCATGTTGAATAGAGCTCCGGGGTGAAAAGACTAGCGCCAACACGGATCAATGCGGCGGCAATCACCAGCAGATATATGGCGGCGGTCCAGGCATCTGCTTCGCGCGCCCTTCCTGTATGGCCAAGGGTTGATCGCGTCATAATGCCAAGGGTCATGACACCGACCGCCCCCGCCGTCAGGGCGTGTATCGCCGCGCTCTCTGGCACATGGCGGGGCCAAAGCGCCGCAGAGCCCATGAGCAGGAACGACAGGACCAACCATGCGTAACCCACATGCAAAATCCAAACGAGCGCTTCCGCCCCCGTCTGCCAGCCTTGCCAACGCAACAGCCGCATAAAGTGAAGGGTGCCTGCGATCAACAGCAAGACCCCTGTCCACGGCGCATCGGGAGCCAGGACCCAAGCCGCCAGCGCAAGCGCTGCCGTGCCAAGGGCCAGTTGATCAAAACGACCCGCAGGCGCGGGCAAAGCCTCCGCGCCGCGCGCCGCAAGCCAATTGCGCGTGAAACTTGGCACAACGCGGCCGCCGATCACGGCGATCAAAAGCGCCGGGACAGCCAGCGCTGCATGCTCAGTGATTTCAAAAGCCCCTGAGCCGCTCGCCGTCAGGTGAAAGCAGATGTTGGCAATGGCGAGCAGCGCGGCGAGCCCGCAAACCGGAATATTGCGGGTGTTGCCACTTGCCAGAATTTCGCGCCAGACGAGGGCGGCAAAGACCACAAGGAAGGCGCTGTCGATAACAATAGCGATCCCATGCAGCTCCGCCGGCATCAGCATGGCAACGCGTCCTGCCAGCCAAATCCCGAACAATGCAGCGAGCCGCATCCCCGAAACTGGTAGGCGTCCGGTCCAGTTCGGCACGGCGGTCAACAGAAACCCAACGGCAATGGCCGCGAAAAACCCGAATAGCATTTCATGAATATGCCAGATCAGCGCCGCACGGCCCCCGATCATGCCTGCGCCTATGGCATAGGCATAAGCCCACGCAACAATGCTTAGCGCGGCGAATATCGATCCACCGAGAAAAAAGGGGCGAAATCCAAAACTGAAAAACGCGGGCCCGCTATAGGTACGGCGGGAGGGATCTGCATCGGCTGCCATCACGAAACCTCAGGGTCAGTTGTACGGTGGCGTGGAACGGCGACGACATCGCATCAATGGAGTTCATCATTGTACCGAGGATCCGGTTCAAGCGTTCTATTGTCTTGTGATTCTCAGCCACTTTTCGGTCGCGACAGCCCTTTCTGCAGTACGGTCTCGATGCTGCCAGCGCGGTAAACTATCGATTCATTGAGTAGTACCTAATTTTCGTATAGTACTTTTCCGTCTCCCATTGGCAAGCCATACCATTGTGTGGGTAAAATCCCTTCAAGCCGCAAGGAGCAGAAAATGGATGACTACGTTGCCCGAGCGAGGGACAAGTTCCGCAGGGAACAAGTCTCACCTCATTATTCCGGGCGCCTGCACTTTGCCCTCACCTTGATCGTAACCCTTGCCGTGATTTCAGCCTCTCTGTGGTTCCTGAAAAGCCCCACATGGCTGGAATGGCTGACCGTGCCGATCACCTTCGCCTATGCGAACCTGTCGGAATATTTTGGTCATCGCGGGCCCATGCACCACCCAACAAAGGGGCTGGGCCTGATCTACCGCCGCCACACGATCGAACACCATTCGTTCTTTACCGACACTGAAGATACGATCGAAACGCCCGACGATTTTAAGGCCGTGATGTTCCCGCCCATCATGCTGCTCTTTTTCTTTGGCGCTTTCGCAACACCTGTGGCCGTCCTGATCTACTTCGTCTTGGGGCAGAATGTTGCGCTACTATTCGTTTTCACGTCGACAAGCTATTTTCTCATCTACGAGCTTCTGCACCTTTGTTATCATCTGGACAAGACCTCATGGCCCGCCCGGCTGCCCTTTCTGAGCAAACTGCGCCATCATCACACGGTTCATCACAACCGAGACCTCATGGCGGATTACAATTTCAATATTACGTTCCCGATCTGCGATGCAATCTTTGGAACGACCTACAGCCCCGATACAGCAGGCGATGAGAGCTGATCGATTTTCGATCACCAATTGGGCATCGCGCGCCTTGAGGCAGCCAAGAGAATCGGAGTTGGCTTATGGGATAGTGAAGCGCTACCCAAAGCTGGACCAGTTGGCGGTAGATTCTCCACACTGTTGAAGTGCTCCCCGAATTTGGACCACCCGGCTGGAGTATTTTCCGGGGTTATAGCTCAGGGCATTTGTGTGCCATCGGAGCGGTTTATCAGTGATACCGGCGGTGCAGCCCAAGCCCTATGCAAGTCCAATCAGCTCCAAGCGGCGGCCATGGCGCAACCATAATGCTGACAAAGGGGCGGCAAACGGCAGCTTACCGCCTTTTTCCTGGAAAACATAACGCGCGTTAACGCGGCGCGCCCTCGGGCTGCAATTCTAATTAATCTTTATCATTTATCCTGACGGCAACCGATCAATTTGCGTGGCGAATATTTTTCACTGCAACAGAATTCACTGCAGGCGCCTGAAGCGCGCCCCAAGGAGGCGAACGTGCAAACAGAACCGCGCGGTACACAAAAAAAGTATTTCAGCCCGCATCTACTGTCACTGCTTTCGAATCCACTCAGCGTTTTCTGCATATTATCGACCATTGGCACGGTCGTTCTCCTTGCTGCGGTTTATTTTGTCGACACCGAACGCAAGCATGAGGCTGAACAGCTTGCGCGTCTTGCGCTATCAACTGTTTCCAACAGCTTCGCCGCAGAAATGGGCTCCTACTACGACGATATTATGATAATGTCGCGCACGGTTTCGACTTTGGACTTCATCAGAGAGCCGTCCGTTGAGTCGCGTCGACATGCGGAACTTTCGCTCTTTGCTCTTGCCCAATCACACGTTGATTATATGCAACTTCGCTACATTGATGCGAGCGGACAAGAACAGATACGCGTCGATAGAACTGGTGATAGGGTTGAAGTCGTTTCCGGTTCAGACCTTCAGAACAAGTCTAGCCGCGCGTATTTTCAGCACTCAGTCAATCTTGACCGCGGCGAAATTTTTGTTTCCGAGTTGGATCTAAACGTTGAGCAAGGGGCCGTTCAGGTGCCCTGGCATCCTACGTTACGCATCGCAACTCCCATCTTTGCCGAAAGCGGCGAGCGTACCGGCGTCGTCGTTTTGAACATTTCAACTGCGGGCATTATTGGACAGATTCAGAACCCGCTGGTGAACCCGCATGTGCAAGTTTATCTCGCCAACGACCAAGGGTATTGGATCGGCGGGCGGGCGGACGAAGAGCTGTGGGGATTCATGTTTGGGCGGGAAGCCGTCGCGCAACAAGCCTTTGAGGGTGAAGTATGGCAGGCCGCACAAAACAGTCGCAGCGGCCTGGTGTGGCAAGGTGCCTCCCTGTTTTCCCATACCTGGCTTGACCCCGTTACACCCGAAACAAACACGCCAGATGCGGTTGAAATTTTACCGGTTGAACGTTGGTTGCGGATCGCAAAGTTTCCCAACGTGGGACAATCGATTCTCGTCACGCCGGTGGTTTGGGGTATCTGGCTGGTCATGCTTTTCGCCTTCGCCCTGACAAGCTGGAAAGTCAAGGAGGTAAATGACCAGCGCCGTGAAGTTTTGCTGCGGGAGCGCTTCCTACAAACACTGATCGACAGCGCACCCGACGCGGTGATCACCATTGATGAAGCCGGGAAAATCACATCTTTCAGCCGCGCGGCGGAAAATATGTTCGGCTATTCCGAGCAAGAAGTAATTGGGCAGCCGGTGTCAATGCTGATGCCCGATGCCCTGGCGCAAAATCATCAGTCCTATATTACCAAGTATCTCAGCGCCCCCAGCTTTGCGCCCTCGGCAACGCGCCAAGCGCGCGAACTCATCGCGCAGCAAAAAAGCGGCAAGCAGATGCCGATTGGCCTGAACCTCGGCGACCTTGGTAGCGGCCAGGTCGGCCGTTTTGTTGCTATTATCCGCGACATTACCGAGCAGAAACAAGCCGAAGCGGATCTGACCCTCCGGCAACGTGAAGCGGAGATTGCCAACAAGGCCAAATCCGCATTTCTTGCCAATATGAGCCACGAATTGCGAACACCGCTTAATGCGATCATCGGTTACAGCGAGATGCTGCTTGAAGAGGCCGAGGACGAAGAACAGAACGCGTTCGCTCCCGATCTGCAGCGCATCCGGCGCGCCGGGCGGCACTTGCTGGCCCTGATCAACGACGTGCTTGATCTTTCCAAGATCGAAGCCGGAAAACTGGAACTCACTCCGGTAGATTTCAATCTTTCCGCGCTGGTGGAAGAAATCGAGAGCACATCAAAGTTCCTCGCCGACAAAAACAATAATGTCCTGAATATCCAACAAGACCTATGCGGCCTCGCCACAGTTCGCGCCGATGAAATGAAGGTACGGCAGATCCTGTTCAATCTGGTCAATAATGCCTGCAAGTTCACCGTTGATGGCGAAATTTCCGTGATGATCAGCGCTGATCCCGCCGCGTCCAGGCTGAATTTTTCCGTGTCCGACACGGGGATTGGCATGAGCGAAGATTACCTCAAGAAACTCTTCACCGAGTTCTCCCAGGAAGAAAACCACATGCGCAAACAATTCGAGGGGACGGGCCTCGGACTCGCGATCTGCAAGAAGTTCGTCGAAATGATGGGTGGTGAGATCGCGGTCCAATCCACGAAAGACAAAGGCACGACTTTCTCCATCTGGGTGCCGTTTGAAGAGGCATCCGAAAAAGGTTCCGGCGCTCGTTCCAAATTCACCGCTTACCCCGCTCATGCCCCGCTTTTGGAGGGGCGCGAAGAACTCTTTGACGGACTTACGGTGCTTGTGGTCGATGACGACCCGAACGCGCGCGATCTTGTGACGCGCTATCTCATGCGCGAGGGGCTTCAGGTGGCGACCGCGTCCAGCGGCCGCGAAGGCCTGGCAATGGCTGAAAAACTCCAACCCGATGCCATCGTTCTTGATCTAATGATGGATGATATGACGGGCTTTGAGGTTCTTGGGCGGCTCAAAAGCTCTTCCGATCTAAACGCCATTCCCGTTGTCATTTGTTCAATCATGGATGAGAAGGAACATGGCATTGCACTTGGCGCCGTGGATTATATGACCAAGCCCTTCGATGGGGATCAATTGATGATCACGCTCGAAAGGCACCTATTACCTGATTCAAACGCATCGATTCTGATCATCGAGGATGATAGGGATGCGCGGGATATTATGTCCCGCCAAGTGGCAAGCCTGGGGTTTGACGTCGTTGCCGCAGAGAACGGGGTCGTCGCCTTTGAACGGCTGCAGAACATGGACATCCCCGCGCTTATTCTTCTTGATCTGATGATGCCGGAAATGAACGGATTTTCATTCCTGAATAATTTGCGAGACATTCCCGCGTATGACGACGTTCCCGTCATCGTCGTTTCCGCAAAGGAATTGAGCGAGGAGGAGCGGCAACAACTCGTCTTGGATACCGAGCAAATCATCGAGAAGGGATCGGGCGACTTGAACGACTCGCTACGCAAGCTCCGCGGGTATCTCTTCAAGAGTCTCAAAAACACAGGAAAAAAATCCAGGAAGGACGCAGCATGAGCACCCTGTTGATCGTCGAAGACAATGAAATGAACCGGGATATGCTGACGCGGCGACTTGCGCGGCGCGGGTACGGGATTGCTCATGCGGAAAACGGGCAGGAAGCAGTTGACTACGTGAAGGGCCAATCTGTGGATTTAATTCTGATGGATGTCAGCCTGCCGGTCCTTGATGGCCTGCAGGCCACGCGGCTGATCAAGGCTGACCCTGGAACGAGCGGCATTCCCATCATTGTCATAACTGCAAATGCGACAACAGAGGATCGGACAAAGGCGTTCGAAGCCGGTTGCGACGACTACCAAACCAAGCCCGTGGATTTAGACGAGTTACTGGCAAAGTTATCAAAATACTTGCCGAGCGAACCGGGCAAGGCAGCAAATGCCTGAGGCGCTGCCCAACATACTGGTCGTTGATGATAACCCCGACAACCGCGATTTAATCTCTCGGCGCCTGCTCCGGTACGGCTACACCGTCCAAACCGTTGACGATGGGTGGGCCGCGCTTGAGGCCATAAAAAGCGGTCGATTTGACGCCGTTTTGCTGGACGTCATGATGCCAGGTATCGATGGATTTGAAGTTCTGCGCCGCATTCGGACCACCACATCGAAGACTGACTTGCCGGTTATCATCGTCACCGCAAAGCACGACAGTGACAGTGTCGTCACCGCCCTTGAAACGGGCGCAAACGATTACACCTCCAAGCCAATCAACTTTAAGATCCTGCGCGCGCGGCTTGAAAATCAGGTCGCCTTAAAGCGCGCCGAGGACGGGCTGAAAGCGCTAAACGAATCCTTGGAAATCACTGTTCTCAAGCGGACCACAGATCTTGTGGAGACGAACGAGAAGCTTACCGAAGTGATCCAGGAACGGACACGCGCGGCGGACGAGCTGGAGAAAAAGGAGCGACAGCTTCAGGGGTTGATCGATTGCGTGCCGGACGGTGTTATTACCATCACCGAGGACCGCCTTATTTCAGGGTTCAGCCCGGCCGCTCAAAAAATGTTTGGCTACAACGAACAAGAGATTCTGGGTCAGCCGGTTACCGCGTTGATCGCGCCGGATGACTGCGAGGGATATGCCCAACACCTTGAACACTTTCTTTCCAAACCCCAAACGGCGCAACCCATCACCATAGCGCCGTACGACCTGCTGGCCATGAAATCCGACGGCCGCACTCTTCCCATCGACATCAGTCTGGGTGATCTGGGCTCCGGCCGGGACAGCCGCCTTGTTTTAGTTGTCCGCGACATCACAGAACGTAAGCGCTCGGAAGCGGAACTGCGCGAGGCGCACCAGCGGACCCGGCTCCTACTTGCCTCCGTCGCCGATGGCGTTGTCGGCCTGGATGAAGAGGGCGAAACCACCTTCATGAACAGCGCAGCGCTGGATATTCTGAAACTCAAGGTAGACGCATCCGTCGGAAAACCTTTTCGCAATTTCATTAAGCCGACCAACATCGATCATGACTCCCACGGTGATGCCGGGGCATTGATCGAAGACGCATTCCGGAGCGGTGGGCGCAGCTCCCGTCAGCGCGCCCAGTTCCTCGATTCAGGAGGCACACCCATCGACGTTGAATTCGTTGCGGCGCCCCTCAACCAAGGTAATGCTCTGGTCGGTGCCGTGATTGCCTTCAACGACGTGACCACCCAATTGAAAACTGAGGCGCAGCTTCGCCAGGCCGTAAAGATGGAAGCGATCGGACGACTCACGGGGGGCGTTGCCCATGATTTCAACAATGTGCTGACGATCATTATTGGTAATCTTCAGCTTCTCGAACGGCGCCTGTCATCGGACGAGAACTCGCTTTCGCGCATCGAAAGAATTCTGGCCGCTGCCAACAGCGCCGGCGATCTGACTAAACGGTTGCTCGGCCTTTCGCGGCAAGAGGTTATTGAGACGAAAGCAGTGGACGTCAATGAAATTGTTACGAGAATGACGGCGCTTCTTGAACGTAGTCTCGGCCCCAACATCAAGATAGAGACGGCGCTCGCGGCCGATCTCGTTCCGGCCTTGACCGACCCAAGCGAGTTCGAAAACGCCCTTCTCAATCTCTGCGTCAACGCGCGCGACGCCATGCCGGATGGTGGTACGCTGATTATTGAGACCAAATTGAACGACCACATGGTTTCCTCCCATGAATCCGGCGATATACCGAGCGGGCAATTCATCGAGCTTGCTGTAACGGACAACGGCTGCGGCATGGACGCCGAAACGAGGGAAATGATCTTCGAGCCCTTCTTCACCACCAAGGCACCTGGCAAGGGAACGGGCCTTGGCCTGGCCTCTACCTTCGGTTTTGTGAAGCAGTCAGGCGGTCATATGACGGTCTATAGTGAACTCGGCCAAGGCACCACCTTCCGGCTCTACTTCCCGCTCGCTGATAAGAACGCTCCTGTTGAAACCGGAAGCCTTACCCCCGTAGAGACACAATCCTCTGAGGGTTTGACCGTGCTCGTGGTCGATGATGAGCCTGGCGTGCGCGAGTTCGCCGTGGCTGCACTCCAAGAGATGGGTTGCATCACGCTGGAAGCCGCCAACGCAGAAGCTGCGCTTGAAATCTTCGCCAAACGGCCGGGCATCGATGTCGTCCTCAGTGACATCATCATGCCCGGCAGCATGGATGGCGTCGCGCTGGCACATCATCTCCGCGCCCAGCGGAAAGATCTCGGCATCATGCTGGTATCCGGCTTCACCGAACACCGCATCAAGAACAATAACGACCTGCCGGAAGGGTGCGTCTTCCTGCCCAAGCCCTATCGCTTTGAGGATATTGCAAAGCATCTGCCGCAAGTGTCCGGAGGCGTTGCACGCGCCACCGCGCGTTGACGCGGGCACCGCCCTTCAAAAAAATCCAATAAGTCTTAATGCGGCTTAACCTTGACCACTTCGGTGCGCCTCGCGCACCGGAAATTATCGGCATCGGGTCGCGCCTTTCGCGACGGACTTTAAGACCAACTTAATGGGGCACAGTTAAACTTGTAATAATTGGGACACATGGGGTGCCTTATTGACCCCAGCAGAGATTTCGCTCTTCGCTACAATCCGAGTGCCATTTAGCGACTGACGAAATGAATTGGTGGAGTTTTTTGTGGGAAACACATCGCCTTCAGCTCGTGCACTCATCTTGGATGATGAGTTCGAGATTCGGGAGCTCCTGAATGAAGTGGTTTCTGAGGTCGGGTACGACGTGGTCGAAACCGATAGTGCGGAAGTGTTTTTTTCCCAGATCGAAGAGTTCGATCCCACCATCGTTTTCGTCGACCTGATGATGCCGGACATCGACGGTGTAGAGATTCTGCGGCAGCTCGGTGAGCGGCGCGTCAAATGCGGCATCGTCATCATGAGCGGCGCGCATTCCAAAATCCTCTCGACCGCCAGTGACCTTGGCAAGAAGCATGGGCTTCAGATCAAGAAGTGCCTCAGCAAACCGATTGACGTGAACAGCCTGCAAAACGATCTGCTGCAGTGGCGCGGATCGGAACTCACCCCGACAATACAAGAGATACGGTCAGGCCTGGCAAAAGGCGAATTCGAACTGCACTTGCAGCCCAAGATTCAGGTCAAACGCGCCTTTGGCTTTCCCATCGACTCCGCCGAAGGGCTGATACGTTGGCACCACCCCGCGCAGGGGACGCTTCTGCCCGCCAAATTCCTCGGCTTGATGGAGGAAAGCGGCCTGATGGGCGAGCTCACGGATTATGTGCTGAAACAGGCCATCGGAATCGCTAAAGCGCTAAAGGAAGTCAATTCCGATATTTCCCTCGCCGTCAATATTCCCGCAGAGTCGTTCGAGGAGAGCGGCTTTGTCGACAACCTGACGACCGATGTTGTCGCAGCTGGCCTTCAACCTCAGGCGTTCACGCTGGAGGTAACGGAGCGGGCACGGGTTTCGGAGAACGCGGATACGCTTGAGAATCTGACAAGGTTTCGCCTCAAAGGCTTCGGCCTTTCCATGGATGACTTTGGTACGGGATTTTCGTCCCTTGTCGATCTTCACCGCCTTCCCTTCAACGAGCTGAAGATGGATCGCGCCTTCATCGCGTTGATCGATGAAAGCAAAGAGTCCCGGGCCATCGTGAGTGCCCTCACCGGCCTTGCCAGGACTCTGGGGCTTTCTGTCTGTGCCGAGGGGGTCGAGACCTATGGAACGCTCGAGTTTCTCGAAAATATTGATTGCCATTCCGCACAGGGGTTCTTCATATCAAAAGCGCTTCCCTTTGAAGATTTTCTCGCCTTCAAGAGACATTGGGAAAGCCGCTGGGCTAATACCGACTTCCAACCAAATGAAATCGAAGCCACGCAATAGATGTGCCGGCGGTAGCGGCAGTCAGAAACAAGTGAACCTCTTAGATCCTTTGAGGCAGAAAATCTTGACGTCCTATGGGGCGGATAGTGTTTGGTAAGGGCAGGGATTACCGAAGCCTCGAAACGAGCTTTAGTATTTAGTTGGATATGTCTCATCAAACGCATAGCCGGCGGAGCGCACAGTACGGATGGGATCTTTCTCGCCCGGCTCATTAAGTGCCTTGCGCAAGCGGCCCACATGAACATCAACGGTTCGGTCTTCGACATAGATGTCTGAGCCCCAAGCTGCGTCAAGTAGTTGTTCCCGCGTAAAAACACGCCCCGGATGACCAAGGAAGTGTTCGAGCAAGCGATATTCGGTTGGGCCGAGACGAATGTTGCGCGCACCCCGCCGCACCCGATGACAGGAGCGGTCGAGTTCGATATCGCCAAAGGTAATCAAATCCTCAGCGGCAGCCGGTCGCACGCGGCGCATGATGGCGCGGATGCGCGCCAAAAATTCCGGCATCGAAAACGGCTTGGTGATATAGTCATCCGCACCAATGTCCAGCCCCCGCACACGGTCCGCTTCTTCACTACGCGCCGTCAGCATGATGATGGGAAGGTTGGCGGTCTCAGTTCGTTGCCGCAGGCGGCGGCAAATTTCCAGACCCGAGAACTGCGGCAGCATCCAGTCCAGGACGGCGAGGTTCAGCTCTTCTTCTTCCGCCAGCAGCATGGCTTCCTCACCACCACCGGCTTGCAAGACGCGGTAGCCCTCGCTTTCCAGATTGTAGACAAGCAGCGTCATCAAATCCGTATCGTCTTCAACCACAAGCACATTGGGTTTCATGGCGGCTACCCGTTCTGATCTTCGGCATCAGGCGAAGGGTGCACGCCTGCGAAATCTTCAGGTGCCCCTTTGGGGCGGCTCTCAGCCAGGTACTGCCCTTCTTGAATGAAATAAATCGTTTCGGCAATCTTGGTTGCGTGATCGCCGATGCGTTCCAAATTCTTGGCAATGAACAAAAGATGGGTACACAGACCAATCGTGCGCGGGTCTTCCATCATATAGGTCAAAAACTCCCGCAACAAAGAATTGTACAGCTCGTCAATGTCTTCATCCTGCGCCCAGACGTTCATCGCCGCGGCCACGTCGCGCGTGACATAAGCGTCGAGCACATCCTTGAGCTGGACGAGCGATTGCCGCCCCATGCGCACAAGACCTTTGGTCAGGCTAACGGGTTCCTGCCGGTTCAGCACCAGCGCACGCTTGGCGACGTTTTTGGCCAAATCACCGATGCGTTCCAGATCTGAGGCGATTTTGATCGGTCCCATGATCTCTCGTAAATCCCGGCCCATGGGTTGGCGGAGCGCCAAAGTTTGCACTGCGGCGGCATCGACCTCCTGTTGGAGAAGGTTGATCTGATCATCTTTCTCAACAGTCTTTGAAGCCAGGGCCGAATCTCTGCGTGAGATAGCACTCAAGGCGTTTGCCACTTGTTCCTCGGCAAGCCCGCCCATTTGCGCGATCTGCGCGGACAGGCTTTCCATTTCATCATCAAGCGTTATGTGAGGCGTGTTGACCATCAAAGGCCTCCTTCGTTGCGCACTCTACCCAAACCGGCCGGAGATGTAATCTTGCGTTTTTTGCTGAAGCGGATTTGAAAACACATCTGCCGTATCCCCCGCCTCGATCAACGTTCCCATATGGAAGAATGCCGTGCGCTGTGATACCCGCGCTGCCTGCTGCATGGAATGGGTCACAATGACAATGCAATAGTTTTCTCTGAGCTCATGAATCAGCTCTTCGATGCGGCCAGTGGCAATGGGGTCGAGCGCGGAGGCGGGCTCATCCATCAAAATCACTTCGGGGCTGACGGCGATGGCTCGGGCAATCACCAAGCGCTGTTGCTGACCACCCGAAAGACTGGTGCCTGAGTCTTGTAGCCGGTCTTTAACTTCATCCCAGAGACCGGCTTTTTGCAAGCTGATCTCAACGATCTCATCCAACGCCTCTTTGGAGAGGGCAATGCCGTGGATGCGCGGGCCATAGGCCACATTGTCGTAAACCGATTTTGGAAAGGGGTTGGGTTTTTGAAAAACCATTCCTACCTGCGCGCGCAATTGCACCGGGTCGACATTTCCTTTGTAGATGTCTGTGCCGTCGAAAAGGATATCCCCCTCCATACGCGCGCCGAGAATAGCGTCATTCATGCGGTTCATGGTGCGCAGGAAGGTTGACTTGCCGCATCCGCTGGGGCCGATGAGCGCGGTCACCGTTCTGTCCGGGATTTCCAGATCCACATCGAACAACGCCTGTTTGCTGCCGTACCACATGTTCACACCGCGTGCGCTGATCTTGATTTCGGCTATCGCCTCCGCACGACCTGCTGGCCGATCAATGAGAAGAGGGGCCACATTGGATAGCTTCCCAGATGCGGACAAGTCGAGGTTCAGGTCCGTCAACATATCTACCACTTCCGTTCTAGCTTCGAGCGTATGAAGATCGCTGTAGCATTCATCATCAAAAGAAAACCCAGGAGAACAATAATTGCAGCGGCGGTGCGGCTGACAAAGCCAAGCTCGGGACTGTCAAACCACATAAAGATTTGTGTCGGCAGGGCGGTCGCCTGATCAAAAACACTGCCGGGCAAATCAGTTGAGAACATATTCATGCCGATAAGAAGCAATGGCGCTGTCTCGCCCAGCGCAGCCGCCATGCCAATAATTGTGCCCGTAAGGATCCCCGGCATGGCCAGGGGCAGCACGTGATGCGTGACCACTTGCATCGGTGAGGCACCGATACCCATTGCTCCTTCGCGAATGGAAGGGGGCACAGCTTTTAAGGCCGCGCGGGTGGCAATGATGATTGTGGGCAGGGTCATCAAGGCAAGCACCATCCCGCCGACCAAGGGTGCTGATCGCGGCAATCCAAAAAAGTTCAGAAGAACGGCCAGTCCCAATAGACCGAAAACAATGGATGGCACGGCGGCGAGATTATTGATGTTCACCTCGATCATATACGTCAGCCAATTCTTTGGCGCGAACTCCTCAAGATAAATCGCCGTCCCGATGCCAATTGGAAACGATATGATGAGACAAACCATCAGCGCCATGGCGGAGCCTCTTAGTCCCGCGGCAAGACCCGCCATTTCTGGAAAGCGGCTATCCCCGTTCGTAAAAAGCCAGGTGTTGAACACGCGGCTGATGCGGCCCTCTGCGACGAGGCCGTCATACATCGCAATCTCATCATTGGTAATGCGGCGCATATCCTCTGGCGTATCGCGTCGCACGACGCCTTTCGCAAACTGATCAAAGGGATCGCTGAGCTGAACCGAAACACGGACACTTTGCCCCACCAAAGATGGGTCGGCGATGACTTGTTCTTCGATGGCCCCGCGCACCGCATTAAGCCCACCTCGGCTAAGGATATTGCGATAACGCTGGTCACGACGGCCTGTGGCGTCATCCGGATAAAGCGTTGCAACACCATCTTGGGCAAGACGCGTCCAATTGCTGTCTTCTAGATTTTCGAGATCAACATACTCAGTGCTAATTGGTACATCGATTTCAGCAACGGTCTGACTGAAGGCCTTAAGGCCGATGCTCAGGATCGACCCCAGCAGCAACGCAAGCAGCCCCAAGGCAATGGCGATGGCCACGATACCCCCCAGGCGCAATAAGGAGGCCCCCCGATGGCGGCGCTTCAAGCGGCCCTGTATCGCAGGATCATTCCAATTTGGCGCTGCCATGCCATCCAGTGATTGGCGATCAGTCATAGCTTTCTCGATATTTTTGAACGATGCGAAGAGCCATGACGTTCAGCATCAATGTGAACACAAACAAGAAAAGCCCCAGGCCGAAGGCTGACAGCGTCTTGGGACTGTCAAACTCGCTGTCACCGATTAGCAATGTGACAATCTGAACCGTCACGGTGGTCACGCTGTCCAACGGGTTGATTGTCAGCGATGCGAAAATACCCGCCGCCATGACCACAATCATGGTTTCGCCAATGGCGCGGCTAACGGCCAGCAGCATTCCCCCAGCAATGCCGGGAAGGGCGGCGGGCAGAACCACCTGCAATACCGTTTCCGACTTGGTCGCCCCCAATGCTGTGGCACCGTCTTTCAAGGCTTGCGGCACCGCCCCGATGGCGTCGTCCGAAAGCGACGAAACAAAGGGGATGATCATGATCCCCATCACCAACCCGGCAGCCAGGGCCGAGCCCGGCGCCGTATCAAGACCCAGCATGTTTCCAAAGACGTTGCGAATTGCGGGAGCGATCACCAGTACAGCAAAAAAGCCGTACACAATCGTGGGCACCCCCGCGAGGATTTCCAGCATGGGCTTTACAAAACCTCGCACGCGGGTGCTGGCAAACTCCGAAAGATAAATGGCGGCGGGCAGCCCCAGTACCGAGGCCACGAATATGGCAATGCCGCTGATGAGGATGGTACCGAGAAAAACAGGAACGGCACCAAACGCCCCAAGGGATGCCACTTGATCCGAACGGATCGCGACCTGCGGCTCCCAACGTGTTCCAAACAGAAACTCTGTCACCGGGACGTGTTGGAAAAAGCGCAGCGCCTCAAAGATCAATGAGCCGATGATGCCGATAGTGGTAAAGATGGCAATGGTTGAGCACGCAATCATCAGCCCGATGATAATACGCTCAACACCTTGCCGGGCCCGAAAAGCAACAGTGATCCTTGATCGCGAATAAGAAAGGCCAAGTAGCCCGATGGCGGCGATGACGGCAATCTTTGCAAGTTCCGCAATGTGCATCCATGCGCCATAGCGCTCTGCCGCCGCCACCATGTAGTCAGCCGGTTCGCCAAAGCGAACGCCCGCAGCCAAGTTTTTTATCTCGCTGAGGAGCAGACTGATTTGATCAGAGCTTAAGCCGTCTAAAACTTCCGATGGCAGGGCGCTGATCGAAAGCTGGTCGATGATCGGCCCCTGCAACGCGACCCACAAAAGTAAAAGAACGAACGCCGGAAGCCCGGTCCACATGGCGACATAGGCCGTATGGTGATGGACCAGAGAATGCGCGCGTTCGGTCGCGGCTGCGCGGGCGTTGCGAATACGCCAATAGCCCGCACCTGCGCCGGCAACCGCCAAACTCGCTACGGTCAGCGCAGGCCAAAAACCCAGCAGCGTCATGGCAATGCCCAGGCCGGCCGCCATAACAACAGCAATCACGGCCAAATGCAGCCCAAGCCGCGCGGCCTTATTACCTGCAGAGATCGTTGATTTTTTTGAAACTGAAGGGACCCTCTGGCCCATTTGCCCCTGCCCCACTTCAATGGGCCAATGCCCAAGTTTTCTATTCCGGGAGATACGACGATTCCATGAACCTTTGATGACACGATGCCAGGGGCCTGAAAGCGCTTCGGAAAAGAGATTACCGGCGAACCGTGTTGGGGTCCGCCGGTGACATCAATTTGTTGGTTAAGCCTAGTTGCTGATGTAGCGCGTCATTCCTGCGCCATTCATCGCTTCCGCATGCTCCTCGGCACGGGCCGCATCTGAGAGAGCAACAAGCCCCCGTTCCACCAGAAAACCATCCGGGCCGAATGTGTCTTCGCTGGTGTAAAGCGCGAGATATTCTTCAAGGCCTGGCGTGACACCGCGGTGGCCGTTCTTCACATACACAAAGAGCGGACGCGACACGGTGTAAGATCCATCGCCGATCGCCGCCTGGCTTGGCGCCACGCCTTCCACTGTCACCGCTTGCAGGGCGCTAAGATTTTCATAGAGGAACGAATAGCCAAAGATGCCATAGGCTGTCGGGTCAGCATTGAGACGTTGAACAATCAAGTTGTCGTTCTCGCCTGCTTCGATGAACTTGCCGTCGGTACGCATACGCTGGCAAACTTCTTCCATGCGGCCTTCTTCAAGGGCTTCAACTTCTGAAAACGACTCGCAGCCTTCTTCCATCACCAGCTCAACCCACGCATCGCGGGTGCCGGACGTGGGCGGAGGGCCAAAAACCTGGATTTCCACGTCCGGGAACGATGCGTCGATCTCACTCCACCGCTCATAGGGATTGGCGGCAATCTGGCCGTTCACGGGTACTTCGGCTGCGAGGGCCAAAAATAGTTGTGCCCGGCTGATGTCAAAGCTTTCACCTTGACGCGAAACTGAAAGCGAAATGCCGTCCGAGCCAATTTGGAGTTCGGTAATGTCGGTAACGCCGTTGTTCTGGCAGTTATCCCATTCGGATTGTTTCATAGCGCGGGATGCGCGGGTGATGTCCGGGTAAGCCAATCCAAGCCCGCCGCAGAAGAGGCGCATGCCCCCGCCGGTTCCCGTCGATTCAATGGAAGGTGATGAGAAACCATCCGTATAACTGAATTCTTCAGCAACAGCCTGGCTGTAGGGAAACACTGTTGAGGAACCAACACTCCACACATTATCGCGCGGGGACTGCGCCAACGCTGAAGTCGAGGAGGCGACAGTCATAACCGCCAACGCGGCGAAAGCTGTCCATTGTCGGGTTGTAGTCATGGTGAAATAATTCTCCACATCATTGGCCCCTGCACCTTGATTGGTCAGCCGGGCATGACGCGCTTATGGGTCAGGTTTGCTGCGGAGTTGCGACGCTTCCATGAACCTTTGATGACAGCGATCATGTTGCTGGTTTTGTTGGGGGAATTTCAATATTTGGAGATGTCTGAGGCTGAAATCAGTCCGATGATTCGGCCGAAAATACGGGAATCACTACGGAGAACGTACTGCCTTTCCCCAGCGTGCTTTGAATGGAAAATTCGCCTCGGTGCCGGGCTACTATATGTTTTACGATTGCTAAACCCAGCCCTGTTCCGCCGCTGGTACGGGATTGGTTTTCGTCAACCCGATAAAAGCGCTCGGTCAGTCGGGGAATATGTTCGCGCGCGATTCCGGGGCCGTGATCGGTAACGTCCACGCGAATCGCTTCCTCGTCACTTTCGTCCTGAACTTTGTGTTCGAGATAAACCGATACTTCGACGCGGTTGTTGCTACCACCATATTTCACCGCATTCATAATCAGGTTCTGGAACACCTGAAACATTTGGTCACGAGAAGCCAGCATGTTCGGCAGATCTTCCTCCGTGTGGAAAGCAATGCTCACCTTGCGCTCCTCGGCAACCGGCCTGACATTGGAAATGACCTCGGTGATCACCTCGTTTGTTTGAACGGTGTCGGAAGGTGGCACATGTTCATCAAGCTCAATGCGGCTCAAGGACAAGAGATCATCCACCAGCCGGCCCATGCGCGTGGACTGCTTTTGCATAATTTCAAGAAACTTCTCGCGCGCTTCTTCATCATCGCGCGCAGGACCTTGCAGAGTTTCTATGAATCCAGCCAAAGACGTCAGTGGTGTTTTTAGTTCGTGGCTTACATTGGCGATGAAATCCACGCGCATCTGGTCCACTCGTCGCGCCGCGGTCAAATCATGCAAAATGATCAACACAAAAAGCCGCAGATCATCGCCCTTGCCAATCTGCATGGGAAGGCAATGGGCATGGGAATGGCTTTCCGTGGCCCCCGGCGTTTCAAACTCGACGGTTTCCGCCTCGCCACCATCATAAATCCGGGCGACCGCATCCAGTACCGCCGGTGTCCGCATCACCGCAGAGAGGATGCGGCCCGGCGCGGCATTGGCTATCGATTGGTGGATATCTGCGTTTGATAAAACAACACGGCCATCCCCATCGAGAACAATCAGCGGATCGGGAAACTGCAAAAGAACGGCGCCTGCAACCTCATTCACATGCGCCGCGGATCCCTCATCTTCGTCTTGCTTTGCAGCTGAGAAAATTCTACGGCTCTTGGATACCTGCAAAACGAAGGTAAGTGCCGAGAGGCCTACAGCGCTGATAAGCAATGGCAGAAACGGCAACGCAGCAATCCAATAAAGGCCCAGATGCGCTGCGACTATGGCCCCGATCAAGAGCCACTCCCGTTGGAAAATCGCATCCCGAAGAATGTTTTGCTTTGACTGTGCCGCCATGCGCGTTGCCCGATGGCCCCTTGGTTTGAACCGCGCCGAATGGTGCGCCTTCATTCCTTGATAGCGGATTTCGCGAGCAGTGGCATCCCTTTTGCGCCAAATCGTCATTGGGTACTTGCCGTCTAGCCCACAAAAAAGGAGGCGACCTGATACGCAGGCCGCCCCTTCGCGAGGGTCATCCAAGTAGGGGCTTAGAAGACCAAACTATTTTCGATAAAGACTGCGGTTCCATCGAATTCATCTCGCACGGAATAAACACCTGGATCTAGCTCGTAATAGTCACCATCAAGGGTCGTTATGCCAAAGCCAATTTGCATCCCAGGACCGTAGGCATAGGTCACACCGGCAATCAAACTTTGCGCCTCACGATCCATGTAGACGTCATCGCCATTATCGTAGGCGCTCCACTCGCGATCACCATAAGCAACGTTGAAAGACCAGGGACCTGTCTCATACGATACACCCACATCAAAACTGGTGTCGTCCTGATTAGAAGCATCGTCACCCAAGGTGGTCGAATCTTTGTAAGATCCCCCTAGGGTAAAACCGCCAAAGGCAATCTGTGCTCCCAATGTCCACTCAGAGGGATCTTCATAGCCCGGGCCTTGTTCGCCTTGGCCGTAGCCACCCGAAAGGCCAAGGGCGACATTGTTTAGATCAATCTCCCATGTTCCAGATACTTCCCAATAGTTCCGGGCATACTCGGTCGTAACGCAGCCGGAAAACCCTGTGTCGTTTTTGCATGGGTTAGGGGTATAGGAAAATCCAAGCTGTAGTCCATTCATCTCAGGCGTGAAATAAATGAGCTTGATATCATCGCTTGAAAAGTCACCAACCGTGTCGATCGGATTGCGAAATCCGATAGGCCCGAACGGATCCAGATCCGCGTCGCTATGACCGTGTTCCTTGAAGATCAACGGTGCCACAACCGCCATCTGATCCATCGCGCCATCGTTTTGACCAAACTGAAGGCGGCCAAAGCCACCGTCGAGCTGGATGTAAACTTCATCGATGGAATCTGCGTCGCCATCAACATCAGCATCATCTTCCAGTTCCAGCTCCGCCTTGAAGGAAACCCTCAAGCCGTTATCGAGTGTGGTCGAGCCACGGAAATGAACTTCTGAATCTGAACCAAAGTTGATTTCGTTATAGTCACCGACAAGATCGTCCGAAAAATTGTTCATCGGATCTACTAAATCAGTGAACTGTTCCGTCCCGCTCACATCCGTGTAGGAGATACCGCCCACGTGATAACCACGCACGGTCAATTGAATCGGTTCTGCCGCAGCAGCCGGAAGAGCAATGGCCGCGACGGCGACCAATGCTGTTGTCCCTAGAAGTAGGTGTTTCATAAGCCCCTCATTTCCCTTTTTGGAATTGTATTCTGGCTGCCTCGCCAAATTTGCCCTAGGCGATGGCCTCCGTTAGCAATTCGTTAATAGGCCGTCCGCATTTCAGTTTTGTGACGCTTGCATGACGTTTGTGAAATGCAGGCGAAATTACATCTGAAGTTGCCCCTCTCACTGCCCATGGGAGATCATTGGAAGCGGGATTCCGGCGGATTCGCGGTGCAATCCCCTGAAGTGTGAAACCCGCTGACCGCCACCCTGCCGTTGAACCAAGCTGCCGAACACTTGGCAAGTGATGGCAAGTTCTGGTCCTGTCAGCGGCAGGCAGCGGTTCCATAAGGTGCTGTCAGACTAAAGTGAACGGGTCTCCAAAATCTAAAGTAATCTCGAGACAATGCGCCAAGTTGACGCCATTCAGCCAAGGCTGTCGCGCGAGCTGATTTGAATGCTATTCGATGATTCAGATGGCGGTCATGATTGCAATGATTGTGTACGGACGAATGGATAGAGATAAATTTCTGAAGCGACTTGCCGCTTCGAAACTTTGCCATCGCTCGCTCTCGTCGGCGGAAGGGCTGGTGCGCATTCTCCGCCCTGTTGTTATACCACCGTCCTGTTTCCTGGGCTTTCTCGTTACCGATAATCTTCAAGGCAGCGCGGTATGATCTAAACAGGCCGATCGCAATCGTTTTTGGTTGGCCGTACCGTTTCATAGCTTTCTTCAGAACCTTGAGAGCTGCCCATCACGCCACTCTGTTTATGCACGGCTCTTCACCTGGATGGTGGCAGTGCGCGATCCACAAGCGCTCTCGTTTCGATGCCATCGGGCAATGTGCCGTAGCAATCACCGCTACTCCCCGCGAGCCGGGTAGCGATATATGCATCTGCGATGAAGCCCGGACATCCCTCCAAAAGGATTGCGGCGGCAGCGAGTTTTGCAAGATCCTCCGTCAAGCGGCGGCAGCCGGCTTCACTCGCGGCATGCAATTGTTCCTTTACGCGGATCCACATGGCATCAAAGTCTGAATGGCTTCCACGATGTTGGGCGAGCTCCTCCATCACCAGCTCGACCGCCTCCGGCTCGCGCTCCAAGACGCGCAAAACGTCAAGGCACATGACGGTGCCGGAGCCTTCCCAGATGGCATTGACCGGCATGTCGCGATAGATGCGCGCCATAAGTCCTGATTCCACATAGCCGTTGCCGCCCCACACCTCGATCGCTTCATAAGCCAGATTGGGTCCGCGCTTGGTCACCCAATACTTGATGGTCGGCGTCATCAATCGGAGATAGGCCGCCTCATGTTCGGAGGATTGCCAACACTCCTGCGCACGGCAGAGGCGCAACGAGAGGGCGGTCGCGGCTTCGGATTCCAATGCCAAATCGGCGAGGACTGCACCCATTGCAGGCTGGTCCACAAGCGTCTTTTGAAACACCCGACGCCCGCGCGCATGATTTATGGCTTGCGCCACGGCTTGACGCATCAAACCTGCGGAGCCGAGCGCGCAATCGATGCGGGTTAGATTGGCCATCACCATAATATTCGGTATGCCGCGACCTTCCTCCCCGATCAAAACCCCATAGGCGTCCCGAAACTGAACTTCGGACGAGGCGTTGGAGCGGTTGCCCAGCTTGTCTTTCAGCCTGACAAAATGAATGTTGTTGATCTCTCCGTCAGGGCCAAAGCGCGGGACAAGAAAAACTGAAAGGCCTGATGGGGCTTGCGCAAGAACAAGAAACGCATCGCACATGGGCGCGGACATAAACCACTTGTGCCCTGTAATGCGATAAGCAGCACCTGAGCCGCCGGCACCTTCGGGTGTCGCGCGCGTTGTGTTGGAGCGAACGTCTGTTCCCCCTTGAACCTCCGTCATCCCCATGCCAAGCGTAACACCGGCCTTTTGGACATGCGGTTTTAACTCACCATCGTAATTGCGATTGATGACCTTGGGCAGCCATGTCTGAGCAAGGGATGGTTCGAGCTTAAGAGTGGGGATGGCTGCATGCGTCATCGTAATGGGGCAGATGTGCCCACCTTCCACCTGTGACATGAGAAATAGCTTTGCCCCGCGCGCCACATGGGAACCCGGAGCTGCGCTCGCTTCGAAGCTCTGACAATGAATGCCCGCTCTTTTGCTCACTTCCATGAGGCGGTGATAAGCGGGATGAAACTCAACCGTGTCACTGCGCTGTCCGAAGCGATCAAGACTATGGAGTGAGGGTGTGTGTGTATTAGCCTGCCGCCCCAGCTCATACATCGCCGCCGTTCCGACCTCCGCGCCGAAAGCCGTCAGCTCCTGTTCATACGTACTTGCCCCTTCGCGGGCGACGGCGGCCTGTAGCGCGGCATCGCTCGTATAGAGGTTCACATCTTCAAAGGTGGGAGGCTGGTTGAAAACCTCGTGCGTATCGAACTCGTCGATGGGCATGGAAGGCCTCCTTGGCTTGCCGATGGCAGCAAACTGTAGCTTAGACCACCACGAGACATTCGTCCAAGCGACGGTGCTGTCAGACCAAAGCGAACCGGTCTCCTCTGACCATGCCTCACCACCCGTTTATGCCTTCGTCCTACCCTTCGTTGAAGAAGGGATCGGGGATGGCAGGGTTCCTAAGCTTTGCTGCGGCTCCAGCGCCGGAGACCGGGAGGCCTGCCGGGTCAAGGAGCCCGATCTGGACCAGAACATTCGCCTGGTCCCACATGATATGCTCATAGCTGACTTTGCCCTCGTCAATGCCAACGATCACCACAAAGACCACTTCGACAAATTTGCCGGTGGGTTTGATACCGGGAAGCATCCAATCGATCGTTGTCGTGTGGGTAAAGGAAATCACCAGTTCGTCGACGAGCTGCTCCTCGCTATAGGTGCGCGAGATCGTTTCAAATTTTACGTCAGGCGGGAAAAACTGACCGACCAGCCGCTTTGAATAAAACGTTCGCACAGCGCCCGGCCCCTGCCCTCCCACCATTGTGGGTACATTTACGATGTGCGGGTTGGGCGACATAGTGGCCAGCGTCTTGTCGAGGTCGCCGGCGAGTTCGGCGTCCATATGGGCACCGAAGATGGCGTCGAGTTTTTCGATAAGGGCAGGGTCGGTCATTGAAAATATCCCCCTAAAATTGCAAGCACTTGTCACACGTGGTGCCCCGAGCCTAGCACCAATTCTGTACAGCGCACAGCACACACCTGCCCCTTCAGAATTAGATCTAGCGTAGTCCTGGCGGAGAATCTACCGCCAACTGGTCCAGCGTTGGGTAGCGCTTCAGGTTTTTGGTCGGGACACCAGCCGGGTGGTCCAAATTCGGGGAGCACTTCACTGGGTTGTTGTGCTGTGCTCGTTTGAGACAATTTGGTTCGGAGTGCATGATCACCGATCAAGTTGAAGCTGCAACACTACCGGTGTTGCCCTTAACCGAATCGTGATCGATTTTCCTGCGCCACCAATCTAGGAAAGGCTTTGGTGCCAACGGTCGACAATAATGAAAACCCTGTGTGCCGGAACATCCAAAATCATGCAGCACTGTTGATAGGTCCGAACTCTCGATTCCCTTTACTATGACGTCCATCTCAAATGCCTTACCGAGTCCAATCAATGCCCCAACTATGGAATCGTCTGAATCGCCTTCGCGATTCCATTTATGGTTGATCTTTACACGGTCAAACGGAAGGCTTTTTTGATCCACTAAGGATATTGCGCCCATACCAAAGTTATCCAACACAAGTTTAACTCCAAGCGTTTTTAGCCGCAAAAGTTCTGCGGTCACAATATCATTGTGACCCGTAATTGTGTCTTCAGAAAACTCCAATTCCAAGCAATTCAGGTTTACGTCGGAGTCAAAGACAGAGCCTCTTATGACTTCATAAAGATCACCCTTGCGAAGTTGAACTAACGAAATATTTATCGATACAAATATTTTTGGAAGAGACATTTCATTCCACTCTCGAATGTGTTGGCACACTTGCTGGATTAGCCACGCGCCAATGGGGTGCACGAGACCGCTGTTCTCCGCAACTTCCAAAAATTCAACTGGAAGTATCAAACCCCTTTCCGGGTGTTCCCATCGTAGTAGCGCTTCAACACCAATTACACTTCCACTCATTGGGTCAACAACCGGTTGAAAATGGACACGCAATTCGTCAGAATTGATTGCCTTAGCCAAGTCAGAAGCCAGTTCTTTTTGCATCTGCAATTTAGCGTTCATTTCACTCTCATGAAATTGGACGGTTCCGCGGCAAATGTCCTTTGCGCGATAGAGTGCCATGTCCGCTTGTTTCAAAAGTAGATCCGAATTCTTATCGCCATGAGAGTACATCGAAATCCCCACGCTAGCACCTGACTGAATTGACAAACCCTGAATGTCATATGGGTCACTCAATGCAGAAATAATTTTCCCCGCGAGAACTTCAGCACCGTGCGCATTATCTAAGTTGGTCGCCAAGACTGCAAACTCGTCACCACCCAAACGGGCGACGGTGTCTGTCTCCCGAACACACTTTTTCAATCGGTTCGATACCTCAACGAGTAACGCATCCCCGACCAAATGGCCGTGCACGTCGTTGACATTTTTGAAATGATCCAAATCCAGAAGCAAAATGGCCAATGACCGCCCAATGCGGTCCGCCTGTGATATCCCCTCATTCAACTGAGCCGCAAAATACGACCGATTTGCTAGACCGGTTAAGACATCATGTCGAGAAAGCTTTGTGAGCCGCTCCTCGTGGAAATGTCTTTCTTTCGCATAACGAATTGCACGCTCCAATAACGGAGCGTCTAGCCTTCCTTTGACTAAGTAGTCCGCTACACCAACCTCAGATGCCTGAAGGTCCAGTTCAAAATTCTCCATGCCCGTAAGTATAATGAAAGGTGGTTGGTTTCCGAGGCGAATGGCTTCTCTCACCAAATCAAGGCCACTTCTCTCCCCGAGATGGTGGTCAACAAGGCATACATCAAAATCAAATTGATTCAGGGCTTCTTTAGCATCGCCCCAATCACTGATCCATTTAAGTTTAAAATTTCCACCAAAGGCGTCACTCAACAAGCTTTTTGTAAGAAGAAAATCGTCTTCGTCATCCTCAATTAACAGAATTTTGTTTGAGCCTTTCATAGGTATCTCTATTCCTTCAACTGGGAGGCATCTCTACAACTTGCAGCCAATAATTCTTCAAAGCCTTGATTACATCAACTAACCCTTCAAATGTAACCGGTTTGGCAATAAAGGAATTTGCCCCCAAATTGTATGTATGCAGAAGATCTTCTTCCGACTTGGAAGTAGTTAGTATCACTAAAGGAATGTGTCGGAGCGCGGGGTTTGATTTAATTTCTGCCAATGCTTCACGACCATCCATGCGCGGCATATTGAGGTCCAGCAGGATTAATCCAGGTTGAGCGCGCTTTGGAGGTTTTGCATAGCTGCCCTGCTTGAGAAGATAATCCAACAATTCAACCCCGTCCTCAACAAACTCAATCGGATTGGCAAGTTTGGCTTCTTCAAATGCTTCCTTGATCAGGAATCGATCATCCGGATCGTCCTCAGCGATCAATATTGTCAAACCGATTTTATTCTGCATCAATTTTCTCTTGTTTTTCTGATTCGGTTTCAATTGGTAATGATACTGTAAACGAGCTCCCCTCTCCAGACGCACTCGAAGCGAAAATCAAACCCCCATGCTGTTCAACGATCTTCTGACAAATTGCGAGCCCGATACCTGTACCTTCGTATTTTGACCTTCCATGCAGGCGTTGAAATATTCCGAAAATGCGTGTGACATATTTTTGATCAAAGCCAATACCGTTATCTACAATTGAAATATTATAAAAACGAGTTGATCCAGAACCTTGACTCATGTCATTTTGATCAACAATTGCGCTCGATATGCACACCCTACAAGATACATCCTCGCGGCGGTATTTCAATGCGTTGCCAATTAGATTTTGGAATAATTGCCGCATTTGAAGGGGAGCAGCTGTCACAACCGGCAATTTTTTGACTTCAACTTCCGCATTAGCTTCAATTATTTGAAACTCAAGATCGTTTACCACCTCCCGGACTAAAACATCCAAATCGATGGTTGCGAACTCTTCGCCTTTCGTTCCGATACGAGAGTATTCTAGAAGATCATTTATCAATTTCTGCATTCGTTTGGTCGCTTGATGCATTCGTGCCAAGTAGTCCAGGCCCTCTTCGTCAAGCGCCGACTCATATTTCGTTCTCAACCGGTCTGAGAAAGCTTGAACTTTGCGCAATGGTTCTTGAAGGTCATGGGACGCTACATATGCGAAATGCCCGAGCTCTGCATTGGATTTCTCCAATCGCAAAACAGTTTGATCAAGTTCCCTTTCCGCCGCCACCTGATCGGCAATATTGCGAACCACACCGGTGATCGTATCCTCACTACCTTGATTGATGATCAGATCTATCTCAAAGGTGGCGCCCGTCTTGTGCAGGCCCGTCATAACTCGTCGCTTCCCGATGACTCCCGCGCCCGAACCATTGGCAAACTTTTCCATATGGGACGTATGAGCAATTGCATACTTCTTGGGCATAAGCATTTCTACGTTCTTGCCAATGACCTCCTCTGCGGCATATCCAAAGATTGTCTCGGCGCTTGGATTGAAGCCCAATATGTTGCCTGCTTGATCTGTGGTAATGATACCGTCAGGCACCGTCTCGATTACACTGCGGAGTTTCGCCTCGCTCGCCTGAAGTTGACGTTCGCGCTCCTGTAATTGCTTTGTCGAACTTTCAAGTTTTTCGTTAGACGATCTGATCCTGGCTGTCATGTCACGGGCGATGCCACGGGCGCGCCTTTGTAGAGAGGCCTGGGAAGCCACGACATAGAAAAGAAAGATGTTGACGATTACTCCAACCACCCCAATCAGAAGAGGCAATCTTGCCGCAGCAACATCGAGGGCGCTTTGATCTGCTAGAAAGCGTACAGTCCAGTTCCTGCCTTGCAATGAAATTTGTGTTGTCGCCATATGGACATTGTCTGCCGACACAGCTGACATCTCGGTGGTCTCCCTGCTATTGAACATGAGGTTATCGGAGGTCGTGTCACCGTCGAAAACTTCAAAGCCAATTGCCCCCGGGTTGTCTCCGAGAATACCCTCCATCAAATCGGCCATCCTGAAAGGCGCGTAAACCCATCCCCGAAATGCCGCTCGTCTTTCCTCTACAGAGCTAACTGGCATATCAGATTCATATAGTGGTACATAGGTCAGGAATCCCCGTTGAACATCGTCATCCGTTTCCTGGACAAGCGTAATGATTCCGGAGATTGAGGCTAGACCGGTATCACGTGCACGGGTCATCGCCGCGCGGCGCATGTCATTGGACCACATATCGTAACCGAACGCACGTTGGTTCCGCCAATCGAAGGGTTCCAAAAAAATGATAGCACTGTATTCCTCACGCACTCCCTCTGGCCGTATTAGATAATCCGGGAACCCTTCCGCCCGGATGGCGTTTATATGTGATTGTTTGTCTTCAGGACTAACAGGGATGCTGTAGCCCAAACCCTGAATACCCGGCCATCTCGTATCAACGTCAAGACGGGCAACATACTGTTGCCATTGGTTCCTATTTACATCTCCAATGACATTCAAGAAACTGACACCACCCCAGAGTACGTCTTCATAGACATCCATCCGTTGACGAATGGCCGACGAAATTTCATTTGCTCTTGTGTTGAATCGTAGTTCAGAGACCCTGTCGACAAGCTTGTCCGACGCCCACCAGGCAACAATTGTCAAGATTATACCGCACAACAGTACTCCCCAGGCCGTATAGGAATTGTGCACCCAATCAGAATCAGATTGTCTAAAACTCTTTTCCATCCTTAAGCCTTCGCTAGGCTGCTTTTCATATCCTGCCAATCAAGATACGTCGCTTCAATTCCTGCATCCATATACTTGCTATTTTGCCTGGCAGCTTCCGAGTTTTTCGCCGGTATCCAGATAGCTTTTCATTCTTTGGTCATGCTCTTTATTGTCCGGTTGACCCCTCAGCATGTTAACGCGTTTGCCAACAACTTCGTCCGATGAATTGCGAATGCAAAACGGCAAGCATCAATCCCACCAAGAGAATCGCCCGTGGCTTTGTCAAATTCCTAGCAATGGTGATGTCCCAAGTGAGGTTCAAAGCATGTCGCTGTTTTCCTAATCAGCTTGACTATTTCAAGTTAACCGCGCGTTAACTCAATCTAGAAGTTCCAGGATGCAGATTTGATCAACTGGACAAAGACGTGTCCCTGCCAAAACTAGATTCCGATGTACCGTGGTGCAGTCCGCCCAAATGCGAGAGCGACATGATTGCACCTAAGAGTCTCACTTCACCCCATCGGGAGAGTTCTTGCTCATTGAGGATTTGGATCGAAACTGCAGCCATATCCACTGACCGATGATCAATATAACCCTGAGCATCACGCACAATCATGCGGCAACACCCTAAATTGGCACACGGATAGAGTTTTGATGGGAGCAGGTGCGTCAGAAAACGGCAGATGCTGGCGTGCCAGCTAGCAGGAGCGCACCGCAAGCAACTTCAAAGCCAATATTGATTATGTTTTGGCGGGAAAGGGTCTGGTCAAAGGCAAAAGAAACAAAGCGTCCCAGCGCTGTGGTGAGCCAAATGATACCCGCCATGGCAAATGCCAAGGGCTCCATTGTGATAAGGGGCACTGCGCCAAGGCCAATCCAGAGCCCGCCAAAAGACGCCCGAAATTCTGAACGCCCCTCAAGCCTCGCTGCTTCAAGGCGCACCAACTCGGCAGCTTTGTGAGGAAGCAAGAGTCCGTAAAAGCCAAGGCCGACAGTCACAACGGCTGCAATAATGTTCAGAGCATCAAACATGACGAATATTCCCTTTGGCCCCCTGCACTTCAGTGTCCGAACTACCGACGAACGGCACACCTTTGAGCCACAGCAGCACAGCGTTCCAGTGAATGGAAAAAAGCGTGCCAAACATGGAACTGGGCAGAAGGCCGAAGTGCGAAACGAGTTTTCGGTCCGACAGGGGTTCCAGTCGGACCCGCAATGAAGTGCTAAGAACCGTTCCTTTCTCAGTTTGATACTGGATCACCAGTTGAAAAATATCGCGCGAAACGGAGAGGCGGAAGTAATACTCGCCCTCAATGCGGTTGAATGGCGAGACGTGCATTTCCTTGCGCGCGGCAAATAGGTGGGTTTCGGCGTCAGGGTCCGTAACGAGGAAACTGTAATGACGCCGCTCCCCAAAGGTTGAATTTACTTCAAAGATGACGCCAATCAGATCGTCCTTTGCATTGCGGCAAAGATAACAACTGATCGGGTTGAAAGCGATTCCGCAAACGCGCGGGTAAGTCACAAGCTCGACACGGGTAATGTCTGCTGCCGATCCCAATTCAAGCATCTGAGTTCGGACAAACTCACTTATGGTTCTACTGTTGTCGTCGCCATAGTCAGAGGGGCGCAGCGAGATAAAATTCGGTCCATCCACGGAAAACAGCATCAGCTTCTGATCGAGCCGGTCGAGTTCCGTCAGATCGAGACGCACGACCGGGTAGGATACGTTGAGCACGTGCACGCGCGGCGACACACGCCGATGCATAACTTTCCCTTTCCCAATGGCACTGCGCAGTTCGCTCATCAGTTCGCCAAATTCAATCGGGCCTGCGATGCGCCCAGAGATGACGGGTGATTGGGCCAGTAGATGCGATCCATCGCCCTTTCGCTGGCCCAGGGGCGCGCGGGTGCCCCCAAGGCTTCGGCCACAGCAAGACCCGACTGAAGGCCATCTTCGTGAAATCCGTATCCCCAATAGGCGCCGCAGAACCATGTGTTTTGCACGCCTTGCAAGGTCCAAAGCTTACGCTGAGCTTTCATGGCGGCGGCGTCAAAGACGGGGTGGGTGTAAGTGAAGCTATTGAACACGTGCTCTGGGGCGGGCGGTGTTGAGGGGTTCAAGGTGACCAGGAGCGGCGTTTTGGTGGGTATCGATTGGAGCCGATTCATCCAATAGGTCAGACTGATGCTGCTCTCCTCCGTATCACCCTCACCGCTTAGATAATTCCAGCTCGACCATGCGTTACGGCGCTGGGGCATGAAATCTGTATCGCGGTGCAAGTAAACCATATTCTCCTGATACCCTATAGCGCCGAGAAGGTTTTTCTCATCGCACGTGGGGCGATCCAAAAGAGCCAAAGCTTCATCGCTGTGACAGGCGAAGATGACGTGATCAAATTCCTGTGGTGGTCGGGCCTCAAAGTGAATGATGTGTTTGTCGCCTGTCCGCTCGACAGTGACGATACGGGCATTAAGAACGGTATCACACCTCGTATCTTTAATCAGTCTACTGACATATTCGCGGCTGCCGCCAAATACTGTGCGCCATTCAGGCCGCCCACCGAAACGCATCAGGCCATGGTTTTCGAAAAACTTGAGGAAGGACCGCGCCGGAAACTGCCGCATGGTCTCCACCGGCGATGACCAAATCGCCGCACACATGGGTAGAATATGATCGTGCCGAAATGTCCGGGAGAAACCTTTGTCATCGAGATAGTTTTCAAGGGACTTGTGCTCATCATCACCCGATAGCGCCGCCAAATCTTGTGGCCCATCGCGGTAAAGCCGCAGAAGGTCGGCAATCATGCGCCACATGCGGTGGCGAACCACATTTCGTCGCTGGGCAAAAAGGCCGCTTAAGCCCGATCCGGAATATTCAAAACTGCCGTCGCCCAAGGACGCTGCAAAACTCATGTCACTGGGGATTGTGGGGACGCCAAGGGTTTTGAAAAGCCCCGTCAAGTTGGGATAGTTCGTCTCGTTATAGACAATGAACCCCGTATCAACAGGGAATACACCGTTCTCGCATTCCACTTCCGTGGTGTGAGAGTGGCCTCCAAGCCGGTCATTACGCTCAAACAGCGTCACATCATAAAGAGTGCCCAAACGCCAGGCCGCCGCAAGGCCGGAGATGCCGGAGCCCACAATAGCCAGGCGCGGTCGGCGGCCTTGTGACGTGGGGAATGAGATGACTTCGGCCATGTGCGGCATCCTCTTTGGGGTAACTGATGCCTCTTCTACGGATGCGAGCCGTCATCGGATCAAAAGAAAAAAGGTGATCCAATTGGCAACGCCTTTCGTATGGGTTTGTATGTACGCGCAAGACCTACATTTCACGCCGAGCCCATTTGGCGTTGCCCCCCAAGGGAAGGGAGCCTCTGTGCCGCCTGAAGACTCTGATGCGCAGGATCAGGACGTTGCGAGCGAGCAACGGTCTTGCGTGCAAAGGATCGCCGTTGCACGGGATCAGGCCGCATTCACGACACTTTTTGATTATTTTGGGCCGCGGGTGAAAAGCTTTTTGATGTCGCGGAGGCTGAACCCCCAGACGGCTGACGATCTGGCCCAGGAAGTGATGCTCACCATCTGGCGCAAGGCCCATCAGTATCAACCGGACAAGGCAAGTGTATCTACCTGGGTCTATACAATCGCCCGGAACCGTATGATCGATGACCGGCGCGTGGAAGCCAAGCGCGCACGGCTCGACACGAGCGATCCCAGTCAGGAACAGCCCGCACCCCCAACACCCGAAGAAGTTCTTCAGCGGTCTTCTGACGCATTGATCGTCACATTAGCCCTTCAAAGCCTGCCGCAATCGCAGGAAGAAATTATGCGCCTGTCGTTTATGGATGGGCAAAGCCACCATGAGATTGCCGAACGATTGGGATTGCCTTTGGGGACCGTAAAATCTCGAATTCGTCTCGCCCGACAACGACTTTCTGATTATTTTGGAGCTCGCTCATGACCCACCAAACCGCCCACACAGCGCTTGGCGAAGAATGGTTCGTGGACTATGCCGCGGGAAACCTGTCGCCAGCCTATGCCGCAGTTGCCGAGTGCTTTCTTGATCTCAATGAGGATTGCCGAGAAACCGTCGATGAGCTTGAACGCGTTGGCGGTGCACTGCTTGATACGGCGGATGCGGGTGCGGGTCTTTCTGTTGTCGCGGCTGACTTGCTTGCGCGAGAAGACGATGCACCGGAATCCCAAGGGCAGGAAAGCCAATGCCCTGATTACATCCCAAACTCTTTGCGCGAGAAATTTGATCTGGACCGCAATGGCGTCAAATGGACATTCCTGGGGCCAGGCCTGCAAAAGGCGCTTTTGTGGAAGGGCAGCAATGATGATCGTCTTTGGCTTTTAAAAGCAGAACCCGGCGTTGCCATTCCCAATCACACCCATCGCGGCGCGGAGCTTACCCTCGTGCTGAAAGGTGAATTCAGGGATGGCGAGGATGTCTATGGCGTGGGTGACGTGGAAGAGGCCGACCATGACCTGACCCACACCATCAAAATCTCGTCGGAAGAGAGTTGCATTTGCCTTGCCGCCACCAAAGGGCGCCTGATATTTCCAGCGCCTCTTATCAAGCTGATGCAAGTATTCCTGGACATCTGATGGCGCGAAAAGCCTTTCAAGTCGGAGATGTCATCACTGTCGATGACACGATGCAGTCGGACTATTGCTATCGGCTGGATGCTCCTATGGGGGAGATATCCAATACAGAATTTCAACCACACCTAACGCCGGTTGAAATGTTGGAAATGGGATGCTTCGAAGGCAAGTACCTGAACGACTGCCGCAATGAATTCCCCGCTGAATGGTTCACGAAGGCAAAGCTGAGTGATACGCCCCGACCCGAGCTCAATTACTTCGGGATCAAGAGCCGCCAACCCCTGTCTCACTGGCGGGAAAAAGGCTGGATCATTGCGCCTGATCCGCGTGGCTGGTTTCAGTGGTATTGCCGGTACTACCTTGGGCGCCGCCTGCCGCAGGTGGATGCGGTACAGATCAAACGGTGGAAGGGGTTTGCGCGGCATGCCGGGCAAATTCGCGCGAACTGCGAGCCCGGCGATGTGTTTTGTAGGCCAAGGCAGCGCCAGGCCCTTCTCCAATGGGCGCATGACCCTTTGGTTTGATCGAGAAATTCGGATCCCTCAAAATTTGCCCCTTCACTGGTGATCCAAGTCGGTGCGCCTTACGTAAAAGAAACAACAAAGGCCACGCGCAAATTTCGTTAGCGCCCCATTTGGTGAGTTGTCATGCATAGCCTTACAAGTGCCCTGGTGAAAGTTGCCCGCCTCCCCTTACTCCTGGGTCTTTTTCTTGGTGTCTCCGGATGCACCGAAGCCCCGTCTGGCATTGAGCCCGTTGCCGGTTTTGAACCGGAGCGCTATCTCGGCCAATGGTATGAAATCGCCCGCCTTGATCATTCATTTGAGCGCGGACTTTCCAATGTCACGGCAAATTATGCGGCGCGTGACGACGGCAAAATTGGTGTAGTCAATCGCGGCTTTGATCAAGAGACATGCATGTGGGATGAGGCCAAAGGATCTGCCCGCTTTCTCGGTTCGCGCGATGTGGGCAGCCTGGCCGTTACGTTCTTTTGGCCCTTTGCCGGGGGCTATCACATCGTTGAGCTGGACAGGGACGAATACCAATACGCATTGGTCTCTGGTCCATCTCGCGACTACCTCTGGATCCTCGCCCGCAATCCCACGTTGCCCGACGACACCGAAGCGATGCTGATTGATCGCGCGGCGAGGCTGGGGTTTCCGACGGAAGATCTGATTTTCGTGGATCACTCTGATCCTGATTGTTCGCAGTCATAAATCAACACCACCACAAACCTATTCATCAAGGCATCCGCTCCATGACCCGCAAACTTACTGTGCTCCCTTCAGTCTTGCTGATTGCTCAACTTGGTTTGGCCATTCCGTCCATCGCCCAGCCTCGTGAATCAGGAAACGGCAATGACCTTTCCATTTCGCTGGGGGCATTGGCTCTTTACGCGCCTTCTTACGAGGGCTCCGACGAATACGAGTTTCGCGGTTTCCCTTTGATCGATATTGAATACCGGGATCGGTTCTTTCTCGATGGCCGAAACGGCGCCGGTGTGCACCTGATCAATGAAGGTGCGGTAACGCTTTCGACTTCCATTGGCTATGCCTTTGGCCGCGATGAAGATGATTCAAGCACACTTCGCGGCATGGGTGATATTGACGGCGGGGCTCTGGCCATCGTGCAAGGCGGGCTGAAGGTGGGCATGTTCAGCGTTGACATGCGGGCACGCCATCAATTCAGCGGTACGGGTACAGGCACATTGTTTGATCTGGGGCTAAGCACATTCCAACGCTATGACAGTGGCCTTTTCATTCGTCCAGCAGCCTCCCTGAGCTATGGAACGGATGACTACATGCAAGCCCATTTCGGCGTGACGGGGATGCAGGCGATCAGCAGCGGTTTGCCAAGTTACCTAGCCTCTTCGGGCATCAAATCTGTTGGGGCATCAGCCGTTATCGGCTATGCGCTTGACCGGAACTGGTCATTATCGGCGCGCGTTTCCTGGGATCGGTTGCTTAAGGATGCTGAAGCCAGCCCGCTTACTAACGATGCCAATCAATTCACGTTTGGCGCAGGCTTTTCTCGCAGATTTTAGGGTTTACTTTAGTCTGACAGTACCATCTGCAAAACTAATCCCAGCCGCTGGAAATGTTCTTCTGATGCCTGCATCACGATTACACAAGAATCTAGTTATTGGTAGGGACACCGAGCCGGACGTCTTGTCGATTAGCCGATTGGTCAACTTGAGCAGGGTTGTCTTGCCGCATCTGGGGGGGGTGAGATGAACGATTGTCCCTCCATCCTCGACATTGGGCGTGATATTTCGAACGGCCCATGTCTCAGCCCCACTCGGATCAATCGCATTCATCGGATCATTACCCACATAGGCATACATGTTCATCTGATCCTCGTAGCCGATGGGGTCCGTCTGATAGAAGCGCCCCAGGGGGCCGGAGTACATCCGCGCGCGGTAGTAATAAAGATTGGTTTCTGCGTCATAGCGCCGCCCGGTAAAGCGTAAAGAATCGCCCCCCGCATCATCCACCCGCCCGAAGGTGGAATAGGCAAAGGCACAAAAACCGCTTGTCAGGTGCGATTGGCGCCGCTCTTGTTTTCAAAAATCGCCGGCTTCTGGTGGAAATTGCGGATGCATGGAGACTGTGTCTCCGGTATGGACAAAAAGACTACGTGGCGGAGAGACAGGGATGTGCTCGGCTTGATAAGCCAAGCCTGCACTGCCGTTGCTAATCTCGCTGGCGCTCGAAAAGCGTCCGGTCGAACGGCGTTCAAATCCGCCCGGCCCTGCCTCATAACAAAAAGCCGCCCCATGGGCGGACTTTTGTTATGGCGGAGAGACAGGGATTCGAACCCTGGGAACGCTCGCGCGCTCAACGGTTTTCGAGACCGCCCCGTTCGACCACTCCGGCATCTCTCCGCAGGAAGGCGTGGAGCCAAAGGGCCCGCGCCGGTGAACAGCGGCGCGGACCATAACCAGCCTCGCCCTACGGGGCAAGATGCGGGCGGGCTTGCGCGCATTATTCTACGAGGCGGGAGAGGCTTGCAGCCAAAGCCGTTCAGCCTCTGAATCAATGATGAAATATTGATCCGACAACAGATCACTCCCAAGAATGATTGTTGGTGTAGTTTCCTGCCTCAGCATTTGGAATATTGAAACATCGGAGGCGGTCAACGCTTCTTCGGACCATTCCTTCGCACCCAGTGTGATCAGCCCCACCGGCAAGCTCCACGCCGCAATGGGGTCATCGGTGGCACCGCGAATAGGCTCATCTTCTGCAAGTCCTGCTGTGGTGAGATCTTCCACACCAAGGGCAGCAGCCCCGGCAGGATTAATGGTGCTGCGCCGCGCGCCGGTATCGATGACCGCATCAAAAGCCACGCCATCAATCTCAACCTGGGCCCACAAGAACAGGCCATGACGCCGCTCTGTCGAAATACCGATCCAACTGCCACCATAAGCGCTGGCAGGATCAAAGCTGCCGGCATTGCCCACAGCGGCGGCATAGATATCCAAGCGGTCTTCGCTTGCAGCAAAGCCAACTGGTTGCGCGAAAAGAACGCCAACGCCCAAAACACCGGCGATATCAGAAAAATGTTCCACATCTGGAAGTGCAATCACCGTATCAATGTCGAAGGTCCAAGTGCTGGCTTCAAGGGTACCCAAGCTCACTTGACGTGCTTCGGTAACGCCGCTGGCCCCCTGGACCATGATGCGCTCCGCACTTTCCACTTCGCTAAGGCCTGCCTCAACGGCAAAGCTGTCGAACACCATTGTGCTACCTGACGCAGAGTCAACAATGAAAGTGTAAGGCCCCTCGCCATTGACCATGAAGTCAACAAGAAAATGTCCGTCCTCGGACAATCGCGCGGGCACAGGAATGGGCGATGCCGAGACCGGTGTGCCCAGTGTCGGCAGTGCCAGAATGAAAATAAAAATTGCTAGTAGTCGTTGCATGATGGGCCTCCCTTGGTTGCTCACCATGGAGCGCCCTGAGCGGCGCAGGTTCAACTTAACTCTGTGTCATGAACAAGATTTAATCTGCGGCTGCGCTTTGTGAAGTCGTTCCTTGCTCAGCAAAGAAGTTCCCTAAAACCGAAGGGTGCCGCGCTTGCACCCAAAGCTGCCGGCCAATGGGATCAATGACAAAATTCTGCTCCGCCAAAAAATCGGCGCCCAGGATCATGACCGGTTGATCATCTGCTTCAAACGACGCAAAAATGGGCAAATCCGCCAGCGAGATTGTGCGTGCCGCCCAGACCCGCTCGCCCAACTGCAAGGTTGAAACCGGCACAATCCAGGCTGCAACCATGTCAGGGGAAGCACTTTGAATGGGCGCGTCTTCAGTAAGCGCCACATAGGCCGGATCAATGCCCGCCGCAACAGCAGCAGCAGAGTTGATCGTTGAACGCTGCGCGCCGGTATCGATTAGGGCCGGAATTGTTACGCCATTGATGGCAACATCAATCCAGTAAAACCCTTGGCCTTCGGCAAAACCTTCACGCTCGGACATTTCAACAGCAAACCAACTTCCCTCTAGATCGGTTTCGGGATCAATCGCCTCACCGGTGCGATAAAGATGCAAACGCCCTTCGGACAAAGCAAATCCCACCGGCTGGCGGTAAAGAACGTCCGCGCCCAAAATGCCGTAGCTTGTTTCTTCAAGCGCCAGCCCGGGGCTAAAACTCAAGATATATGGCAGATCAATTTGCTCTGCGCCGATGCGAACACTGCCCAGCTCAACCACTTCGGCCGCAATGGACCCGCTGGAGGCTTGCAGCGTAATGGTACCTTCGCTCACGACCCGCTCCAGCGCCATACGGTCTGAAAGATTGTCGAATATAATTGTGCCGCTGGCGGCGCTGTCCACAATAAAGGGATAAGGCCCCTCGTCATTGACCCAGGTGTCGATAATGAGGTGATGGTCGCTGGTGAGCCGTACCGGCACGTCAAAGGGGTCCGCGGCCAGCGCCGGAAGGCAGCCAGCTATCCCCATTGCAAGTGCGAGCAAAACGCGCGTCATGGCTCCCCCTGGAACGCGGTGAATCAGTGCCGGGGCAGTTTCGCGCCCTGCTGCCCCGGCGGCAAGTTAAACGTCGTCCACTATTTGTTGCTGCAATGCACCCAAAAACCCTCAAAACCCCGGAAAATCGGGCGGTTTATCAGTTGACTTGGGCCCCCGCGCCGTTATATTGCGCGCCTTCGCCGGGCTTTCGGGCTCCGCGGAGCGCTAATTATTGGCGGAAATCTGCTAAAAACAGGACGGAATAGGCCCATGTTCGCGGTCATTAAGACAGGCGGCAAGCAATACACGGTCCGCAAGGACGACGTCATCGAGATTGAAAAGCTCGAAGGCGGCGCTGGCGACAAAGTATCGTTTGATGAAGTGCTGCTGGTTGGCGGCGAAGGCACCCCGAAAGTTGGGACACCTTTACTTGCTGGTGCCACAGTGGCGGGCGAGCTGGTTGACCAAACCCGCGGACCGAAGATTATTGTCTTCAAGAAAAAGCGCCGCCAGAATTACCGGCGTAAAAAAGGTCACCGCCAAGACCTGACACGCGTGAAGATTACAAATATCGCGGCAGGCTAAGGCCTTCCCCGCAAGCTGACGAAGGACAAGTACGATGGCACACAAAAAGGCAGGCGGTTCCTCCAGGAACGGACGCGACTCAGCGGGTCGGCGCCTCGGTGTGAAGAAGTATGGCGGAGAACACGTGATCTCCGGCAACATCATTGTGCGCCAGCGCGGCACCAAAGTTCACCCAGGCCAGAATGTGGGCCTTGGCAGAGACCACACCATTTTTGCGGTGGAAGAAGGCAACGTCCGATTCCATACCGGCAAACTTGGGCGCACCTATGTATCGGTAGATCCGATTATGGCGGCGACTCCGGCAAAATAACCAGCGGCAATATAGGATTGCCACGAAGGTGGTGATCCAAAAAGTTCCGAAGGGGGAGATGGATTACCATCTCTCCCTTTTTTCTTCCCCGCATGACCCTTACCCCCCTCCCCGGAGGGCACCGGGGTCGATGGAGGCCGACATGCTTCAGACAGAGGACCTGAAGCTTGAAACGAGGCGGCTCATTTTGTGCCGCCCTAGCATTGCAGATGCTGACGCAACCCAGCACTTGATCAACAATTGGAATGTTGTGAAGTGGCTTGGTCGCGTGCCGTATCCTTATCCGGAAACTGGCGCGCACGACTGGATTGAACGAATGTCGATTGAGGTCGCTAAAGGCACCAAATACGCCTTTGGTCTCTATCCGAAATCGCTCTCGCAAGACGGCGTCATTGGCAATGTTAGCCTTGAGATCAATCAAAATGATCAATGGGAAATCGGCTATTGGCTGGGTGAGCCCCATTGGGGCCGCGGGCTTATGAGCGAAGCGGTAACGCGCGTGGTTCAGTTTGCGTTTGAAGATGCGAACCTGCCGCGCATCACCTCCGGCCACTTTATTGGTAATGCGGGGTCGGCGCGGGTGCTGTTGCGCTGCGGCTTTGAATATACCGGCGAGGGCCGCCGCTGGTGTGAAGCCCGCAGCCATGACGTCGACGCCATGGAAATGGAACTTAGCGCTGAGAAGTGGCGCGCTTATCACCCCGCCATTGCGGCTGAGTAGGAAAATGCACCGGATGCTCACGCGTCCGGTGCATTGGCCAATGGTGCCACCTAAGGTTAAACTCCTGTCCAATTGTGCAGCGGAGGAATGACCATGTTTCGGCGACTTGGGTTTGCATTTTTCATCTTGCTACTAAGCATCGGATCGGTTGCTGCTCAGAAGGATGTTGAAGACCTCGGGGCGTCCTACTACTACAACCGCGCATTGATCGAGGCCGACCACGGACAACATGACCGGGCTATCGATAATTTCACGCAAGCCATTGAGCGCAACCCAAATCGCGGCGACTTCTTCTACTACCGCGGGATATCAAACCAAGCGTTGGCAAATTATGAAGCTGTCGTGTCAGACCTGACCGAAGCTTTGCGGCTGACTCCGACGGCAAGTCCCCTAAGGCGATTTGATATGCTCGGACGCCGCGGACATGCATATATGCAGCTACGTGAATTTGACCTTGCTCATCGCAACGTCGAAGAAATGATCTCTCTCAATCCTACGACGATCGACACTATTGGCGAGGAACCAATACTTTATGGTCTTGCTTTTGACAAACAAGTTGATCAATACACAGAGTATCTCGCAGAGCGACCTGACAGCTTCGTTATCCTTGCCTCGCGCGGTCGCTTGTACCAACAGCAAGAAGACTGGAATCGTGCAATCGTCGATTTTACCCGTGCAATCGAAATCAGGTCAGACCATTGGAATGCCCGCTTGCAACGCGCTAAGTCAAACCAAGAATTGGGCAACTTCGAAAGCGCAATCGCTGACCTTGATGTCTTGGTTGAAAGCGCAGACCATCCGTCGATATACCTGAATGAACGGTGCCGCGCACATGCGCGATGGGGAATCGATTTGGATCAGGCATTAGCGGACTGCACAGCCGCTATGAGGCTTGAAACCTATGCCATCTATGTTGAAAGCCGAGGCCTGGTCTACCTACTTCAAGGTAATTTTGATGCGGCAATATCCGACTACTCATTGGTGATCGATTACGACCCGCAACTGCCGGAATCCCATTTCGGCCGAGGCATTGCCCATCTGCGCAACGGACAGACAGAGCAAGGCGAGGCAGATATCGCTCGTGCCCTCGAGCTCGACCCCGATGTTGAAGCCAAATTCGCGCCATATGGCATAACGCGCTAGAAAAAGTGGTTGTGCGGGCGGGGCCATTGGCCAGGACGGATTGCTTTTTCTGCCCATTTCCTGAGATAACCCGCCCATGAAATTCTTGGATCAAGCCAAAGTCTATATCCGTTCCGGCAATGGCGGCGGCGGAAGTGTCTCCTTCCGGCGGGAGAAATTTGTCCAATTCGGCGGCCCGGACGGGGGCGATGGCGGCCGCGGCGGCGACGTCTGGGTGGAAGCGGTGGATGGCCTCAACACCCTGATCGATTTCCGCTACCAGCAGCATTACAAAGGTGCCACGGGAACCCATGGCATGGGCCGCAATCGCTCCGGCCCCAATGGCGCCGATGCCATCTTGCGCGTTCCCGAAGGCACGCAGGTTTTTGACGATGACGGCGAAACTCTTATTGCTGATCTTGAGCATATTGGCGACAAGGTCCTGCTTGCGCGCGGCGGCAACGGCGGCTTTGGCAATACCCATTTTAAGGGACCCGCCAATCAGGCCCCGCGCCATGCCAATCCGGGACTGCCCGGTGAGGAGCGCACGATATTCCTGCGTCTGAAACTCATCGCCGACACCGGGCTTGTAGGTTTGCCTAATGCTGGCAAGTCAACTTTTCTGGCGGCGGTGAGCGCGGCCAAGCCAAAGATTGCGGATTACCCCTTCACGACACTTCATCCCGGCCTTGGCACTGTGCCTATCGACAATGATGCCATCGTCATCGCAGACATTCCCGGCCTCATCGAAGGGGCGCACGAAGGCGCCGGCCTTGGTGATCGCTTTCTGGGCCATGTGGAACGCTGCACCGTGCTGCTGCATTTGGTGGACGGCACCTCTGAAGACGTGGCCGCAGCATATCGCACGGTGCGTCATGAGCTGGATGAATATGGTCATGGCCTGCGGCGGAAGCGCGAGGTTGTGGCGCTCAACAAGGTCGATGCCTTGACACCTGACGTGATCGAAGAACGCGCCGCGGCCCTTGAAGAAGCATGCGGATCATCCGTGTACCGCCTATCGGGGGTTTCCGGCGAAGGCACCCGCGAGGTCTTACGTGTGCTCTACCGCATCATCAGCAGCGAACGCGCAGCGAAGAAACGCCCGGAGGAAAAGGTCGAGTGGCACCCCTAAACACACCTTTGCCGCCGGACTTGGACGCCCTAATGGGCGAGCCGATTTCAGATCATGCACGCATTGGGCTTTTGGGGGGCTCGTTCAATCCTGCCCATGAGGGCCATCTTCACATCACTCTTGAAGCGCTGGAGCGCCTGGGCCTGGACCAAGTGTGGTGGCTGGTCTCGCCACAAAACCCGCTGAAGCCCAAAGCTGAGATGGCTGAGCTTGAAGCGCGCACTGAGAGTGCCGAAAAAATTGCCACGCATTCTGCCATCCGAGTTTCAAATCTGGAGAGCACCCTTGGCACGCGCTATACCGTGGACACGGTGGAAGCCCTTTTGAAGCTTGGGCCGCGTGTCGATTTTGTCTGGCTCATGGGCGCAGATAATTGGCAGCAACTGCCCCAATGGCATCGCTGGCAGGATCTGATGCAATTGGTTCCCGTGGCCATATTGGATCGCACGCCCCAGAAGGAGGCGACCATTTCGGAGGAGGCAGCGCGGATTTTCGCCAAATCCCAATGGACTGAGGCCAAAGCCAAGCAATTAGCGGGGGCCCCCGCGCCCGCCTGGGTCTTCCTTGAAACCCCGCGTCACCCCCAATCTGCCAGCGAAATCCGCGCAAAAGGCAAATGGCCGGTCAAGCGTTGAACCCAGCGGCCTCCCCCCCTATGGTGCCGCCTCTCAATCACCCAAGACTGATTCAAAAAACCCGCCGGGACGCAAATTCATATGACCTTATTGCCCGAAACCAGGCAGCCACACGAAAGCGACGAGAAACATCTGCACTATTTTGCAGACTACGAGCCGTCCACGGGCGACTTCCTGACAGACACTTTGGCGGGCTTGGCGCGATCGCCCAAATCAATCTCACCAAAATACTTCTACGATCAAAAAGGCTCGGCACTGTTTGATGAGATCTGTCGTACGCCGGAATATTATGTCACCCGCACGGAACTGGCTTTGCTCGATAGCATCGGGCCAGAGATCGCCAGCCTTACGGGGCCGGACGCCGTTGTGGTGGAATGGGGGTCGGGTTCAAGTTGGAAAGTGCGCAAACTGCTTGATGCCTTGGATCGACCGGCGGAATACATTGCCATCGATATCAGCCGCGAGCATTTGTTGGCCGCTGCCGCCGACATTGCCAAAGATTATCGGGATGTAAAAATCGGCGCGGTTTGCGCTGACTTTCTAGAGCACATCACGCTGCCGGATAAGGCCATTTTCGGGAAGGGCCGCAAGCTCGGGTTCTTGCCGGGCTCAACCATTGGCAATTTTGCCCCCGACACGGCCGCACGCATCCTGCGCCGCATTGCCGAAGTTGTGGGGTCAGGGGGCGCACTTTTGATTGGCGCGGATCTGCAAAAAGACGAATCGCGGCTTCTTGCAGCCTATGACGACGCCGGTGGCGTGACGGCTGAGTTCAATCTCAATGTACTGGATCGCATGACAGTTGAGCTGGGGGCGAAGCTGGACCGCGACGCCTTTGCCCACGAGGTGCGCTATAACAAAGACGCCCATCGGATTGAAATGCACCTCCGGGCCAAATACGCCACCACCATTGAAGTCAGCGGCAAATCCTTCGCCTTTGCTGAAGGCGAGACGATCCACAGCGAAAACAGTCACAAATTTACCCCGGACAGCTTTCAGGCCATCGCCGCCCAGGCCGGGTTTGAACGTCAAAAAGTGTGGACTGACGCCGATAATCTGTTTTCTTTGCATTATCTCGTGCTGCCATAGCCCGCGACGCTTTGCGGCAATGGCAGTATTGGGCATGGCCGCTAAGCCATGTTAGAATAACTAGGTCAGACCCTGTGCCGACATAGATATGCGGCCATGACCTCAAGGAGTTAAAGCTGGCACTACAGCCTAATCCCGACCAAGACGGCGACACGCCCTTGGCCGAAGCGGAAGTAAAAGGCCCCAGTGGGGACGAAATTCTTCCGATCATCCTCAACTCCCTCGACGATGACCAAGCTCAAGATGTGGTGACAATCGACCTAAGCGGTAAAAGCGCCATGGCCGATGCGTTGGTCATTTGCACCGGGCGAAGTCAACGGCATGTGGGCGCAATTGCCGATCACTTGCAACGCAAACTCAAAGAGGCGGGCGCGGGACGCGTACGCGTGGAAGGCCTGCCCCATTGCGATTGGGTGCTGCTGGATGCCGGCGACGTGGTGATACATGTGTTCCGTCCCGAAGTGCGCGACTTCTATAAGATTGAGCGCATGTGGTCTGTTGATGCGCCGACGGAAGAGCCTGTTTAGCCCAAGCCATGCAGCTCCTGATCTCAGCCGTTGGCCGCGCCAAGCCGTCGCCAGAAAAAGACCTCACTGAGATGTTTCTCACCCGCGCGCGCGGGGCGGGTGGGTCGCTGGGTTTTGGCGCCATCGACTTGCGCGAAGTGGAAGAGCGCAAACGATTGCCAAACGATCAGTTAAAAGCGCGCGAGGCAGAATTGCTGTTGGGCACCGTGCCCCCCGGCAGCGTGATTGTTGCCCTTGATGAACGCGGCCAGGACATGAGCAGCGACGCCTTTGCCCAGATGCTGGCACGCACGCGGGACAATGGCGCACCCTCTTTGTGCTTTCTCATTGGCGGGGCAAATGGCCATAGCGATACCCTCCGTGCCCAGGCCACCAAGATTCTTTCCTTTGGCAAAGCCACCTGGCCTCACATGATGGTGCGCGCCATGCTGGCTGAGCAAATCTACCGCGGGCTGAGTATTCTTTCTGGGCATCCCTACCATCGCGGTGATTGACCCCCGCCCGGACATACAACGCGTGGACGCGAGAGGCCCAACGGCCTATCTTCAAGCCCAGATATAGCCAGGAAGACAGATGACATCACCCCTTGCCAAACGCCCTACGGTTCTTTGCATCCTTGATGGCTGGGGGCTGCGGGATGAAACCGAAAATAACGCTATCGCCCTCGCCACGACGCCCCATTGGGATGCCATGTGGGCGCACGCACCTCACGCGCGGATCAAAACGTCTGGCCTTAGTGTGGGGTTGCCCGACGGGCAAATGGGTAATTCCGAAGTGGGCCATATGAACATTGGCGCAGGCCGGGTGGTGATGCAGGACCTGCCTCGCATCGACGCCGCTATCGCAAATGGCAGTTTCGCCATAAACGAAAACCTCCAAGCTTTTATCGCCAAGGTCAAAGCTGTGAGCGGTGCGGTCCATATTATGGGGCTCCTGTCCCCCGGCGGTGTGCACTCCCATCAAGATCATATGGTCGCGGTCGCCAATGCCGCCGCTGCCGCCGGGCTTGAGGTCTGGATCCACGGCTTTCTTGATGGCCGCGATACGCCGCCCAAAAGTGCAGGAGGATTCTTGGAGAAACTGCAAGGCGACTTGATGGGCGCGCCGACGGTGCGCATAGCAACTATCTCCGGGCGATACTTTGCCATGGATCGGGACAGCAATTGGGACCGGATCGCGAAAGCCCACACCGCAATAGTTGAAGCCGTTGGCGAAACCGCACCAAACGGCCCTGCCGCCATCGACAATGCCTATGCGCGCCATGAGACCGATGAGTTCGCAACGCCTACGGTGATCCAGGGGTATGAAGGCATTGCGGACGGGGACGGCGTGCTGATGATCAACTTTCGCGCTGATCGGGCGCGCGAAATTTTGACCGCGGCCGCGGACCCACACTTTGCAGAATTTGAGCGGCGGCTACCAAAGTTTTCCGCCCTTGCAGGCATGGTTGAATATTCATCCACGCTGAACTCCCACTTCCCGGCATTGTTTGCAACGGAACCTCTTTCCAACACTTTGGGCGAATGGGTGGCGGCAAACGGTCTGCATCAGTTGCGCATTGCCGAAACAGAGAAATACGCCCACGTCACGTTTTTCCTGAACGGCGGACGCGAGGAAACTTTTGCCGGTGAGGATCGCAACTTGGTGCCAAGCCCCAAAGTCGCCACCTATGACCTGAAGCCGGAAATGTCCGCACTAGAGCTTACCGACGAATTGGTTAACGCCGTGAAAAGCGGCACCTATGATCTTATTGTGGTCAATTACGCCAATCCGGACATGGTGGGACACACCGGCATTCTGCCCGCCGCCATCAAAGCAGCGGAGACAGTTGATACCTGCTTAGGGCGCCTTGCCGATGCAGTGACGCAGGCGGGCGGTGCCCTGATGATTTCCGCCGACCACGGCAATTTGGAACTCATGCGCGACCCTGCCAGCAACGACCCCCACACAGCGCACACGACCCTGGAAGTGCCATTGGTGGTGTTGGGCGTTGCAGATGTAGCACTTAAGGATGGCAGCCTTTGTGATCTTGCTCCGACAGCGCTTGCGCTCATGGGGTTGCCGCAACCTGCTGAGATGACGGGCCGGTCGCTTCTGGCCGAAAGCGCGACCTCAAAAAACGAGCCCGATCGTGCTGCGCAATAGAGCCGTCATTGCCCTTTCATTGGGCCTCTTTTCCGGGGCCGCGCTGGCGCAATCCGATGGCACAAGTTCAGAGCGCCTTGATGAGCTGGAGCAAGCCGTTGAGCATGGCGAGGCGCGGATCACCGAACAAGAAGCAGAGGTTATGCACCTTCTGGCTGAGCAGGAGGCAATGCGGCGGCGCTCCATTGAAATTGTGGCTGAAGTCCAGGCCCAGGAAATCCGCTTACTGGAAATCGAAGATCGCATTGCAGAGCTGCGTCTGGAGGAAGCCCCCATTGTTGCAGACTTGAATGCGCGCCGCGTCGCCCTTACTGATATTTTGGCTGCGCTTCAAAGTGTCGAGCGCAACAAGCCGCCTGCCCTTTTGGTGCGCCCCGACGATGCCGTGGGGGCTGCGCGCACCGCCATGTTGCTTGGAGCCGTGGTGCCGGAATTGGAAACCCAGGTCACGGGCCTGCGTCGCCAGTTGGACGCTTTGACCACCCTTCGCGATCAAATTGAAACCGAGCAGGCCTTGCTGTTCAGCACCGGCGAACAATTGGCCATAGAACAATTTGAGCTTGATCAACTGCTCCCTGAACGCGCGGCCCTTGCCACAGCCATCGCCGCTGCTGTTGAATCCGAGCGCGCCCAGGTCGCTGAATTTGCCGCCGCCGCCGATGATATGCGCGAGCTGATCGGACGCCTTAGCCGCCGCTTTCGTGAGGCCCGCCCCACTTTGCGACCTGATCCAGATGCGCCCCCGGCCCCCATTTTTGCCAATCGTTTTGTTGAAGCCCTGGGATCCCTTCGCCTGCCGGTTGTAGGCCGCCCCCTCCGGCGATTTGGCGATATCCTGGATCCAGGCACTCATAGCCAAGGAATTGCCTTGGAAACCCGCGCTGGCGCCCCTGTTATTGCCCCATTTGATAGCGAGATTGTGTTTGCCGCCCCTTATCGAGGGTACGGGGAGTTGTTGATCCTTTCCCCCGGGGACGGCTATCTTATCCTCCTATCGGGCCTTGCACGGATCGACGGGGTCGTGGGCCAGCAATTGCTGGCAGGTGAGCCGGTTGGCGTGATGGGATCAGAGACTTTGGCATTGAATGTGCAGCGTTGGGCGGTTACAGACGAAGAACCTTCTGAACTGCCGGTTCTCTACCTCGAAATGCGAGAGGGCGGGATACCGATCGACCCCCTTCCCTGGTTCAGGGAAGATCAATGGAGACAGGACGGAACATGAGAAAAGCATATATCGCGACATTCCTGGCAACGGCCATTTTGGGATTCGCCATCTCATTTAGCTTAACGGCGCCGACGCCAAGTAACGCGGCCTCCACTGAGACCTATCGCCAGCTTAATCTGTTTGGCGAGATCTTTGAGCGCGTTCGTTCTGACTATGTCACAGAAACTGAAGATGAAGTCCTTATCGAAGATGCCATTCGCGGCATGTTGGCGGGCCTTGACCCTCACTCAAGTTACTTGACCGCGCGAGCGTTTCAGGAAATGCAAATTCAAACGCGCGGCGAATATGGCGGGTTGGGCATTGAAGTCACGCTCGACCAGGACCTTGGTTATGTCCGTGTCGTGTCCCCCATGGATGATACGCCTGCTGATCGCGCCGGTATCGCCTCCAACGACCTCATCACTCATATTGACGGTGAAGCCATTCAAGGCATGACCTTGAGCGAAGCCATCGACATTATGCGCGGTGAACCGCTGACCGATCTTACCATCACCATTCAGCGCGGCGAAGAAGACAATATTGAAACCTTTGATGTCACTCTGACGCGTGAGATTATTGAGCTGCAAGCGGTGCGGTCGCACTTGGAAGGGGATGACGAAAACATCGCCTACATTCGTGTCTCAACCTTTAGCGAGCGCGCTGGCGTGGGCGTCCGTGAAGCCATCCGTGAGCTTGCCGAGGAAGCGGATGAGGACATCGTTGGCTACATCGTGGACCTGCGCAACAACCCTGGCGGCCTTTTAGATCAAGCCATTGCGGTATCTGAAGTATTTCTTGATGGCGGCGAAGTGGTCTCTACCCGGGGGCGCTATCCTGAAGATACTGATCGGCGCAACGCCCGCCGCGGTGACGTGACTAATGGGGCACCGGTTGTGGTTCTCATCAATGGTGGCTCAGCCAGTGCCTCTGAAATTGTTGCCGGGGCTATTCAGGATCATGCCCGCGGCACCGTCGTCGGCACGCAATCCTTTGGCAAGGGATCGGTTCAAACTATCGTACCGCTTTCCGGCGGTGCCAACGGGGCCCTGCGATTGACCACCTCGCGTTACTACACGCCATCAGGTGCTTCGATCCAGGCCGTGGGCATTGTGCCAGACGTTGAGGTGTTCCCAGGCGCGCGGCGGGCGCAACGCACCACTGAGGCTGACCTGGATGGTCACCTTGAAAATGAAGATGGTGAGGCCCGCGATGACGCTGAAGGCGATGAACTGGCCACCACCCGCGAGGAGATGGAAATCCCCTTGGATGATGAAGGCAACCCCCGTGATCTTCAGTTAGAGCATGCTGTCGGCATGCTGGCGGGTACGCTGGAAACCGGCGCGCTGCAACAGAACTAACAAAGCCTTAAGAGATAATCATCCAAACGGCGGCCCGCTGCAGGGTCGCCGTTTTTTTGTGCCATCACCGGCCCCGCGAAACCCTTTGTTAGGGTCGCGCACGGCATAAAATGCCCATGGTTAACACCTTGCGCCTCTCGCCCCTTTCTGAGCTTCGCCGCACGCCGCAGCCGTCCGGCGCGCATCCTGTTGCGCTGGGGCTTTTTGCGATCCTGATGACGCTTTTTGTGGCGGCGTTGGGCTTGCACTTCTTTGGCGACGTGAACGGCGGCAGCCCGCGCGTTGAGGTCGCCATGGACTCCCAGGATTGGGATTATCACAGCATGCTCAGATTGCTCGAAGGAACTTCAGCAAGTCCAGTGGTGCTGCGCGGACGCCAGGAAGACCGCGACCAATCATCCGGCACAACATCAGACCTTGAGTATGCTGACCTCGATAACGGCAATGCCACGGTGATTCGTGTCGTGGAAACCGCTGATGACGGGTATGATATCGTGGTTGATGAAGCCGCCGTGCCCGAACCGCCGCGCGTGCGCCCCGCTGCATCCGCAGGCCTCAGCCTCGTGCCAAACGCCGCCTTGGTGACGCGCGGGCCCTATGGCCCGCTTCCCATTGTCGCTGCCGATGGCCGACGCCCGGCACAAGTTTATGCGCGCCCCTTTGATCGCACTGACACCCGTCCGCGCATCAGCCTGGTCATTGGCGGCCTTGGTTTGAATGAGGACGCCACTCAGCGCGCCATTGAATCTCTGCCCGCAGACGTGACGCTTTCATTCGCGCCCTATGCAGATAATCTGCAACGCTGGATCGATATTGCGCGCACCTTTGGCCATGAGGTGCTGCTGGAAGCGCCCATGGAGCCGTTTGACTATCCCACCAACGACCCCGGCCCGGCAACCTTACTGACCTCCCACAGCCCAGAGGACCGCGCGGACAAACTCGCCTGGCTCTATGGCCGCGCCACCGGATATGTCGGCGTGATGAACTATCAAGGTGCGCGGTTCACCGCCAACGAGGCCGCCTTCGGCCCGGTCTTGGAAGACCTAACCGCCCGCGGGCTTTTGTATCTTGATGATGGCTCCAGCCCTCGCAGCCAGGCGCGGCGTCTTGGCTTTGCTGCCGGCGGCGCCGTTGCCGTTGCTGATCGCCGCATCGACCAGCGCCCACAAAGTGCGCGCATCACCAGAGCCCTTGAGGAACTTGAAGCGACCGCTTTGGCCGACGGGGTTGCTATTGGGGTCGGCTTTGCCTATCCGATGACCGTCGATGAGATCGTGAGCTGGACTGAGACCCTAGAAGACAAGGGCCTTGTGCTCGCGCCGCTCACAGCCGTCACGATTTCCGAGAGCAACTAAGTTTGAGCCTCCATGACTGAAGAAAAACGAACTGCCGCTGGGCTGCCTTACCGGCCCAATGTTGGTATTGCCCTTATAAATCCGGCTGGCCTGGTCTGGGTTGGCAAACGGGTAACCGGCCTTGGTGATGAAGACGTGCCCGCCTACCCTTGGCAATTGCCTCAAGGCGGCATCGACAAGGGCGAAACCCCCCACGAGGCGGTAATGCGTGAGCTCTATGAAGAAGTGGGCACACGAAAAGCGGAAATCATCCAAGAAACCAAAGAGTGGCTCTATTACGATCTGCCGTCGGAGGTTCTGGCGCGCAAAAAGGTCAATCGATGGGGTGGGCAACGACAGAAATATTTTGCCTTGCGCTTCTTAGGCGCAGACAGCGACGTGGATTTAGAGGTCCATCACCCAGAATTTGTTGATTGGCGTTGGATAGAATTAGCGGAGCTGCCAGCCCTTGCGGTGCCGTTCAAGGTCGGTGTCTACGAGCAAGTGGTGACGGAATTTCGCCCGGTGATTGAGAAATTGCGAGCGAGTTAATCCTCGATAGGTGAAATTTGCTCACCTAACGGCACACACTTCCCCGCCTCTCTGATCCGCGCACTAGTCAGGATACGTTGATTTGGAAACTCATCGGGCAGCATTGCACGGGCGTAGTGCTCAGGTCCATTGAAGACAACCTCTCCTGTGCAACTTTCCAAATCCAAATCAAAGAACAGCAGGTAATCTGCCTTCATACGCGTAGCGCGGAAGCCCGGGCCACGCCCTGTTCCTGTTGCCTTCACCTGCACGGTTTTGTCCGTGTCCGGAAGATACCCATCAATGCCTTCACTTGATCGAGAACTCGTAAGCCTGATTCCGAACATCTGAACCGCCAGCGCCTCCCCAATATCCCCCACCAGGTTACCATCTAGCGTGAATTTGAGTTCCACATTACAGCCTCGCGCCGTCAGAGCGTCCTGGTAGTGATTCCGAACAGCATTGCGAGCCTGGGCCAAATCCGCCAGCACCTTTGGTAGCTTGAACTTAGTCATGACTTAAACCTCCCAGCTCAGCCGTTTCTCAAAGTTTGGCATGCTCAGCTACTCAATAACAAGAAAACGCCCGCTGGGGTCACCAACGGGCGTTTCAATTCTTGTGCTTCGGAGAAGATTAGCCCCGCCGGGCGGCCTCAAACATTTGCCGCACATGCCAGAGGCGATCAGCGGCGTCTTCTTTGCGATCTGCATCCTCAAAGTCAGCAACATCTTCTTCAAGGTTTTTAATGCGCTGACCAAGATCATCCAGATTGATCTCATCCATTGGCATGGCTTCTTCCGCAAGCACCGTGAGGCCGGAGGCGTTTACTTCCGCAAACCCGCCCCAAACGAAAACGCCGGTTTCTTTACCGTCGCTTTCGATCCGAATAATGCCCGGGCGCAGCGTTGTCATCACCGGCGCGTGGTGAGCAAGCACACCCATTTCGCCTTCGGTACCCGGCACGGTTACCATGTCGACCTGTTCTGAAAAGAGCAGCCGTTCTGGTGACACAAGGTCAAATTTCAGCTTGTCCGCCATGGTTCCTGTCCGCCTTAAGCCGCTTCCACAGCCATACGCTCAGCCTTGGCGATGGCATCATCAATGCCGCCACACATAAGGAAGGCCGCTTCCGGCAAGTGATCATATTCTCCGTTACAAATACCATCGAAGCTCTTGATGGTGTCAGCAAGATCCACCAGCACACCAGGTGTGTTGGTGAACACTTCGGCGACATGGAACGGCTGGCTCATAAAGCGCTGAACCTTACGGGCGCGCGAAACGGTCAGCCGATCTTCTTCCGAAAGCTCATCCATACCCAAAATGGCGATGATGTCTTGTAGTGATTTATAGCGCTGCAGGATTTGCTGCACCTGGCGGGTCACGCGGTAATGGTCCTCGCCAACAATATTGGGGTCCATAATGCGCGATGTGGAATCCAGCGGATCCACAGCCGGATAAATCCCCAGTTCGGAGATTGCCCGTGACAGCACGGTGGTGGCATCCAAGTGCGCAAACGATGTGGCGGGGGCGGGGTCCGTCAAGTCATCGGCGGGCACGTAAATGGCCTGCACTGAGGTGATGGAGCCCTTGTTGGTGGAGGTAATGCGTTCCTGCAACGTGCCCATGTCCGTGGAAAGCGTGGGCTGATAGCCCACCGCAGACGGGATGCGACCCAAAAGGGCGGACACTTCAGAACCGGCTTGGGTAAAGCGGAAGATGTTGTCCACGAAGAACAACACGTCCTGGCCCTGGTCGCGGAAAAATTCAGCAACAGTCAGCCCTGTAAGACCGACCCGTGCGCGTGCGCCGGGAGGTTCATTCATCTGACCAAAGATGAGCGAACATTTCGAGCCTTCGCCGCCGCCCTTTTTGTTTACGTCAGATTCGATCATTTCCCAATAAAGGTCATTCCCTTCGCGGGTCCGCTCCCCCACGCCAGCAAATACCGAATAGCCGCCGTGACCTTTGGCGATGTTATTGATGAGCTCTTGGATGAGCACGGTTTTACCCACGCCCGCGCCGCCGAAGAGGCCGATTTTGCCGCCCTTCACATAAGGACACATAAGATCAACGACCTTAATGCCGGTGGCGAGAATTTCCTGCTCGGTTGATTGGTCCACATAGGCAGGGGCCAGCGCGTGAATGGGGCGATATTCCACAGCGGGAATGTCACCTGCTTCATCGATAGGCTGCCCGGTCACATTCATGATCCGGCCCAATGTGCCTTCGCCCACTGGAACCCTGATGGCATCGCCAGTATCTTTGACCGGTGTGCCGCGGGTAAGGCCTTCTGATGAGTCCATAGCAATGGCGCGCACGGTGTTTTCACCCAAGTGCTGCGCCACTTCGAGGATCAGGCGGTTGCCTTGATTGTCAACTTCCAGGGCGTTCAAAATCGCCGGCAGGTGGCCGTCAAATTCGACGTCCACGATAGCGCCGATCACCTGCGTAATGCGGCCCGCTTGGCTATCGCTCATAATGTAACTCCTCAGTCTTTCGTCTATCGCTACAGCGACTCAGCGCCAGCAATAATTTCAATCAATTCAGTGGTGATGATGGATTGCCGTGTGCGGTTAAACAGCAGCGTCAAATCATCGATCATTTCGCCTGCGTTCCGCGTAGCGCTATCCATGGCACTCATCCGCGCGCCTTGCTCGGAGGCGGCATTTTCCAATATTGCCCGGAAGATCTGCGCGTTGAGATTGAGCGGCAACAGATTGGCGAGGATGACTTCCTCATCAGGCTCATACTCATATGGCGTCGCGGCAATTTCTTCCGCATCGTCATTGTGCTCAAACCGCGGCGGGATCAACTGCAATTCAGTGGGGATTTGCGTCATCACGGTTTTAAACTCGGAGAAGAACACCGTGCAAACATCAAACTCTTCGTCGTTGAACAGCTTTACAATATGCTGGCCAATGTCTTGCGCGTGCTCAAAGCCCACAGTACGCACGCCCTGAAAATCACGCCGCTCGATGATGATGCTTTCGAACTGCCGCTTCAGAGCATCGTTGCCCTTCTTGCCCACGAGATAGAGCTTTACCTGCTTGCCATCGTCTTGAAGTTCTTTGATATGCGCCCGCGCCTTGCGCACAATGGAAGTGTTGAACCCCCCGCACAACCCGCGATCAGCCGTCGCAACAACCAGCAGATGAACATCATCTTTGCCGGTCCCCGCAAGCAGTTTCGGCGCACCAGGATTACCTTCAAAGCTCGCCGCCAGGTTGGACAAGACCCCTTCAATGCGCGCTGAATAGGGGCGCGCCGCTTCCGCGCGCTCTTGCGCCCGGCGCAGCTTCGCAGCCGCCACCATTTGCATCGCGCGCGTGATCTTCTGCGTCGACTTGACCGACGTGATCCGCGTTTGAAGGTCCTTGAGGCTCGCCATTAAGCAAAGGTCTCAGTAAATTTGCCGATGACGTCCATCAACTTGGCTTCAGTATCGTCAGAAACTTTTTGCTCCGTGCGAATAGCGTCGAGAATGCCGGCATGGTCTGAGCGCACGTGGCTCAGCAAGGTTTGCTCATAGCGGCCAATGTCGGCGGTCTCGAGTTTGTCGAGGAAGCCTTTGGTGCCAGAAAAAATTGACACGACCTGCTCTTCCACGGGCATGGGCTGGTATTGCCCTTGCTTAAGAAGCTCAGTGAGGCGTTCACCGCGATTGAGCAGCCGCTGGGTTGAGGCATCAAGGTCCGAGCCGAACTGAGCAAAGGCCGCCATCTCGCGGTATTGCGCCAGATCAAGCTTCATGGTGCCCGACACTTGCTTCATGGCTTTGATCTGCGCTGAGGAGCCCACGCGGCTTACAGAAATACCAACGTTCACCGCCGGGCGGATGCCCTGGTAGAACAAATCAGTTTCCAGGAAGATCTGACCATCGGTAATGGAAATCACGTTGGTGGGAATATAGGCCGACACATCGGACGCCTGGGTCTCAATAATCGGCAAAGCCGTGAGCGACCCTGAACCATTGTCTTCGTTCATCTTGGCAGCGCGCTCGAGCAGGCGCGAGTGAAGATAGAACACATCGCCCGGATAGGCTTCACGGCCTGGAGGACGACGCAAAAGCAACGACATCTGGCGATAAGAAACAGCCTGCTTGGACAGATCATCATAAACGATGACGGCGTGCATGCCATTGTCGCGGAAGTACTCGCCCATGGCGCAACCAGCAAATGGTGCCAGGAATTGTAGCGGGGCTGCTTCAGATGCGGTAGCGGCGACGACAATGCAATATTCCATCGCGCCTTTTTCTTCCAGCGTCTTCACAAGCTGAGCCACCGACGAACGCTTTTGCCCGACAGCCACATAGATGCAGTAAAGGCTCTTTGAATCGTCGCCCGCTTTGTTGATGTCCTTCTGATTGATGAAGGTATCAATGGCGATGGCGGACTTGCCGGTCTGGCGGTCACCAATAATCAGCTCACGCTGGCCGCGGCCAATGGGGATCAGCGAATCGATCGCTTTAAGACCCGTTTGCACCGGCTCGTGCACGGACTTGCGCGGCAAGATACCTGGCGCTTTGACGTCCACCCGGCGGTTCTCAGCCCCTTCAATGGGACCCTTGCCATCGATAGGATTACCAAGCGCGTCAACGACGCGGCCCAATAGACCCTTGCCCACCGGCACTTCCACGATAGCGCCGGTCCGCTTGACCGTGTCGCCCTCTTTGATGGCGCGGTCTTCACCGAAGATCACGATACCGACGTTGTCGCGTTCCAGGTTCAGCGCCATGCCCTTAATGCCGCCGGGGAATTCGACCATTTCGCCCGCCTGGACGTTGTCGAGCCCATAGACGCGGGCAATGCCGTCACCGACGGAGAGCACTTGGCCCACTTCGGTGACTTCAGCTTCGGTGCCAAAGTTTTTGATTTGGTCTTTAAGAATGGCGGATATTTCCGCAGCCTGAATGTCCATCAGGACGCCTCTTTCAGGTTGAGTTGAAGACGATTAAGTTTGGTGCGGATGGAGCTGTCGATCATGCGGCTGCCAACTTTGACAACCAGACCACCAAGCAAGCTTTCATCCACGGATGTTTCAAGGCTTACGTCACTGCCAAGTTGCGCTTTCAGCGTTTCGGCAAGACGGGAAAGTTGATCTGCGCTTAACGTATGCGCGCTGATGACTTGCGCTGTTGCTTCGCCGCGCGCTTTGGCAAGCATTTGACCATACGCGCGGATTATATCCACCAGTGCAAAAAGGCGGCGCTTTTGCGCCACGGTGCCGACAAACTGTTTCGTCAGTGCGCTGGCACCGGCTTGGTCAAGAATAGCGCCAAGACCGCGCGTATGTTCGTCGCGACTGAAGAGCGGGCTGCGAATGAAATTAGAAAGATCGCGGCTTTGTTCGATCATAGCGCGCAAATCGCTCAGATCGGCGTTCACCTGATCATGGGCGTTCGCATCTTCTGCCAGCTCAAAGAGCGCCGTGGCATAGCGTTCGGCAATTCCGCCAAGAATGGGCTTTTGATCTGACACTGAAGGATCGCTCGTCCGCTTTGAGGCAGGGACCAAAAGCCCCTGGTTCCGCCGAGACATTCTTGGCCTTGGAAGACCTAGAAGTTGTCCTTTGGAGGATAAAGAAATGGGGAGGAATAACGCCCGGCCCCGCAATTTTCGCGTGGGTCGTAGCATAGGCATTTCAGGGGCGCAACACGCACAAACCTGCCAATCCGCCGCAGGGAGATCCCCCTAATTTTGCTGTGGATTTGGCCCTCGAAGGCCTGGCAATCGCTCCTGTGGGCCGCCATCGATGAAGTCCCAAGCGGCCACGATTGCGGCCTGATTGCGGTCAAAACGGCAGGATTGAGCCATCGGTGGGGGGGAGGGCTTCGACCGGGTGCCAGAGGGGCGGGCGAGACGATCTAGAACTCAGCCAGCGCGCGCGACCAAAGCCGCAGATTAAAGGCAAAGAACTCGCGCGTGATGCCCACGGTCACCAGATCCATCTCCAAATGCGGGTCGCGTTCATCATCAAGCCAGGCTTTGGCAAAACGGCGCTTGCGATTCCACAGATTGAGCTGATCGGCGGTGAAGGTCCCATCACGAAATCCGGCCCAGAACTGCACCGAGCCAAAACGGCCCTCATGCTGATCGCCGTAAAAAAGGATCATGAACTGACGCCCTGACGTCGCGGCCTGGATCAAGGGTTCGCCTTCAGCGGACTCAAGCTGCGCCTGCAAACCTTCGGCCTGCAACATGTCCACCACTTCCTCGGGTGTGATCCCCAAAAAAACCGACTCACTCATCTGCTTTACTCCACTCGATTATCTAACCCGACCCCGCGCGGCGCGCGTACTTGTTTGGCAAGACGCTTTTCTTTGCGACCAAAGCGATTGCCCAGCGCCCGATTAATCTCCTGATCACCGAGCCGCGTTTGCTTATAGGCAGCGGTCTTGATGTGCGCCTTGTTGGCAGTAAGGGCCGCCGTGCCGGGCAAGGCCTTAATGGTTTTACGTTTGCGAAACGCACCTGCTACCCGGCTGAGCACGCCCAAGCGAAGGCCCGGCGCGCCTTTGCGATGTTTGGAGACCTGTTTCAAGCCCCCACGCGATTGATCAATCCGTACTGTATGAGTTTTGTTTGCGCTTTTGGAAAACCGCATGACCTGACCCCAAATTCACCCGACAATATCACCCAGGGGAAAAGCCTAACCCCGTCTGGGGGTCGTCGCAACGGGCACCTGTCACAGGACAACAAGCCTAGAGAAAGGAATAGGGGTCGATATCAACTTTCACGCGCACCTTGGCGGGGATTTTCGCGGAACCAAGCCAAGCGCTGAGATACGCCTGCAAGTTCACATCCCGGTTGGCGCGCACCAGAAACCGAATGCGGTGCCGACCCCGTACCATGGCATAGGGCGCGGGCGCGGGCCCCCAAAGGTCCACGCCGCGAGCATTGGGGGCCGCATGGGCCAAAAGATTGGCGGTTTCTTCCGCAAGGGCCCGGTCCAAAGATGAGATCACAAGGGCTGCCAGCCGCGCAAAAGGCGGCATCCCCGCCGCTTCGCGTTCTGCCATTTCAGCCGCCACAAAGGTATCTCGGTCCCCCGCCACCAGCGCTGTCATCACCGGATGTTCCGGCATGCGGGTTTGCAGCAGCACATGGCCGGGCTTTTCGGCGCGACCGGCCCGCCCTGCTACTTGCTGCAAGAGCTGAAACGTGCGCTCGGCCGCGCGCAGATCGCCGCCCTTGAGCCCTAAGTCGGCATCAACCACCCCCACCATGGTAAGTTGCGGAAAATGATGACCCTTCGCCACCATCTGCGTGCCAATGAGAATATCGATCTGGCCCAATGTCATGGCCTCAATAAGCTCCTGCGCCTCGCCGGGGCTGTGGATGACATCAGACGACATCACCGCCAGCCGCGCTTTGGGCCAACGCGCTTGGGCTTCTTCGGCGACGCGTTCCACCCCTGGCCCGCAGGGCGCAAGCGTATCCTCCGCCCCGCAGGTCGGACAAAGCTTGGGCTTGGCCATCGAAAATCCGGTGAGGTGATCGATGAGCCGCCCGGTATAGCGATGCTCCACCAGCCAGGTAGAGCTTTCCGGCGAAATCATGCGATGACCGCAGGCGTTGCACACCGTGAGCGGGGCATAACCGCGGCGGTTGAGAAACAGTAGCGCCTGCTCGCCGCGCGCCAAGGCGTTGTTGACCGCATCCACCAATGGCGCGCTGAGCCATTCCCCCTTGGCAAGTTTATGGCTGCGCAAATCAACCGCTTCTATCTGCGGCAGCTGTGCGCCGCCATGACGATCAGGCAAATGCAGTTGGGTAAATTTCCTTTGCGCGACGTTGAAAACGGTTTCCAGCGACGGTGTGGCCGAGGCAAAAATAATCGGACAATCCTCCAGGCGCGCGCGCACCACGGCCATGTCGCGGCCGTGATAGATGATGCCATCTTCTTGCTTGAAGGCCTTTTCGTGTTCTTCGTCGACAATGATCGCACCCAGCGCCCCGAACGGCAAAAATAATGCCGAGCGCGCACCAACCACCACCCGTGCTGAGCCATTGGCAACGCTTTGCCACACATGGCGACGCTCTTTGGACGACAAATCTGAATGCCATTCCGCCGGGCGACAACCAAAGCGCGCCTCAAACCGCTCAAGAAACTGAACCGTCAGGGCAATCTCCGGCAGCAAGATCAAAACCTGTTTGCCCTGAGTAAGCGCTTGGGCGACCGCTTCGAAATAAACCTCCGTCTTGCCCGACCCTGTAACGCCGTCCAGCAAGGTAACGCCAAAGGCCTCTGCCTTGACGGAAGTGCGCAAGGATAAGGCGGCGGCCGATTGATCTTCCGAAAGTTTAGGCCCAGGCCGTTCCGCATCCGGCACTGCAAATGGTTCATCTTCGGCAACTTCGAAGACTTGCAGTGACCCTACTGCTACCAGCCCTTTCACAACGCTAGCGCTCGCGCCGGCCTCAGATGCCAACTCCGCCGCGGTGCGGGCAAAACCATCACCCGCTGTCTCAAGCACGCGGCCCCGCGCGTCCGTCATGCGCGGAGGCTCTGTACCCGTGACGCGGAGAAGTTTTCGCATTTTGGGGGGATCAAAATAACCCTGTGAGCGCACCGCCAGCCCGATCACCAAACCCGGCGGCGTCAGGGTATAGGCCGCCAACCATTCCAGGCTTTCAACCAAGGCAAGCGGCAGGGGTTGATCAGTGCATTTGCGCGCAAGGGGTTTGAGCTTGGCCTCATCCACCTCCCCGGTGCCGGGCCCTACGACCAACCCTACAACATGGCGCGAGCCCAATGGTGCTTCCACCACATCGCCGCGATGAAGGTCCGTCCCCTCTGGCACGAGATAATCATACGGCCCCGGCGCAGGCAACGGCACTAGCACCGCCACGCGGGATGTCAAATTCTGCACAAGGGGTGAAGGTTTTATCGCGCTGGCCATTTGGTTTCTTGACTTTGGGGTCGTGCCCCCCATGGTGCAGTTTGAGCCAAAGCTATGAGCCCGTCAAAAGAGGTCATCATGAAATTCTTTGTCGATACCGCCGACATTGCGGCAATCCAGGATCTGGCGAGCACAGGCTTGCTGGACGGGGTCACAACCAACCCTTCACTTATTGCCCAGACCGGCCGCGACTTCATCGAGGTGGTGAAGGAAATCGCCGAACTGGTCGATGGTCCTGTGAGTGCAGAGGTGACGGCCCTTACGGCTGACAAAATGATCGAAGAAGGCCGCTATCTTGCGTCACTCGCGAGCAACATTGCGGTCAAGGTGCCCCTCACCATGGATGGCCTAAAAGCCTGCCGCGCCCTGCGCGATGGTGGTGCCATGGTAAATGTCACCTTATGTTTCTCGTCAAATCAGGCCCTTCTGGCGGCAAAAGCCGGCGCAAGTTTCATTTCCCCGTTTTTGGGTCGTCTTGACGATGTTGGCGAGGACGGTATCGCGCTGATCGAAGACATCCGGCAAATTTACGACAATTTTGGCTTTGAGACTGAAATTCTCGCTGCCTCAATTCGCAGCCCGCTGCATGTGCGCGATGCCGCGCTCGCGGGTGCCGATGTGGCCACTGTGCCGCCAAAAGTACTTAATCAGCTCATTCATCACCCTTTGACGGATAAGGGGCTCGACGCCTTTCTCAAAGATTGGGAAGCTACAGGTCAATCGATTTTGAAGGGTAAATAGGGTCACATGGCAATAGACGGTCTTACGCGCTTACCTTCTGACCTACCTGTGGAACATGAACTCACCGCAGCGGGCGTCAAAGCCTATGTGCGCGCCCATCCCGGCGTTATTGCTGACGATGCTGAGCTTCTTTCCGCGATCGTCCCCGGTGCTGCAAGTGAAGATGGTGTGGTGGCGGACATGCAGCGCTTTGCCATTGATCGCCTCAAACAACACATGGCCGACCTCACCCGGCAGCGGGACCTGACGCAAGCGAACATGCGCGCCAATGCCGCCGCTGCCGCACAAGTTCAAAACGCGGTGCTTGCCATATTGGAGGCGCGCAATTTTGAGCACATGGTGCAAGTGATCACCAAAGAGACGGGACCGCTGGTGGGTATCGACCGTGTGGTGCTTTGTGTGGAAGAGCCCGATGTAAGCTCTGATGATTTTACCGCCGTGGAAAAAATGGGCGTGCGCGTGCTACCCGAATGCGTGGTGGATGCGGCCCTTGGCGAAGGCGTGATGTCGCTTTTGCAATCTGACACCCATGGCTCCGCAACGATTTTTGGCCCCAATGCCCGAGACGTGCGATCCTTTGCGCTGATTCGGCTTGCCGTCAGCCCCGTCGCCCCGCCAGGGCTCTTGGCCTTCGGCAGCCACTCGCCCGATACGTTTCACGCGCAGCAAGGCGTCGATCTGCTGGAATTTGTTGCGCGCGTGATTGAACGACAGGTACGCGCATGGCTGGGTCTGCCCGCCGCATAGCAAAATCACCTGATCCCGACATCGCCGCTAGCGATGATGTGAAGCTCGCCTTTGCCCAATGGCGCGCGAGCCTTGTGGGCGTGCAGCAAGTCAGCCGCCACACCCTGCAAAATTATTCTCGTGACGTAACGCGGTTCATGCTTTTTTTGCAGAGCCACAACGGGGCACCCACCGATCTTCAGACCTTGAAGTCCCTCAGCCCGCGGGAATTTCGCAGTTGGCTCGCTGCGCTGCGGCGCTCAGGGCTGGAATCCCGCTCTGCGGCGCGCGCGCTGTCATCACTGCGCGGGTTCTTCCGCTTTCTGGACGCCGAAGGGCTTTGCACCAATCCCGCTATCGAGGCCATCCGCGCACCCAAGCTGCCCCATTCGGTGCCCAAGCCCGTCAGCGAGCAGGCGGCTGCAAATCTAATTGCCTTGGCCGACGACAATGCCAACGCCGCGCGTGACGTGGCGGTGTTGACGCTTTTGTATGGCGCCGGGCTTCGTATCTCTGAAGCCCTGTCGCTCAATCGCGGCAACGTGCCGCCGGGGACAGAAACTACCAATTCAAAGGCTTGGAGCAAATGGGAGACGTTGCGTATTCGTGGCAAGGGCGACAAGGATCGGGTGGTGCCCGTGCTGCCTGCCGTGCGCACGGCGATTTCTGATTACCTGACGCAGCAGTCCAATGAAGTTGACCCAGCGGGGCCGTTGTTTTTGGGAAAGCGCGGCGGCCGTCTTTCCCCGAGAGCGGTGCAATTGATGGTGCAGCGGCTGCGCGCGGCGCTGCAACTGCCCGATAGTGTGACGCCCCACGCGCTGCGCCATTCCTTTGCCACGCATTTGCTGGCGGGCGGCGGTGACCTGCGCACCATTCAGGAATTGCTGGGCCACGCCTCCCTTGCCGCCACACAGGTTTACACAGAAGTGGATTCAAAACATCTGCTAGATGTCTATGACAAGGCTAAGCGGCATGAGAGAGATAAAAAGAGATGATCTATCTGATTGTGAAAACGCTCCTCACCGCCGTGCTGGTTGTCACCATCGCGGAAGTTGGCAAGCGCAACCTGCTGCTTGGCGGATTGCTGGCGTCCATCCCGCTCACGTCTTTGCTCGCGCTCATCTGGCTTCAAGTTGAATTAGGTAATGCGGAGCGGACAGCGCAACTGAGTACATCCATCATGTGGTTGATCCCGCCATCGCTGGTGTTTTTGGCGGTGCTGCCATTGTTGTTACGCGCGGGAATGCCGCCTTGGGGCGCCTTCCCCATTGCCATAGGTGCAACAGGTGCAGCCTATTGGGTATATCTGCAGGTGCTAGGTGCCATTGGCGTGCGGTTTTAGTTGCCGGACCTGAACACGCGCGGTGTTGGCCCGGCCGTGCCATGCTCCCGCAGAAGCGGCGCAAGAAGGCAGCTGTGGATGCGGAGAGAAAATGCGAAGGAGCCGCGTTCAATTCTGTACAACTTCAACTCAACCCGCTGCAACAAAGCCTATCCTGCCTGCTGCGACGCGCCCGTCCCATCAAGCAAGTGCGCAGGGATGCCATTTCCCACGTCCAGAAAAATTGACATGGTCCACTTGGAGCCCAGAAGCGCCTTCCCTGGTTTTGATACGTCAAAGGGTTTTCCCGCGACGGCATAAATCGAGAGAATGAAGCACTTGCCGTCATTGGTGGCGGACCGGACCGGAAGCGCCAGGCATTCCGTCTCCACACACCGCCCGTCTTCATAGAAACTGTCAAACCTTGCGTAGTTGCCGCACGGTACAGTTGCCATGGTATCCATGTGAGCGAAAACGACATCCTGCGATTCCTCCGGCAGAAGCTCAATCATGTTAATGCCGGTGGGGTCTGCACCCATCCGCTCGACCACGCGGGTGCCGCACATGCGGTAGATGACGCAACCCGGTCCGGTGATTTCAAGTACCGTCATCTGGTCGAGGAACGGGGTGAATTCGCCGATGAGACAATCTTCAAGCAATGGTGCCAAATCCGAGCCGCATTCAGCACGATACGCCAAAAGAAATGGCTCAAAGACCGCTTTGTCTTTGGTCAGCGGCAGAACATCTCTATACGAGATCAGACGCGCCAATGGGTGCCTCCGGTTTGAGGCCA
>JAJFIK010000076.1 GCA_021775005.1 Rhodospirillales bacterium
TCGGCCCACTCTTGGGCCTCGCGCATCAATTGGTCTTGGCCGATTCCTCTTGAGAGACCAGACTTCAACACTGCAAGAAACTCGTCCCACATGTCGGCTTGAATTTTATCGTAGTCGACGGAGAATGTTTTAAACAAGTCAGTTTCAAATTTGGGTAGTTGCCCTGTCCCGAATACGGCATCATCGCGCACCAAAGCAGGTGGGACAATTTCCTCGTAGCCAAAATTGCTTGTGTGAATGTCGAGCATGAAGCTTGCCAGCGCACGCTCAAGCCGCGCCAATGCGCCCTTCAGCACAACAAAGCGCGAGCCGGACATTTTCGCCGCCGCCTCAAAATCCATCAGCCCAAGATCTTCGCCAAGATCAAAATGTTCTTTGGGCTCGAAATTCAATTTGCGCGGTGTGCCATATGAATGGCTGAGCACATTCGCGTTCTCATCGGTGCCATCTGGGACATCGTCCAGCGGGATGTTGGGGATGGCCGCCAGCAATGCATGGATGTCCGCTGCCAGGGCGCGTTCTCTCTCTTCGCCGTCGCGAAGTTGGTCCTTCAGGCCCGCAACTTCATCCATCAATTTTCGCGCGGCGGCATCATCACCCTGCGCCTTGGCCTTGCCAATTTGCTTGGACGCATCGTTGCGGCGAGTTTGGATCTCCTGAACCTCGCCGATCGCTTGGCGATGGGTCTTATCGAGTGCCAAGATTGCTGCGGACTGAGGCTCCACCCCTCTACGGGCAAGGCCTTGGTCAAACACGTCCGGGTTTTCCCGGATAGCTCGAAGATCAAACATAGGACGGGTCTCACGACTCAGGGTTAGCGGCTTTGGAGCACTCTATACGATGGGCCCTGATGGCGGTCCAGATGGCGCCTCAGCTTCGTCTTCCTCGTCGCGCTTCTTCTGGATCATGGCCACGGCCAGGATCGAGAGCTCATAGAGCAGTAGCACTGGCAAGGCGAGGCCGATTTGGCTGATGGGATCTGGTGGGGTCAAAAGCGCGGCGGCAGCGAAGACGCCAACGATGGCATATTTCCGGCCCTTCCGAAGCATAGGGGCATTTACGATGCCCACCCGCCCCAAGAGCGTCAACAGAACAGGCAATTGGAACGAGAGACCAAAAGCAAACATGAAGGTCATCACCAGCGTTAGATATTCGCTAACGCGGGTCTCAAGTTCAATAGGAAGGCCTTCGCCGTTACCAGGGTTCTCAAATCCAAGAAAGAATTTGAACACCAGCGGCATGACAAAATAATAAACAAGCGCTGCGCCCGCCGCGAATAACACCGGGGTTGCAATCAGATAAGGAAAGAACGCGTTCTGCTCATTCTTATAAAGCCCTGGTGCAACGAACATCCAAAGCTCGCCCGATATCCACGGGAACGCCACACATAACGCGCCAAAGGCGGCAACGCGAAGATAGGTGATGAAGGTTTCCTGCGGCGCAGTGAATATAAGCCGCCGCCCCTCCTCGTCGCCAAAGGCATCTGCCAGAGGCTGCACCAAAAACTCATAGATCGGCGTTGCGAAGATGTAGCAAACGACAAAGGCAACAGCGAAGGCTATGAGAGAGCGAAACACGCGGCGGCGCAGCTCATACAAATGGTCGAGCAGCGGCGCACGGCTTTCTTCAATGTGCTCTTCGGCGGACCCTTCGATCTGCCCCGGTATTTGATTGTCGCTCATGCGCCGGGTTTTCCTTCAGGCGCTTTTGGTTTTGACTTTGCCAGTTCATCTTTTGAAAGCGGCGTGGTTGCTTCCCGGAAGGGTTTGCTGATGGAATTGCGCACTTCATCGGCCTCGCGCTTGATGGAGAGGGCGTCGTTTTTGAGATCCTCAAGATCAGCATCCCGCACCACCGCATCGAGATTGTGTTGGAACTCTGTCGCCATCACCCGCATACGCTTTACCCAACCACCAGCCGTGCGCAACATGCCAGGCAGCTCACGCGGTCCCACGACGAGGAACGCAACAAGCAAAATGATCAATAATTCAACGGAGCCGATTGTTGGCATAATGTCTCGCGCCAGTCGCCTGAAGGCTTAGGACGGTGTCTGGCTTTTGTCTTCTGAGGCGGCCGTGGTGTTCTCATCAGTTGTTTCAACATCTTCAACTTGACGCATTGGTGCGCCCGCAGCGTCGTCATCTTCACCAGAGAGCCCCTCGCGGAAGCTGCGAATGCCCCGCGCCACATCACCCATAAGATTTGAGATGCGTCCGCGGCCCCCAAAGAGAAGCAAAACAAGAACCAGAACCAAAGCGATTTGCCATAAACCTGGGATGCCCATGTCTACTTGTCCTTCCTAATCAGATGTTGCGTGAAGGCCGAAGCCCCCATGCTTGAATTGTTGCCAGGGTTGTTACTTGAGTCTTGCAAACCCCAGCTTACGCCGCAATGAGTTGCCGTCATAAGGGTTTCCGGCAAGGAAATACATGGGAATGAGCCGGATTAATCGTAATTTGGATGTGATCCCCTAATTGAGGGGCACCATCCACGTCAACTTGCGCGATAATTTGATCCGGCAGTGCGCTGTTTTCCACCCGAAGCGCCAGCAAACAGGCACCGCCTGCCAAGCGCCGGGAGATCACTTCCGCCTTGCATCCCATGCCATTGTCGCCCACACGAATATCAACCGGGCGCACCAGAACTTCTACCTGGGTCCCCGGCTGGTGGCCGTTTGCACTCACCTCGCCAAGGGGCGTGACCACGACCTGATCCACCACTTTGGAATGGATAATATTGATATCGCCGAAGAATGCCGCAACGTCGGTATCGACGGGATGGAAATAAAGCTCTTCCGGAGTTCCAATTTGGTGCTCGCGCCCATCCTTTAGCAGCAAGACACGATCAGCGACCCGTAGCGCTTCTTCAGGGTCATGGGTGACGAGAACTGTCGCCGCCCCGGTTTCCTTCAGCAACGAAAGAAGTTCGCTGCGCACCTGATCGCGCAGCTGGGTATCAAGATCGGAAAATGGCTCGTCCATCAGCATGACGCGCGGATTGGGCGCCAGCGCGCGGCCCAATGCCACGCGTTGCTGTTCTCCGCCTGAAAGGGTGTTGGGAAAAGCATCCGCCAATGGGGCAAGGCCGAGCTTTTGGAGCATGCTATTGGCGATCCGTTTGCCCTGGTCCGCCTCACGGCCCTTTAGGCCAAACAGAATGTTCTGCAAAACTGTTAAGTGCGGAAACAGTGCAAAATCTTGAAAGATAAGACCGACGCTGCGCTTTTCCGGTGCGCGAAATTTTCCGTGTGTGGCAACGGCGCGGCCATTAATAGAAATTGTCCCGTCGTCTGGGCGCTCCAACCCGGCAGCAAGGCGCAAGGTCGTGGACTTACCAGAGCCAGAGGGCCCCAACAGGCAGAGCACCTCGCCCGCACTGAGCTCAAAACTCAAGTCATGGACCCCCGCGCCTGCTTCGGTAAAGCGGCGGCTGACGTTGTCAAAACTGAGACGAGGCACAGACATATGAGATCTCCGGCCACCCCTGATCCCCTTGGACCCACAGGCTAGTTGCGAATGGTTTTCAATTAGATAGACGGGAGTGGCCTTGGCTGCAAGGTTTAGCCCTGCGGCTCATTTGCCTCTTCATCTTCTAAGGGCTCTAAAAGCTCAGCCTGATCGGGGTCATCCACATAGGGATCTTCGTCCTCAGCCAGCTCATCAAGGGGGCCTGGCACGGCAAAATTGGGCGGTAGATTGGCATCCAAAAGCCCGGCGGCTTTCAGATCGTCGAGCCCCGGCAGATCAGCCACATTCTCAAGCCCGAAATGCTCAAGAAAGGCATCCGAGGTGCCGAATGTTATGGGCCGCCCCGGGGTACGCCGACGGCCGCGCAAACGAATCCAGCCCAGATCAATGAGCAGATCGAGGGTGCCCCTGCTGACGGTGACGCCGCGAATTTCTTCAATCTCAGATCGTGTGGTCGGTTGGTGATAGGCAATGATGGCCAGCGTCTCAATGGCAGCCTTGGAGAGGCGCTTAGGCTCAACAGCCTCTTTTTGGAAGAGGTAATTGAGGTCTGCGGCGGTTTGGAAAATCCACTTGTCGGAGACCTTGATCAAGGTCACGCCGCGCTTCTCATAAGCTTCGGCCAGCTCGGCGAGCAGCGCCCCCACATCTATGCCCTTGGGCATACGCGCGGTGAGCTCCTTTTCAGAAATGGGGCGTGCGGTGGCGAACAACATGGCCTCCAGCATGCGCAGATGTTGCGAGCCGCTCTGAGGCAGTTTGGTGACGTTATCGGCTGGTTTATCTTTTTCTTTATCGGACATCTTGTTGACAGTGCTAACTTGGAGACCCATTTTGGTCACCCCCCATATTATCAGATTGCCCCGTATTGGTAGATTCATTGGGCGGCCGCTTGCGGACGAAAATCGGTCCGAAACTCCCCATTTGCCGGATATCCAGGAATCCATCTCGGACCATCTCTAAGGTGGCTGCAAAGGTACTCGCCATGGCAGAGCGGTGTTGCTCGGTATGGCCGTCTTCAATGGGCAGGATAAGAAGCTCCAGCCCACTCCAATCGGGAATGCGCCCCAGCATCGCCTCAATGCGGTGGCGGGCATCCTCAATGGCGATGGCCGGCGAGCGATGGATCTTGAAGTCGCGCGGGATAGCGCGGACTCGTTGATTGGTATAGGCACGCAGGAGGTCGATCAACTCGTCTTCATAGCTCGGTGTTTTGATGACTTTGAGCTGCTGCGGTTGGCCTCGTCTGAAGGTATCGCGCGCCAAGCGATCGCGCGCCATGAGCCGCGCGGCAACGCCTCGGATGGCTTCCAGCCGTTGAAGTTGAAACGCTAGCCGCGCTGCCATTTCTGCGGCAGAGGGGCCGTCTTCATCGTCTTCTTCAACAGGCAAAAGCAGTTTTGATTTGAGGAACGTGAGCCACGCCGCCATCACAAGATAGTCTGCGGCAAGTTCAAGCTTCAGATGCCGCGCAGCGGTGATGAACGTGAGATACTGCTCCACCAGTGGCAGGATGGATATTTTAGTGAGGTCAACTTTTTGCGATTGGGCAAGCGCCAGCAAAACATCGAGCGGGCCTTCATAGCCCTCAATGTTGATCACCAGTTGATCAATATCCGCGCCGCCCGGCTCGGTCCGAACCGGCGCGTCAAAATCTTCGCTCATGCGAACTCCACCTCAACCCCCAACTCACCCAAGCGTGTTTTCGCTGCCTTGATGTCCACGGGTTCCCCCACGCGGCCAAACCAAGCCAATGCGTCGTCTGCCCGTTTAAGACTAAGCCCCGCAAGCTCCGGTGTTGCGCTGGCCACGGCCTCCATCTCATCGCGCCTGCCGTTACAGTGCAATATGAGATCGCAGCCAGCCTGAAGCGATTCGCGCGTGCGGTCTTCAAAACTCCCGCCCAAAGCCTTCATTGAGAGGTCATCTGTCATCAAAAGGCCACTAAATCCTATGGTTTCACGAATGACGCTGCTGATCACATGCGCTGAAGTGGTTGCCGGGTGATCAGGATCAAGAGCCGGATAAACCAGATGAGCAGTCATGGCCATGGGGAGGGCTGAAAGAGCCCTGAAAGGCGCAAAATCAACTGCTGCCAGATCAGCCTTTGACCCCTCCGCAATGGGCAGCTCATCGTGGGAATCCACTTTGGCGCGGCCATGACCGGGGATGTGCTTGATGACGGGTAGCACCCCTTGGCTGAGCAGGGCGTCTGCCACCGCTCGACCGATGGCGGTGACGGTATCTGCGTCGTAGCCATAAGCGCGGTCGCCGATGACGTCATGGCTAAAGTCCTGCCGCACGTCGAGGATGGGCAAGCAGTCCACATTGATGCCAACGGATTTGAGTTCTGCGGCCATCACTTGAACCACCAACCCGGCGGCTTCGCAGGCCGCGCCAATGTCGTTCTTGGCGAGTTGTGCATAGATATCGCCAGTGGGGTATTTCCCCCAATGTGGCGGTTTGAGCCGCGCCACCCGTCCCCCTTCTTGATCAATGAGAATGGGGGCGTCATCGCGGCCGGCAATGTCGCGCATGTCATCTGTGAGGCGCTTGAGTTGACCGGGGTTATCAATGTTGCGAAGGAAGACGATGTAGCCCCAGGGATCAACCTCCTGAAAGAAGCCCCGCTCCCAATCGCTCAACCCAAGTCCTTCGCAGCCGAATATTACGGCACGCATTTACACCCCTCCTAATGACTTTGAAGCTGCGTTAACGCGAGACCACCAAGCAGTCCTGATTGTTGGCTTGAAGTCGCTCACAAACGTCATTGGCATCTGCGCGGGTTTCAAAATATCCGATACGCAAGCGATACCATGTTCCGCGGTCGCCCAGGTCTGCGGTTTGCACATCTTGCACGGAGTTGCCGATGACGGCCCCGTGTCGTGATCTCAACCTTTGCCAGGCCGCATCTGCATCTGCAATTTCCGGGAAGCTTGCGACTTGCACGACAAAATTTCCGCTCGGCGCGTTTTGTGCCGCGGTGGGCCGCGATGAAGACGTCCCCGGTGCCGGTGGCCCTTCGGTTTGCGGGGCTGTGGTCACCGTGGATGGTTGGGATGTCGCCACAGCAGGCTGTGTCGTTGCTGGGCGCGTGGCATTGGGCTGCGTTGTTGTTGTGGTGCTGGGCCCCGACAGTGCAGCAGTATTCCTCGTCAAACTCTCTGTGGCGTCAGCATCAAGGACGCGGGCTGATGGCCGCGGAATGATCAACTGCCCCGCCGCATCGGTTGAGGGTTGAGCAGGATTGACCGATGGCCTTGCCGTTGGTGTGGCGGTCGGCTGAGCAACAACAATGGGTTCCGGCTCCGACTCGGTCTGCGTTGGAACTGCCACTTCCGGCTGGATAATATCAGGCGTGGCGCTGGCCACTTCAGGTTCTATCGTGCCCACATTGCCCGTTGGGGGCGGCACGATCGGGGCGGCGCTATCGCTCGCGCCGGAATTACCCACCAACGTGATGGTGTCGCGCGGGATCTCAATTGGCTCTTCCGCGCTGGCACCAATGGAGACGTCTTCGCCCAGGTCATTACCTGCAAGTGTCACGGTACTTGGCGTATCAATCGGCTCGTCCAGGCCGCCAGCATCATCTGGTTCTGACTTGAAGGGAAGATTTGACGCTTGAATGATGGGAGGGGCGGCTTGTTGCCCTTGGCGCACACCCATGTTGTAGGCGAGCCAGATAACCCCCACGAAGGCTGCCATGAGAATAACAAAAAAGATGGCGATCACTGGCCCGCGGCCAATGCCGTCCTCGTCGTCATAGTCATCGTAGAAATCGTCGTCGTTTGAGGGGGTCTGATAAACCCCCCGTTCGATGTCGTTTTCTGCGTCCGAATTACTCATAGGTCTCT
>JAJFIK010000077.1 GCA_021775005.1 Rhodospirillales bacterium
GGCAGGGTGTGCAGCTCCACCCGTGTTTGGCCGTCATCATTGAAGGCCTCGGCAATGGCCTTCCATTTGGCACCGGGGCAGAGCGTATCGCCCTCAAAGCGGTAGGCATGCATGGGGCCGATCTCATCTAGCCGCTCTCGCACCTCTGCCACATCCCCCGCTGACATGTGCAGCGCGTCTTTGCCGCCCAGGGGAAGCGATGGTTGCGCCGCCACGCCCGCCAGCACGGCCCCATCTGCCATAAGCGAGATGGCGAAATTCCCCGTCAGGCACATGCCAATGGCGCCGACGCCCTTCGCGCCCGTATCTGTTTTCATGTGCTGGGCCAGGGCGCGCAGCCAGCTGACCATGGGGCTGGTCTCCCCTTTGGCGAACAGGTGGAATTCCCGCCGCATGCAAAGCACGCGCAGCGTATTGCCCACCATGGACATCTTGCCCAGGGGCCCGAACAGATGCGGCAGCACGACCGTAAAGCCCGCGTCGTTCAGCATATCGCAGAGCCTGAGCGTCTCCGGCATGATCCCCGGCAGCTCCTGAATGACAATAATTGGTTTTGGTGGCCCATCTCTCGTAGCGTTGGGCGTGTCAGAGCTTTCCGGATCGCGCACATAAACCGGCCGCGTCAGCTCATGGCCTGCCTCCCCGGCGGCATAAAGCGGCCCGGTGAAAGTCATCTTCTCATAGGTCGAGACGGGGCGATGCATGGTGGCTCCTTCAGGCTTGGCGGCGCGGGGATAAGCACTCTTGTTTAGCAGGCATAAGTTTTTTGACTATCCCCGCCTTTCGTCAACTCGATAAACGAAAATATACATATTCTATAGTTTGGGGGTGTTTTGGGGGACGGGCCGCAAGACCCAATTTTGTTTGGGCGATGATGGGGAAGTGCGTTGCCACCTTCCAATCTTGCCTGCAGCAAGGTAGTATAATTGTTCATTACACAACCGAGGGTAACGAAGATGCAAATCGAATTTGTCGACGTGCAAAACTTTCGGGCACTTCGTAAGGCAGAATTAGTTCTTGATCCAGCTACAGCAGTCATTGGCGACAACAACTCGGGCAAGTCTGCTTTCCTCAAAGCGGTTGAACTATTTTACGACGGAAGCGCGAGAGTCGTAGAAACAGACTTCTCCGACAGAAATACCGATGAACCCATAAAAGTCCGAATCGGATTTGGCTCCCTAACGCCTCGAGAGGAAGAGTTGCTGAAGTCAAACATGTTGGGGGACAAACTTGTTGTGACTCGAACCTTTCATTTTGGGAATCCTAAGGCGTCGGGCGCATTCTCCATTGATTCATATGTCAACCCAGATTTCACAGTATGTCGAGATGCGGAGTCGAAAACAGAAGCTCGCAGTCTCTACAAAGAACTTATGGAAAAGTACGACGATCTGGCGTCAGTCAAAAGCGCGGATGAGATTCCAGAACGCCTTGCAAGTTGGGAAAATGCAAACAAGAACAAACTTAAGCTACAGACTGTTGCTGCGTTTCGCGGCGCAACAAACGTTGGGCTTGGTCAATTAAAAGCGCACACAAGATTCGTGTTTGTACCAGCAGTGAACGATACAGCGGAGGCGATCCAGAACGCAAAGACATCTCCAGTCAAACAACTGATAAGTAGTTTGGCTGAGCAGGCAATTGAGAATCGTAAAGAATATCAGGAGTTCATTCAAGGCGCCCGAGAGCAGCTCAAAGAACTGACTGACCCAAACAATGTAGAGAGTCTCAAGAATATCAGTCAGTCACTTACAGACATCCTGCAGAAGTATTACGCGAAATCAGAGTTGTTAGCGACGTGGAACCCGATTGAAGACATCCCGGTTCAATTTCCCACGCCCGACATAAAAGTGAAAGATGCGGGGTTCGAGACATCTATTGACGGTGTCGGGCATGGGTTGCAGAGAGCGATTATTCTCACGGTGCTTGAATTCATTGCAAAACGAGAAGTTCAAGCCAGTGAGGTTTCCAAAGAATCATTCGAGAGTTCGCAAAGCGACATTATTATTGCGATCGAAGAACCAGAGATTTATCAACACCCAACAAAGCAAAGGCTGTTTTCAGATGTATTGCGAGGGCTTGCTGAAGGATTTTCAAAGAGCACAGGAATTCGGTTTCAATCAGTATTTGTCACACACTCCCCCTTGTTCGTAAGTTTCCCAAACTGTTCCGATCTGAGAATTGCAAGGCGAAAGCCATCTCAGGATGGAATTGATGTCACGCGAATTGATCTTAATGAATGCTCGCAACGAACGGCGAAAGCGAAGGGCCTACCTGCAGATAAGGCATGGTCAGCGGATAAGTATGCCGCAAAACTTCACGTTTTCTCTCCAGAAATTGTCGAAGGCTTCTTTGCTGAGAAAGTGGTGTTGGTAGAGGGAGCTGGCGATAGGGCAGTTCTCGAGGCATTTTTTGAAAGAAGAGGGATTAGTCCGTCAAAAGAAGGAATTGCTATCTGTAATGTAGAAGGAAAAAAGAAGTTGGACAAACCAACGACAATTTTTCAGCATGTCGGCATTCCAACATATGTCATCTTCGACAATGATCGCATTGAATATCAGAGCATGTCACCTTCCGAACAAGAAAGCGAAGCAGATTACAATCGGTTATTGCAGAATTTGTGTGGTGAAATCGAGTCTGAGGACTGGCCATGTAAGGTCCACTCGCGGCACGCAGCGTTTGATGGCAATCTCGAAACCTATCTTGAGTCTGTTGTGGGAACGGAGCGGTACAACAAGGCGTTGACGACTGTTGCCGGGATGCATTCAATAAAGATGAAAGACTGCCTCAAATCACCTGTGTCAGCAGGAGGCGTAATCCAACAGTTCTTCAACGGCACGCAAGATTTTGAGCATATTGAAAAAACTCTAGACATGATTTTGGCGCTTACACAACCGTAGGCACATCCCCCCCTACCTTTTCTTCCATCTGCCACTGCCAGCCTTGCCGCCGGTTGAGGCGCCTTTGCGTCTGCCGCCCCGACCTTTGCCCGCCGACCCAGAATCCGCGCCGGTGCGTTGGCGGATGGCCTCTTGCCGGGCGAACGGGTCGTCCAGCAGGGCAAGCTCGGTTTCCTGCAGGCGTTTAAGCTCGTCGCGGAGCCGTGCGGCCTCTTCAAATTCCAAATCCGCCGCGGCGGCGCGCATCTTCTCCTCAAGCCCCTTCATGTGCGCCTGAAGGTTATGGCCCACGAAGGCCTCGCCGTCCTCCGCGAACCCTGTCATTGGCAATTCCACCTGCACGTGGTCACGCTCATACACGCTGCCCAAAATGTCGCTGATGTCGCGCTTGATGCTTGCCGGTGTAATGCCGTTGGCGGCGTTGTATTCTTCCTGCTTGGCGCGGCGGCGTTCGGTTTCCTTCATGGCGCGGTCCATGGAGCCGGTGATTTTATCCGCATAGAGAATAACTTTGCCGTCCACGTTGCGCGCGGCGCGGCCGATGGTTTGCACGAGGGACGTCTCTGAGCGCAGGAACCCTTCTTTGTCTGCATCAAGGATCGCCACCAGCGCGCATTCGGGAATGTCCAACCCCTCGCGCAGCAAGTTAATGCCGATGAGAATGTCATAGGTGCCAAGGCGCAGATCGCGCAATATCTCAATGCGCTCAATGGTGTCGATGTCTGAGTGCATGTAGCGCACACGCAAGCCCTGCTCGTGCATGTATTCGGTCAGGTCCTCGGCCATGCGCTTGGTCAGGGTGGTCACCAGAATGCGGTAGCCTTGTTTGGTGACTTTGCGGCATTCGGCAATGAGATCGTCCACCTGGCTGCCAGCGGGGCGGATTTCCACAGGCGGATCGATCAGCCCGGTGGGGCGGATCACCTGTTCCACGAACACGCCTTCGGTGCGCTCCATCTCCCATTTGCCGGGGGTGGCGGAGACATGCACCGAGGCCGGGCGCATCAGGTCCCACTCCTCGAACTTGAGCGGGCGATTGTCCAA
>JAJFIK010000078.1 GCA_021775005.1 Rhodospirillales bacterium
TGGACGCTGCCACGCTCTTGAGCTCGCCAAGCGCGGGGCCAACGTGGTGGTCAATGATCTTGGCGGATCTGTCGATGGCACAGGTGGCTCCTCCGACGCCGCCGACAAAGTGGTTGCGGAAATTAAAGCGGCCGGCGGCAAGGCCATTGCCAATGGTTCCTCGGTCACCGATGACGTAGGCGTCGCTAATCTCGTCAGCCAAACCAATGATGCTTTTGGCGCTGCGCATATCCTCATTAATAATGCGGGTGTGTTGCGCGACAAGACCTTCCACAAAGTCACCATCGAAGACTTTGAGTTTGTCGTTGATGTGCATCTGATGGGCGCGGTGAAAGTCACCCGCGCGTTTTGGAACCAGATGCGCGAACAGCAATATGGCCGGGTGGTGATGACGACCTCATCCTCGGGCCTATACGGCAACTTTGGCCAGACCAACTATGGTGCGGCGAAGCTGGGGCAAATCGGCCTTATGAATACGCTAAAACTTGAAGGCGAAAAGGCCAATATCCGCGTCAATGCCGTGGCCCCTGTGGCCGCAACGCGCATGACCGAAGACATCCTGCCGCCAGAAGCCGCGGCGTTGCTTCAGCCTGAATTTGTCACCCCTGGGGTTGTGTATCTGTGCTCAGAAGAGGCCCCCAACGGCGTTATCCTTGCCGCCGGTGCTGGCGTCTTTGCGGTGTCAAAGATTATCGAGACGCGCGGCGCTTATGTGGGCCGCGATGAACGCCTCACGGTGGAAGCGGTACGCGATGCCTGGGACACCATTACCGATGACGCAGGTGCCAAGGCCTATTGGCAAGGCGGCGAGCAGACCATGAAGTTCTTTGAGGTGGGCAAGGACTAAGTCTTACCCCCGACTTTGCGGCAGATCGTGACGGCGCCAGTTGTAAAAGAACGTGGCGTACAAGAACGAGAGCCAGATAAAAATAAATACAACGTTCATCACGACATGCGCGTTTGACATCCAATTGATCCAGAACGATAGGCGGTCATTCGTCAGATAGACGTAAGTGGCACCTTCCGAGATGGCAATGTCAGCCCGCCCAAACGCGCTTTCCACAATTTGAACAATCCCCACTTGCCCCGCCCAGCTCCAGGCCAGGGCAATAGTCATGAACGCAAATCCCAAGATGCGGATCGTTCGAGGCGCGCGGCCAAGAAAGAAATAAAGCCCGGCCAAGTATCCAAAGATCAGCGTCAGCGAGGTCGCCGTCACGGCTCCCGCCGCTTCAAGTATTTGCGCATTGAGATTCAGAAATTCGACTTCGGTCATCGCGTCCCCCGAGCAAGCTTTGCATTCAGTCTGCCCCCCATGGTTGAATGTGGCAAGACGGGAGCCTTTACCTCATGTTTCCAGACCTCGACCTGCCCTTGGCAGACGCCATTAATGACTTTGTTGATTGGCTTGTGCGCTCCTATGGCGATGAGTTTGAAGCCGCTGCCAACGCGGTTTTGTTTGTGCTCGTGCGTTTTGAAGCCTTGCTCCGCGACACCCCTTGGTGGCTCATATTGGCGCTCATCGGTGCCCTCGCCTTTCATGCCACAAGGCGAATCAGCGCCACTATCGGTGTTGTGGTCGCCATGCTGCTTATTGGCGTTCTGGGGCTTTGGGATCTAGCCATGCAAACCTTGGCACTGATGCTCATGGCAACGATGGTCGCCATACTGATCGGACTGCCTGTCGGCATTGCCATGGCCTTAAGCGGCATCACGCGCGCGCTAATGCGGCCCATCCTTGATGCCATGCAGACCATGCCGGCATTTGTTTATCTCATCCCGGCGATTCTTTTGTTTGGCCTCGGCAAAGTGCCTGCGCTTTTTGCTACGGTTATCTACGCCGTGCCGCCGCTCATTCGCTTGACTGATCTTGGTATTCGCGAAGTGGACAAAGAGGTCGTGGAAGCCGCCACAGCTTTTGGCGCCACACGAAGACAAACACTCGGCACGGTGCAGCTGCCGTTGGCGTTGCCCAGCATTATGGCGGGCATCAACCAAACCACCATGCTGGCGCTTTCCATGACCGTGCTGGCGTCCATGATCGGCGCGCGCGGCCTTGGGCAAGAGGTCTTGCTTGGCATTCAGCGCCTTGATGTGGGGCGCGGGCTTGTGGCGGGCATCGGCATCGTCGCGCTGGCCATTGTGCTTGACCGCATTACCCAAGGTTATGGCGCCAAAACTGACAGGCGGAGTGCCGCGTCATGATCAAGCTCGACAATGTCACCAAAATTTTTGGCGCGGAGACCGAAGACGCGCGGGCGCTGCTGGCAGACGGTGCCTCAAAAGATGAAATTCGCGAAAAGACCGGCATGATTGTGGGCTTGCGCAAAGTCGCGCTTGAGATTGCGAAAGGCGAGCTGTTCATGGTGATGGGGTTGTCAGGGTCCGGCAAATCCACGCTAGTGCGCTTGCTCAATCGGCTTATCGAGCCAACCCTTGGCAGCGTCAGCATTGACGGGGAGAACCTTGCCGGGCTTGACTCCGCCGCCTTGCGCCTTTTTCGTCAAAACCGCATGAGCATGGTGTTTCAAAGTTTTGCGCTTCTGCCCCATCGCTCCGTTGCCGCCAATGTGGCCTATGGCCTTGAGCTTAAGGGCATCCCCAAAGAGGAACGCCTAGCAAGCGCAGAGAGATGGATTGCCCGCGTCGGATTGGAGGGCTTTGAAACCGTTCGCCCCGATCAACTCTCCGGCGGCATGCGCCAGCGGGTGGGCCTTGCCCGCGCGCTCGCCACCGAAACGGACATCTTGCTTATGGACGAGCCTTTTTCGGCCCTTGATCCCCTTATCCGCCGGGAAATGCAGGAATTGCTTTTTGAACTACAACAGGACCTGCGAAAGACCATCGTCTTTATTACTCATGACTTGGGTGAAGCCTTAGCCTTGGGAGACCGGATCGCGGTGCTGAAAGACGGCGCGGTGGCGCAAGTTGGTGCGCCGGACGACATCACTGAGCGGCCCGCCACGGACTATGTACGCAAATTCGTTGATGCTGTGAACGCGCCGCGCTTGCACGCCGCGTCCAAGACTGCATAACCTTAGCTCATGGCCAAATTCGTCTTTGTCCTCGCGCCGCCCTATTCAGGCTCAACCGTTCTAACGCGGCTGCTTGAGACCTCAGCGAATGTTTCAAACCTGCCCACCGAGGGACAATTTGTGCCGGCGGTGCGCGACGTCATGCGCTTTGAGCCATGGACGGCGGATCAATCTTTGCCATGGGACGCCATTCGCGAAGTTTGGGAAGGCCATTGGGACGAGGCAAAACCCCTCTGGCTTGAGAAAAGCCCCCCCAACATCATTCGATCAGAAGAAATTTCAGAGCACTTTGATCCAGCCTATTTCATCGCCATGGTGCGCGAACCCTATGCCCATATCGAAGGGCTGGCGCGGCGCAGCAATGTACCGCCCATGGATCTATCAAAAAGCGCCTCGCGTACCGATTGCATTGCCCACGCGGTCGCGTGCTGGATCATGTTCGCAAGCCATCAGCGCGACACGATCCGCAACCGAAAACATGTGACCTGGTTTACTTATGAAACTCTGACCACCGAGCCCTTGCTGGTGGCCAGCCAACTCAAAACATTTTTGCCAGAGCTAGGCTCCTTGGATACTGAGGCTACCTTTGGTGTTCATGCGGTTTCGGGAACTACCGCGCGGTCGCTGACGGATTTGAATGAGCCCAAGCGAAGACTTCTAACCACGAGCGACTTTGAGTTGATCTCCGCTCTGTTGGCACCGGAAATGGAGCTGCTCGCCTTTTTTGGCTATGACTTGCGCGCGCCTGCGCCGGACCAAGACCGTGTTGCAAAAAAAGAAGCGACGCGGAATACCTTCTCCCGTGCCGCCAATAATCTTCGCAAACTCTTCAAAGGCTCCGGCAAACGTCGCTAAAGCCCCAACACCAGTTTGGCGATGATGTTGCGCTGAATCTCGTTTGAGCCCGCATAGATCGAGGTCTTGCGATAGTTAAAATAGGCCGGTGCCGCCGGGCCAGCGTAGTCAGACCCGGGACGCGGCTCGTTTGATATGGCAAAGGTATCGGCAATGAAGGGATGCCCATAAACGCCCACAGCTTCCAGGACCAGCTCGCTCACCCGTTGCTGCATTTCCGAGCCGCGACACTTGAGGATAGAGCTTTCGGGGCCCGGTGCCTGCCCGGCTGAGAGCGCAGCGAAAATCCGCAACTCAGTAAACTCCATGGCTGTCGCTTCAATCTCAAGCTGATTGATCTTGTCGCGAAAGCCAGCGTCTTCGATCAACTGCCCACCACAGCCATCGCTTTCCGCCGCAGCGATGCGGCGAATTTTTTTGATCGCCCGCTTGATCGACGGCGCATATGTATTGCCGCGTTCAAATTCGAGCAAATACTTGGCGTAGGTCCAGCCTTTGTCTTGCTCGCCGATGCGGTTTTCCTTCGGCACTTTCACATCATCAAAGAAGACCTGATTGATCTCTTGCTCGTTCTCAATTGGCCCGTCCAGGGTGACGATGGGTTTAACGCTGATGCCGGGGGAGTGCATGTCCACCAACACAAACGAAATGCCGTTTTGGCGTTTCGCAACCGTGGCATCAGTGCGCACGAGACAGAAAATCCAATCCGCCCATTGCGCATGGGTCGTCCAAATTTTCGTGCCGTTGAGGAGGTAATGATCGCCCTTATCTTCGGCTTTCATTTGCAGGGAGGCGAGGTCCGATCCCGCACCGGGTTCTGAATACCCTTGGCACCACCAGACATCCCCATTGTAGATCGGCGGGAGAAATTTCTTCTTCTGCTCATCGGTGCCAAATGCCAAAATGACCGGCCCCACCATACGCACACCCATGGGGCTGACGATGGGCGTGCCCAGACGCGCGTTTTCAACATCAAAAATGTATTTCTGTGTGGCCGTCCAACCGGGACCGCCCCATTCTTCCGGCCAATGCGGGGCGACCCAGCCCTTTTTGGCCAAGGCCTTGTGCCACTTCACTTGACCCTCTTTGTCCACATAACCGTTTTTGGATTGCGAGAGCTTGCGCCGCAGTTCATCGTCAAGCACCTCGTCCAAATAGGCGCGCACTTCCTGCTGAAAGGCGAGGTCTGCTTGTTCAAACGCGAGATCCATAGGGTTGTTCTCCGCAGGTTATTTCAAGATGTCGAGAGAATGGATACCGGAATTGGGGCCGAGCATTGGTTGCAAGCGCTCAAAGGCTGACTGCACATGCGCGGATGCGCCGTGAGATTCAAATGCCGCTGCGCTTTCATATTCTTCCATCAGCACAAAGGTATCGCCAGCCTTGCGATGGCGGAACAATTTGAAGTTCGTCGCCCCCGGCTCATTTTTGCGGGTTTCATCCACAAGCGTATTGAGGATCTGCTCCACCTCCGCCTCAGACCCCGGAACAGCCTGAAGAAATGCTACAACTCCGTACATGATAGCTCCCTATCGCCCTTTGAATGCGGGGCTACGTTTTTCCAGGAACGCATCCAGCGCTTCCTGATGATCTTCGGTGTGATGGGCAAGCGCCTGCATGGCGGCGCTAAGCTCCATGATAGCCTCGAAACTCGCCGATTGCCCTTCGCGGAGCAGTTTCTTGGTCATGCGCAAAACATCCGGCGGTTGCTTGCAGATGTCTGCGGCAAGGGCGTTCACTTCATTCATTAACGTAGCGGCTGGCACAACGCGGCTCACAAGACCCCAATCAAGCGCGGTTGCCGCGTCGATCGTAGCCCCGCTGAACAAAAGCTCAGAGGCGCGCGCATGGCCGATAATGCGCGGCAACAGCCACGCTCCGCCGTCGCCCGGCACCAGGCCAACCTTCAAAAATGTTGCGCCAAAAATCGCCTTGTCCGACGCAATGCGCATATCTCCCAAGCACGCCACGTCATTGCCAAGGCCAATGGCGGGGCCATTGACGGCAGAAATAAGCGGCACCTCCAGATGCCAGAGCGACTTCACAACCTTATGGATATTGGTGCGATAACCGTCGCGGATCTGCGTGCCCGGACCGGCAAAGGCGCCGGAACCTTCCTTCATGGCTTTGAGATTGCCGCCCGCTGAGAAGGCTTTGCCGGCCCCGGTGAGGATGGCGCAGCGCACATCGCGATCGGCGTTGATAGCGGAACAGGCCTCGGCAAAGCCATCGCCATCGCCAGGTTCGCCCAGCGGGTTGCGCGTATCGGGGCGATTGATTGTCAGGGTGACAACCGGACCCTTTTTCTCGAAAAGCAGCAAATCACTCATCAAAAGCCTCTTCGTTCATTCGACCTCAGACTAGGGCTTTACATCGCCTCGTCAAAACAACAATGGCCGCCCAGGGAAGAGCGGCCATATTGCAATTCTAGTCGGCAACGCCCTACTCGCTCAGCGCCGCATAGCGCCGCATGTGATGATCTACGTTGCCAAACTGCGTGTCGATCATTGTGATGCGCTTGAAGTAATGGCCCACGTCCATTTCTTCCGTGATTCCCATACCGCCGTGAATCTGCACCGCATTCTGGCCGATGAATTTCCCGGCGCGACCGATTTGCACTTTGGCCGCACTTGCTGCCTTTTTGCGCTCAGTGGCATCTTCGCCGAGTTTCAAATTGACCATGTAAGTCATGGAAACTGACTGCTCATAGTTCAGATACATATCCACCATACGGTGCTGCAACACCTGGAACGATCCGATGGCAACGCCGAACTGTTTGCGCTCCCGCGAATAGGCAATGGTCTTATCCACAAGCTGTTTCATGACGCCGCATGCTTCGGCGCAAAGGGCGGCGATGCCTTCATCCATAACGCGCTCGACCAATTCCAAGCCATTGTCCACATCGCCGATAATGGCATCTGCGCTAACTTTTACATTGTCGAGCATGACTTCCGAGGCGCGATAGCCATCCACAGTGGGGTAGTCGCGGGTGGAAAGGCCGTCGGTATTTTTGTCCACCAAGAAAACCGTCACGCCCTGCTCGTCCCGCTGCCCACCAGAGGTGCGCGCGGTGATGATAAACTTGTCAGCCCATGGACCGCCCAGCGCCACGGCCTTGTGACCATTGAGAACATAGCCTTCGCCGTCTTTTTTTGCGGTGGTTTCCAGATCCGCCAAATTGAACCGCCCGCGTGGTTCGGCATAGGCTGGCGCGATAACGCATTCGCCGCCGATCACAGCGGGAATCACCTCGGCCTTATGCGCCGCCGTGCCGCCATGGCGCAGGAACCCGCCGCCCAAGACGACGGTTGGCAGGAACGGTTCAACAACAAGCCCCTTACCGAGCTCCTCCATCATCACCATGATGTCGATGGCAGACCCGCCAAGGCCGCCATGATCTTCATCAAAAGGCGCGGCAAGAATGCCAAGCTCAGCAAATTGCTGCCAATAGTCCTTGCGCCAGCCATCATCAGACTTGATAATTTTCGCCCGTGTTTCAAAATCGTATTTGTCTTGCACAAACCGCTCAACGGTATTGCGCAACAGGGTTTGTTCTTCGGTGAACGAGAAGTCCATAAGTGGCCTCTTCAATCAGAAATTATTATTGGCCAATGCCGATCTTGAGCCCTAAAGACCCAAGATCATCTTGGCAATGATGTTGCGTTGAATTTCGTTCGACCCACCGTAAATGGTGGTCTTACGCGTATTGTAGTAACTCGGCGCAGAACCAATGGCATAGTCCGGCCCGATAGGAGATTCGTTCCAACCATCAAGCTGCTCATCACCCAGAAATGGGAAGCCATAGTGACCCACCGCTTCAAGGGTAAGCTCCGTCAGGCGCTGCTGAATTTCTGAACCTTTGATCTTCAAGACCGAGCTTTCCGGTCCCGGGCCCTTGCCTGCACTTTCTGCCGCCAGCGTGCGCAGCTCAGTGAATTCAAGCGCCGTCAAATCAATCTCAAGTTCGGTGACTTTACTCATGAAGCCCTTGTCTTCAGAAAGCGGCACACCATCAAGCAATTCTTGACCCGCTACTTCCTTCAAACGCTCAATGCCCTTCTTTGAGCGCGCCACACCGGCAATGCCGGTGCGTTCATGGCTGAGCAACACCTTGGCATAGGTCCAACCCATGTTTTCTTCACCAATGCGGTTTTCAACCGGCACTTTCACGTCGGTGAAGAAGACATCGTTTACTTCATGGCCGCCATCGATGGTGATGATGGGCTTCACTTCAATGCCCGGCGTTTTCATATCAACAAGAATGAACGAGATTCCCATTTGCCGCTTCGGCGCATTGGGATCGGTGCGCACAAGACAGAAGATCCAGTCCGCATGTTGCGCCAATGTGGTCCAGGTCTTTTGACCATTGACGATGTAGTGCTTGCCGTCTTCGGTCAGCTCTGCCTTGGTGCGCACGCTGGCGAGATCTGATCCCGCGCCAGGCTCGGAATAGCCCTGACACCACCAGTCTTCGCCAGAAAGAATGCGCGGCAAGAACTTTGCCTTTTGCTCTTCGCTGCCAAAGCTATAGATCACCGGCGCAACCATTGTGACGCCGAACGGTAAAATGATCGGCACTTCATAAGCGGCATTTTCTTCCTGCCAAATGTAGCGCTGTGTGGTGGTCCATCCGGTGCCGCCATATTCTTTCGGCCAAGCTGGTGCGACCCACCCTTGCTTGAACACCATGCGATGCCATTCAAGCTGGCCTTCTTTGCTTAGCTCGCGGCGGGAAACCCCGCGCAAATGCGGCGGTACGCTTTCAAGAAACGCCCGCACCTCTGCGCGAAACGCTTCGTCTTCGGGAGTGAAATTCAGATCCATGAGGCTCTCCAATTTCCGACAAGTTGTCAGGTTGCGCAGGATCATAGCGCCGCGCGCGAAGGATTCAAGAAATTGAACCCCGAATGAGAGCCTTTGTCACGGGTGTTTAGTGTGCCGCAGCGTCAGCTCAAGCCCCCCGCTCAAACCCGTAAGCCCGCGTCACCGTAGCGATGCGCAAGGTGAAGGACTGATACCATTTTTCGCGGCCCAAACGTTGCGCTTCCCTGTGCTCAGCCACACGCTTCCAATTGAGAATCGCTTCTTCGTCGCGGAAATATGCGATGGTGACGTGCTTGCCGTCATCGCTGCTGAAATTCTCGTAGCCCAAAAAGCCGTCTTGCTCGGCCACCAGCTCAAACATGTCCTCCGCCATGGCCTGATAGGCCGCCTCATCCCCGTCTGTGCGCACAGAGGTGAAAATGGTCACCACGTATGGCGGCTCCGGCAATTTTAACAATTTGGTCATGGGTTGCGTCCTTCAGCGAAATCGAGGGACGCCGAGAGATACGCTTTTCAGCCGCGTCGGTCCACCCTATGTTCTCGCCATGAATCACGCACAACGCACCTCACCATGCCTTGCCATTTGCACCCTTGAGGCCTCTGCCGCCATTTGTCAGGGCTGCGGGCGCACACTGGATGAGATTCGAAAATGGGCTCAGGTCAGCGATGCAGAGCGCGAGCGCATTTTGCTGGAGCTGCCTGCGCGGCTGGCTAAACTGCCAAGCCCTACGCAGAAAGCGCGTTGAACAAAAGGTCCAGCGGATCGGGCTTTAGCTCTTTGCCATCCTCAATCGCACCGAGCCAATCTAGCCCGGCGCGCATCCGCACCACTTCCCCTATGATAATGAGCGCGGGCGCTTCCACATCATGAACCACGGCGTCTTCTGCGGCGCGGATGAGGGTTGTTTCCAGCACAAACTGATCTGGTGTGGTGGCCTTGCTCACCAAGGCAACGGGCGTGGTGTCCTTGCGCCCTGCTGCCATCAGGTGACCGGCGATGGTGCCTAAATGCTTCAGCCCCATATAGAGCACAATCACAGGGGAGCCCTTGGCGATAGCGGCCCAATTGACCCGGTCCGGGATGCCCCCCCCGGCCATATGGCCGGTGACAAAGGTGACGGCGTGATTGGTGTCACGATGGGTCACAGGAATGCCCGCATAGGCAAGCCCGCCAATAGCGGCGGAAATTCCCGGGATAACGCGGAATGGAATGTCAGCGCGCACCAGCGCTAGGGCTTCCTCGCCGCCGCGACCAAAGACAAATGGATCACCGCCTTTGAGGCGCAATACCTTTTTGCCTTTGCGCGCGAGCTCAATCAGGCGTTGGGAAATGTCCCGTTGCATTGGCGAAGGTTTGCCGCCACGCTTGCCAGCGAACTCAAGACACGCGCCAGGGCGCGCAAGCTCCAACACCCGCTCATCCACAAGTGCGTCATAGACCACCACATCTGCCTGCCTGAGGGCGTTGGCCGCATGGAGCGTCAACAGCCCCGGATCGCCCGGCCCAGCCCCGGCAAGCCAAACCCAGCCCGCTTCAAAGCTTGGCAGCGCGGCCAGGGGATCGCGTGCGGTCCACGGGGGAGGTACTGGCAATTCGGTCAATTCACATACTCCATTTGTTATTATTATAGTTGATCGTGGATCACATGTAAATTGAAAATCTACCCGTTTCTCCACCCGTCATTCCGGAAGCGCTTCGCTCCAAATCAAAGATTTGGCCAGCGGAGGGTGCTGTCCGGAATCTCGTGGTCTCTAGCGGAATTGCTGAGATTCCGGGTTCTGCGCATTGCGCAGCCCCGGAGTGACGCAAAGGGGGTTGGCGTACAGTTGATCTCTGCCCACAGGCCCGGTACTTGAAGCGGCTGACAAAGCCATGAAGGACGCCCATGACCCTGCCCGCCCCGCTGCCCAAGATCGACAGCAATACTTTTGCTTATGAGACAACGCCCCTCGTCGCCCCCACGGGCTTCCGCGAATATGACGCGCGCTGGCTCTATCCCGACGACATCAACTTGCTGGGCGTCCAGGCGCTGGGCACGGGCCTTGGCACGCTTATTCACGAGCTAGGCGTGCGCCCGGCCATCGTGGTGGGCCACGACTACCGCAGCTATTCGCAAAGCATCAAACACTCGCTGACTGTGGGCCTGATGTCTGCAGGCATTGAAGTGCACGACATTGGCTTTGCGCTGTCGCCGGTTGCTTACTTTGCGCAATTCGATCTCGACATCCCTTGCGTTGCCATGGTCACCGCTAGTCATAACGAGAATGGTTGGACCGGCGTGAAGATGGGCGCGAACCGGCCGCTTACCTTTGGCCCCGATGAAATGACGCGACTGAAGAAGATCGTGCTCTCCGGCGCTTACGTGGAACGACCCGGCGGCGGCTATCGCGCGGTCGAAGGCGTGCGGGAGCGCTATATCGCTGACCTCACCAAAGGCGAAAAACTCTCACGCCCCATCAAAGTGGTGGCGGCCTGCGGCAATGGCTCGGCGGGATATTTTGCGCCACAAGTTTTGCAAGCCCTTGGTGCGGAAGTTATCGCCCTCGACTGCGAGCTTGATTACACTTTCCCGCGCTACAACCCCAATCCTGAAGACATGAAGATGCTGCACGCCATTGCTGATGCAGTGAAAGAACACAGCGCGGAAGTAGGCCTTGCCTTTGATGGCGACGGCGACCGCTGCGGCGTTGTAGACAACACCGGCGAGGAAATCTTTGCTGACATTGTGGGCGTGATGATCGCGCGGGATCTCTCAGCACTAAACGAAAACGCACAATTCGTTGTGGATGTGAAATCCACCGGGCTTTTCCTCACCGACCCGGTGCTAAAAGCAAACGGTGTCAAAACCGACTATTGGAAAACCGGGCATAGTTATATCAAGCGCCGCGCGAATGAGCTGGGCGCCATCGCCGGCATAGAAAAATCCGGACATTACTTTTTCAACCCGCCCATCGGGCGCGGTTATGATGACGGCCTTGTGGCTGCCACGGCCATTTTGCAAATGATGGATCGTGCGCCGGGGAAAACCATGGCGGACTTGCGCGCCGCCCTGCCCCGCACCTGGAATTCCCCCACCATGGCGCCCTATTGCGATGACGAGAAAAAATACGATGTGGTGGACCGCGTTGTGGCGCATTTCCAAAGTATTGCTGATCGCGGCGAAACAATTATGGGACAAAACATTCGCGATGTTTTGACGGTCAATGGCATCCGCGTGGTGCTGGAAGACGGCACCTGGGGTTTGGTGCGCGCGTCATCCAACAAGCCAAGCCTTGTGGTCGTGGTTGAAAGCCCCACATCAGAAGAGAACTTGCGCGGCATGTTCAAAGTGCTCGACGATCACCTGAGCACGTATGACGAGATAGGCGAGTACGACCAGAAGTTGGATTAGACGATGGATCCAATGGTGACCAATGAGGAGCGCCGATGATACTACGAGCAGCTATTGTGATGTTGGTTGTGGGCGGCTATACGATCGGTACTGGCATACAAGAACTTGCAGGCAATCAAACTCTACCTGGCATCGCCTACATGGCACTTGGGTCCATTCTAATCGCATACGCCTTGCTCAGGTTTGGGTTTTTTATCCATGCTTGGATCACGCACGGTTACCCAAAGAGAAGAAATATATCAAAAGCCGACTTCTTCAAGCTTGCGGCAATAGGCGTGGTCGGCTGGCTCAGCACCGGTCTCTTTGTTGGCCTATCCGAATACGCATCATGGGGACTCGAGGTACCCATTGCGCTTGCTTGGATCTCTTCAATACTCATAGCAGCGGACTTTCTGCAAGATTCAAGCCGGCAGTCAGCTGACTAACCCAAGTAATCCCAAAACATCCGCGCGGACGTAAGCGCCAGGAAGATCGCAAAGACGCGGCGCAGCACCGCGCGATCCATATTGTGTGCCCATCTCACCCCCAGGGGCGCGGTGAGCACGGTGGCGGGAACGATCAGCGCAAAGCCGATGAGGTTCACATAGCCGATGCTACCCGGCGGCAATGCGTCGACGCCCCAGCCATTGACCACATATGAAAGCGCGCCGGGAAGCGCGATGACCATGCCAAAGCCGGCCGCCGTCGCCACTGCGCGATGAATGGGCATGGCAAAAAGCGTCAACATGGTAACGCCCATGGTGCCGCCGCCAATACCCATCAGGGTGGAGAGGGCGCCCATTGTGGCGGCAAAGGCTGTGCCGCCAAGACGCACCGGCACCGCGTCGCCCAGGGTCCAGCGCTCATCCACAAAGGCAAGATTGGCGGCAAAGAGAAGAACGAAGACGGCAAAAATCAACGTCAGGGTTTCGCCGCTCACCATTCCGGCAATAAATGCGCCTGCCAAAACGCCGATTAAAATACCCGGCACCCAGGCGCGCAAGACTTTGAAATCCACCGCCCCGTGTTCTGCATGCGCCAACATGGACCGCACGGTGGTGGGGATGATGGTCGCCAGTGATGTGCCCACCGCCAAGTGCATACGAATGCTCTCGTCGATCCCGAGCACGGCAAAGACATGATAGAGCACCGGCACGATGACAATGCCGCCGCCAACGCCGAGCAGACCAGCGAGCACCCCGGCAACAAGCCCTGTGGCAAGCAATGCAATGGCAAAAGGGATGAGGTCCGCTTCCATCAGGCAGCGCTCGCTTGGTCGCGCGCAATAAAGTTGAGCGCCTCGTCGATCACTTCAAGGCCCGCGCCCGGCTTCACAGCGTTTTCGCTGATGGTGCGACGCCAACCCCGCGCGCCGGGCTCCCCATTGAAGAGCCCCAGCATATGCCGGGTGATGCCATGGAGTGATGTGCCCGCGCTCAGCTCTGCCTCGATATAGGGCCGCATGCGATCCACTACCTCAGTGCGACTTAAAGGGTCGAGGCGCAGGCCAAAGAATATTTGATCAACGCGGGCAAGCAGATAGGGGTTTTGATACGCCTCCCGCCCCATCATCACGCCGTCGGTATGGAAGCGATGGTTAGTGGCGTCGCGAATGGTGGCCACACCGCCGTTCAAAATGATCTGCAAATGTGGGAATGCGCGCTTCATGTCATAGACAAGATCATAGTCCAGCGGCGGTATGTCACGATTTTCTTTCGGGCTAAGCCCTTGCAGCCATGCCTTGCGCGCATGCACCGTAAAGCTGGTGCATCCCGCCGCCGATACTGTTTCCAAGAAAGCCGGCAGCACCTCGCGAGGGTCTTGATCATCAACGCCAATGCGGCACTTCACTGTAACCGGCACGTCCACCGCTTCAATCATGGCAGCGACGCATTCAGCCACGAGCTGAGGCTCGCGCATGAGGCACGCGCCAAAGCGCCCCGATTGCACCCGGTCCGATGGGCAGCCCACATTTAGATTAATCTCAACATAGCCCGCGTCTTCACCGGCTTTGGCGGCCAACGCCAGCCGCGCCGGGTTTGAGCCGCCGGTTTGCAATGCCACCGGATGCTCCGCGCTTGAGAACTGCAACAACCGCTCCACGTCCCCATGGAGGATCGCCTCAGCTGTGACCATCTCGGTGTAGAGCAGCGCGCGCGAGGTGAGCTGACGGTGGAACATGCGGCAATGCCGGTCAGTCCAATCCATCATGGGGGCAACGGAAAATGTGCGATTGAGCTCAGCCATCGCTGAGAGAGGGCAATAATCCCGCCCCGGCGTCAAGGAACGCGCCTTCAGTGACCAGTTGGCGCACGTTTTCGATGTCATTGGCAAAGTAGCGATCTTTGACGAAGACCGGCGCCACTTCGCGAATTTTCGCCACATAGGCTTCCAGGCGATCGGATGATTTCAGCGGTCGCAGTAGATCAATACCTTGCGCCCCTGCTAAAAGCTCAATGGCCACAACGGTATTTACGTTTGCTGCGATCTCGCCTGCTTTACGCGCGGCAAAAGTGGCCATGGAGACATGGTCTTCCTGGTTGGCGGAGGTGGGAATGGAATCAACGCTTGCCGGATGGGCCAGGGTTTTGTTTTCCGAGACCAGCGCCGCGGCGGTTACCTGGGCAATCATGAAGCCGGAGTTCAACCCAGAATCTTCAATGAGAAATGCCGGTTGCCCGCTCATCTTAGGGTCCACCAGAACCGCAAGGCGGCGCTCTGAGATCGATGCGATTTCACAAGCGACGATACTGAGCATATCAGCGGCGAACGCCACCGGCTCCGCATGGAAGTTGCCGCCAGATATGGCATCATTAGTGTCGGCGAAAATAAGCGGATTGTCTGTCACCGCGTTCGCTTCGATTTCCAGCGTCCTTGCGGCGCTGCGAATAACATCAAGGACCGCACCCATGACCTGAGGTTGGCAGCGAAACGAGTATGGATCCTGCACTGTGCCGCAATCTTTGTGGGATGTGTGAATGACGCTGCCCTTTAGAAGATCGCGCACGGCAGCGGCCACATCTATTTGCCCTTGATGACCGCGCGCGGCGTGTATGCGCGCGTCAAAGGGTGCAAGACTGCCGCGCAAAGCATCAATAGAAAGCGCTCCGGAGACGAGCGCGGTGCCAAAGGCCCTTTCAATGCGGAATAGCGCATCAAGCGCCAAAGCATTGGAGACCTGCGTACCGTTGAGCAGCGCCAGGCCTTCCTTGGGGCCCAGGTCCAAAGGTGCCAGCCCAAGGGCCTTAAGCCCTTCGGTGCCGGTCAGCTCCGCGCCATCAACAGTGATGCGCCCAAAGCCCAATTGCGTGGCCACCATATGCGCCAGCGGGGCCAAGTCACCACTTGCGCCCACAGAGCCCTTTTCGGGAATGCACGGATAAGCCCGTGCGTTATAGAGCGTGAGCAAACGCTCAATAGTTTCAGGTTTTACCCCCGAAAGCCCGCGGGCCAGGCTGGCGACCTTGGTGGCCAGGATCAGACGCACAACACGGCTCGGCAAATAAGCACCGCTGCCGGTGGAATGGGAGAGCACAAGATTGCGTTGCAGCTCGCGGATATTTTCAGCCGATATATGCGTGTCGGCGAGCAAGCCAAACCCGGTGTTGATTCCATAGACGGTTTCGTCGGACGCACTGATCTTTTCGACATACGCAAGCGACGCGGCAATGGTCGGGGCCGTATCCGGCGACAAAGATAGCTCCGCCTCCCCTGCCCAAATGCGGCGCAGTTGCGAAAGGTTGATCTTGCCGGAGTTGAGGGTAAGCGCCATGGCGTTAGTTTCCCATCATGGGCAGGTCGAGCCCGTTTTCGCGGGCGCATTCGATGGCGTCATCATAGCCCGCATCTGCGTGGCGCATCACGCCGCTGGCGGGATCGTTCCAGAGCACGCGGCCAATGCGGCGGGCGGCATCTTCTGTGCCATCACAGCAAATCACCATACCTGCGTGTTGTGAGAAACCCATGCCCACGCCGCCGCCATGATGGAGCGAGACCCATGTCGCCCCTGATGCAGTGTTCAGCAGCGCGTTGAGAAGCGGCCAGTCAGATACCGCGTCCGAGCCGTCGCGCATTGATTCAGTTTCGCGATTTGGGCTGGCCACAGAACCTGAGTCCAAATGGTCACGACCAATCACAACAGGCGCTTTGAGCTCACCCGAAGTCACCATTTCGTTGAAGGCCAAGCCCAAACGGTGCCGCTGCCCCAGTCCCACCCAGCAGATGCGCGACGGCAAGCCTTGAAACGCAATGCGTTCCCGCGCCATGTCGAGCCAGCGATGCAAGTGCTTGTCGTCAGGGATGAGTTCTTTGACCTTCGCATCGGTCTTGTAAATGTCTTCCGGGTCACCGGACAGCGCAGCCCAACGGAACGGACCAATGCCGCGGCAAAAAAGTGGCCGCACGTAAGCGGGCACGAAGCCGGGGAAATCAAATGCGTGAGTGATGCCTTCCTCAAGCGCGACCTGGCGAATATTATTGCCATAGTCAAATGTATGAACGCCCATTTCGCGATACGCCAACATGGCTTCCACGTGTTTGGCGATGGACGCGCGAGCCGCCTTCTCCACCGCACGCGGATCACTTTCGCGCTTTGCCACCCATTCATCAATGCTCCACCCAATCGGCAAGTAGCCATTGGTGGGGTCGTGGGAGGAAGTTTGATCGGTGAGAGCATCAGGGCGAATGCCGCGCTTGAGCATCTCGGGCAAAATCTCTGCAGCATTGCCCAGCAGGCCGACAGAGATCGCCTCTCCTTTGGCGCACGCGTCATTGATCATGGCCATGGCTTCGTCGAGGGAGGTGGCGCTCTTGTCCAGGTAGCGCGTCTCAAGGCGCTTTTCGATGCGGCTTGGCTGGCACTCAATGGCGAGACAACACGCCCCGGCCATAACCGCGGCAAGGGGCTGCGCACCGCCCATACCGCCAAGGCCAGCGGTCAGGATCCATTTGCCGGTCAGGTCGCCGCCAAAATGCTGACGGCCCATTTCCACAAAGGTCTCATAGGTGCCCTGCACAATGCCCTGACTGCCGATGTAAATCCACGACCCGGCGGTCATCTGCCCGTACATCATCAGGCCTTTGCGATCGAGTTCGTTGAAGTGCTCCCACGTGGCCCAGTGCGGCACCAGATTTGAGTTGGCGATGAGCACGCGCGGCGCATCTTTGTGGGTTTTGAAAACCCCCACCGGTTTGCCGGATTGCACCAGCAACGTCTCATCGTCCTCAAGACGCTTTAACACCTCGACAATGCCGTCATAGGCTTGCCAGTTGCGGGCTGCCCGGCCAATGCCACCATAGACCACAAGCTCGTTCGGTGCTTCGGCCACTTCCGCATCCAAGTTGTTCATGAGCATGCGCAAGGGGGCTTCGGTGAGCCATGATTTGGCGCTTAGCGCTGTTCCATGCGGCGCTTTGATCACGCGACTGTTGTCGATGCGGTTACTCATACCAGGTCATGTCCCATTCTTGATGCGCTGGGCGAGTGGATTGTCGCCGATCCAATAGCTTAGTTCGGCTGGCTGCGAAATGCGCCAGAGGCAAAAATCCGCACGTTTGCCCACCTCCAGCGTCCCTGCATCGCCTGCGATCCCTAGCGCTTTAGCCGCTTCCCGCGTCATCCCGGCCAAGGCGTCTTCAGGGGTGAGGGCAAACAAGGTGCAGGCCATATTCATGGTGAGCAGCGGGGATACCAGTGGCGATGACCCCGGATTGCAATCACTGGCAATGGCAATGGGAACACCGGCGGCACGCAGCGCCTCTATGGGCGGCAGTTTTGTTTCGCGCAAGAAGTAAAATGCACCTGGAAGCAGCACTGCCGTCATCCCCGCCGCTGCCATGGCTGCGACACCATCTTGGCTGAGATGTTCCAGATGATCGGCGGAGAGCGCATGATACTTCGCTGCCAATTGGGTTCCTTGGCTGTCGCTGAGTTGCTCCGCATGGAGCTTCATAGGGAGCCCAAGCGCTTTGGCGGCATCAAACACGCGCGCCACTTCGCCTAGTGTAAATCCGATGGTTTCACAAAACGCATCCACCGCGTCCACAAGACCAGCTTCGACCGCAGCAGGCAGCATTTCACTGCACACAACATCGATGTAGCCATTGCGATCATCGGCGAATTCAGGGGGTAGTGCGTGTGCGCCGAGAAACGTGCGCAAAACATCCACGTTATTTTCCGCGCCAAGGCGGGTCGCCGCTTCCAGCATTCTGAGCTCAGCTGCTGTCTCAAGCCCGTAGCCGGATTTGATCTCAACGGTCGTGACACCTTCTGACACCATCTGTTGCAATCGCGACGACGCGGCGCTCACCAATTCGTCGAGGGACGCAGCTCTGGTTGCTTTCACAGTCGAGACGATACCGCCGCCAGCTTTTGCAATATCCTCATAACTGGCGCCCTTGAGGCGCAATTCAAACTCGCCCGCGCGGTCGCCGGCGAACACCAAATGCGTATGACAATCAATGAGGCCCGGCGTGATCCAAGCGCCCCCGGCATCGACGGTCTTAGCTGCAGCGCCGCTGAAGTCCGCGCGGCGGCCGACCCAAGCAATGCGCCCGTCTTTCACCGCCAAGGCCCCGTCAGGCACCGCACCATAGGGATCAGCCCCCGCCATAGTGGCGAGATGGCAATTAATCCAAGCAGTATCGAAATCGGACACGAGAACTCTTCTGTTGTTAGAATGGCCCCGCCCTCTATACATCCAACACCGGGTCCGCCAAAGCGCTGAAACCCAAAGCGCTAAAACGAAGGGAGCCCCTGATGAAATCCTGGACCAGCATCGCCGACCTGCTGACAGACGATCAGTCGGCAAAACTCGCTCTTTTAGGGCTTCCCCTTGGTACCGGCTCGGTGACGCCGGGGCGTTGCGATTTAGGCCCCGCTGCCCTTCGCATGGCACTTCCCCGCATCAGCACCTATGACCTGGAAACGGAAACCGAACTTGCAGGATTGAAGGTCTATGACGCCGGTGATCTGGATCTTGGCACGCTCTTGCCCGCCGATGCGTTTACCCCCATCAAAGACATCGCTACTCCCATTTGCGCCGCCCATGAGCTAACCATTATGATGGGCGGTAACAACGCCATCACCCGCCCCGGCGTTCACGCACTGGATGGATCGCTTCAATCTGTGGGGTTGCTCACACTAGATGCGCATTTTGATTTACGCGACACCTCGGGCGGTATTTCAAATGGCAATCCGGTGCAGGCTCTGCTGGATGACGGCATGGCGGGAAACCAAATCGCACAAGTGGGCCTCGTTCCTTTTGCCAATGCCAAATACATGCATGAGACCGCAAAACAAGCTGGCATCAGCGTCTACACCATGAAGGATTGCCGCCAGCGCGGCACACTGGACGTCATTGCAGAGGCACTAGCGACATTAAGCACGCGGTGCGATGTCATCTTTGTGGATTTCGATATTGACGTCATTGATCGGGCGCAGCTGCCCGGCGCGCCAGGGGCGCGTCCCGGCGGCATGGCGAACCACGACTTTTTTGCCGCGACGCGCCTTATCACCGCGAACCCCAAAGTGCGGGCGGTGGACCTGACAGAATTTGACCCACCCCTGGATGTGGCAAACATCAGTGCCCTAACCGCCGCGCGATGGTTCGCTGAGGTGCTTGCAGGGTTTGCCGCGCGTTGATTATTCGGTGTCGTCACCCGTTGCGGACGGTGCGCCTGGATTTTCATTTTGGGTGTGGGCGGGGAACTCACGATTGAGAATGTCCCAGTAACTTCGAATGCGCTGTACATAACGCACCGCTTCGCCGCCGCGGGCATAGCCATACTGCAGCCCCGTGTAATGGGCTCGCCGCGCCAATAGAGGCAGCACGGTTTGCAAATCACGCCAGGAATTGGGGTCCAGCCCTTGCCCCGCTGCCAGGCTCATGGCGTCGCGTACATGGCCATAGCCCACGTTGTACGCAGCTAATGCAAAGAACACGCGATCTTCGCCAGTGATGCCTTCGGGAAGTCGCTCATAGAGTTCAGCAAGATATTCCGCTCCCCCGTTGATGCTTTGCGCCGGATCAAGGCGATCCGTTACCCCCAAATCCGAGGCAGTGGCTAATGTTAACATCATCAGCCCGCGCACGCCTGTGGGGCTTCGTGCCAATCGGTTCCAGTGACTTTCCTGATAGGCCTGCGCCGCTAACAAGGTCCAATTAAAGCCGTGTTGCTGCCCGGCTTCTTGAAATAAGTCGATGAATTCCGGCAGGCGGGATTCAATACGCCTGGCCAGAGAGCGGGTATCGACAAAATCAAAAATTTCTACATGCCCGTAGTAACGTTCTTCGATTTCATCGAGAAACTCGCGATCTTGAAGTTCATCGAACCAATCACCCAATGCATTGCGCAAATTGATGGCGCCCGTGGGCAAGACCCACGCGAGATATTGATCATCAGATACGTCGAAGGGCACAATCAAGCTTGGCTCATAGCGCCGATTGATCGCGACAATGTTTGAGTCCGCAATAGTGCAATCAACCTCACCCGCCGCCACGCGCGCCAGAACGCCTTCGGTATCAAGGGCCGCCGTTGATTGCCATGTAAGGCCCCCAAGTTCGCCCGCCAGTTCCATCAGGCGCTCCTCATAGGAGGAATTTGCGATAACTTCGATGGAGTGCTGCGGCAGATCTGCAATTCGCCGGGGATAAGCTTCGCGGCGATTACACACCAGTTGTTGCACGATGCGCTTGTAGTCCGAGCCGAAAAGAAAATCCGCCTCACGATCTTCAGTGCGAGTAAGGCCTGCAGCCGCCATGTCCCCCTCGCCCCGCCGGATTGCATCCAGAATATCTGCAATAGTTTCCAGCACGACATAGCGGGTGTCGACGCCAAGCCAGGCAGCAAAATCTTCCGTCAGATCATATTCATAGCCTGCCAGATTTGCCGTGGCGTCGTAATAATAGGTGGTGGGCGCATTGCGCGTGAGAACAACAATGATCCCGCGATCGCGAATGCCATCGAGCACATGGCCATACCCAATGGGCGGTGTATAGCTACCATCATCACGCCAGATCCCGATGATGAGCGCCACTGCCGCAATCACATAAGTGATGCGGCGTTGCATTCGCAAACTTATCTCGGGCAGGCGCATCCCGACTCACTCCTTTGACATCTCAGATTACGCGAGAGGGCAGCAAAGAATGTGGCTCATTTTGGTTGACGAAAAACCCCTAATGTCCAGACGGCAGCTCATCATAGGGTTTGTCTTTGTCCACGCGGATATCGCCGGGCAGACCTAGCACCCGTTCGGCAATGATATTGCGCAGAATCTCGTCTGTGCCCCCAGCGATTCGGATGCCCGGGGCCCAGAAATAGGATTGCTGCATGGCCGCATCAAGCGGCGCGAGATCAGGATCGGTCAGGATACCGCCCATGTCCTCGATTTCCATGCCGAAGGAGGCAATCTCCTGCAGTTTCGGCGCGGAAACCACTTTACCGATGGAGCTTTCCGGTCCCGGAATTTCCCCTTTGGAAAGCGCCGTCAGGGTTCGGTAGCGGGTGTACTGCAATCCCTTGGCCCGCACATACCAATCGGCTATTTTTTCGCGCACAGCGGCATTGGCCATGGCCGGGCCGTCTTCGAGTTCCATGGATTGCGCCAGGCTCATCAGCTCCCGCAGATCAACACCGCCGGAGCCGCCGCCAATAGCAAGGCGCTCATGCATCAGCGTGGTTAGTGCCACCTTCCAGCCTTCACCCACTTCACCAAGGCGCTGGCTGTCGGGGATGCGCACATCGGTGAAATAAACTTCATTGAAGTTTGACGCCCCCGAGATTTGCTTAATGGGCCGGACCTCAACGCCGGGCGCTTTCATATCAATGAAAAAGAACGTCAGTCCCTTGTGCTTGCGCGCCTTGGGATCTGATCTCGCAACAATAATTCCAAAGTCAGAGAAGTGCGCCCCCGAGGTCCAGACTTTTTGCCCGTTCAAAATCCAATCGTCGCCATCTTTCACGCAGCGGGTTTTGAGGCCGGCCACATCTGAGCCTGCAGAGGGTTCAGAAAATAGCTGACACCATATCTCTTCTCCGTGAAGCGCGGGGCTGACATAGCGCTCGAGCTGCTCTTTGCTGGCAAAGGCCATCATGGTGGGGACGCACATGCCTAATCCAATTTCAAAAAAACCGCGTGGCACGGCGTATTTGGCTTCTTCCTGGCCATAGATGACAGACTGTATAGGCGTACCGCCCCTGCCGCCAAATTCCTCAGGCCAGGTAATTTGAGCAAACCTTGCGTTGGCTTTTTTGCTCTGCCACTCGCGCGCGAGCTTCAAAAGCTCCTTTTCGCTCATGCCGGCGTAAGGGTCATCGCTGCCTTCGGTCCGCAGTGTGGCGTTGGACGCGAGCCAATTTTTGACCTCGGCGCGGAAGGCGGCTTCTTCGGGGCTATCGTTGAAATCCATAATCTTTGTCCTTCAAAATTCAATGTTAGGCTGCGTTGCGGCGCTCGAGCGCGCTTACAAGCCGATCTTTCCATCCCCGCGGTCCCCCAAGGCAGAGGGACAAAAGTTTTGCTCGCCGTAAGAACAGATGGCAGTCCATTTCCCAGGTAAATCCGATGCCGCCATGGGTCTGGATGAGTTCCTTGGAGGCATAGTCATAGGCTTCAGAAGCTGAAATGCGCGCGCCCGCAGCGGCAATGGGCAACTCCGGTGCATCAGTTGAAAGCGCCCACGCCCCGTAATAGGCGTTAGAGCGACCCAGCTGGTTCTTGATATACATGTCTGCGAGCTTGTGCTTGATGGCTTGAAACGAGGCGATCTGACGGCCAAAAGCATAACGCCCCATGGCGTAGTCTTTCGCCATCTCAAGGCAGCGGTCTGCCCCGCCCACTTGCTCGAACGAAAACAGCACCGCGGCGCGATCAAACACGCGCCGGGTCAAGGCCCAGCCCGCATCGCTATCCCCCAACGCTTCGGCGTCTGCATTGTCGAACGTAACGGCGGCATGACTGCGAGTGGGGTCGATGGTGCCCACACTGGCGCGCTTTACGCCTTTGCCCGTCAGGTCAACAATAGAAAGCGCGACAGAACTTTCAGAACCTGAGCTATCGGTCACCGCCGCAACGATTGCAAAATCCGCTACGTCCCCATCAGGCACCGGAAGTTTGGTGCCGGATATTTTGCCGCCGCTCAACTTCGTTACAATTGTTTTCGGCAAGGGCACCTTTGCGCCTTCAGCCAATGCAAATGTACCAATCAACTCCCCGCTTGCGAGTTTCGGCAGGTATTTTTTCTTTTGATCGTCCGTCCCCGCAACCAGCAGGGCTTCTGTGGCGAGATAGACAGAGGATGAAAATGGCACCGGCGCCAATGACCGGCCCAGTTCTTCTGCGATGACACATAGCTCCAGGTAACCAAGGCCAAGGCCGCCATATTCTTCAGGAATGGTCACGCCGGTCCAGCCCATTTCCACAATCGCCTGCCAGAGTTTTTTGTCATAGGGCGCGTCGCCTTCCAGAATGCCGCGCGGCACAGTAGTCTCGCAGCGCTCCGTCAAAAACTTGTTCGCCTGGTCTTTGAGAAACTTCTGGTCGTCAGAAAAATCGAAGTTCATATGTCTCCCCATCATTCGGTTTGCGGGCCGCTCTCATTGGCGCATAACATAGCACCCGAATGCGCACCGAAAAGCAGCGAAATGTTGACCTTGGGGAAAGTAATGGGAAAGCCTTTGGTCCGAAATAGAGGAAATATGGAACCGTTCTCACAATGCACTAATGAAACATTGGCCAAAGTTGACGTTTTGCTCACGGATGTGGACGGTACACTGACGCGCGATGGCCATGTGCCCACCGATGTTATGACCGCCATTGCCGCCCTTGGGGCTGCCGGTCTGACCGTAATCCCTGTAACTGGCCGCCCAGCGGGCTGGGCCCATATGATGATCAACCAATGGCCGGTGCGCGCGGCCATCGCCGAAAATGGTGCCATGGCCTATGTGCGCCATCACTCATCGATCAAGGAAATCTTTGCCCTTGGCCGCGCCGGCTCAGAAACCCACCAAACCAATGCCATGGCCATCGCCGCGGCAGCATTTAAGGAATTCCCCCACCTCGCCTTGGCAGGCGATCAGCCCTATCGCCGTGTGGATCTCGCCATTGATCACGCTGAAAATGTTGACCCTTTGTCAGTGTCCGAATTGGCCGCCCTACGGGGCTTTCTCATGGAAAAAGGCGCGCATGTCATCATCAGCTCCATTCATGTTCACATACAATTGGCTGATTTTGATAAGGCCGCTATGGCCAAGCGGGTCATCAATGACTATCTGGACGGGGTGGATGCTGACGCAGTTCTTGCGGTCGGTGATGCCCCAAACGATGAACCGCTGTTCGCCGCCTTTTCCTTGTGTGTTGGCGTTGCCAATCTGGCGAAAGCAGCGGCTGGCATGACCTCTTTGCCCCGTTACATCACGGCTGGCGCTGAGGCAGATGGATTTTGTGAACTGGCCGCGCGCCTGATCGCGGCCCGAACCTGAGACGAGAGACCTAATGAAAACCGAGCAACCGCCCACCATTCACCTGAAAGACTATGCCGCGCCGGATTATTGGATCAATCAGGTCTCGCTTGATTTCACTTTGGTTCCTGATGCCACGCGGGTGGCGGCGGAGATCAAATTTTCTCGCCGCGATGGCGTGGCGGCAGATGCCCCTTTGCGGCTCGACGGCGAGCACATGAAGCTCATCTCCATCGCCGTGGACGGCACCAAGCTCAATGAGGGCACTTACGTCACCGACGATCGCAGCCTCACGGTGCAGGGTCTCCCAGCCAATTTCACACTGACGACCGAGGTGGAAATTGACCCCGCCGCCAATACCTCTCTTGAAGGCCTATATATTTCTGGCGGTGTTTTTGCGACCCAATGTGAAGCAGAGAGCTTTCGCAATATCACCTATTATCTTGACCGCCCCGATGTGATGGCCCCGTTTCATGTACGCATGACTGCCGACAAGGCGGCCTACCCCATACTGCTCTCAAATGGCAATCCTGGCGCTCATGGCGACAATGTCGACGGCACGCATTGGGCTGAGTGGGACGACCCCCATAAGAAGCCTGCCTATCTGTTTGCCCTGGTTGCCGGTGATTTGGTGCCCCTTAAAGATGAATTCACCACCATGTCCGGGCGCAAAGTTGATCTTGGCATTTGGGTGCGCGCCGCCGACAGCGACAAATGCGACTACGCGATGGACAGCTTAAAGCGCTCTATGAAGTGGGACGAAGAAACCTATGGGCGCGAGTATGATCTCGACGTCTTCAACATTGTTGCGGTCAATGACTTCAATTTTGGCGCCATGGAGAACAAGGGGCTGAATATATTCAATTCAGCCGTTGTTTTAGCGCGCCCCGACACCGCCACCGATGACAATTACGCCAGCATCGAAGGGGTCGTCGCGCATGAGTATTTCCACAATTGGACTGGCAATCGCATCACCTGCCGCGATTGGTTTCAGATTTGCCTGAAAGAAGGTTTTACAGTTTATCGCGATCAAGGGTTTTCCAGTGATATGCGCGAAGCAAACGATACTCGCATTGACAATGTCTTGTTTTTGCGTGCGCGCCAGTTTGCCGAAGATGCAGGGCCCCTGGCCCATCCCGCGCGACCCCAAAGCTACATGAAAGTCGACAATTTCTATACCGCGACCGTCTATCAGAAGGGCTCGGAAATAGTAGGCATGTTGAAGACGCTGCTGGGCGCAGACGATTTCCGCAAGGCCACCGACCTTTATTTTGAGCGCCATGATGGCCAAGCCGAAACCGTTGATAGTTTCGTGAAAGCCTTTGAAGATGCCAGCGGCAAAGACCTGACACAGTTTCGCACCTGGTACAGCCAGGCCGGCACCCCCCGTGTCACCGCACGTGGCGAATGGGACGAGGCAGCGGGCACCTATGCGCTGACCTTGTCGCAGGTCACCAATCCCACGCCCGGCCAACCGGATAAGGCACCCCAACACATTCCTGTGGAGATGGGCCTTGTTGGTGCCAGCGGCGCAGCACTGCCGTTGCGTCTTGAAGGCGACAATGTTCCTGAGACGCCGACCAATCGCGTCCTGGAGTTCACTAACGCGACACAAACCTTCACCTTCACCGGCGTTACCGAGCGCCCGGTTCCGTCCCTCTTCCGCGGCTTTTCAGCGCCCGTTATTTTGGATGACGGCCTAAGCGCAGAAGACCAGCGGCACTTGATGGCCCATGACGAAGATCCCTTTAATCGTTGGGAAGCGGGCCAAGCGCAAGCACGAGACATGCTGACTAGTGACGCGAATGCGATCACCCAAGGCAAATCACCCAAGGCCGCAGACAACTACATTGCGGCACTTGCTGCCATACTTGTTGATAACGACCTTGCGCCCGCTTTCAAGGCCCGCGCCCTGACTTTGCCCGACGAAATGACCATTGGCCAGTCAATGGTCGTCATCGACCCCGATGCCATTCACACGGCGCGACATGGTCTGAACAATGCCATCGCGAACGCACTGCATGATGACCTGCTCCGAACCTACAACGACCTAATGACCGATGCACCGTTCTCGCCCGACGCGGCCTCTGCGGGCAAACGAGCGTTACGCAATCGTTGCATGGGGCTGCTTTCAGCATTGGACACCGGCGCATCCAGCGAGCTTGTTTTTGAGCATTTCAAAACGGCCAAAAACATGACCGATGAGATCGCAGCATTGGGCATACTCGCCTCGTTGGAAACGCCCCATCGCGCGACCGCTTTGCAGGCGTTCTACGATAAATGGAAGGAGGACCCCCTGGTGCTGGACAAGTGGTTCCAGGTGCAGGCTCGGTCATCCCTTCAAAGCACGCCACAAGCTGTAGCGGCCCTCACCAAACATCCCGACTTCACATTGAAGAACCCCAATCGGGCGCGGTCGCTAATCGCCGCCTTCGGCATGGGCAATCAGTTGCGGTTCAATGGTGCGGATGGCGCGGGTTACAATGTCTTCGCTGAGCAAGTCTTGGCCTTGGACAAGTTGAACCCCACGGTTGCAGGGCGCACCATGACGGCGATGGAAAGCTGGCGTCGATTTGACGAAACCCGGCAGGCTCACGGCCGCGCGGTGTTGCAGGAAGTTATCGACACCAAAGGGATCTCAAAGAATCTCTATGAGACCGCAACGCGCATATTCGGCGAATAACAAGCCCAAGATTCGGCTAAAACGTGGGGTTTTTGCACCCATTTTGCTTGTTCATTGACGAATCCTTGCCAGACTCGAGTCTGGTTAAGAGATCGTTAACCAGCACATCGGACCGTAACGCCTCGTGAGCGCCAAACTCACGGGACCGGGGAGTTGTTGAGTGAAGACCGAAGCGATAAGCACGGCGCGTGAGCCTGCGGCAGCAGCACCAAATGCTGCGCCGCGACCGCGTTTGGGCGCTCAGCTTTCCCGGCAAGAGGTCGCCCTCTTGGCCTGGGCGCTTTCGTTCGCCTTGCTTGCGGTGGCCATCAGCCTCCTTGCCCGGTCCGGCCCCGTTAGCGGGGTTGATCTTCTCGGGCTCGGCCTTTCGGTTTTTCTGCTGGGGTCCGGTTCAGGTGCCTGCGCTGTGATTGCATTGCGGCTGATCCCCAAAGTGAAGGTCAATCGCGTCACCGAGCTGGGCCACTTTGAAGAAATCTTTGAGGCCTCCCCCAATGGCATCGCCATCTGGGATCAGCACGGCCATCTGATACGCGCCAACCCGCGATATGCCACAATGTTGGGCATTGAGAATCGGGACATCCTCAACGGCGCGCCGCGATCTATGATTGAAGGGGCGAACGGCATTCCCCTTACAGATATTTTCGCCAGCAAGGACCGCGCGCTGCGCATTGGGGAGCGAATTTTGTTCCCCATCAGGCGTCCGCTGGCCTCTGGCGAGATGATTGAAACACTGCTGGATGTCACCGCCCTGAAGCAGCGGGAGCAAGCCATCATTCGGTATGAAGGCGAAATTAAATCTTTGGTCAAAGAGTTCGCCGGCATCCGCAGCGAAGCTGCGTCCCTGCAGGAGGTGATCGAAGGCCTTGAAATTTCCCTCAAGGATGAGCGCAAACGTGCTGACACAGCCATGCGCGCGCGCACCGAATTCCTCTCGCATATGAGCCATGAGCTGCGCACGCCCCTGAACGCCATCATCGGTTTTGCCGACATGATCCGCAGTCAGGTGTTTGGACCCTTGGGTCACGACAAATACGAAGAATATGCAGGAGACATTTTTGACAGCGGCGAGCAGTTGCTGCGGCATATTGCTGACATTCTGGACGTCTCACAGATGCAAGCCGGCGAGCTTCACCTGGATCGGCAAAAGATTGATCTGGAACTTATTATCGACGCGGTGCTCGACAATGTGCGCTCTGATTTGACGGCAAATCAAATCACCCTGTTGCAAGACATCAATCACCTGCCCATGGCGTTTGCAGACCCCATGGCGGTGCGCCAGATTCTCACTCATATGCTCTCGAACGCCATCAAGCACACGCCGCCACGCGGGCGCATTGCCATCAAGGGCGAGAGCGACCTGAACAATATATCGATCATTATTGATGACACAGGCAGCGGCATTTCCGCTGACCTCAGGGAGACCCTGGATCAACCCTTTACCCAAGTGGGCGGCGACCCATCGATTACGCGGGAAGGCGCTGAGGGATTGGGCATTGGTATTGCGGTAAGCACCTCCCTGGCACGTATCAATGGCGGCTGCCTGACCATCGACAGTGAACCAGGATACGGCACCACGGTTCGTCTATCGCTCCCGCGCCGCTAACACCCTGTTCAACACGACCTTAGTCCCGGTCGCGATCTCCATCCCCATAGGGCCGTTGCCGATCTTCGCGGCTTTCCTCTCGCTGCTCGCGACGGCGATGACTGCGACGATGGAAATCCGGAACACGCTCGCGCAGCTGTTCGTTCATGACGGCGCGTTCTTCAGGGGTCAGATCGGCAATGAGGGCGGCCATGGTTTCATGGATCGTGAGCGACAGCGCCGCATCCGCCTGCCGCGACAATGCAAAGGCGTCTTCCAGCGCCACCGCATCAAATGGTGTCGCTCGCATCACTTCTAATGAGGCAATACGTGCTTCCCCGGATGCACGCATCATTTGCCTGATCACCGGACCTTGTTCATCAAGGACCGCTATGGCGTCAGCCCGTGCGCTGTCTGGCAGCACCCGAACAAGATCGCGCGGGTCAAACATTTCGCCGGGGCGACCGGGGCCATATTCGCTGTCACGATCAATCCCGCCATGGGCACTGACGCGATCAAGCCATCTGTCCGAGCTCGCGCGCGCCCCAACCACCGCGCCAATAAAAAACGCATTGAGAGCCAAGGAGAGCACCAGACCGAAAATGAGCCAAATGCCGGTACCGCCGGAAGGAGTGCTTTGCTGATCGCTCATTGCACATCTCCCAAGTCCCAATCATCGATCTCAGGCGAGCCAAAGTAATAGGCAAACAAGTCCTCGTTTTGAGATTCTGCGTCCGTTGAGACGTTGGCGCCACTGAACCCGAAAAAGAACCCTACCATCAAGGAGGCGAGAAGAAGCCCTGCGGGCCGCGCGATTCCCGTCTGCGGCCAAAGAAATGCCAACACATCCGCGATCCGGTTTCGGATTGTTCGCTGATCTGACGCGACTTGAGCTGACCTCGTTTGCGGGCGCGGTGCGGTGTCCAAAACATGACCCAGGAGTGCCGCACTTGCGTCGGCGGTTGGCGCTGCATCAAGCATGTCGTCAAGCAGCCGCGCCTGCGCAACATATTGCGCCGCTTCAGGGGAGTTGGCCACAAAGGCTTCGCCACGATCACGCTCAGCGCTTGGCCAGCGCTCTGGATTGGCACCATATGCCTCTATGATCGCTTGAAAACGATCCATCGTCATCCCCCCGGATGTCATATCGTTCGTCATTGCCCTATTCCTAATAATTCGCCCGCCTGTGGGCGTAGTAAGTCCTTTAATTTGCGCCGACCACGGGCCAGCAAAGATTCCAACGCTTCAACACTTATTTCCATCACTGCTGCCGCCTCGATATTCGAGAGCTCCTGTGTATGGCACAGGGTAATGGCGATTCTTTGCCGCACCGGCAAACGCGCTATCGCCTCATTTACACGAGCGGCAAGTTCCTTTTCATGCAGCGCCTCACCGGGGCCTGCTGCATCATCTTCCAACTCAGGAAAATCATCGCCTAGAACTTCGCGCTTTTTTCGCATGCGGTCATAGCAAAGATTAAGCGTAACGCGATGCATCCAGGTGGCGAACTGGGCCCGGCCGGGCTCCCACGTCGGGGCTTGTTTCCAAACCCTGAGGAAGACCTCTTGTGCAACCTCTTCGGCGTCAGCCTGATTGCGCAAAACGCGGTTCGCCAGGCCCACTGTGCGACCCAAGTGGCGGTCCACAAAGGTGCGGATAGCAAAGCTGTCACCGCGCGCGATCTCAACCAGAAGCGCAATATCCGGATCGTCACCAGAGGATTCCGGCGATGGTGTGGCCCGCACGACGGTGCCTCCGTTTGTGTTCTGCCCTGTGAGAGATCGTCTCACAGAATGCCGCCGGTTGACCACACCCATCCGATAACGCGCGCCCCTCGAAGAAATTAGCCGTCGTCGCCGTCAGGCCCGTGACCGCGCTGATGACGCCCACGTTCGCCGCGACCTTCGTGCCTCATGCGACCGACAATTTCCATTTCTGTCTGGGTCACGACACCGTTTTCATCCAAGTCCGCACCTTCAAACCGGTTCATGGCCATGGTTGAAAACTCATTCTCGTCGATGACGCCATTGTCGTTTTCATCGGCATGGTCAAATCGAGGGCTTCCTTCACGGCTTTCCCGTCGCTCGCTGCGCCTTGCCTCATGGCGTTCGCGGCGCGCCTGATGACGCGCGTCATGGAAGGCTCGGGCTTCGTCTTCGCTGAGCGTGCCATTGCCGTCAACATCCGCGTCGTCAAACGCATTTGCCGATTGCGCCTCGGCTTCCGATTGGGTGATTTGGCCGTCGCCATCGGCATCGAGTTCGTTGAAGCGCTCGGCGGCAAAGTCGCCTGGCTCGGCCCATGCCACACTTGCAGCAACGGTGCCAGCCATGAGGACGCCCAAAAGGGGTGATGTAATTTTCATTGTTGTCTCCAGTTTTTCTAAAACCATCTGGGCCCCCCAAGACCCGTACAGATAGTCAAACGGGTTAGGCCGGAAAGTCCGTCGATCCGATTCTACTCGTGAAATCAGAGGGATGGGCGTTTCCTGCCTTAACCGGACCGGGAAGCGAGCCGATCAAGGTACGCGGGGTCATAAGGCCGGGCCATGCCCCAGCGGAAACGCCCATCCAAGAGCGGCAAGCTCAGCGTCTTGGTCACGGCATCGGGAGGGGAAGGGCGACGCCGAGAGTAACGGACTGAGGGGATTTGCTTGCCGCTCAGAAGATCAAACGGCGGCGCAGATCAAAATCCGTCGCCCTCAACGCAAATAATTTATCTCTGGTGTAATGATGCCATTGCTCAATTCCAATTTGACCGGCGCGGTTACCCCAGAGCGATCAATCAAGGCAAGACCGCGCGCAATGGCGTGTTCCGGCGCGGCATAAGATGACGTGACCGTGCCGACCTTCTTTCCCCCGCTGCTAAGGCGCGCTGCGGTTAAATCAAAGGCTTGCGGAATTGAAATTTGCGCGAAAGCGCGACCACCGGGGGATGCCCGCAGCGCCGTTGCGCCGGAAAACGGGCGACCATCTAGCTCAACCAAATGTGCCCAGCCCAGCTCAGCAGGAAAGGCGCACTCGTCTCGACGACGGGCAATTGTTGCCGGTACAAAGTCCTGGCCTGCGCGGGCTATGCCTTGATCGATGCGATGGCGCTCCTGCGCGGCCATACCAACAGCGACCAGCCCCAACGCAGTACCTTGTTTGGCAAATCTGTTCCAAAGCAGGCCTGCATCTTCGGCCCCCACCTGCACAAGGGTAAGCCGATCGGCGGGCAGGTCGATCAAAGTGATATCAATGCCGCGCGCGGAAAGACGCTGCACAAAGCCATCCTGCCCGATGGGGGCGTTAAGGCCGGTGGCGTTCAGAACCTCAGCTCGTGCTGGCCCGCCCACGCCAATCATGGCATCGGCGCCGGGCACAACAGAAACATCTCTGCCGGCGTCCATATCCGTGAGGCGGGCTCCCACCACCTCGTTGGCGATGACAATAAATTCCTCTTCGCCAGTGCGCGCGATGATGCATTTATCGATGACATAGCCGCTGGCCACACACATGAGCGCTTCGCGGGTCTCCCCTTGGCTGAGGTCGGATACCCGTCGCGTGAGAAGGCGGTCGAGATGATCGCCTGCGTCCGACCCCGCAACGGTCACAGATGGTTGCGGCGATAGGTCTGCCAATCCGGCCGTGCGCACAATGGCGCGCGCTTCTGCTGCAACATCGCCGAATGCAGTTGGAACCGTAAAGCCGTTCCAAGCTTGCCACTGGTTAGTGCGAGATTGCTCGGCAGTTCGCTCATGTAGCGGCGTGGGGAGCTGAATGATGGCGCGGGTCATGAGGCAGCCACATCTTCCAGCACGGCCTCAGCGCACAAAAGACCTGGGAGCCCGGATATCCCGCCGCCGGAGTGCGCACCGGCGCTGGCAAAATAAAGCCCCCCAAGGAAAACATCCCCTGCCCGCGCGCGGGCCTGAGGCCGCAGCGATGCCAACTGATCAAAGGAAAGATTTGCGTGGTGCCAATGCCCGCCCGGTGCACCGTATTGCCCCTCAATGTCTTTGGGGGAGAGAAATTCGGCGTGCTTCACCAAATCGGCGAGACCCGGCGCGTAATATCCAAGCGCCGCAACAAGCCGATCACGATAGTCATCCTGGCATCTCATCCATCCGCCTTCAGGCTCATAGGGCACATGCATCACATTGGCGCAGAGAATGTGATGGCCCTTTGGCGCCAGCGACGCATCATGGGTCGTGGGAATGGTAATTTCAAAAGCCGGGTCGCGCGGCAGATGCCCCACGCTCGCTTCAGCGAAACTATGCTGCAGATGATCAATAGAGGGCGCGATGACCAAGCGACCCTTGAGGAGGGTTTGATCCTGCAGACCGCGAAATTCAGGAACGCCGCTCAGCGCCAGATTGAGTTTACCCACCGTGCCGTTCACCGCGCGCTGACGAAGGTCAGCCACAAGGTCCGGCTCCAAGTGCTCATTGCCCACCAGCTTGGTCAGTGCTTGAGCGGGCGCCAAAGCAGCAATGGTGGCGCGCGCGCCCCACTCTTCGCCAGCACTGGTTTGCACACCGCGCACTACACCATCGTGCACAAGGATCTTTTCCACTTTGGTATCTAGCAATATTTCTGCGCCGGCATTTTGTGCAGCTGCCACCAGCGCTGTGGCGATGGTCCCGATCCCGCCCTGGGGATGGCCAAGGGCCATGGGAACTCCTGACACTTCGCCCGCTGCGCGCAGCGCCAAGGCGGCAATCGCTGCCTCCTCAAAGGGCCCCGCCCCGCCCAGACCTGCTTCCAGGGCACAGGCCCCGCGCAAGAGATCCGTATCAAATCGGTCATTGAGCATGTCGGCGGCACTGGAGAACAAAGCCGCAGAGGCGCGCTCAGCCGTTCCGGCGTCAAGGCCATTGAGAAGTCGCGCTACTTCTTCCTCCCACTTGCCATTTTGTGCGGGAACTTCTGAGAGCGCGCGGGCAAATCGCCCCAACGCGCCAAGGTCTTTGAGATATGTTTCATAGGCTTTGCCATCTTGCGCAGAAAATCCTGCAAGGGCGGCGCGCGATGCCCATTTGTCGAGCGAGAGCGGCAGCACCTCCCCTTCATTGCCAATCGCTGTGGTGGACATGCGGCGCTGGGTCAGTCGCAAACCGTGACGGTAAAGCCCCAAATCACGAATGATGCGGGGGTGAAGCCCTGGATAAACATGCGCGCAGCGCGAAACATGGTAGCCCGGCCAAATTTCTTCAGTAGAGGTCATGCCCCCTAAAACGTCGCGCGCTTCCAGCAGCAATACTTTTTGCTTGGCGCGCGCAAGATATGCGGCGGTGACAAGACCGTTGTGCCCACCGCCGATGATAATGGCATCATAGGTGACATTGGGCCCGCTCATAGGGACACCTCAGCGCCGCGCGCGGACAACTCATGCCCGAAGCTAAGGCCCTGGATCGCCCGTTGCAGGCGGGTGGCCAGGGACGCGTCGCCGCCAATCTCGTTGGCAAGTCCCGATGCGACCCCAAAGGGGCAGCCATGAGACCAGCCCATCGCCGCTTCAAAATCATCCGGGCTGTCAAAACGCCAGTGCTTGATGGCACCATCAATGTCTGACCAGAACGGCTTCAGATCCCTCACCACTTGGGCGAAAAGTGTTTGCACCTGGTCTGGCGTCCAATGGCCCCCGATTGGGGATTGCGGCAGGAAGTGAATGATAACGCTCAACATGGCGCCTTCGCCCGTAGGCGTGACGACACATTCCATCGGAAGATGGTCGGCAATTAGATTGAGCCGACAGGTATTCGCAGCCGCCGCGGCCATGCGCGGCTCTGTGTTGAGATAGATCGGGCCTCTGCCCAATTCACCTAAGGGGTTGTCGCTATTGCCCAGCTGAATGACAATGCGGCCAAAGCCCCCTGTGCTCCGCGCCGCGCCAATGTCTGGCCCGAGCTGCCCGGGCAAAATAGACCACTCAAGCAGCCCCAGCGCCGTCGCCTTTAGATCAAGGCTCGAGGCCACAAGCGCGGCGCTGTTGAAACTGCCGTCCGCCAAAGTAATTCCTGTGACGCGACCCTTTTCTACATTGATGTCTGTCACCGCCATGCCCATGCCCACATCCACATTGGCATCATGGAGGAGAGATAAAAGCGACGGTGTGGCATCAAGAAACTCATCGCGCACAAAACCCAGATCAAGGCGCGGTTGGCTCGCGTCGCTGAGCGGCCCGTGGAGAAACTGCAATAAAGATCCCGCATCGCCGGGCCCCGCCGGTCCGCAAAACAGCGAAGGGCCCGCAAGGGCGGCCTGCGCCAGAGGGTCCGTCATCATTGAGGCCAATTGATTGCTCAGCGGCCGTATCCACAATGCCAGGGCATGGCGGAGTTGGTTCTTTGGCAGATCAAAGTTAGAGACCAATTCTTGTGCAGCGGAGGACAAAGCCTTGCGGTTCGCTGGTTTGACTTGGGCTAGATTGCCTTGGGTCAGTGCTTCGTTCATACGCGCAACTGAGGCTGTAAATTCCTGCCAACGCTGGGCCTCATATGGGGTCCGTGCATCCAAAGCGCGGCGCGCCAGGGCGGGCACCGCCGGCAGTGTTAAGGGCGTCCCCCCGCGCCCAACGGCGGTGATGTGCTCAGCGGGGGCCCAACCTAGATCACTTGAGTCCAGTCCCAAAACGCGCAAAGCAGACATGTCCTGTGCAGTGGCCACAGAGCGAAAGGCTGGCAGGGGTACTTTGCCCCAGGTCTCAGCGGTGCCAAGACGCCCCCCCAGATAGGGGCGCGCGTCGAGCAGCTTTACTCGCGCCCCCGCTTTTGCCGCGCGGACGGCGTGGACGAGGCCCTGCGGCCCGCCACCACTGACGATCAGGTCATGTTTATCCATGCAAGTCGTCCAGCGCCTTTCTGCCCCCACGCCCCTTCTCCATAAACCATGAGGCGATGTTGGGGCAAAGCCTGTCGTTACTTGCGGTTTACAGAGCAGTATTCTGACCTGTAGATGAGCGCCGTTAACCCCTTCGCCCCCAGGTGAGACGGACCCATGACACAGAAATTCACCGAAGTCCTGCACGATGGATTTGCCCAGAGCTTTGAGGTCACTCAAATGCTGGTGCATGAGCAAACGCAGTTTCAGGATCTGAAGATTTTTGATACCCCGCTCAACGGCCGCGTCATGGCGCTGGACAACATTGTGCAGATCAGCACAAAGGACGAAAGCAGCTATTCAGAGATGCTAACCCACCTGCCCGCCTTTGACCTTTTGGCCCAAGGCGCGCGCCTTGCCCGGGTCATGATTGTGGGTGGCGGCGACGGGGCGGTGGCGGAAGAGGCCCTCAAGCACAAGGGCCTTGAAGAAGTAGTGATGGCAGAGATTGACCCCCGCGTGGTGGAGCTTTGCCGCGAGCACTTCGCTGATCTCAATGCGCCAGCGTTTTCCGACGCGCGCTTTAATGTGCAAATTGCCGACGCCTTTGAATATCTCAAGGCACCGAAATCCAAAGGTGCATTTGACCTTATTATTGCCGATCGTCCTGACCCTGTGGGGCCAGCGCAGGTCCTCTTCGACGATAGCTTTTATGATGCGGTATCGGCGGCGCTCACCCCCACTGGGGTGGCGGTGTTTCAGAACGGCGCGCCGTTTTATCAACCATCCGAATTGACGGACACCATGCCGCAGTTGCGCAAGGCGTTTAAAAATTGCGGCGTCTTCTACACTGTGACGCCGACCTATGCCGGCGGGCCCATGGCGCTCACCTGGGCGTCAAACGGATCTGTGTTGGGTCAAGCCAAAGACGAAGTGCTGGACGGGTTATTCAAGTCAGCCGCAGTTACCACAGACTACTACACGCCACGGCTGCACAACGCGGCGTTCCGCTTGCCAGCATGGCTGGAGCGGCTTGCTCGGGGAGAGGATTGTGCACTTTCTGGCCGGGAGGTTTAGACTCCATCGAACCCTTCAAATGCGTATGGGTTGAGGAATTGAGATCTCCAAAGAAGATCACGGTCTACGATGCTCAAATCTGCCTCATCGCAAACATCTTCCCAATGATCTTCAATGCACATGGTCTGATTTTTGATTATTTCCGTGGCCCGCTCAGCGGACAGGTGGAATTCATTGGCGGCAACCACACATGTAGCTAGCAAACTCCGCCGGTCGCTTTTTGCGATGCACATGGCCTGATTGACCTCTCGCGACATGCGAAACTGCGGGCAGATGTCAAAGGCCGGCGTGAGTTCAAGGTCTTTCCCATCCCAAAACGCGGCATGATTGCGCGCATGGTCGTCGGTATTACTTACAAGAACATTCAAGACAAGCCTGGAAAATAACTGTTCAAGCGTTTCATTCGGGTGCGTGAATCGGTGGCGAATTACTTCAGCCAGTTGGTCATACCCAGCGTAGCGGCCCTCCATTTCGGTCAAGCCCAATATCGTTAGGGCCGACACCACAGAACGGCGGGTCTCACCCGAACTCGTAACCGGGCGATCAAACCTCTCTACAAGAAGGACATCTTTGCCGGCCGCTGTCTCCAGCTTTACGTTCGCGGTATTCAATCCGATCCGCGCGGCCATACGCATGGCAATAAACTCGGATTTCACAACGTTGTAGGTATCTTTCGTGGAAGAGAATTTCGCAATATATTTGCGGTCTGCGTCTTCAACCTGAGCTTTGGGTCGTGCGCCGCCAAATAAACTACCCTGGAATAGGGCCTGCTGAAGCGCATGGGGCACCGGTTCGCCACGCTGGACCATCTCAGCAGCGTTCATCAATTGCTCCAATGTCGCATTACCCCGATGTCGCGGCATATAAATGTCCGCCGACTCCTGAAAATCTAGCGCACCAATACGGTCTGAGCCCGAATGCAGCATGTAACTGAGCTCGTCCAGTTCTATATTTCGCGCAGCGTCACCTCTCCTGCCGGTCAATTGATTTATGATGACACGACGCCCCCAGGCATCAGGTGAGGCGTCTTGAAGGGAGCCCGCCATTTCATGCGGTGTGTCTGGAAATATGTCGCCCCGTCCCAACGGCAGTTCAGGCTCATATATTGAGATCGCGTTGTTGCGGGCAAGATATGACCGCCCGTACCGAAAGCCGTAAACTTGACCGTCTTTAAACACCTGGCCAGCAACAACAGGGTCAGTTGCGCCTGGCAACCAAATCCATACATATGCAGATTGTGGTTCTTGACGATCAGAAATCATCATTTGATTCCTTGCGTGGTTGGCGAATCGAGTGGGGAAGCAGGGCCAACTTGTCACCTACTCTTTCAATCTCGGTCCCAATTCTTGATGCATCGGAAACAAACAGGGGAACACCGACAATAACGGCGGCTTCAAATACCAAACCGACCGCAACTCCTGGATCACCTCTTTCGATTGCACGCAAAGTGCTTCGCGCCACGCCAATGCGATCAGCAAGTTTTTTTTCCGACATCCGGCGACTTTTTCGGGCCAATCGAATGTGAGCCCCTAGAAGGGTCAATACTTCCTTGGTCAGCCGGCTATAGGTGCGGACATGTGCGGCCATCGAAGGTTCTCCAACCCTGCTTGCACGCCAGTTATTGTGGCGATGTGTTAACATAAGGTAATATGTATAAAAAACAATGCATAGAGTATCTTTATGCATCAAATATAATACATATTTACCATATCGAAGAAACCTGCGGGGATCGATTCGCCGGACCTTGTGGCCATCTGCCTAGATGTAGTGCGCGGCCAGCGGCGCGATACCATTAAAGCCAGCCGATGAATAGGCGGTGGTGTAAGCCCCGGCCGCATGCAGTTGCACGGTATCGCCTTCCTTGAGCGACAGCGGCAGTTGGTACTTTGTCTCTTGATAGAGAATATCCACACTGTCACATGACGGGCCGGCAAGGATAACAGGGCCTTTGGGCACATTGTCGTTTGCGCCGCTGCCAAGATCGGTGCCGATGGGGTATTTGATTGCTTCGCCTTCGGTTTCGGCCAGGCCATTGAAGCGGCCAATGTCGAGATAGACCCAGCGCGCGTCGTCGTCATAGGCCTTCTTTGACACAAGCACGATTTCGGCATGAATAATGCCCGCATCGCCCACCAAAAACCGCCCCGGCTCAATCATCATGTGCGGCAGGAAGTTACCAAAGTGCCGCGTCATGGATGACATGACGGCAAAGGCGTATTCGCCAATCTCGCTCACATCTTCAGAATATTTTGCCGGCAATCCGCCACCGAGGTTGATCGTGCTGAGCTCAATGCCCACCGCTTCGAGCTGGCGGAAGAGATCGGCGGACAATTCCACCGCGCTATCCCAGGCCTCAACATTTTTCTGTTGCGAGCCCACGTGGAATGTGACGCCGGTGGGCACAAGACCAAGCTCCCGCGCTTTACAAAGAAGATCGAACGCCATCTCCTTAGAGCAGCCAAATTTACGGCTGAGCGGCCAGTCGGCACCTTTGTTGGATACAAGAATGCGGCAAATCACGCGCGCGCCAGGGGCGGCCTGCGCAATCTTGATCAGTTCAGCCTCGCTATCGAAGACAAACAGATCAATGCCGCGTTCAAAGGCGTGGCGAATGTCCCGCGCCTTCTTGATCGTGTTGCCGTAGGAAATCCGGTCCGGCGTAATGCCAAGGCCAATGCAAAGATCAACCTCAGCAGGGCTGGCCACATCGAATTTCGCGCCTTTGTCGCGCAGCACCGAAACCACTTCCGGTGCTGGATTGGCTTTCACCGCATAGTGCACTGCCGCCAGGGGCAACGCCCCCGTAAGCGCATCATAGCGTTCCCGCACCACATCAAGGTCCAATACCAGACACGGGGTTTGAGGCTGCTCTTTGCGAATAAAATCGAAGATCTTTTGTGTCATGATTGTTAGACCGCAATGCCGCGTTTGTGCTCCACAACATTTACATGTCGTGGCTTGAACGCGTGCTTGAGGGCCGCAATGGCCCTCATGGGCTCGGCACAACCGCACATAAAGATATCGAACGCGGCAAAGTCGCGCTCTGGCCAAGTGTGAACTGAGATGTGGCTCTCTGCCAGCACCGCCACACCGGAAATCCCGCCGCCTTGGGAGAATTTATGGGTATGGATGTGCAGCAAAGTCGCGCCAGCATCGACCACCGCCTGACGAAGCGTCCGCTGCATAAGCGGTTCATCGTCAAGGTTGGTGGCGTCCCACATATCAATAATGATGTGGATGCCCGCGAAGGTCAGACCGTCACGTTCAATCCAATAATCGTTTTGCTCTGGCTGGGGACTTGGATGGACAAGGTCCAGTTGCTGCGTTCGTTGCGGTGCGCTGCTCGCCAGCGCCTGCACGGATACCACTTCTGCTCGGGCGGTCGTCGCCTCCGCTTCAGTCGTCGCCGTGATCTGGGGTAAGGTTTTGGCCATAAGCCACCTCCCTCAAACCAAGGTTGATACCGAAGGGAATGTTCCCACTCATTCCGCCCCATCTTGGAGCGAAGGCGCGGAATATATGTATTCGGCGGCGCGGCGCAAGCGGTTTTCTATCGCGGGCGGATAATTTCCGTATTTGCCGGGGCACTGTAGCAAAATGCGGCTGAATCTGTGCCTTTCTCGCTACTCTTGCGGGGCGGGAAAGCAGCGCTCAAAGAGCGCCAAGACAAAAGCCTGTTGGGCCTTCAATCCTGATTCCAGCTCTTCAAAGGGCTGCCCCAGGTTTCGCGCCAGGAGGCGTTTGAGAGCCAAAGGGGCCGTCGCGGGGTCAAATTTCCCTTCCACAGCCAGTCGCAACACGGCATCAAGTTGGGCGTAAGTGGCAAAGGCATGGGCAAGGGCCGCCGCCTCGGCTTCGGCCAGGGCCCCCGATGCACGCTGGCACTCAATCGCTTCCGCGGTTGAGACCCTCAGCACCTCTTGGCCCAAGGGGGCATGAAGCAACTGCAAACCTTGCGCGATGAACTCCACATCCACGAGCCCACCACGGACATATTTTATGGACCAGGGATTGGATGTGCCGAATTCCGTCTCAAGTCGTTGGCGCATCTCGCGAATGTCGGTGGCGGTGATTGATGCATCCCGTGGCTGGGTCAACGCATCGTGGATGATACTCTCGATGGCCCCCGCAAGTGCTGCATTGCCAAAGACCACGCGCGCGCGGGTTAGGGCCATTCGCTCCCAGGTCCAGGCCGACGTTTCGTGATAGCTGCGAAAGGCTGTGAGCTGCGTCGCCACGGGCCCCTTGTTGCCTGAAGGCCTCAGCCGCATATCCACTTCATAAAGTTTGCCGTCGGCGGTGGGCGCGGTGATGGCATTCACCAATCGCTGCGCCAACCGCGTGAAATAGGTCACGCCGTCAAGGGAGCGTTTGCTGTCCGATTGCCCGCCGCCCTCAGGTAGGTCGTAGACAAATATAAGATCAATATCGGACGTGGCGGTCATTTCCTGACTTCCCAAACGCCCCAATGCCACCACTGCAAAACTGGCATCCGTGATCACGCCATGGGCCTTTGCGAAATCAAGCTTTACCGCAGCCACTAAATGTTCAATGGCTATTTCAGCGGTCCAACTGTAAGCCGCGCCCGCCTGGGCTGCCGTTGCGCGACCCAGCAATAGCTGCACGCCAACTTGGAAATTAAACTCCCGCGCGGTGCGTCGGACCCCGTTCATGACAGCTTCAAGATCAACAATGCCTTCAAGGGAGGACTCATACACGCCAACCATGTCTTCCCGCGCGGGCAGGCCAGACAAAAACCCCTCGTCCAAAAACGCGTCAATAACGTGCGCATGACGTGAAAGGTATTGCGATAGCCGCGGCGCGGTGCCCAGAATTTCGGCCAGCACATACAGAAGTTCCGGGTGTACGCTGAACATGGAAAAAAGCTGAATGCCAGCGGGCAAGCCGCTTAGAAAGTCATCAAAGCGCCAAAATGCGCGATCCGGGTCCGCCGTATCGGCTAGGGCTTTTAAGAGTTGTGGCATGAGTTCCGTCAAACGGGCCCGCGCGCGCGCGGAGCGGGTCGCCCGCAGGCGCCCATGATGCCACTTGCGAATGGCGCCTGCGATGTCCGATGCGCGCTCAAACCCCATCGTTTCCAGGGTAGCAAGTGTGTCTGGATCATCCTCCACCCCGGTGAACACCAAGCTGCCGCCTTCATCGCCAAGGGTTGCTGCACCTTTGAAGAGCGACTTGGAGTGAGTGTGAACCCGGTTCAGGTGACCCAGCAACGTTTTGCGAAAATCATCTACCGCGCCGTCACGCGCAAAGGACGCTATGCGCGCCACCTCTTTTTCCTGCAAGGGAATACTGTGGGTTTGTTGGTCCTCGACCATCTGCAAGCGATGTTCCACATGGCGCAGATAACGATAGGACGCGGCCATTTCATCTGCTGTGGCTTTGGCAATGTGGCTGTGCTTTGCCAGGGCCGCCAACATGGCAAGGGTGCCGCGCCCGCGTAGCTCAGGCTCGCGCCCGCCTGCGATGAGTTGCTGGGTCTGCACAAAGAACTCAATCTCGCGAATGCCCCCAAGCCCGAGCTTCACGTCATGGCCCTCCACCGCAATGGCGGTGTGTCGTCCGTGGGAGTGAATCTGCCGCAGGATCGAATGGATATCTTCGATGGTGGCAAAGTCGAGATACTTGCGCCAGATGAACGGCGTGAGAGAATCAAGAAACCGTTCCCCTGCGATTAAATCACCCGCAACAGGGCGCGCTTTGATATAAGCCGCCCGTTCCCAATTCTGACCCAATGCTTCGTAATAGGTCTCTGCGGCGTCAAAGGAGATCGCCACCAAAGTTGAGGCGGCGTCGGGGCGCAGGCGCAAATCCACGCGGAAGACATAGCCGTCGCTGGTGGGTTCATGAAGCAGCGCCACCATGTCTTTTGTAAGCTTGACGGCAAAGCGCGACGCCTCCCCCTCGGTCAAGGGATTCAGTAATTCAGGATCATAGAAAACCACAAGGTCAATATCGCTTGAGTAGTTGAGCTCATGGGCGCCGTACTTCCCCATGGCGATAACCGTAAGACCTGTGCCCCAGGCGGGGCGCGTGTCATCGACAAGGGTAATTTTGCCTTTTCCCCCGGCAGCGCGAAGAAGTCCCTCAACCGCGCCCTGTACCGCCACGTCGGCAAATCGCGTCAGGACCGCGGTGACCTGATCCACGGACCAAACCCCAAGATGGTCGGCCATCGCGATCAATACCGCCCCATGGCGCCGCGCCTGGCGAAGCTGGCGTTTCAACTCATCAATCGCGCTTGCATTGAGGAAGGAGGCGTGAGCGTTTTCAAGAAAGAGATCAAACGCGGCGGCAGCTTGCAACACAAAATAGCGCTCAAGCGCATCCGCATCACGTTCAATCAGCCGCGCTAAAAACGGGCTATGGCCGGCAAGTGAGCAAAGCGCCGCGCGCGCGTCGCCATCGGCCCATAAGGCGGATTGCGCCATTGCCTCATCCAGCATCTCGACACGGTCCGCATCAAAAGCGGCCTGGATTTTTGCGTCTTGGAAGAAGGCAAAACGGGTCATAGGCGCGACCCTATCAAGGCGCACGTAAAAGAGAAGGCGCCAGGGCAATGAAGCACCCGACGCCTTCCTTCAAGCTGTAGCGAAAGGCTGATTAGCAGCCTGCCGCTTTTTTCAACTGCGACGCTGGTTTGAAGCGCAAGGACTTTGATGCCTTGATCTTGATGGCTTCGCCAGTTTGCGGATTGCGGCCCATGCGGGCTTTGCGCTTGGAGATGGCAAACGTGCCAAATGTGCCGATGGTGTATTTGCCATCTTTTTTGGCTTTTTTCAGACCAACTTCGATTTGGTCAAAAACCAATTCTACAACGCGTTTTGCGTCGGCTTTGGACATGTCGCCTGCTGCTGCAACGCCTTCGATGAATTCTGCTTTGCTCATAATCTGTTCCTTTGAAACATCGCGCTCCGGGGCTCCGGAACACACGCCCTAATAGGGATCCACGCGAACTGCGCGGGGGAAGCGGCGGGATTTCCCCGCATCCAGCGGTCAATTCCCAACACCCGAATCCAACTATCACAGATTCTCCCTTGTGCAAGCGGATTCATGGCAATCGACATCACGAATCCCTTTTTCTGACTGGGAATCAGTGCGAACACGATTTCAAGTTTTGGGCAATCCTGAAATGGCCACAGGTTGCCTGTTTTGCAGCTCTGCTTTAGGCATGAAGGACTGGCTCTATTGCGTTGATCCCGGAGGACAATCTCACTTGGCACAGGTACACGGGATCGAACCAGAGTCGCCAGAGCCCACCTCCCTCACCGGCCACCCCACGGCCTCACGCAAGGGCCTCATTGCCTGGGTTGCCTATGAATTCGCCCAGGGGCCGTTTTTTGTCACCTTGGGGATATTTGTATTTCCCCTGTATTTTCAACGAGTGCTCATTGGCGATGACGTGATGGGGCAAGCGGCCTGGGGCTATGTCACCAGCGCTGCCGCGATCTGCCTTGCCATTATGAGCCCGCTAATTGGCGCCATGACAGATTATGCGGGCGCGCGAAAGCCAGCTATGGCGGTGTTCGTCTTGGCTTCAATCCTGGCAACCCTTGCGCTCTGGTTCGCAACCCCTGATTTTGCCTGGGCCCTGCCCCTTGCCATCGGCGGATACATTGTCGCCGCGGTAACCCTGGAAATTGCGGCCGTCCTGCACAACGCCATCCTGCCCACCATTGTCAGCGAGAAACGCATTGGCGAGCTATCGGGCCATGGCATTTCGTTTGCGAACATCGGCGCCATCGTCACCGTTGCGATCTGGATTATCTGGTTTTCAGATATGCCCCTGGCTGTTGCCCCGCTCTGCGCCATTTGGATGATCGTTTTTGCATTACCATTATTCATATTGACCCCCGATGTGCCGCGCACGGATCTGAGCTTCCCTCAGGCGTTTCGCAAGGGCATCGGGATGCTGGTGAAAACCTTCGTCAAACTTTCGCACTACCGAAATGTGGCGGTCTTCTTAGTGGCGCGCACAATTTACTACGACGGCATGCTGGCGATCTTCATTTTTGTCAGCGTCTATGTGGGCGGCGTCTTCGACTGGTCGGGACAAACGGTAATGTATTACGCCGTCGCGGCACTGGCGGCGGGGGCCGCCGGGGCAACCTTAGGGGGGTATCTCGATAATTTTATTGGCTCCAAGCGGACCATCATCTTCAGCGTCATTTGCTTCACCATCGGACTGGGATTGGGCCTTGCCATTGCCCCTGACCACGTTCTGTGGCTGCCGCAGGGGTGGCAACCGGACGGCGCGCAAGTGCCGCTGCTGGGCCCGACATTAAGCGCCCTCGGTGTGACGGGATTTGAGGGGCAGGTCTATGCGGTCACATCGCTGATCGGCAGCGCCTTCTTGGGCCCTGCCCTTGGCGCCAGCCGCGCCATGTTGACCCGGCTTGTGCCGCCCTCCATGACCGCGGAATTCTTTGGCCTGTACACTCTTACCGGCAAAGTCACCTCGTTCATCGGCCCCCTCGCCATTGGCATTATGACCACCCTTACAGGGGATCAACGCGCCGGCATGAGCATCATCATCGTCTTCCTCGCCGTCGGGACGGGCTTGATGTTCTTTGTGCGGGAAGAACGCACAGAGGCAGCCGAGCACTAGGCAGAGGCGTTAAGCGAGCGGCAGCTCAACGACGACCAAAAGCCCTGAACCCTCCGCCGGATCACTGAGCTCTAATGCGCCGTGATGAAGCCGCACCACGGCGGCCACCAAACTAAGGCCAAGCCCCACGCCGGGTTCACTGCGGCTTTCCTCCAACCGCACAAAGCGCTTGGTGACATTTTCGCGCTCGCCCGCAGGAATGCCGGGGCCTTGATCGGCGACTTCGATACGCACGGCGTTGTCTGGCATGGGCGTAACACGAAGGGTCACTTTCGCCCCGCTGGGGGAATATTTGATGGCGTTATCCACCAGATTGGCGATGGACTGGGACAAGAGCTCGCGATTGCCGCGCAGGCGAAGACCTTCGCTCACCTGGGCCGCAAGCTCAATCCCGCGTTCCTCTGCCAGGGGCTCATAAAGTTCCGCCACATCCCGCGCCAACTGGCTTAGATCAAGTTCAGACATATCTTCGCGCAGGGCACCCGCCTCAACCCGTGCGATACTGAGCAGCGCGTTGAAGGTATTGATGAGCTCATCGGCTTCATCGATGGTGCTTTCCAGGGCGGCGCGATAAGCCTCGTCGCCGCGCGCTTCCATCAAGGTCACCTCGATACGATTGCGCAGGCGATTGAGGGGCGAGCGCAAATCATGAGCAATGTTGTCGGTCACCTGCCGCATACCCATCATCAACCGCTCAATTTGATCCAGCATGGCGTTCAAATTGTCGGCGGTCTGGTCAAGTTCATCGCCGGACCCGCGCACGGGCACGCGCCTGGAAAGATCGCCCTGAATGATCCTGCGGCTGGTGCGGTTGATCTCATCGAGCCGCCCCATGGTGTAGCGCGCCAGCAGCGCGCCGCCCAAAAGCCCCAGCGCCGCGGTAATTGCCAGCGCCCAACCTAATGAGTTGCGAATGGTGGCAACAATATGCATGCGCTGTTCGATATCGCGGCCCACAAGAATTCTGAAGCGCCCTTCCACCGGCGCGATGCGCGCGCGGGCCTGATGCAGCTCAGGGCCGGTATCCAGCGGGCGTTCAAATTCCAGCGTGATCCAGCCGTCCTCATCGGGCACCACGTCGGGCCAGGCGCTTAGGTTGCCGACGATGGCAGTGCCATCAGCCTCGGCGAGCAAATAGAGGCTATCGCCTGCAACACGGCTCCGGGCTTGGATGACTGAGATCAGCCGTTGGATGCCGCCGGTTTGGTATTGCTCCACCAGCCCTTGGATTTCCGCCGCCACAGTGGCATCGGTTTGGCGTGACATGAAGCTCGTTGTGGACCAATAGACAATGCCGATAAGGGCAAAGCCCGACACGGCAAACAGCACCATATAGGCAATGGCCAAGCGAAACGTGGTGGTATTGAGCAGCCTAAGCAGGGGCACGGAGGGAATATCCAGCGCCGCGAATGGTGTGCAGCAGCGGCTCACCAAAGCGCTTGTCAATCTTGGAGCGCAGCCGCGAGATATGCACATCAATCACATTGGTCTGCGGATCGAAGTGATACTCCCACACGTTCTCAAGGAGCATGGTGCGAGTGACCACCTGACCGGCGTTGCGCATAAGATATTCCAGCAGCTTGAACTCGCGGGGTTGCAGATCAATGCGTTCCCCGCCGCGTTTGCAACTGCGCGCCAAGATGTCGATTTCCAAATCGCTGACGACAAATTTTGTACGAATTTCATCAGGCGAGCCGCGGCGCACCAGTGCGTCGAGCCGCGCGGTCAGTTCAGAGAACGCAAACGGCTTGGTGAGGTAATCGTCCCCGCCGGCTTTGAGCCCCTTTACCCGGTCATCCACTTCCCCCAGCGCGCTGAGGAACAACACCGGGGTGCGCACGCCTTCGTCGCGAATGGTGGCAACGATGGTGAGCCCATCCACATGGGGCAACATGCGGTCAACAATAAGGGCGTCAAAACGGTCCTCCCGCGCACGGGCCAGGCCGGTTTCCCCATCGGTGGCGTTTTCGACCAGGTGTCCCTGCTCTTTCAGCCCCCGCGCGATATAGGCCGCAGCCTCCGCATCATCTTCAATCACTAGAACTCTCATGGGCGATAGTCCTAGCGCTGCGTCGGCATTCGCGCAAATTACGGATAATTCAGGATTGGAGGCGGGGACTGCATCGATGCGATCCAAGGAGTGGGCCCTATTCATTCGAATCTCCGTCCGTAGAATATGAGAAATGCAAAGGCTCGATTTCGCTCATAAAGTAAGGAACACCTTCAAGGCCGCGCTCCCGTCCACTATCTTCCATTCTTTGAATCAACTGAGGGCATCCGAAGATCAGAATGTTGTGTTCCATCACGAAATCTGTTCTCTCTGCCGGAAATCGGTAATTTCGCCCGACCTCCAAGCGTGATCGATAGGATGAACCAGGCCCAATAATTAGAAGGGGCGGAAAACTGCCCAAGGGCGGTGTCACTCCTTCCGGCCTTGCGCTGCTAATCCTATCGCCAGTCTCAGCAACTCGAATTACAGGTATCCTCGAGAACCTTGTATCGCTTGGAAAGGCAGACTCAAAAACGCATGCTGCTCTTGATCCTGTATTGGCCCAAATAAGGGTGGCCATAAGTAAAGGCTCTCCACCTCCGTGCAGGAATTCGTGGCTCAGCTCGACTGAAAGAACTCCAGTCGTGAGTGTCGGCTCGGAATCTCCGATTTCAAATAGATTCGAACAGCCAGCACTGAGCAGCGCGGTTAGGGTAACTACAACTCCTGCAAGTAGCTTTAGATAATTGAGTTTCATTTTAAGTTCCGTTCAGGGGCAGTGAATGCGTGGCGGGATGATTTGATCATCAGTGCGCACTGCAATCGAGTTCAGACTGCTGCACTTCGACGACACGTTCCGATCTCTCACAGAATCGGATGGTTGAAAAAATTATCTCACCTGTCTCTGGATTTGCCTCTTCACACAGATCAAAAGGTTCGGTATTGTAATAGACTGAGTACCACCCGTCCTCATCTGGCGCGCTCGAAACGGCATAGAGTATGCCCGTGTAATCGTTTTCTCTATCAGCTAATAGCTGGTCCCAATTTACCTCCCCCTCAACGACATACTCCAACTCGTCATAGCCAAGGAGCTGGATCTCGTCATAGTTGGGACTCTCCAACGCGCCGAGAAATCCATTTCGTTCCGCGAAAGAGTGAATAAGGCAAACGGCCGTCATCTGTTCCTCGTTTAAGTCGGCCCTGCTGTATGCGCTTTCATCTGCACAGCCGCTGCACAAAGAAATGCAAAAAGTACAAACGATGATGCGCGCGAGGTCATTCATCCTGCGCTGCCCTTGAGTTGATCCAGTTCATCAGCAGTCATCAAAGCCCATCCCCATGCTCATTCAGCGAATGGAGTCGACTATACACGATGAAGTTGTGGTGCGGAAATTAGTCCGTACCGGCGGCAACACGGGGGGATGAGGTCGGCTGCCACCGGTACGGGTGCTGTGGTCCCAGGTTGACGGGGCGGGGACCACTGCCTCTTAGAATGAGCGCGGAACCTCTCCCCCGACACCCATCCCGTATTCAAATTCCAAACTAGACCTTCCAAAGTCTAGGGTTCCCAAATCTAGGCTTTCCCGAGCCTAGCCTTCGGCCTCACTGAGCCTAAGGGCGACGAAGCGTTCCTGTTCCCCTTCGCGGACCAAAAGCAAGATGGCGGTGCGCCCTGCATGGGCTGCTGCCTCCACTTCTTGCTCAATTTGGCCGGGGTTTGAGACAAGCTCGCCGGACACCGTGACTATAACAGACCCTGGGCGCAAACCCTTGTCCGAAGCCTCGCTATTTGGATCAACTGTTACGACCGACACACCTTGCCCATCTTGTGCCGCCATAAGTGTGAGCCCGGGCAGCACATCCGACGCCATTTCCACGTCATTGCCCTTGTCGTCGGGCACCGCTTCGGGGGCGCTTGCGACTTGGGTGTCTTCGCGCTCATCAAGAGTGGCCATAAGTGTGACCACATCCCCATTGCGCCAGACGGTAAATTCGGTCTCATCGCCGGGGTGGATGGCGCCCACCCGCCGGGTGAGGTCCACATTGTCCTCAATATCATCACCATTGATGGCGATAACCACATCGCCGCGCTCAAACCCGGCGCGCTCCGCAGGGGTTTGCTCCATCACCTGACTGATGATGGCACCGCGGGCTTCCTCTAAGCCCAAGGAAAGCGCCACATCTTCGGTTACCCGCTGGATCTGAACCCCAAGCCAGCCGCGCCGGACGCTGCCGTTCTCAATAATCTGATCCACCACGCTGATGGCCACTTCAGACGGGATGGCAAAGCCGATCCCCACATTGCCGCCAGAGGGCGAGAAGATCAGCGTGTTGACGCCGATCACCCGTCCGCGCAGGTCAAATGTTGGCCCGCCGGAATTGCCGGAGTTGATAGAGGCATCGATCTGAATGAAATTATTGTAGACGCTGCCGTTTAGAGCGCGGCCACGGGCGGAAACAATCCCCGCCGTAACCGTGCCGCCAAGGCCAAAGGGGTTGCCCACAGCAACGACCCAATCACCCACGCGCAGGTTTTCATCCTCTGCAAAGGTCACGTAAGGCAGCGGCACTTCAGGCTCAATGCGCAACACAGCCAAATCAGTGGCCGGGTCAGTGCCGATGAGCTCCGCCTCAAGCTCGGTGCCATCAACCAGCACCACGGTATAGCTGACGCCATTTTCCACCACGTGATTATTGGTGACGAGAAATCCCTCACCATTGATCAAGAACCCTGACCCCGCTTGAACGCCAAAGTTTGGCCCTTGCGGCGCTTGGGGGCCCCGAGGTCCCTGCGGCCCGCGCGGAAAGGGAAATTGGTTGCCAAAGGGATTGTTCTGGCCGTTGAATTCGGGAAGCTGCACTTCCACGCGCACGCTGACCACAGCAGGGCTGACGCGCTCTACCAGGTCAGCAAAGCTAAGCGGCGAGCCCTGCGGCGGGCTCAGCGGCATGGGCTCAATCTCACCATTGATCACAGTGATGGTGTCTTGCGCCAAAGCCTGCGGCACGTTCATGGTCAAGGCAGTGACGCCAAGCGCGGCGATGCCGCCGGTGATCATCGCGCCGATTACAAATGCGCTGATCAGGGTTTTGGTCGTTGAAGCGTTCTGGTCCGACATGCGTACTCAACCTCCGTCAAACTTGTTTGTGGCCCATCTGGAATACCAAAACGGGCCGCCGGTGTAGTTCACCGGTATTGGGATGCTGCCTATGCCCCGCCAGTATCCTATTGGGATCAAATGGCATGGCGCATTCAAGAAACGATCTCGTGAGGTGCCTCTACAAATTGTCATGCCGCTAGGCATTATCAACAGTGGGCGCTCGCGCCGTCGCCCAGCCATGGAAAAAACCTAACGGGCAGCGCCCCACTTGCGAAGCCCCTAAGACGGTCAATTACAAACATTTAACGCGGCGAAATCGTGGCCGATCCCCCCTGAACAGCGGCTTAACCAACCAATTCAGTTTTTATGGGAGTTTTGCCCTCTAGCGCCTTATGGACCGGGCAGCGATCAGCGATCTCCAGCATACGAGATTTCACCTCCGGCGGCAGATCGCCAGGAATATTGATCTGTCGGGTGAAGGCCAGCGTTTTGCCGGCTTTGTCTTTGGCGCAATCTTCGCAATCCTCCAGATAGACCTTTTCGTGGCGCACGGTGGTTGTCATCAACCCAGGGTCGAACCGCTTCTGCCGCGCATACATCCGCAGGGTTTGATTGGTGCAGAGCGCAAGGCCCATGGCGACATAATCATATGGACCCGGCCCCCGGTCGCCGCCCGCGGGCGCAGGCTGGTCGCCCCAAAGTTGGTGCCCGCCCGCGTTGGCGATATTTTCCCAAACCCCCGTTCCGGTTTCAGTAACAACCACAGACTCGCCATCAGACTTGGGAAGGGTGGCCGCCTCTGCTGGCGGCATATCAAGATATCGCTCCACCCAAGCGCAAAGCACATTGGCCGCATAGGCCGCATCCGCCTTGCCGGTGATGAGATGATCGGCAGTGTCGAGGGAGACGTAACTTTTGGGGTGCTTGGCGGCTGTGAAAATGGCCGTGGCGTTTTCAATCCCCACCTGCTCATCAAGGGGGGCGTGCATCACCAGCAGTGCGCGTTTCAAGTTCGCAGCGGCATCAGTTACTTTGTGTGCTTTCAGGTCTTCGACGAATTCCTTGCGGATCGTAAAGGGCCGCCCGCCGAGTTTCACTTCCGCTTGGCCTGAGCTTTCGATCTCATCGAGATGTTCGGCAAATGTATGCGCGACATGCTTTGTGTCCGCTGGCGCGCCGAGGGTCACAACGGCTTTGCATTCCGGCACCTCGCCTGCCGCCATCAGCACCGCCGCCCCGCCCAGGGAGTGCCCGATCAAGATTTTCGGCGCTTGATGGTTGGCGCGGAGAAAGTCCACCGCAGCCAAAAGGTCCGCTACATTGGATGAAAACGTTGTGTTGGAGAAATCCCCGTCGGAATGCCCAAGGCCTGTGAAGTCAAATCGGAAAACGGCGATGCCGTCGTTGGCTAATTGTTGTGAGATGCGCGACGCGGCAAAAATGTCCTTAGAGCAGGAGAAACAATGGGCAAAAAGCGCATAGGCGATGGGCTTGCCCTTTGGCATATCCAGCCGCGCGGCCAGATCCTCGCCCAGGCTTCCCGGGAATGTAATGCGGTGCGATGTTTGCGGCATGAGGGCTCCTTTGTCCAATGAAATGCGGGGCCTTGCGCGCGGGTTACAAGTCTTGCGGCGGGCGGGCAGCGCGTTTGATGATCACATAGACCGCCCCGCCCCCTATGAGCAGGGCCAACCAAGGCGCAAGCCAAAGCAGTATGGTGCCGGGCCCCACGCGCGGGCGATAAAGAATGCCCTCACCATAGCGCGCGGTGAGGTAGGACTTGATCTCCCCGTCGCTGCGCCCACTTACGATTTGCTCGCGCACAATGGCGCGCACTTCCGCAGCGAAAGGCGACGGCGAGGCGTCAATGGTTTCATTTTGACAAACCATGCAGCGCAGTTCCGCCATCAAGACCCGCGCGCGCGCTTCGTCAGCAGGGTTGCTTAGTTCAACATCAAGTGCTTGCGCAAACGCTGCACCGGCCAGGAGCACTGCAATACCGAATATGAGCGCGCGCATCATGCGGGTTCCACCTCGCGCTTTGTAGTGGCCTTTTTTGCTGGCCGCGGCGCACCAATGCGAAACCGCCCATCAGAGGCAGAGACCAATCCGCCAAAGCACATCATAAGCGCCCCGGCCCAAATCCATCTCACCAGAGGATGAATGGCCACCGTAACTGCAAAGCGATCCGTGTCGCCCTGGCGATCACCGAGAACCACATAAAGATCGCCAAACAGTGTGGCGTGAAGCCCAACCTCTGTGGTGGCTTGTCCTTCTGCGGGGTAAAACCGGCGCTCCGCTTGCAAGCGGCGAACAAGGCGGCTTTCGGAAAAAACATCGAAATTGGCAAACTCTGCGATGTAATTCGGCCCTTGCAGCTCGCCTGTTTCAGCAAGCCGCACGTCATATCCGGCGATGGACACGGTTTCGCCGGGACCGAGAATGGCAACTTCATCGCTGCGCAAATTGCCCGCGCAAGCTACCCCCATGATCAAAATGCCCATACCGGCATGAGCGAGCGCCGTGCCATAGGCTGATCTGGGCAGCCCCCGCACGCGGTTCCATGACCGGCGGAGCGAGATCCGATTAAGTTGCAAGCGGTCAAAGATGTCTTTGGCCGCTCCGGTGATGATGAATATTCCCAAGGTAGCGCCAAGAAGCGCCAAGCCGTCGCGCACTTGCAGGAGCGCAAAGCCCACAACGAGACCGCCCACGGTGATACCTGTGACGGTCATAAGGCGTCTGGCCACACCGGGCAGGTCACCGCGTTTCCACGCCAACAAAGGCCCAAACGGCATCGCCATGAACAGCGGCACCATGAGCGGCAACACCGTGGCGTTATAGTAGGGCGGTCCAACGGAAATGATATCGCCTGTGATCATCTCCAAAACCAAGGGATAAAGCGTGCCTACAAGAATGGTCACTGCGCTAACGGTGAGAAACAAATTGTTGAACAAGAGCGCACTTTCGCGGCTGATGGGTGCGAAGACCGCGTGAGATTTCAAGAGCGGCGCACGCCAGGCATAGAGCGCATAAGACCCTCCAAGGGTTAGCCCCAATATGCCAAGAATGAAAATGCCGCGCGCCGGGTCATTGGCAAACGCATGGACCGATGTCAGCACGCCTGAGCGCACCAGAAATGTGCCGAGCAAACTAAAAGCAAAGCCCGCAAGCGCCAGAAACACGGTCCAGGATTTCATGGTTTCCCGGCGCTCTGTGACCACAGCCGAATGGAGTAGAGCTGTCGCTATGAGCCACGGCATCAGCGAGGCGTTTTCAACCGGGTCCCAAAACCACCAGCCGCCCCAACCAAGCTCATAGTAAGCCCACCAACTGCCCAAAGCGATACCAATTGTAAGCGCCGCCCAAGCGGTCAAAATCCACGGGCGCACAAAGCGCGCCCAGGCTGCATCCACTTCGCCCTTCCAAAGGGCGGCAATGGCAAAGGCGAACGCGACAGAAAGACCTACGTAGCCAATGTAGAGAAGCGGCGGGTGGATCGCCAACGCAGGATCTTGCAGGACCGGATTAAAACCTTCGCCCTGAAACGGCGCTATGGCTTCTCGCAAAAACGGGTTTGAGGTGAGCAGAATGAAAAGAACAAACACTGCCCCAATAAGCCCCTGCACAGCAAGGGCGCGCAGCTTTAGATCCTGCGGCAGACGCGGCGCGCCATAAGCGATCAAGGCCCCAAAGAAAGCCAGGATCAAAACCCAGAGCACCATAGAGCCTTCATGGTTGCCCCAGGTGGCGGCAAGCTTGTAGATCAGCGGTTTGTCTGTGTGGGAATTATTGGCCACCAGCGTCACGGAGAAATCCGATGTGGCAAAGGCTAAAAGCAACGCCCCAAACGCAAGGGCAATACACGCAAATTGCGCTAGTGCTGCGGGAGCTGCCAAGCGCGCCAGTGCGGCGTTGCCCCGAACAAGGCCCCACCACGTACCCCCGGCTTGAAGCGCAGCAAGAAATAATGCCAACACCAAAGCAAAATGGCCAAGCTCAACGGTCATTGATCCTCAAGCGGTTCAGGCCCGCGCCAATCACCAGAAGCGCGCAATGCTTCAACAACTTCGCGGGGCATGTAGGTTTCATCATGTTTCGCAAGCACATGACGAGCGACAAAGATGCCACTGGGCTGCATGGTGCCTTCAATGACAACCCCCTGCCGATCCCCAAATAGGTCCGGGAGTGTGCCTTCATAGGTCACAGGAATTGTTGCCGCCCCATCGGTTACGCTAAACCGCACCACCAAGCCTTCACCGCGCACAATGCTGCCAGCCTCCACCAAGCCGCCAAGGCGTATCTCCGCAGCGGGGGGCGTCGCTAGAGCAGCCAAAGTTGTGGGGCCGTAGAAATAGGTAATGCGATTGGAGAGCCCGGTGAGCATCAACCCAGCCGCTGCAAGCAATGTGACGCCGCCAACGGCAATCATGATTAGTCTTCTGTCGCGCCGCCGCATGGGGCCTCCGGGCATTGGGATCTTGTCCCGGTTATAGCCCGTAAGGCTGGAATCTCAAGCAAGCGGGCCCGCGTCCAATTGTCTAAGGCGAGGAGTTGCGCAAAAGGGAGAGTGAGAGGGCGGGTTTGCAGCAAAGGGAGGGGTTATTTCCAGCCACGCACCCGCCCACCCGGCACTCAATTGCCGCACCTCATGGACATGAGATAGAGGCCGGGTCTCTCAAAGATTGAGATAGCGGGCGTGGGGGCATAGTTACTCTTGTCACGGGGATGTGATCAGACGTCGCCCGAGGGCTAGTCACTTAGGCCATGCTGGTCGGAAATGGCATTTATCCGGGCCAAGAGCTGCGGCTCACCGGCGGCCAGGGCGGTTGCGTTTTCCAATGCGGCAAGAGCCCCTTGGCGCTCCCCCAACACAGCGCGGGCGTTGGCCAGAGTAAGCCAACCCTCAAAATCATCGGCGTCGTCCTCAAGCCGCGCGGCGAGCCCCTCTACCATACTGCGAATAGCAGCCTGCCGCTCGGCCTCGGGAAGACCCAAGACCTGATCTGCACCCGCTGGCGCGGTCCGCACCGCAATAATTCTTGCGCGCAGATCTTCAAAGCGCGGAACCCAAGAGGCATCACCTGGCGTTGTGGCGAGCAAAGCGTCCAGCCGCTCCAAAGCGGACTCATGCGCCCCTTGCTGGTACTCATAGAGCGCGCGATAGAACACCGCGCGAGGATAGCGCGGCGCATTGGCAAGGGCGGCGTCAATCCACTCAAGGGCGCCCAGTGAGACAAGGCCGGAAGATTGAATGATCTGCACCTCCCCTATGCCGGTCAGCGCGGCCGCATCGCCGGGTCGATGGGCAAGGGCATTTTCATATGACGCCACCGCATCATCCCAGGCCCCGAGAGATTGAAAGACCTCTGCCAGATAAAGCGCCCGGTCGGCGGGATCTGAGATAGCTGCCAAGTCGGCTTCGATTTGCCCGGCCACCGGCGCAATGCGGACCGCGGTTTCCCCCTCAATATCGCGCAAGGCAAAGGGTTGCGCCGGCAAATCCGGACGCCCAAGAAACAAGTAAAGCGCCAGCGCGCCGGCAACGATGAAAAGGCCCACAATCGCCGCAACGGCGCGCGAGGGGCCACCCCCGGCAGCCAAAGGACCCTGCGATGGGGCGCGCGAGCGACGACGGGCAATTTCCGTGCGCGCGCTATCAAGCTCGCCCGGCGGTAACAGACCCTCAGCGGCTTCACGATCAAGCTCACTCAATTGCGCGTCATACACGTCATTTGCTGAGAGGCCCTCATTGTCGTCATCGCGTGCGTAGGTGCGCATCAACCAGATAAGCGTTACCGCTGTTAGAAGACTTGTTGCAATCCAGAACGTCATTTGCTTGCCTTGCGGAAGACAAGCGTCAAATTGTTGGCCGGCATGGCGACCTCTTGCCCAAAGTCCAGTCCCGATTGCGCCGCCAAGGATGAGACATCACCCAAGTCGCGCACACCCCATCGCCGGTCTCGCGACTTCAGCGACGTATCGAATTCTTCGTTGGAGGGCGCGGTATGGATACCGCCCTTTGAGAACGGACCGTAAAGAACAAGCGCACCACCTGGCGACAGCACCTGCCCTGCCCCCTCAATCAGACCAACCGCAGCTTCCCATGGGGCAATATGTATCATGTTGAGGGACAGCACCGTGTCAAACGGCCCCTCGGCCTCGCGCCACCAATGCGGCGATGTGACATCAAGGCGCAAAGGGGATTTGAGATTTGCAAGGCCCGTTGCCGCCTGCCAGGCAGCGATAGACTTCAATGCCTCAGCAGCAAGCTCGCTAGGCTGCCAGGTGATTTGTGGCAGCGCCGTGCACACATGCACTGCATGCTCGCCGGTTCCGCTGGCAATTTCCAAAAGGCGCCCCTTTGGCGGCAGGACCTGTTGCAAGACCTCTAGAAGGGGGTCCCGATTGCGTGCGGCCGATGGAGAAAAGAGACGCGCATCATCAGCGCGGCCCGTTTCTTCCATAGCACGAGGCTTGTTTGAACCCGGCATCTCAGTGCAGTCTCCCTGAAGGCACAAAACTGTTCGCAATAGCCGCTATCACGCCCTTGAGCCGCGTGACAAGTCGAGACGGCACTACACCATGAGGGGCAAACCGATGAGCGCACTAAAATGGGCGGCTTATACGCTTGGTGGTGTCATTGTGACCACCGTCATGGCTTTTGTCTTTATAACCTGGACCCCCGGGGGCCCTAGCGTCGATGTGGATGAATTGCGCGCGCATGCCGCGCAATATGATGTGGAAATTATTCGAGATCGCTTTGGTGTGCCGCACATTTATGGCGTTACCGACCCTGACGTCGCGTTCGGCCTTGGCTATGCCCAGGCAGAAGATGATTGGGTGACGGTACAAGATTTGATTGCCATGGTGCGCGGCACTCTTGCCCGCCACCAGGGGGTGTCGGCCGCGCCCACTGATTATCTCGTTGATTGGTTCGGGATCTGGGACACCGTCGACGAAGGCTATGCGCTTGCTATCCCGGATGACGTGCGCGCACTTGCTATTGCCTATGCGGACGGGCTCAATCTCTATGCTGCTGAGAACCCCAATGAAGTTTGGGGCGACATCCTGCCGGTGCGTGGCGAGGACATCATTGCAGGGTTTGTGTTTCGTACGCCCTTTTTCTATGGCATCGAGCGCACCTTGGGGCGTATCAACGATGGCTCGCTGGTTGCGGCGCTCAACGGCGAAATCGAAACGACGGCGGCAACTTCATTTACGCCTCCACGCGGATCGAACGCTATGGCGGTCGCGCCGCAGCGATCCGCTGATGGCGCAACGCGGCTCTTGATCAATTCCCACCAGCCCTTCACCGGGCCGGTAGCGTGGTACCAAATTCGCCTGCGCTCTGAGGATGGTTGGAATGCGGCAGGCGGCACCTTTCCGGGTGCACCGCTGATGCTGCATGGCCACAATGCCACTTTGGGCTGGGCCAATACGGTCAATCGGCCCGATGTGGTGGATGTTTATCGCTTGGAACTCAACCCCGAAAACCGCCACCAGTATCGCTTTGACGGTGAGTGGCGCGATATGAACGTAAGCCAGGCGCGATTTCGCGTGCACCTGTTTGGCCCGTTCAGCTGGCCTGTGGGGCGCGAGGTTCTGCGCTCTATCCACGGGCCGGTGATGTTGTCGGAGGGCGAAGCTTTTGCACTGCGTTACGCAGGGCGCGACGAGCTTAGGCAACTGGAGCAATACTATCGCCTCAATCGCGCGACAAACTTTGAAGAGTGGGCCGCGGCGATGCGCCTGCAAGCCCTGCCCTCCATCAACTACATTTACGGCGACGCAGAGGGGAATATTGCCTTTGTCTATAACGCGCAAATGCCCGTGCGCGCAGAAGGGTATGATTGGCAAGGGGTGTTGCCCGGAGATGACCCCAATGCCATCTGGAATGCCTATGAGCCCCTTGACGCTTTGCCCATGGTGATCAACCCGGCGTCGGGCTATGTGGCCAATGCAAACAACGACCCACGCCGCGCGAGCAATAGTGCAGATGATTTCCCAACTGAGAGTGCCCCCGCTCGCTTCGGGCTTGAAACACGCATGACCAATCGCTCATTACGATTGCTGGCGCTGCTTGATGCCGATCTTTCCATCACTGATGAAGAATTTCTGGCCTATAAGTTCGACAACGGCTACACGCGCGACTCCCTCGTGGGGCGAACCATTGCCGCCGCTCTCGCCCTTGATCCGGAAGGTGACGCCTTGATCACAGAAGCGCAAGCCGTGCTCGCCCGCTGGAACTACACCTCCAACATTGAAAACCGGTCCACCGCACTGGCGCTGATGACAACTCTGCCAGCGGTTTTTGCGGGCATTAGTGAAACCACTGAGCCTGGCGTGCGCGAAAGCCTGATCAGCGCCGCCACGGCTTTGCAACGAGCCCATGGTCGCCTCGACCCCACTTGGGGTGAGGTCAATCGCCTTATACGAGGTGACGTAAACCTGCCGCTTGCAGGTGGACCGGATGCGTTGCGTGCGATTTATTCAAATAATGAGCTGAATGAAGACGGGCAACTCACTGCCTTTGCCGGCGACACTCTCATTGCAATTGCGGAGTGGCAGGCAGACGGCACACTTAGATCGCGCATGGTGCATCAGTTCGGATCGGCCACTCAAGACGAAACCTCGCCGCATTATGCTGACCAAGCGACCTTGTTTGCGGCAGAGGAGCTGTATGAATTTCCATTGGATGAAGCCGCGGTCAGAGCCGAGGCAACGAGAATTTACCGCCCCGGACAAGGTGCTGAATAACGCCTGCCCTTAGAAGTTTGCCGCCTGATCACTACGCCGGACTTGAGCAGCTTTGCGGCGCAAGATGTGTGCTTCGCCTTCGCTCACAAGTATGGCTGTCAGCTCAACGGACATGTCCAGATAGGCCCGCGCATTGTGTATAACGTCACCGGATTCAATACTGCGCATTTCAGATAGCAACCCCTCGCGATAGGCGTTCAACCCTTCGAGGATTTGGTCATAGGCTTCGGCATGATGATTGCCGACATCGGCAATACCAGACGCAGGCCGCGAATCGCGCATGAAGATGCCAAGCTGGCGGGCACGCTCCATGGTTTTTTCATTGGGCTTGCGCGTCAGATCAGGGCGCTTTGTGGTGCGCGCGGCATATGACCCGGCCGCCTGAAATGGCATGGCATGCCGAATTTGCTTTGGAATGCGCTCAAAGATCATCTGAAGTGTCTCGCCGACACTTTCCCGCGCCGTATTCAGGCGATCATTCACTATCGCGTCGCGAAGAGATTCCATTTCACCGCTGAGACCGTGTATCAATCGCCCAACATCACTCAGATTGCTGACGGTGGTTTCAGGATCAAACGATTGTGGATCAAGCGCCGTCAACGTCGCCACTTTTGCTTCCAATTCACTAAACAACAGCTCGACAACAATGGCGAACTTCGCACCTATTTCGAGAAGGTCTTCGCCGCGATCAGCAACGGCCGCCCGTGTCTGCAAAATTTCCCACGGGCGCTCCAATCTACGCATGGCCACAACGAATAAGTAGGGCAATGATTGTAAAGAAGACTCCGGCACAGCCCCCACAGCTTTTCTGAGGAAGTGCGCAAGTTCTTTGCTAACACGCGGTACAGGCTTGTGCATCACCTTGCGAACTTTGTTAATGACGGGCGCGATTTGCAACACATGCGCCATATCAACGGCGTCAGCAAGAATGTCTTCACTCCCCAATTGCGCCACCAATTCAGCCCGTTTGGCAGACCCGTCGTCCGCGCCTTCTAACGCGCGCGCAATTGCACTGGCACCGGCGGTTTGCAATTCCGTTGCAACGCTGCCGATTTTTTCTTGGTCGCTCTGAAGAATGGCGTTGGTGAGATTTTCGCATTGTTCGCGATGAAGCGCGGGCATGAGATCCCCGGCGAGCCAATCCCAAATCGGCATCAACGACTCCCGCGCAATCAAGCCCGGCTGTTTGGCACCATTGCGAACTGGAATCAGAAGGTCTTCGAAGGGATCGCAAAATAGGCGCATGGGTGTGGGGGTGCGGCGGACCTGATCCTCAGCGCACACCGCATGGGGCCTGAGCCCATCCAGTAACACGTCGTGCGGCAAACCGGCCCCGCCGGCAACGCGATCAAGCTCCACGGCTGTCAGCAATTGCCGCGCCATGCTTTCTGGAAGCTGTTCCAAGAAAGCCTTTAATTTCAGAACTTTATCTTCATCCATTGCCACGAACTTTCACACTTACCGCCGCAGATTCTAGGGCGATTCAGCTTACCTTGCCACACCAGCCCTTAAGACCTGGTTTATTAATCATTTACAAGATGAGCGGGCTGAATTTGCCTTATCCCCCCTGCGATTGGCCAATCTGAGCCCGGCGCGCAGCGGAAGGGGCTTAAACTGCTGAGGGCAGAGTGACGGTGACAATGAGCCCACCGCTTTGTGATTCGCCTAGCTTAACGCTTCCGCCATAGGCCGACACAATGTCGGACACAATGGACAGACCAAGGCCAGAGCCCGGCATGGTTTCATCTAGTCGTTGACCGCGCTCAAGCGCCCGCTTGCGTTCCTCAGGAGCCAGTCCCGGGCCGTCATCTTCGACAGAAAATACAATGTCGCCGCCTTGCCGCCGGGCCGTTAGCGTAACATCGCTGGCGGCCCATTTGAAGGCGTTCTCAAGCAAATTACCCGCGACTTCCTCAAGATCCTGCTGCTCCCCCCGCAACGTTAGATGCGGCTCCAGCACTTTGTGAATGGTGATGTTCTTATCTGCATGAATTTTTTGCAGGGCGCGCACCAGGCGATCAAAGGCCGGCTCCAGCGCCGTGCGCGCGCCAATGACTTGCGAGCTCGCAGCCACCCGCGCCCGCGCGAGATAGCGATCAACCTGCGCCCGCATCAAGCCCACTTGTTCGCGAGCAGTTTGGCCCAGCGGCGTCGCGTCGTTATGGGCCTCATTCACAAGAACACTAAGGGGGGTCTTAAGGGCGTGGGCCAGATTACCCACTTGGGTGCGGGCGCGCTCCACAACTTTTTGATTTTCGTCAATCAATAGATTGAGTTCTGCCGCTAGAGGTTCGATTTCCAAAGGCAGTTCTTCACCTTTGAGCCGATTTAATTCACCGGAGCGAATGCGCACCAAAGACTTCTCGATCTGGCTCAAGGGCGACAGCCCGAACCCAACCATAATCAGCGTTACCGCACCAATGGACGCAATGGCAACAGCCGCGCCAATTATCAGAGCGCGAATAATCGCGGTTTGAGTAACTTGAAGCGGCGTGATGTCGCGCGCCACGGTAAGCAGGAATTGTTGTTCGGGATTGGGGGTAACTTCGCCATCGGCAAGAATGCCCGCCGTCATGCGTTGCACCATCACAAGCAAGGGCTCGCCAGTTGGTCCCACCGTCTCCAGGTCCCATCGATCCTGTGTGTGGTCGATGAAATTGATATTGAGGCGGGACTGCTGCAATGACGTGGAGGTCGCCACGGGCTCCAGGGCATCGCCATCGTCCACGCGAAATACTTGATAATACCAGCCTGAAAAGACCCGTTCGAATTGGGTATCCCCTGGCAGTTTGGGATCAAATGTGCCCTCGCTGGTCAATTGCGCCCAGGCAGAAAGTTGCAGCACCTCTTCTTCCAAAGAATTGAGGAACTCTTGGCGTTGAAGAGAGATTGTGAATTGGGCAGCAAGGAAGACGCCCACAAGAAGAAAAATCACAGACGGAATCAGCGTGGCAAAGATGAGCCGCGCGCGAATGGACCGCCACATGCCCTTAAGCCTTTGCGTCAGCCCGCTCTTTATTTGCTTCTTCTGGGTCGTCGAGTGAATAGCCAAGGCCCCTGACTGTACGGATCAAATCTACGTTAATCTTTTTCCGCAGACGTCCAACAAACACTTCAATTGTATTTGAGTCGCGGTCAAAATCCTGCTCATAGAGGTGCTCCACAAGCTCTGTGCGCGAAACGACGCGACCTTTGTGATGCAGCAAGTATGAAAGCAAACGATATTCAAGCGATGTCAGCTTGATGGGGTTGCCATCAACAGTGACGCGCGCGCCCTTGGTATCAAGGCGCAACGGACCGCAGACCAACTCAGCAGTGGTATGCCCTGCCGCGCGGCGCACCAGCGCCCGAATGCGTGCAAGTACTTCTTCGATTTGAAACGGCTTGGCAACATAATCATCCGCGCCTGAATCAATGCCGAGAACTTTTTCGCTCCAACTCCCGCGCGCGGTAAGAATAAGCACCGGTGTAGCGACGCCTTGTTCGCGCCAGGACTTCAGAATGGAAATACCATCTTTGCCGGGCAGGCCAAGATCAAGAACCACCGCATCATAGGTGCCGGTTTCGCCAAGGTACTCGCCTTCTTCACCGTCTTTCGTTGTATCGACGGCGTAGTTCGCTTCCTTAAAGGCGTCCACAAGCTGCCGATTGATATCGGGCTCGTCTTCGATAATGAGTACTTTCATTGTCGCCTCCTGAATTACTCAGCAACCGCCGGAGATGATGCGCCCCGACCCGGCATCCGCGCGTACCGAAATAATCTGATTCCGACTCGTCTCCCAGCGGATGATATACTGATTGGAGCCCCTGTCATGGCGTGCATTTACAACGCGCCCCCCACAACGCGATTGCAGACGCCCAATCACAGTTTCGAGAGGAACTCGTTGCTCATTTAATTCTTGCGTCCGGCGATTGTCATAATTCTGCGCCGACTCCCAGCCTTCAAGAGCTGACGCGGGCACAACAGACAAGCTTGCCAGAACGCAGGCAATAGCAAGAGCCTTTAAGGGGTACAGGATCGTTTTCATAGGCGCTGTTTTAGGCCCTCAGGGCTGAATGGAGAATGAACACCCTCGCCACGGTCCGTTCAGACGCAAAAGTGCATCCTCCTAATTGTGCGGCACCGGGTGGATTAACCAGCCCCGCCTAGCTGTCCGGGACCGCCACATGGGCCGGGATGCGTAGCTTCCCGGCCCAACTTTTATTGGCCCCACGCATCCCTAACGCGATGTCAGCCCCCCATCCAGCACAAGCTCTGAGCCGGTCATAAAAGACGCTTCGTCCGAGGCCAGGAAAACTGCGCCTGCGGCTATTTCTTCCACTTTTCCCAATCGCCCGATGGGATGCATCATCCCCATCAAGGCTTTGGCTTCCGCGTCATTCTTTGCCAGACCATTTTCGGCCAGTTGTGCCAGAATGGGTTCAATAATTGCGGTTTCGGTAAACCCCGGGTGGATCGAATTCACGCGGATCTTGTCGCCATGCTGGGCGTATTCTAACGCCGCTGACTTGGTCAGCAGGCGCACCGCGCCTTTTGTTGCGCAATAGGCATGGGCCATGGCAAGGCCGACAATCCCGGCAACAGACGAAATATTGATAATCGAACCGCCGCCCGGCCATTTGTCTGATCGCTCTCGGATCGCAGGACCGCCGTGCTTCAGTCCCAGAAATACACCATCCAGATTGATGCCTGTGGTGCGGTGCCAATCTGTAAGCGTTGTTTCTTCCAGACGGCCGCCCTCGCCGATGCCAGCGTTGTTGACAAGGATGTCGAGCCCGCCAAAGTGCCCTTTCACTGCGGCGATAGCTGCAACCCAGTCGTCTTCATCGGTGACGTCCAGTTTCTGAAAAGCCGCCTTGTTGCCGAGGTCACGCGCAGTCAATGCGCCCTTGTCCACCTGCACATCGGTGAGCAATACCTCAGCGCCTTCGTCAATAAAGGCTTTGGCAATGGCCGCGCCGATCCCTTGCGCCGCGCCAGAAACAAGTGCCACTTTGCCGTCGAGCAATCCCATGGTTGCGCCTTCCTATTGTGCTGTGTATCCGCCGTCGACGACGAGCTCCGAACCGGTCATGTAGCTTGATGCGGACGAAGCCAGGAAGACAATCGCGCTGGCGATTTCCGATGGCTGGCCGAAGCGCCCGATCGGATGCGCCATCGTCAGCGCCTGACGGGTCTCATTGTCGCCGCCCACCGCTCCGGTCGCTGCCATTTCATGGACCACTGCCTCGCCCATATCGGTTTCGATCACCGCGGGGTGGATGGAGTTGGCGCGCACTTTCATGCCGAGTTGAGCGGCTTCAAGCGCTGTGGTTTTGGTGAACAGACGCACCGCGCCTTTGGTCGATGTGTAGGCGCTGGCGAGGGGAAAACCGATCAGGCCCGCGATCGATGAAATATTGATGATGGAGGCACCGCCCGCGAGCTCAGTCCCGCAACGGGTGAGGACCGGCAGCGCGGTCTTGGTGCCGAGAAAAACACCCTCGACATTCACCGCATGGATACGGCGCCAATCGTCCAGGGTTGTGTCGGCAATGGACTTGAGGAAAAAGATGCCGGCATTGTTCACGAGCACATCAAGCCCGCCGAACTTGTCTTCGGCTTCACTCACAGCAGCGGCCCAGTCATTTTCGCTGGTCACATCGTGATGCAGGTAGTGCACCTCACCACCGCTCGCGCGAATTTTCGCAGCGGTTGCCTCGCCAGCGTCGTCAAGAATGTCAGTTATGAGGATGCGCGCGCCTTCGGCCGCCAATCGTTCCGCAGCTGCCCCGCCAATACCGCGTGCTGCACCAGTGATAAGAACTCGTCTGCCGGAAACATCAAACACAAATACCCTCCCTCGCCTAAATCAGGCGGGAGAGTGGCGGGTTGGGGCAGCTGTGGTCAAGCGATGTTGGGGATTAAGTGGGGAGATCGAGAAGGGGAAGCGCCAGCGCTTGGGTGGCGGCGAGGACGAACAGTGTGAGAAACGAGGCCCAGGCGAGCAGACGCAAGGCACGATCGCGGCGGCGTTCACGCTTTTCCCGGTCAAATATATTTCGAACGGCCATAGCTCAAACCTCGGATAAATTCGATCCCAAGATAGGCAATGCAGGCTAAGGGAGGCTGAATTCATTCAATGGGATTTTAGCGATCCGAAATTAGTGCAGGCCCTTGATTGAATTACGGAGCGCCGTGAGTGAGCGCTCGGCCTCGTGCAGGCGTTTTTCGATGTCGATTTTCTCACGGTGATCGATGCGGCCATCGTCGGAGAGCGCCACCTCCACCTCCCGCATGAGATCTGTGACGTCGAAGAGTGTGGTCGTTGCCCCTTCGCGTACCCCTGCAGATTTGTGTTCTTCTTCCGACAAGTCAGTGCGTTTCACGGCGACGAATTCTGAACCTGCAAGTAAATGGTCTGCAATGCGCACATCTTGGAGATACTTGAGAAGCTGACGCCCTTCCTCGACACTTAGGCGCACGCGCCCGTAGAGCCGCGCATAGAGAGCCTGTTCTTTGAGGCCGAGCTCGGCTGCTGCTTCCTTAACTGACTTTACCTCTTCCACAATGAGAAGCTGATAAAGCAGGGAGGCAAATTCGTCTTGTTCGTCTGCCATAGCTGTCCCGCCAAATGCGATTCCGCAAAACCACTGTTCGCACAATGACTTAGTTAGCACCGGATGCAGTTAGACACTATAGCTTTGACAACAAATCGGAGGCTAATATTTGAAAGTCTATTCAAAAAAGAGAAATTCGCCCAAAAGCGCGCAGGGGGTGCCCAGAGATGGGGCGCTGGTATCATCTCTATGATGCATCACTGCATTTGCGCCGCCGCTGGGATCTTTGAGATCACCAGCATGAACAAGTAATGCCATGGCAAGAGCACGGGCCAATTCGGGCGCTACGGGTTCAGCAAACAACATTTTTGGCATTGCGCGTGCCGCTTCCAGACAATCTCCGGCACGAATGGGTGCCTCCCCGAATCCGGCAGTATCAGCAGCGCTCTGGCGCTTCAGTGCGACCGATATCAACCCTTGGCGCACCAATTCATCTGCCGGGTTCGGCGCAAGATCTAAAGCCATCTGCGCAATGCTGACCAGTTCTTCCAACGAGCTGCCCGCCACGCCGGTACCCTTCCCTATCGACACTTCATCCATTAAATCTTATAGGTATTTAGTCCTACTATGCCGGGTGTAGCGTGCAGGAGTCAATCGCAATGTTTGTAAAAAGAGAATTATACTACTTATACGTGTAATCTCATTTAATTCAGCACCACATCTGCAAGAGGGCGTCCCAGGTGAGGGGCAAGCATGTCGTAGGACACGCGCATATGGGCGGGGGCATCGCCGTCGGCGCCCGGGTAATTGGCGGCACTCATTTGTATCAGCCAGGGTGTCAGGGCCTTATCGAATACGGACCGGGTTGCAGCAAGTATGATCGACGAAGACGTGTCAGCCCCTCGCAGGACATCGCGAAGGATGACCCAATCAGCCGCGAGATCGAGCTTGTCTTGGTCTGAAAGAGCAGGCCCCTCCTGTGCTGTTTTAACGGCATCGGTAAAGTATCCCCAGCCTCCATCGGCAGCGGCTCTAATATCGTCAGCACTCATGTTGCCACCTCAAATCCTGAAAGGGCACCCACATTGACCATGAAGTCGCAGGCGTAAGCAGCTTCACTGTCCGACGTGACCGTGAGATTGTTGCCAAGTTCAAAACGGTGTCTAGGCGCATCAAGATTATCAAGATCGGTAAAGCCAATGCAGACCCGGAACCAGCCATTGGCGTCGGGCTTGGTAATGAAGAGGAATGTTGCCTCTCTGCTTGCGCCCCCATCCCACCCCCCTTGCGCTTTGCCGAAGCTGTTGGTGGTGGGGTCAAGATCAACGTCCCAATATCCCGCTGAGCCGCTAGACGCGGACAAACGACATCCCAGCAATTCGTCACCACCATTGACCCAAGAGGGCGACGCGCTTTCATTCACCGCCATGTAAAAGGAAAAGATCACAATGTTTTCCGTGCCGTCCGATGTATAGGCTTCAGTATCAAAGCGCCGCCCCGTGGCCGTCCAATTCCCCAAATTGACTGCGTTGGTGGACCCTCCGCCCCCTGTTCGCGCCGCCTTCGTCGTGCCGTCGGCGCGCTGGGTTTGGTTGCCCGTCCAGTGAGAGGTGAAGTGATTCTGCTCCCCAACCGTCAACCAATGCTTGTTCCCGCCCGTTACGGCGGCGGCATTTTCGAACCAAGCGAAGTAGAGGCAATCAACCCAGGCATCGCTGTCGGAGGTGTTGTAAATCTCTGCCTGATCCCATTCGGCGATGGCATTTACGGTGCCGCTTGGGGTCCACTTGAATTGCAGGGTCTCGCCATTATCAACATCGAAAGTGACGCCGCTGCTATCGGCGCTCGTAAGCGTTGCCGCAAGAATTCCGCCCACATAGGCGCGGATGTCGTTCCGCGCCTGGCGATTAGTCCACGCCGATGACGTAGGCCATTGCAGCTTGAGCGTATGGGTGCCGATGCAGGTTACAGTCTCAATTGAGGTGGCGCGCTCTGTTGCCGCTGCCGCTACATAGTCGCTCGCCAAGTAGTCGGTCAGCGTCACCGCGCCACTTGGGGCAACCGCTGCGGGGAATGTGCGACCGTGGCCTGAGACAAAGGAAAGCGGCATCAGTTAAGCTGTGTCGCCGGTGAGCACAAACTCAGCCGCCGACCCTCCTGCATTGGCGCGAACCTCTATCCCCACCTCAGCCCATTGCCCGGCCGTTTTGGTGTGGCTTTGGCGCTGCCGCATGGTGGCGCTGGCACCAGCCGCAATGGTCACCTGGCCCGCACCGGCCTGGCGAAACTTACAAGTAAAGCCCACCGCCAATGAGTTGGGCACGGTCACGGTAATGGCGGCAGCATTGGCAAGGTCGATGGTTTTGCCGCTGTCTGCCGCAACAACAGTGTACGTCGTCCCCGTCTCAATCTTTTGCGGAATGAGATAATTCGAGATTTCCTGTGCCGCGAAATCAAATGCCGCTGTCGCTGCGGCGGACAAGATCGCCATGATCTCAGCGCCGGTAAGCGCGGCAATATTTCCGCCGGTCTTGCGGCCTACAATGCGTTGCTCAGCAATGGTCAATGCCGCCGGGGTGTCATCCGTTGTTGCCGCAATAATGGTGTTGGCGTCAAAGAGCGCTTTGGCGACGTACCCGCCTAAATGTTGCACGACGCTGGAGGATGTTATGCGCGCATCCGCAAACGTACCACTGGCGATATCACTTGCGGGATGAGTATGGGTATTAAGCGAAATGCCCTTGTCGCTGATGAACTCATCTACGGTGCGTTTCTTGTTGTTGTTACTGTCATCCATATCGCCGAACACGATCAAGTCCGCACCGGTCAAGGCGGTATTGGTGAGCGCGCCTATGTCGATTGTTCCTGTTGACGCCGCGACGGTTACATCGACGCGAGCATCTGTGGTATTGTCGGCCACGGTGAGCGTAACATTGGCCCCTTCAATAAGATTGACCTCTCCTCGCGTGCCAATAAGCGTTCCTGCTTTGGAAACAATGACCGAGCTGCCGCCGTACCCCGGCATATCAACCCAATTGTCGGGGCTTGCCGCCGTGGACCAGTAAACGAACTGCAACTCATCAACGACGAATGCTTTCCACCCAGATTTGGGCACAACGAATTGCCACGCGCTGTCGGCATAAAGCGCGATCTCCTTGTCGTGGGCAGCCCAGTCACCAGTGGCACTATCAGCAACGATGTAAGTGTCGCCTTCAACTGGGCTACCGGGTGGTGCCGCCAAATTGCGATCAATGATGGTGAGATTGCATAGCGCGTCCAGAATGCGCAACGCTTCGTTCACCGTCACATGCTTTTGCGCCTGGCTTGCGGCGAGATAGGTGAGATTGAGATTGGGACTGCTAGACATTGAAGGTTGCCTCCACGTAAGGGCCGATGCCCCAGAGTTCGCTGACTTGGCATACCCGGACGGTCACGGTTGAGATCGTTGATCCCCAGTCCGTGTTTTGATCCGAAGTTGAGTATTGAGTGGCTGGTGTCGCGGCGTACCAAGAGCGCTTAACAGATGCGCCATCCATAATTTCGACGAGATATTTTTCTTCCAGCTCGCCCAATGGGATTTCTTCTGTTTCCCATTCGTCCCCGCCAACGCGCGACCGACGCGTCCAATCGATCTCAATGTGATTGATGCCGCTGTTTTTGTAAGCGTTGAGTAGAACAATGGCGTATGGCCTGAGCCCCACGCCCGCAAAGCTCCGCGTTTCTGTTTTGTAGGTGCGATGGGTCAATGGCACCGCGGTGGGCCCATAGCGCCAGGTGCGTTCCAATTGGCGCTCATTGAGCGTAAGCGCTGTCTGTTTCACAGCTTGATCAAGCAAGACAAAACGTGATCCCGTGGGAAGCGGATTTGCCATCAGGTGCTCAGTGCCAAACTGACCACGCAAGAGGGCACTGAGCTCATAGGTCAGTGTATCGGTAAGCATAGCATCGCGAAATTGGATCACTTCCCATTCGCCTGTTGGGGTTTCAAGCGCCGCAAGATTCGCACCGGAAAGCATTTGCTCAATGGTCACCGAAACAAATGCACCAATGCCGATACGCACTTGTAATTTGTTGGCATAGTCAATGCGCGCGCTTGGCCCCGGTGCGAAATCGGCAAGGGTCACGCCAAACGTAGCGGGCTCATTGAGCACACGATCAAGCTCAAAGTCCGTGTTGGATTCACTGCGGTAAAGCGCAATACCTCCTGGCCACGGTGCCACCGCCACGGCAAAATGGGGTGCGTGAGGGGCTTCCTCGCCGGCAATGAGCGGCAGATCAAGAAACGCCGCCGTTGGCCGGCGATAAATCGGCACACCAGGCATACGCCCGCCAATACCAACACCTGTGAGTTTTTTGTAGACGTCTCGATCGGTCGCCGCGCCCTTGGCTTCACGCGCAAATGTGTCGCCGATATCCGTGAGGCGCATGGTGTAGGTGCGGCCTTGCAAGGCGAAATCAATCACGTCACCGGGGTCAAATCGCAAAGCCGAAGGCGGCAAGTTTGCTTCAAGTTTTTCCCGCTGCACCCAGTGATCCATGAGCCAGACATCAACAATGCCTTGGGCCTCATCTGAATCGAGCACCAGCGGCATTTCGATTTGCGCCACCCGGTCTGTGCCCACTGTGGTGCGGCGAAATTCCACTGTGGCAGGTTGATAGTCCCCGCCGTCTTCCAAGAACGTCATCTTGGCGACAAGCGGCAGCTCAGTTTCCTGCGCACGCGTTAAGCGATAGCGCGTGGCTTCCCCTTCGCCTGCCTCCACCAGAGCCGTATCAACAAAAGCGCCGCTTACCCCCTGATCGCGATGAAAGAACCGGATGATGCCTTGGCTTTCCACCGCATCAAATTGGTAAGCGATGGCGAGGTTTTGGATCGCATCGCGCGGGGACGACAGGTTATCGATGACGTACCCCGGCACGCTTCCTGTTAGGGCGCTGGCATCAACGGCGGTGAACCCAATTTCTGTGCAAAGCGAGGTGACCAGCGCGGCCAAGCCTGACCCCCCTACGCGGCCGGTGACCCAGCGCCCGGTGCGCCAGTTCGCCGTATCACGCCAAACGCTGGAGCGGCGCGGGAAATCAGGAAACGGACGCGGATCCCATTGCGCAATGTAGATGTTGCTCACATCCACCATGGCGCCGGTGTATTGCGTCGAGGTGGGATTGTTGGCGGGCGCCGCCCAATGGGCCAGATGGGCTTCAATCAGGCGGCGCTGTATGAGATCATCCCGCGCGCCGGTGGAATAAGGCGGCAGCGCGCTTTCGTCGGACAGCACATCGAACACCAGGCCGGGGCGGTTGGCACCCTTGTCCACCGCCGGGCAGCCCAGTTCACAGAACCAAATGGGCTTTGCCTGCGCCGCCCAAGCGGTGGGCGTTGCAGCGCGCACGCCGCCGGGGCGCGGGTGGTGTGTGTTCTCCCACCAGCCTTTGATATCTTTAATGCGCAGTGCCCAGGGCTCAGCATATGTCGCGTCAGTGATGGTGGTGCGGGTTTGGCTGTCGCGGGCCGCGCTGTCGGCGTAGTACCAATCAAACTCTTCGCCGCCCGCAATACCAGATGCGAGATAGGCAAGCTCGTGACCATCGCTCCAACCGGCGAGTGCGTCCAAGTGCGCTTGCCCGTCACGCCAATCCGTCAGCGGCATGAAATTGTCGATCCCGACAAAGTCTATATTCGCGTCCGCCCATAGAGCATCCAAGTGAAAGTCGAGATCGCCGGAGCCATCCCCCGGTGCATGAGAGTGGTATTCCCCCCAATTCGCCGCATAAGAAACTTTTGTGTTCGCCCCGACGATGGCTTTTACATCCGCCGCCAATGTTTTCAGCTCATCAACGCCGGGGTAGACCCCCGCGGCTGAGCGAATGCGGGAGATGCCCCCCATTTGCGAGCCGATCAGGAACGCATCAACGCCCCCCGCCGCCACGCATAACTTGGCATAGTGCAACACCATGCGGCAATAGCCCCAGTCGGTGCCCCCGGACCAGGTTACACTTGTGCCGCTGACACTGAAGTCAGTTGCAGCAGCGCTGCCAAAGAACGAGGTGACTTGCGTGCTGGCCGCGGCGGTATTGTCTACAGTTCCTGTAATGCCCGGCGCCGGATCGCAAGTGATGCGCCCGCGCCATGGATTGCGCGGCTGATCCGTGCCCGGCGCGTATGGGTTATCAAGGCCATTGCCGGTGGGAATATCAAGCCGAATAAGCGGCGTGAACATGATGCGCTTGCCGCGCGCCTTCAGCTCAACGATGGCCTCCACCACCGCGTCATCTGCCGGAGTGGGCTCCAGCACGGTGCCGACGCTATCTTCCGCAAGTAGATGCGCATCAACGCGCGCGACGCCGTTCACCATCCAGGTATAGGGATCTGTGGATTTGATGGCGCTGCTCACGGCGGGCTTCAGCACCATGGTGCCGCAGCGCAAATCATCCCCCGCCCAGGCCACTTGCAGGGCAATGCTGGTGGCTTGCGGAAGATCGCTTTCAAGCAGCGCCTGCGCCACAATCCAATTGGAAAGCCCGCGGCCATTGAACATATTTTCCAAAAGCCCCAGGCCCTCGCCATCATCGCGATCAATGACTTGCGTGCCGAGGGCAAACTCACCCCCCGCAGGCGCAAGGGTGACCGCCTGAATGGTTTGCTCCAAGGTGCCGCTGGCACTGCTGAGCGGGCGGAACACTTCAAAGTTAAGCTGCGGGACGCGATTGCCAAAGCTTTCCAGCGGCAGTTCCTCAAACACCAAATAGGCAAGCCCGCGATAGGCCGGGGCGCGACCTTCCCCTTCGACAGATTCAATAAGGCTGTCGGGCAATTGATCCTCAACGCCTTTGTAGAGCCGCGTGGTGTAGCGCCCGATTTCAATGGGTTCCCCATCGGCCCAAACCCGGCCAAGGCTTTCGATGGGGCCTTCGCAAAGACCCACCGCGAAATTCGCAAAATATGAGAATTCAGTGACCGTTGCCCCGCCGCCGCCGCCTTTGCCGCCGCCGCCGACTTTTTTAGTCTTCTTTTTCTCAGTAAAGTCTGTCGCCCAAATCACCGATGAGGCAATGCGCGCGCGGCCATAGACGCGCGGCACGGCAAAGCCTTCGCGGCTTGTGGTCATGCGCAAGTCGTGGATGCGGCCCACATTTGTATTGGTCGTGGTGCCAAAGAGGGCGTTGTCAATAAAGCCCCCCGCCAAAGTCCCAAGTGCACCGCCGATCTGGGGCGCAAGGGCGGCAAAGGCCGTGCCCTGGAAAAGTGTCGCGCCCAGCGTTGAACCAACCGCGCTGAGAACAAGTGAGGCCATGCTAGCTATTTCCTGGCGTAATAAGCGGCCACGCAAATGCCGCCGCCAGGCGCGCCTGCCACCATGGGCTCAGCGCGCTGGAGGTTACCGCCCGCCCGGAATAAGCGTGGATAAAGCGGCCCCCGTCGAGCAGGACCCCGGCATGTTTGGCCGGCGCGGTGAGGATCATGCGAAACAGCACCACATCGCCGGGGGCAGCGTCTTCCACTGCAATTTCGTCAAGATTGCGCGCGGCGGCATCGTAGAGAGTTTCCTGCCCGCTCACCTCCCCCCAATCAGCGGAATAGGCCGGCGGCAATTCAGGTTCGGTGCCATAAAGCGCGCGCCAAATGCCGCGCACCAGGCCCAAGCAGTCACATCCCACGCCCTTGACGCTCATCTGATGATGATAGGGGGTTTGCAGCCACGTAGCCGCCTCCACTATGGCTTGCTCATTGATCGTTAGCATAAGGATTATCGATCCAACTGATTGACATCATCGGGGCCCACGCCGCCGATGCCGCTGCCCCCGCCGTCAAGCCCGCCCGTGTCGGGCAAATCGCCGGGCAAGGGTTCTGACCCGCTGCCGGAGCTGGGGGAAAGCGGGCTTTGGTCGGTGCCGCCATAAGTAATGGAGTTCACCCCCTCCGCGCTGCCCGCCACATTGCCAAAGGGGATGTTTTCCTGCCGCCCGCTGCGGCCAGTGTTGGCCCCATCGGCGCGGGGGTAGCTGGTGACAAAGTCATTGCCGGGCATGTGGGGAAAGCCGCGAAAGTTTAAGGCATTAGCAAATTTCTGGCGGCAGATGGCAAAGGTCTTGTCGCACCCTGCGGTGATGGAGAACGTGTCCCCCACGGCAATGGGGTCCGCCATAGCGAGCCATAGCTCCAAGTGACTGCCCGCGTGGCGCTTTACTTCCATCGAACGGGTGGCATTGGCGCCGGTGACCCAGGTGAGCGTACCGCGCGCAAACCAGCCTTGGGAAAACGTCTCAATGCCGCTGACCATAAAGCCGCGGCGGGATTCAACCGTGCTGATGGTACCGCTGGCGGTGTTGGTGGCAGAGGCAATGTTGACGCCGCAGCGCGCATCCCCCAGGTCCGCATCGCAAACCCGTTGAAACACGCGGCCCGTTACCTGGTTGAGGGCATGGGCGAGCCCGCGCACTTCGGCGCTGAAGGCGTTGGGGCCCCGCGAGACCTCCCCCAAATTACCCGCGCGCATAATGATCCGTTGACTGACGTCTTGCCAATTCACCCGCCAAATGGTGATGGCGGCGTTGTCGTAAGTGCCGCGCGCCAGATCATCATCGTTCAGGCGTTCAGATGACAGCGCGCCTACGACTTCCAGGTTGTCCACATTGAGCCCCAGTGAACTTTCAACGGAGGTTGCAGTGAACCCGGCTGCGGCCTCAAACGAGATCGAGTTAAAACTCAAATCGCGATCATGGTCGGTGAACCCGAGTATGACGCCATCGCCCCGCGTGATCTGCCAGCAATGGCACAAAGTGGTGGCGCCGGTGTCCAGATGATCCTGTAAACCGGCGGGAAAAGTTTTCATGTTGGGGTGAAATTCGCGTGTGGAGGGACTATATTAAGGGCTGGAGGTTGTGATGGGATTGTTGATTTTGCCTTTGATGGTTATGTTCTTCATTGCCGATCAGAAATTTCGTCAACGCTTTGGCTTGCCGCGCCTCATCTTTCATCGCAATCCCAAATGGAAAGTCCCCGAAGGTATCGGCGGCGGCCCATCCGCGCCAAAGGGATTTGCCGGTCGCCGCGCAAGACGGAGGCGGTGATGCCGTATTTCGCGCGGATAATTGCAGCCATCATCATTGTGCCGGTGTTCTTTGGCACAGCGGCCTATCTCATCATGGCCGCGCCCATTCCCGATGACTATCGGTCGCTGGTGGCGGTGGGCGCGTTTCTTGCGCTGCTTCTGGTCCTCACAGTTTTCTTGTATGGCCGCGCCACCCCGCGCACGAAATCACGCCTGGCAGAAAAACGTCGCGCGTGCAATATCAATCATCGCCCGCAGATATTGATCAAATCGAGCAATGAGTCGGTTGAGTGATGGGTCTCGTTTCAGTCGCTTGGTTTACGCAATTCCATTGTGGCGGATGGGATTGTCATTCGCCGAGCGGATTGCCGCGGTTACCAATTTTCCAGGCATTACACCAAAAATAGCAATTAGGAACAATTCAATCACAACGACTACACCGAATAAAGGATTTGCCATACATGCTGAGTAAACAACGTGCGTATAAAAACGACGCAGAGAAACGGATGATTCCGCAATAGTGTTGATGTTAGTATCAGTAATACCCATTGCATGTCGCACCGAAACATATGCAACTCTGAATGCAGAAAGCGGAACCAAAAATAGAGCCAATCGTACAGCTTCAAGCGGGCTAATTGCACGTTCTAACAATGCATCCACATACTCAACTCGATTCAATGGAAGCATTTCGTCGTGTGCGACTTCATCAGCCAAGACGAACAGTCGCTCACGAATCGGCTTAGCCAAGATAGAAATTCGCCAAACAAATGCGACGTACGCCACCACAACTACAGCAATAATAATTGTATCAATTACATTGAAAGGCATAATTATTTGCGCCTCCGCTGCCGCCTAGCAAGATTCCGCGATGCAAGCCTTTTGGCGAACTCGTCGGAATGGTAGTGGAAAGTCAATATAGCAATTGTCGGCAGCAAAACCACCGCCACAATAATTTGATTGTTAACCAGGAATGTGGTCAACGGGCCAAGAAATCCAAAAAGCCAAGCAATTCCTTGCAGTAATACGGCAACAGAAACAACTTCAACCATTGCTTTCCAGAACGCTTTAAGCAAAGCTACAACCCCTTGTTTCACCCTTATTAGGGGATTTAAGCCTTTTGCACAACCATTTTTCTTGATTCCCCTAAACCCGCACCTCCACAATCGGTATTGATGGGATCTCGCCAGCGTTGAAATGCGCCAGGTTGATTTCCAACCGGTCCGTGTCAAAGCGCGCAGGCACGTCGAACTCAAACCCCGCTGTGACCACCGCCGCCGCAACGGGCGCGGTATCAAAACTCACTAGCCCCGTCGCCGTATCTACGGACCAACCGGATGCTTGCGGCGTTCCATCCACGGCAATGAGCACCGTTCCCGTGATGGGTTTTTTGATCTCACGCGAATAGGTTTGGGCGTCGGAGCTATAGGTTTTTTGCAACTGAAATGAGGTCATTGCGCCGTCGCCGGTACCCAGCGCCTGATCGGTGTCGCTTGGCGTTGCTGATGGCGCGCAAGACTTGGCGTCGGCATAATCCTTCCAGCGAAAACTGTGCAGCCGCCCCGCGCGCGCTTCGAAAAACGCAATCACATCATGCAGCTGATCAAGGGTTTTGACGCCATAGCCAGCGTTATAATTGTGCCGCGAGTGAGCCCAAGGGGAATTGCGCTCCTCAAAGCCCGAACCCAGCGTGACGATTTCCGTGCGCCGCTCCGGGCCGCCGGTGGCACCAAGAGCGATATCGACCGGGAAGCGCACATCGTGAAAGGCCATTGTCTCTTGCTTCCCGCTTTAAAGGTTACGCTGCCCGCGCCGCACCATGCGGTTCAGCATGGCAGCGATTTGCGTTTCTGAGCGCTTGAAGCTGTCGGCATCCGCGGCGTTCACATTGAACACGATCGGCGCGCCGCCGCCTGCCCCATTGGGCACAATGGTGCCAGACGTGTTGGGTACAAAAAGCTCCCGCCCCCGCTCGCCCACCACATAAGGGCGTCCAAAACTCACCGGGCCGCCAAGGGCCTTGCCCGTCCCGCCAAACCCAAATAGTGAAAGAATTGAAGAAAAAAGCCCGCTACCGCCACCGCCGCCAATCGCCTGCTTACCAAGATTTGTAAGCAAATCGGTCAAGGGGCCGCTTACAAACAAGTCGAATGATATTCGCGCCAGGTCGGCGATGATGGCATTGACCATGCCGCGAAAGTCAACCTCACCTGTACGGACGAAATCCAAAAACTCTTCGCGCATACGCCCCACAACAGATGAAACACCATCGTCCAGCGCATCAAGAGCGGGCTGGAGCTGCTCCCGCATTTTTTTGGCGATGGCTCTGGCAGCATCACCAATTTTGTTTGTCTCTGCGGTTACGCCGTCTACGAGTGCTTCCCCGCTTTCCCTACCGACCCGGCCAAGGGTAGCGGGTAGCCCACGCAAACCATCTGCAAGTTTTTTGGTATTGAGGTTTGCTTCAATATTGACGGCAATAGTCATTTTTCATTGTCCGGATAGCGCGCCAGAAGCGCATTGAGTTTATCGCGGCCAAGGGGGGCGGTGCCCGCGCTGGCGAGCATGTTCCACTCCGCAAGGCTCATGGCCCAAAAGGCGAGCGGCGAAAGCCCCAGCCGCGTCACCCCGGCCCGGAAAAGCTCCGCCCAGGGCATCGCTGTCATGGAGCTGACGCACCAGCCGCGGCGAAAGCTTTAGCTACAGCAGCGCTCAAATCGCCCATATTGAGGGGCAGGTTTGCCAAGTCATCCAGTGTAATGTCCTCACCGCCGCCGCGCATGAGCGCGAATACAATCTCAGTGAGTTGAGTGGTGGAGAGCGATTGCAGCTTCACATCAAGATCGTTGAGAGACGCTGCCCCCAACGCCGTTTCGATTTCTGCCAGGGCTCCAAGAGTAAGGCAGAGGCAATAGCGCCGCCCATCAAGTTCAAGCGCCACTTCGCCGCGCGCGGAGTTCACCATCTATGCCGCCGTGAAGGTAAGCTGCCCGGCGCTTTCCAGCGAGAGGGAGAATGTCGCCTCCCCATCGTGGCTGCCGGCGTACTGCAACTCGGTAATCTGAAACGCCCCCTCAACGGTGCCGAAGTCGGGAATGATCAGCTGCCAGTTATCGTGGGTCTGACTAAAGAACGCTGTGCGCACGCTGGCGTCGGTGGCGGCATCTTTGAAGATACCGTTGCCGGACAGGCTGGATGACTTGACCCCGGCGTTACTCAGCAGCTCGCGCCATTGCCCGGCCGATGCCATGTCGGTGACATCCACGCTTTGGGCGTTGAAATTAAGCGACGTGGTGCGCAAACCCGCCACCGACGTGAAAGTTTCTGGCGGGCCATCGCCTGCGCCAAGCTTAAGCAATACGTCACGGCCTTTTTGGGCAGTCATGTTCAGCTCCTTAGGATGTGGGTTCGGTTACAGCGCGAAAGCGAATGACGCCGTGGGTGATGGCGGCCGCCGGGTCGCGCAAGATCTCGCTGCCTTGCGCTGACAGATCCACCAGCGCATGGCCGCTCAGGCTGAGCCCCGCGTCATGCAACAGCGCTTCCATAAGCCCCAATATGTCTGCCGCTTCCTTGTGGCCTTCATAGTGGGACCAGACATGCAAGGTGATCAGGTGCTCTGCACCGCGCTCGGTCATGGTGGACCAATCGCTGGCACTACCCTCCCCCAATGTGACAAAGGGAAAAATTGCCGCGGCGGGTACGTCATCGTAGACGCGAGCGGGGTTGCCGATGAGAACTTGAAGGCCCCCATCGCCGGTTAGCGCGGCATAGATCGCCGCCCGCAAGGCCCAGGCGCCGTTCATTTCAACACCTTGTCGATGGCATCAGTGACCGTGCCAAAAAGGGCGGCTTCAACGCGCTCCCGCAAACCTTGCACAGCGGGGTCGAAAAAAGGACGCGCTGGTTGTTTTGTTGTGCCGTATTCAACATATTTCGCATGAGCTGCCGTGGCCTCAAAGGTCAGCGATCGCTCGTCCGCACTGATGCGATAACGAATTGAACGCGCCAACTCCCCATCGCGGAGGTCGCGAGGCAATTTTGCTCGAATGCGCTCAACTGTGTCTTCGCCAACACCGGCCAAGGCACGCCGCGCGGCATCTTGCACTTCGCGCTCAAGAGTATTGATATTCATTACGCTGCTCCTCGCTCTGCACGGCAGCTCAGCAAAAGCCAGCGCCCGCGCAGGTCTGGGTCGGAAACGCTTTCAATGCGGTAGATCGTTGTCTTGTGAGTGAGGCGCATGCCCGCACTGACGTCGCTGCGGGTGCGGATGGTCACCTCGACGCTGGCGGTATCCACAGCCCGGCCAGTACTGAGGCTGGGCGATCCAGAGATTTGATCTATGCGCGCCCAAACCGTGGCAACTTGGGTCCAGCTCAAGGCCTGGCCGCCCCCTGCATCAATGGCGCCGTCATTGCACTCAATGGTTACGCGGTGACGCAGCGAGCCGATCATAGGCGCGGGGTCCGAAACGGGGCGAGCAAGGCTTCAACGCCCATTGGCAAAGGCGCACCTTCCCCCACCAGTTCACGGTTCTCGTAAAGATGCGCCACACACATAAGCAGCGCCTGGCGCAACGGCCGCGGTACATCACTGGCGGCAGCGCCATATCCCGCAACGAATGTGATCTCAACGCCGCCTTGCGCGCGCGTCGGTGCCGGCCATACCGCGCCACTGGTGCGGATCAGCCGCGCGCTACGACCGACGCTCAGAAGATCATAGGCAGCGGTTGCCAATGTGGTGGCGGTGCCGTCAGTGGCAAATATTTTGACAGATGACACGGATTGTACCGGCGTTGGTGCCAGCGTCACCGACGTTTCAGGCCAGGCATCAATACTCATACGCCAGGTTTGGGTGATGAGCGCCGTGGCAGTGAGGTCTTCAATCCAACTGCGTGCGGCGGTAATGATTTCCGGGATCACAGAATCATCCGCGGTGTGCTCCACACGCAGGTGTGCTTTGGCCTCGGCCAAGGTGACGGGCTCAATGCCTGGCGGGGTAGTGAGTTCAAAAGGCATAATTGTTCACTTAAAAAGAGTGTGAGGGGGAAAGGGGGTGCTTTCCCCCTCAGCATGGCAGCGACGTTAGGCCGGGGGGTTGGCCGTCGGTGCCACATGGGGATGGCCGAGCACGCCGACGGCAGCCACATAGGCAGCCGCCGCGTTGCCCGATGGCGTCACGGTGAGGCGCACATAGCGCTTTGATCCGCGGTAGCCGATTTTGAGCGCTTTGTCGTCGTCGGCTTGGGTGAACGAGGCATTTGCCTCTGTGCCAAGCAGTTCACCGTCAGCGACGGCGGCATAGCCTGAGCCGCTGGCGTCAGAATGTTCCACCAAACTGGTGAAGGTGGCACCCGCATCTGCGAGACCACCGGTGAGAATAACCAGCGTAAGGCTGTCATAGCCCTGACGGTCAATCACCTGGCCCACCTGGGCCGTGTCATCACTAACCGCCACCGCAGGCGACAGCACGCGCACCGGATGAAGAGAATTGAAGAGATCTTGCATGAGAGTTTCCTTTGTCGTCTCAGGGCTTAGGAGGTGCCAAACTTCAACAGCTTGATGGCTTCGAAGTTCTGCACGCCGCCGCCGACGCGCTTGGTGGTGTAGAAAAGGACAAACGGCTTGGCGCTGTAGGGATCACGCAGCACAAGGGTGCCGGAACGATCCACAATCAGATAACCGCGGGTGAAGTCACCGAACGCAATGGAGAACGAGTCCGACGCAATGGCCGGCATGTCTTCGCTTTCGCTGATGCCGTAGCCCATCAACGTGGCGGGTTGACCTGCGGTGAGGCCGGGCTGCCAGATGTAGGTGCCATCGCCGTCTTTGAACTTGCGGATGACACCTTGGGTGGCGCGGTTCATCACCCATTTGCCGTTGCTACGGTAGCCCTGCTTGGGGGTGTGGATCAGATCCACCAACACATCGCTGGGGTTCGACGCCGCAAAGGCGCCGTCGGTACCGGTGGCAACATAGCCAAGGCTGCCCCAGGCATAGGAGCTGTCGTCCACTTTGTCGTAGGACAGGAACCCGCGCGGCCGGGCAACGCCGTCGCCGTTTACAAAGGCTGCGCCTTCTTGTTCAGCGAACACCGTTTGTACTTCGTCAGCAATCCAGGCATCGAGATCCACTTGAGAATCGTCGAGCAGGCTTTGGGTCGCCGCCGGCATGGCATAAAGCTCCATCGCAGGAAACTCGATCACTGAAAGCGTCGGGCTTTGGGTTTCGGGACGAGAAGCGTTCTCGCCCACCCAACCCGTTGCCGCGCCGCCCAAGCTCATGGCTTTCTTAAACGAGCCAGAACCAATTTTCCGCACCGATGCGATAGAGCGAATGGGCGAGATGTCGGAAAGCACCCGATCAATATGATCTTCGGTTTCCTGCGGCACCATAAAGCCGCCCTCCGGGTCAGAGGTACCGGAAAGCGCTTTGGCCTCATAAGACGAAAGCCCGCCGGTATCGCCTTTGCGCATATAACTGTTCCACGCCGCTTTGTGCTCTGACACAACTTCGGTTTTGCTTTCAACACCGAACGCCGGGCGGTTGGCGGAAAGGGCCACGCGATCAAGTGCTGATTTTTGGGCATCAAGGCTGGCGCCAATGCGATCAACCTTTTCCTCAAGCAGCACATCTGCACTATTTCGTTGTTCAAGTTCCGCAAGGCGATCATCATTGCTCGCTTTGAAGTGCTCGAACGCATTCAAAAAGTCATCAAGCGCCGCTTTAACTTCGGGCGTGACCGAAGGTTCCACGGCGTGGGTTCCATTAGACATATGTTGTCTCCATAGGTTTGTTGGAGTGTGTTAAGCGCGTCGTGGCGTCACGAAGCGCATCCGTCAGGGTCACGCCGGACCCTCGTTCCCCTTGGGACACCCGCGGCAAACGGGAGACACGTGCCCCCGTCAGCAACGGGAAGGTCACAAGTGAAATTTCCCAAAGATCGATGTCATAGAGCACGCGGCCTTTGCCTGTGCCGGGCTTGCCTGCGCGCACTGTTTTGTAGCCGATAGAGAGCCCATCAATAGCGCCCTCTTGCATCAAGACCCAGGTCTCCCGGCCGCGCGGCACATGGAGAATAAGGCGCCCGCGAACAAACAGCCCGTGCGCGTCTTCGCGGATCTCATCCCAAATCCCGATGGGGCATTCGGCTTTATGTTGCAGCAGGAGCCTGATTTGATTTGTGTTGCGTCCTTTTAAGGTGCGCCGAAACGCGCCGCGCCGCACGATGTCCCCTGATCGGTCGGTTAGATTAAAGAGCGAGGCATAACCTTCAAAATTACCGAAGCGTTCGCCTTGGGGAGCGCAAAGAGCTGCGCCGTTACCACTATTCATTGCCGATCTCTCCACTGTTGGTTGGGGTATCGAGGCGGTCGAGCTTGCGCTCAATGCGCTCAAGGGAGCTCCGCGCAAATCCGATTTGCTCTTCCACACGCACAAGGCGCTCATTCAGCGATTGCGTAAGGGCTGCCTGATTTTCCAGGTGGCGGATGCGCTCGCCGGCCGCCCCCGCCCAGATAAGCCCGGCACCTGTTTGAATGGCGATGGCGAAGATCAGCGCGATGGGCACTCGTCGATCGAGATGCCAATCCGCAAGCGTGTCGTCTGTCATTGATGTCCAAAGAGTGGGCGGCGACGTGGCTTGGCAGGTCGCACAATTTCTGTCATGGGAGGGCTTTCACGATCAGCTAGGAGCGCCGCTTCGTGTCACCCTTGGTTTTAGGTCTAGTTCTGTTTGCGGCTTTGCTTCACGCCGGGTGGAATGCCCTTGTGAAACTCACTGACGACCGCCTTGTGGCCATGGCGTTGCTTGCGGGAAGCAGTGGCTTGGTGGGGCTCTGCTTGATACCGTTTTTCGCCATCCCCAATGCGGCAGCCTGGCCTTACATCGCGGTCACATCTTTAATTCACCTGGGCTACATGGGCTTTTTGGTGCGCGCCTATGCCCATGGAGACTTTGGCCAGGTCTATCCCATTGCCCGTGGTACAGCGCCGCTGTTGACCGCATTGCTCGGCGTCATCGTGTTTGGCGAACAGCTCGCCGGGCTGCAATGGCTGGCCATCTTTCTCATCACCGGCGGCATCATCAGCCTTGCGGTGCATGGCATTGGATCAATTACCCATAACCTAAAAGGCATCACCTACGCCCTCATCACCGCCGTGTTCATTGCCAGCTATACCATTGTGGACGCGGCCGGCGCGCGCCTCTCAGGTGATGTCAACGGCTTTGCCGCCTGGCTTTTCGTGCTGCACGGCATTCCTTTGTTCATCCTCACCGCGTTTGTTCGCAAGGGCGAGCTATGGCAGAGCATCAAAGCAAACTGGCGGCCAGGACTCATGGGCGGCGCAATGAGCTTCGTCGCCTATTGGATCGTGCTCTGGGCGGTAACCCAAGGGGACGTAGCCCCTATTGCCGCCGTGCGCGAGACCAGCGTTATATTCGCCGCATTCATCGCGGTTCTTTTCATGAGTGAACGCTTTAGTTGGCAGCGTGTCGGCGCAGCCATCGTTGTTGCGGCGGGTGTTATTCTGTTGGCTGCGTACTAGGCTCTCTGATGCAGCGAAGATCAAAGGGGTATTGCTGGCCGCTCCTCGTTTCAACATATCCAACACAAGTGTCGCGACGATTGCAGGTTTGTGCCACATAAGCAGTTGGTGCGTTGGCCCCACCTAGACGTCCAACTGCGGAATCACTGTCGACAAAATTGCACATTAGGGTCAGTTCAAAGTACTGACCATAGAGACTACCTCCGTTTTCTACCGTGAAAACATAATCGCCTTGCCATCGAATGATGTCGTTCGCCACAACTATGCTAGGCACCAAGACGAGTGACAAGAATATTGCAAGTTCAATTGAACGAACAAACATCTGCAACTCCTTCCAGACCCTGCAATGCTAACAGCTCACGTTAAAACGGATCGTATCCCCAGACGGGATGTAGACCTCGCCCCGGCAAGATTGACCTTGCTGGCAGGTTTGATCGACCCGTACATCCGGCGCGTAAAGCGAGCTGCCAACACTGCTGCTCCCACCACGTGATCGTTGGCAAGCTGATTGCACATGCCTTGACGTTGCACCGGCCTCAGAGCTTGAGTTACTGGAAGCCACATAATTTTGAATGTCGCGGTAACTGCTGGCGTTGCGCAGCGCGGCGTATGACGCCACTGCAGAAATCAATACCGCAATTAAAGAGAGAATGATTATACGCATACTCAGATCCCCCACGGTTTTATCTCAGATGACAATCTAGCATGTTCATACAGTTGACGCTACCCTTATAGGGTGCACTGAGCCGTCACCAACATCGCCAGACTCTCCACCTTCTTCCGCCTCTCCCGCGCCATACCCCACTGCAGCGCGTTTTTCATCGCGGGTGAGGAAACTGGCTGATTCCACGCGGGCCCAAAGGGCTTCACGCTCTGCCGTCATAGCCTCAACGCCATCGAGATCTGTACTCAGCCGCAACCCTTCGCCGAAGCGGGGGCCGAGCCAGTTGGTTAGGGCCTCAAGGGTTCGATCAACCAGCGGCAACACAGTTGCGCGCCAAAACGCCAGCTGCGCTTCGCGATAGTTGGAATACGTGTTGTCGCCGGGAATACCGAGCAACATGGGCGGCATACCAAAAGCCAGCGCGATCTCCCGCGCAGCCGCGTTGCGCGAATCCAGGTACTGAATCTCCGACGGCGAAAGTGAAAGCGATTGCCACTCAAGGCCGCCCTCCAAGAGCAACGGCCGCCCTGCGTTCTTGGCGCCTTGAAAGTTCTCTTGTAGCTCAGCCTTCAAGCGCTCAAATTGATCAGCGGTTAAATTCTGCGCGCCACTTGGCCCGCGATAGACAAGCGCGCCGGAAGGCCGCGCGGCGTTATCAAGCAAAGCCTTCAACCAAGCCCCGCCTTGGTTATAGATATCGATAGCGGGCGCAGCGGCCTCTATGGGGCTATGGCCATAGTGATCATCGGTGGGATGAAATGTCTTGAGGTGCAGGATGGGCGACGCATCCCCGTCTACCTTAAAACGACGCGTCTTACTGCCAACGGAATACTCATATCCTTCGGGCCACCCGCGCGCGCCAGGAATAACTTTCATACGATCTGGGCGAAGGGCATAAAGCTCCCCCATGCCATCGCCGCCATCCACCGCTTCAACATAGGCATTGCCCGAAATCTGCAAGTGCCCGTAGATCGTTCCCAGCAAATCCTTGCCGCTGACCAAGGGATTGGGCCGCGTGAGAAGTTTGAGCAAGGGATGCGCATCAAGCTCGATCTCGCCTTCAAAGATCACCAGCGGCACAGACGCGGCTGCCTCAGCAATTGAGCGAATGCAGCGATAGGCGATGGGGTTGGAGGCATAGCCTTCCCGTGCCATGGCAGTATAATTGCGCGGCGTCCAGCGCGGCTGCCCGGTCAAGTGCAAGGCAATCAGGCTTTCGCCTACGCTGGCTTTGCGTTCCGGGGCGACAAAATTTCGCAAGGCGCTCATGACATCATCAAGCATAACTCTATCCATTCAAGCTGCGAATACGCGGCGCAGATCCGCGCGTGAGATTGCTAAGCGCCCACACCAGGGCATCAAGGCGGTCAGGGCTTTTGCTGCCCTCCCCGGTGAAGCTGCACATTTGATCTTCAAGCTCGGCAAAGTGCCCGGCGTGATGCACAAGGCCGCGCTCATAAAGCGCCGCAATGGGCTCGGCGCGGGCCATCTTGCCCCTGCTGGCCCGCACCAGATGCAGCGGCAGTAAATGCCCCGCTTGATCCAAAACAGAGCGCACCATTTCGCCGCCCTGGTTCACCTCCGCGACAATGCGGTCAGCGCCCAACTCGTCATAAAGCGTAACCGCGCGCGCAGCCCAACCCCCTGGGGTTAAGCCCTGCACTGAGCGATCGGCGATGATATAAAACTGCTCATCCGCGCCCAATGCTGCAGCAACAATGCCGCATTCATCAGCGCGCGGGCCTGAGGTCACAGGCGGGTCGATAGCAACGACAACGCGCTGGAACGCCGGTGGCTCTGCAACACGTGCCGCATCAATCGGACCGCGCGCCCAAAGCGCGCCCGGCACATCGTCAATAAGCTCGCCCAGTAATTCCTGCCGCCCCAAATGAGTGCCTTCAAAGCGTGCAATAACCGCATCAAAAAACGCCGGCGCGAGGTTGGCCTTGTTGGCAAAAGTTGTGGCATGACTGATCGCTGTCGTCGGGTCCGCAATCAGTCGTTTCAGAGCGGGAACCGGCCGCGGTGTTGTGGTTACAACTTGCCGCGGGCGCCGGCCCAGCCGCAATCCAAATTGCAACATGTCAAAAGTCTCTTCCGCCTTGGCAAACTTGGCGAGTTCATCAAGCCAGGCCGCATCATGTTGCGGCCCGCGCAAGGCTTCTGGATCTTCTGCCGAGTACAGCGTTGCCTTTGCGCCGTTGGGCCAGATGAGCTCCCGCGCCGTTTTACGCCACGTCGGACGCCAGGCAAAAGGGCTCAGCGCCAAGAGACCGCTGGGGCCTTCCACCATAACGCTGCGGCCCTCAGAAAAATCCTGTGCCACAAGGGCGATGCGCGATGCGCGCCCTGCCGCAAGGGGCGAGGTGCCTTCAACTTGATCGCGAATCCACTCAGCGCCAGCGCGCGTTTTGCCCGCGCCGCGCCCGCCAAGAACGAGCCACGTGGTCCATTGATCACCGGGCGGCGCGATCTGATCAGCGCGTGCCCAAAAGCGCCACTCATGCAGCAGAAATTCAAGTTCCGCTGTCGTTAGGTCGTTCAGAAATGCCTTGCGCATGGGCAGAGGCAATAAGTTGATCGAGGCGGCGCTCAAGGGTTTCCCGCATGCGCCTGCGGTCGAGCCGGTCACTCTTTGCCGATTGGCCATCTGATTTTGTTATCTTTGTTTTCTTGGACATGATTTCGATCTCCTTCAGCTTTTCAGCCGTTCTAATCAGCACACTGAGGGTTCGTGCTTCTTTCTCCGCTTGGGCGGAGTTGATTTCTTCTCCGTCATCGGACCACCGTTCTTCAAGCTCGGTAATCTGCCGGTCCAAAGCGCGCGCAAGGCGACCCTCAAATGTCACACTGGGCAAGCGCTTACCGCGAAGTTTTTGGCGGGGCGACCACTCTTCTCTGCGGGCCCGGTTCGATATGCCGCCACTTGAAACACCAAACCTTTTGCTTAACTCAGCAAGGGTTTCTGTGTTCTCAGCATAGGCGGCCGCAATGGCATCCCAATCGAGGTGCGTTAAACGTTTTGGCAATGGCAGGGTCACTTGAACGCGCCGCGGCAACACCGGGTCGCTGGATACAGTTTTGCAGATGATGTTAAAGTGGGTTCGCATCGCAACGCTTTCAAGCGCGCCGCGCGAAGTCCCTTCTTAATCCCCGGACTTGGAGAGGTCTTCCACGTCCCAAAGGGGCCAATCGACGATACGATCGTCTTGCTCTTCCTCAGGAATAGACAATTCAGAAATAATGCGTCCACGCACAGATATCCCCGCGCTATGCACGGAGTTGGGATCACCTGAGATCAATGGGTGCCACCAACGCAGCTCTTGGCCTTCCCAAAGCAAGCGATACGCACATGTCGGCGGCATCCAGTGGGCGATTTTGGGCAGCGCGTCAGGCGTTACGTTTACGCATGTGGGCACCCGGGTGGTACGGTTCCCATAATCGCCGCAACGGCACGATTGATTGTCAAGAAGGTGGCAGGCAACATCGGTGAAGAACGTCTCAGTGGTATCTTCGTCTTCCAGCTTGATCAGGCAGCAGCGCGCGCAGCCATCACAAAGGCTCTCCCACTCGTCTTGCAAAAGGGCATCGAGGGATTTTGACTGCCAAAATGGTTCATTGCCTGCACCTTTGCTCACGCCCCGTTGCCCTTCATTTCGCCTTGCCTCATGCTTGCCTCATGCTTGCCCCATTATAAGACCATACAGCCGCAAACGCACGAGGCACCTTGGTGAACCGACATTCAATCGTCAATCAGTTTGGTCGATCCATCGGGCAAATCCCCTGGTTCTATCGCGGGCCGATGTTTTTGGCCCTCCTTGGTATTGCTCTATTGCTGGGGCTCGCCATCGCCATTGAGCTCCTTACCGCCCGCCCACCAAGTCGCGAGGAGCTTTGGCAGGTCAATCGTGAGCCGAGCCTGACCATATTGGATGAAGGCGGCGAAACGCTGGCGACGCGCGGCGCGTTCTATGGCGAAGTGGTGTCCTTGCGCGAACTGCCAGTCTATCTCACGCAAGCCTTCGTTGCCATTGAGGATCGGCGTTTCTTCGATCACGAGGGGGTGGACTACTGGGGCCTTGCCCGCGCCATGCTGGCTAACATTCAAGCGGGCGGTGTAGTGCAAGGGGGCAGCACCATATCCCAGCAGCTTGCCAAGAACCTGTTCCTCTCGTCGGACCGCACTTTGGCACGCAAAGTAGAAGAATTATTTCTCGCCATCTGGCTTGAGCGGCATCTCACCAAAGATGAAATCCTTGAGCTTTACATCAACCGCATTTATCTCGGTGCCGGCACCTACGGTGTTGATGCAGCGGCGCGGTTCTATTTTGGCAAGTCCGCGCGGGACCTGACCTTGCCTGAGGCCGCCATGTTGGCGGGGCTCCCTAAAGCACCATCACGCTATGCGCCCACCACCGATCTTGCTTTGGCGCAAGGCCGCGCGAGCCTGGTACTCGATGCCATGGTGGCCGCGCATTATATTTCTCAAGGCCAAGCGGACGCCGCGCGAGAAACCCCCGCTGAGCCCATTGGCTTCACCAACACCGACGGGCAGCAATATTTTGTCGATTTCGTTATCTCCGAAGTCCGTGAGCTCATTGGCGAGTCTGAACGTAATCTGCTTATCACCACGACCCTTGATCGCGAGTTGCAGGCAACCGCAGAAGAGACCTTGGATTTTCGCTTGTCGCGGGACGGCGAACCCCTCGGCGCGACCCAAGGGGCGATGGTCACGCTGTCTCCTGATGGGGCGATCCGCGTCATGGTGGGGGGGCGTGACTATGCCGCCAGCCAATTCAATCGCGCAGTGCAGGCCCAGCGCCAGCCGGGATCATCGTTCAAACCGTTTGTGTATCTCACCGCATTGGAAAGCGGTGTCACGCCGGACAGTTATTATCGCGACGAACCCCTTCGCATCGGTGATTGGGAACCGGGAAATTACAACAATCGCTATGTGGGGCGCGTGACTGTGGCCGAAGCCCTGCGGCGCTCCATTAACACCATCGCGGTGCAACTGGGCCAAGAGGTTGGGGCCGAAGCGGTTGTCGCCACCGCAAGCCGGGTTGGCATTCGATCAGAGCTTCAGCCCCTGCCCTCACTGGCCCTTGGCGCGGCGGAAGTGAATCTTCTGGAAATGACAACTGCGTATGCAATATTCCAATCCAGCGGCACGCAAGTTGAGCGCTATGCCGTTACGCGCATTGTGGCGGAAGACGGCTCTGTGCTGTTTGAGCGCGAAACACCCACCGCGCCGCCGCGCATTGTGGACGAAGGCCTCGCCCGCGAAATGACTCAGATGCTCTATGGGGTGGTGGAAAACGGCACCGGCACAGCCGCCGACTTGGGGCGGCGCGAAGCGGCCGGCAAAACCGGCACCACCCAAGAATGGCGCGACGCCTGGTTCATCGGCTTTACCGCCGACTATGTCACCGGGGTTTGGATCGGCAATGACGCCTCTGATCCCATGGACCACGTGGCAGGGGGCGGCATCCCTGCTTCGATCTGGCGCGATTATATGGCTGTCGCCCACGAAGGGCTTGAGCTCAGACCCCTGGCGCGGGAGGTGGCGCGTCGCCGCGAACCAGACGGCGAGGCCGACGACATGGCTGATACGATGAGCGGCAATGCGGAATTGCGCTCATTTCTCCAGCGCGTGGGCAATCAGTTTCGGGAGACCGGCCGGCGCGTTTCTGGGCGCCGACGCGGGCGCTAAAACCCCAGCTGAGGGGCGCCTTCTATATACCAGCGGCCTTGGCGATCCCGACAAGCGGTTCCTGACCAGCTATCATCTATGCCGCCGGGCAGACGCAATGTCTGGCGATAGTCGCGGCAATAGGTCGGCGTGCGAGAAGTCCCGCCCGCAAGCAGTAAGTCACCACCATCGCGCTGCTCAAGCAGGGGCTCGTACATATAGCCGATCACCGCACCGCCGCGCGCCATCAAAAGCCATTGCTGCCCCCGCACCCTGCCCGCCGCTTCAAGCACCGTGCCTTCGGTCAAGGTGTTGACGATGGGCGAATTGGTATTCGGCCCGAGGCGTACATTCGTATTCTGCTTGACTTCATAGTCCCCTTGCGTCGGCTCAAGGGGATGATCTGTATAAAGACCAATGGGCGCATTGAGGCGTCGGCCACGTGCGAAATCCACATCGCGCAAATAGGCGTCACCAGCGATCACCATTCCATGAGCCCCGGTACGGCGGGCCGACCAATTCATCGAGGTGTTTGGTTCTGAGGCCATGGCGCTTAAGAACGCACCGCTAATTTGATAGGCGTCGCGCTGGCCCAGCGCCCGCTCATAATTTGAGCCAAACGCCACATAGGGCACTGTCTCATGGGTTTGAGCGCGATCAGGCCCACGAGAGTAATTTCGTGATCCTGAAGATACGCTGCACCCGGCCAGCAGCAGGGCCACAAAAGCAAGCAATAGTAATCGCATGGAAACCGTCATCCTTTGTTCGGCACCCCTGCCCGCGTCTTCTTGGACTGGATTCAGGCGGATAGGGGCGCTTTCGTCAATCACCAATGCCAGCCACGGGCCAGCGGTCACATTTGAGCTATTTAACATAGTTACATGTGTTATATTTCTATTCTTGTATTTCTTGTGTGAAACACAATATTCTCCCCTAGTGACCTGCAAAATAGGGGAACCGACCGATGGCGAAGTTTTCTGGCCTTCAAGCCGTTACGGCCAATCTGCTGTGCTCCGGCGCGGCGGTTTATCTCACCGAGGCCCATACCTGGAGCCCTCGTTTTCTCGACGCGGCGCTGTTTCGTGAACCGGGCGATGCCGCCGCCGCCCTCACTTTTGGCGCGGCAGAAGTTGAAGCGCGCATTGTGCTTGATCCCTATGCCTTTGATTGCATAGAGGTCGGCGAAGACGTCCGGCCCAAGACAGTACGTGAGGTCATTCGCGCAGGCGGGCCCTCGGTGGCAACAGCCCTTAACGCGCGCGCGATTGGCAACGCCGCATGACGACGCTCTACATCGACAAACGATCTGGTAATTGCACCAAAGTCACCATGCTTGTCGACTATCTGGGCCTCGAGGTCGAGATCGTCGACGTTGATCTGTTCAACAACGAAACGCGCTCCGATGAATTTCTCGCGCGCAATCCCTTCGGCAAGGTGCCGACGGCGATTTTACCGTGCGGCAAGACCATTGGGGAATCCAACGCCATCATGTTGGCGCTGGCCGGCGGTACGTCGCTGGTGCCCTTAGAAGAAGGCCCCTGCTCAGAGCTTTACCAATGGCTTTTCTGGGAAGCATCTGCGTTCACCCCGCCCCTCGGTGCCCGTCGATTTTTTCGGCGCTTCGCTGAGTTATCTGATGCGGAAATTGACGCAACTCTTATGCCCCGCGGTCAGCGCGTATTGCGCCACCTCAACGATCATCTGGCGAATAACGAATTCGTTGCGGCGGATACCCTCACCATCGCGGACTTTTCTCTTTATGGCTATGGCCATTCCGCGCACGAAGGCGGCTTTGATCTGGACGCCTACCCTCACATCATTCGCTGGCTGGCGCGCATTGAAGCGCTGGCAGCAGACAAGGCGGCCTGACCTCCATGTACCGCTACGACGAATTTGACCAACGGATAGTAGATGAGCGCGTGGCACAGTTTCGCCGCCAAGTGGGCCGACGCCTGTCTGGCGCGCTCACGGAAGATGAATTCAAACCCTTGCGCCTGATGAACGGGCTCTATTTGCAACTCCACGCCTATATGCTGCGTGTGGCTATTCCCTATGGCACGCTAAACGCTGTGCAGATGCGCAAACTCGCCCATATTGCGCGCACCTATGACAAGGGCTACGGCCACTTCACCACCCGGCAAAACATTCAATTCAATTGGCCGCGCCTTGGCGATGTGCCTGATATTTTAGATGAGCTGGCGCAAGTGGAAATGCACGCCATCCAAACCTCAGGCAATTGCATTCGCAATGTCACGGCCGACCATTTTGCCGGGGCCACCGGAGAAGAGGTCGCTGACCCGCGTGTGATCTCAGAAGTAATCCGGCAATGGTCCACGTTTCATCCAGAGTTTTCGTTTTTGCCGCGCAAATTCAAAATCGCCGTAACTGCTGCTTCCGCTGATCGTGCAGCCATCCGCGTTCATGACATTGGGCTTGAGGTCACGCGAAACCATACCGGCGAGCTGGGCACCCAAGTCTGGGTCGGCGGCGGCCAAGGGCGCACGCCCATGATTGCCCACAAAATAGCAGACTTTGTGCCCGACGCAGAGTTGCTTACCTATCTTGAGGCCATCATGCGGGTCTATAACTTGCACGGTCGCCGCGACAATATTTACAAAGCCCGCATCAAAATTCTTGTGCACGCCCTGGGGCCGGAAGAATTCGCGGCTCAAGTTGCCGCTGAGTTTGACGCCATTAAATCCGACGGCCTTGTGGAGCTTCCTGCCGCTGAGTTAACGCGCATTGAGAATTACTTTGCATCCCCTGCCTTTGAGCACAGCCTGCCCGGCCTTGAAAGTCTCAACCGGCACGTCACCATCAATGCCGGTTTCGCCGATTGGATTACGCAGAACACGGTGACCCACAAAGCGCCGGGCTATGCCATCGTCACGATCTCGCTAAAGCCGTTGGGCGGTGTGGCCGGTGACGCCACCGCAGAGCAAATGGATGCGGTTGCAGATCTGGCTGAGCAATATTCCTTCGGCGAAATTCGCGTCAGCCATGAGCAAAACCTGGTGCTGCCTCATGTGCCCATTCGCGATCTGCCGGCGCTTTATAAGGCTCTTGATGCTTTGGGCCTTGGCACCGGCAATGTGGGGCTGGCCAGCGACATGATCGTTTGCCCGGGGCTTGATTATTGCAACCTTGCCAATGCGCGCTCCATTCCCATTGCGCAGGAGATTGCCAAGCACCTCGCCCCGCGCGAGAAAGACATTGGCGAGCTGAAGATTAAAATCTCCGGCTGCATCAATGCTTGTGGCCACCACCATGTGGGACACATCGGCATTTTAGGTGTCGATCGCAAAGGTGTTGAATATTATCAGATCTCCCTTGGGGGATCGGCTGATGAAAACCCGTCTCTTGGCGATATTGTCGGCCCAAGCTTTGATGAAGACCATGTCATCAAAGCCTTCGACACCATCATCGATACCTATATGGCCGCGCGCACAGACGGCGAAACCTTTCTCGCCACCTATCGCCGCATCGGCTTGGCTCCCTTCAAAGAGGCGCTCTATGACGCTCATTAAAAACAACGAGCCCATCTCGAACATTTGGATCACCTTGAGTGACGACGACACCCTTGTGCCCGGTCGCACCACGATCATTCCCTTGGCGCGATGGGGGGAGCTGCGCGATGCCGCCCTCGCCCATGACGCGCCCTTTGGGGTTCGGGTGACGCCCGGCGAGGACGTGGGCATTATTCGGCAAGACCTTCATCGCATTGACTTGATTGAGATTGTTTTTCCCGCCTTCAAAGATGGACGCGGGTTTTCCGCCGGGCGGCTCTTGCGCGAACGGTTCGGATTTACCGGCGAGCTGCGCGCCAGCGGTCACATCATCCGTGATCAGTTCTTGTTTCTCCATCGCTGCGGTTTTGATGCGATCGACCTTGACGCGCGCAATAGCGCTGGCGACTGGACCAGCGCTTTGCTTGAATTTTCCGCTTGGTATCAGCCCACC
>JAJFIK010000079.1 GCA_021775005.1 Rhodospirillales bacterium
GCTTTTATCGCAACAATGTGGGCGGCACAGCGACGGTCGTTGAAGTCCTGAATGCTCACGACATCAAAGCATTTGTGTTTTCCAGCACCGCGGCCGTCTATGGGATACCAGGCGCTGCAGCCCTGCTGACCGAGGACACTCCGCCCTCACCCATCAATCCCTATGGCGCATCCAAACTGAATGCAGAGCAAATGCTCCAAAGTGCTGACAGTGCCAATGGTTTGAAGTCTGTATGCTTGCGGTACTTCAATGCATGCGGGGCTGATGAGGACGGCGAAATCGGTGAAGAACATGAGCCTGAAACCCACCTCATCCCCCTCGCCCTCAACGCGGTCAAAAATGGCGCGCGGTTGAAGCTCTTTGGTACCGACTACGCGACGCCAGACGGGTCAGCCATTCGTGACTATATTCATGTGTCCGACCTCGCCGATGCCCACGTGGCTGCCTTGCGCTATCTGCTTGATGGTGGCGACAGCGCCACGCTCAATCTCGGCACCGGGCGCGGACATTCTGTGCGGGAAGTGATTTCCGCCGTTGCCCGCATCACCAACCACCCTCCTGCCTTTGATGAGGTTGATCGCCGCCCCGGCGACCCTGCGGTCTTAGTGGCAGACCCCGGCCGCGCGCGCGCCTTGATCGGGTTTGACCCCGTGCGCTCCACTGAACTTGATGTCATTGTGAAAAATGCCTGGGACTGGATGAACACCCATCGCGACAAGGCGATGCGTTAAGCCCTAATAGGCGTTGGTCTGCTTGATCACCGCAAAAGGCGTCAGGAAAATGATCTTCAGATCAAGCAGCAGCGACCAGTTATCGATATAGGAAATATCGTACTCAACGCGTTTTCTTGCCTTGTCGAGCGTATCGGTTTCACCGCGATAGCCATTGATTTGCGACAGGCCGGTAATACCGGGTTTGACGCGGTGGCGTGAGGCGTATTCGTCCACCACTTCGTAGTAAAGTTGGTCACCCGCCAGCATGCTCGGCACGTGAGCGCGCGGGCCGACAATCGACATGCGCCCTTGCAGCACGTTGATGAACTGCGGCAACTCATCAAGGCTCCATGTACGCAGGAACCGCCCCACCCTTGTCACACGCGGATCGTCGGGAACGGTTTGCGTTTGCCCGGACGGATCGGTCTTGTCAAAACGCATGGTGCGGAACTTGTACACCTTGACCAGTTTGTTATTGAAGCCAAAGCGTTCCTGCCGGAACAGAACCGGGCCGCGACTATCCAGCTTCACGGCAATCGTGATGGCCAGCATCAGCGGCCAGATGGCGAACAGGATCAGGGCCGCAAGAATGCGGTCTTCCGCGGCCTTGATGACATAATCCCAGTCCTGCAATGGCTTGCGAGCAAGCTCAGCAAACATCAGGCTACCAAGGCTGACCCGGCGCGGTTCAACCAGATTGACGCTGAGCGCATCGGGGCCAAGGTAGATGTTGACCGGCAGATGGCGAAGGTTCTGCAACAGTATGTTTCGCTTGTCGAAAAGGCTTGTTGGCAATGCCAGCACAATGTTCTCGATGTGATTGCGGCGCGCGAACGTCATCAGTTCCTCGCGCGATGACGGCGTACTGGTACTGTCTTCCCCATCATCCTCGAACACCGCAACAACATCCATGTAGCTGGCATCCGCCTTCAGCGCCTGAAGCACATCAGGGATCAGCTGGTCACTGCCGTAAACAAGCGTGCGGCGATTGAAGAACCCTTTGCGTGACGCATAGGTGAACAGCATCGCCCCGAAGGTCCGTCCAATAAGAATGAAGCTGCCAGCAAACAGATACCAAAGCACGATCCACGCCCGCGACACGAGATCTGTCGCTTGCACCAGAAACGCAAAGGCGATGACGGCACCTGTGATCAAGGTCCAGGAAATGAACATCTGCCAGACATCGCGCAGACGCGGCGAGAGCACAGTGTTGAACGTGTAAAGGCGGGAGGCCTGCAACACCGGAAGCGCGATCACAGCCGCAACGGCCATTAACCCGAGATAGATCGAGAAGTGGTTGGCTTCGTGCCCGGCGAAAAACGGATAGACGGCATAGGCAATCGCCCCGCCGATAAAGATCGCGACGGCATCGAGAAGAGCCATAAGCTCCCCCGCCACGCGCCGGGACAGGCGCATGGATGCCCGGTAAACACCGGTATCCTGACGGGCTTTGGCACCCTTATCGACCTGATCCGTATGGGTCAGACCACTCTCCCCCGTACCGCGCGCAAATCTGCGCAGAACATTGTGCAGTGCAACAATACACCACCTGCCAGTTCTTGTAACGGCCTCATAAAAAAGGGCTTATGCTTAATTCTCAAGCGAATTTGCCCTACCAACCTTCACCTGGGCCTTGATATTAGCGTTTGTTGCCGGGTTGCAACGCCTCATTCATCACAATGAAGATGAATTGAGGAACAACCGTCACATATCGGCTCAAAAGCCGCCCGGGTTCCTGAATAATCCGAAACAACCACTCCAGCCCTGCCCTTTGCATCCAGGCCGGTGCCGGGGCCATCCGGCCCGTGTGGTAGTCAAATGCCGCCCCCACGCCCATCAGGGCAGCAGCATTCAGTCGGCCCACGTGGCTGGCCATCCAGGATTCCTGCTTGGGCGTGCTGAGCCCGACCCAGACAATATCGGCCCCGCTGTCGTTGATTTCTGCGCAGATTGCCTCGTCTTCTTCGGCGCTCAGGCCCCGAAAAGGAGGGCTGTGGGTTCCCGCAACCAATAAGCCGGGAAACTGGCTTTGCATCTCGGCGGCAAGCTCCTCAGCCACCCCCGGCGCGCCGCCATAGAAGAAATGCTTGAGCCCCTGCTCCCCGCCCAATTCGCAGATTTTCAGCATATAGTCGCGGCCGACAATCCGCTCTGCGTGGGCAA
>JAJFIK010000080.1 GCA_021775005.1 Rhodospirillales bacterium
ACCTTGACCCCCGCAATATTACCCCCGGCAAGCGCTTGGGACGGCCTTTGCTACGCAAAGAGCCTCAGAAGAGGCCCTGTTGGAGGTGTAAGGGGAGAGGCATGTATTTTGAGCCCCCCGTGTTACTGATCACGGGGGAGGCTGCAGTATCTCCCCTAAGTCAAATTTCTTTTGGCCTTTTGCAGATTGTCAATCATTCGCTCCAAGTCCTTTTGGGAGATATCCGCAAAGGCTGTCTCGTAAAGCTTTTCTGCGGCGAGTATCAGGTCGTCTTTGTGCGGCTCGAATTTATCAGTGAGCTGAACACGATTGACGCGGCGGTCCTTCGGATCGGCTGTCCTCTTGATCCAGCCATTTTCTTCCAGCCGGTCAATGATGCGCCCAAGTGGCGCGCGTTCCATTTCCAGTTCAGTGGCTAATTCAGACTGCGTCTGCCCATCTTGGCGGAACAGGTGAGCAAGCACGAGCCATTGGGTGCGGGTGAGACCGAGGCCCTTCACGCGGCGGTCAAAATCACGGCGCAACAGGCGCGCGACGTCTGAAATCAGAAATCCAATACTTCGGTCAAAATCTTCTTTGCTATCGGCCATTAGGGCTTTCAGTTCTCTTTGAGATATAGTAACTTAGGATATATTATCTACGATTACAAATTGAAACACCAAGGTATCACTCGTGACCAACCTACCCAGTGAGGAAGAGATTATCCGCCACATTCAGGGTTATTTCTCTGGTGGAAGCGAGCTCTTTCGTCACCTGGATATGGAAATCATCTCAGTCACAGATAAAGGAATTGAAGCGCGCTTCAAACCAGCGCCGGAACACGCCGGGGCATTGCCCGATGCATCACCCTTCGGCGGGATCATTACAACGATCCTGGATTCACTCTTTGGCCTTGCCGTCATGGTGGAGCTAAGGGCCCCCACACCAATTGCCACAGTCAACCTGCGCATGGACTTTGTCGATACCGTTCCCTTTTCAGGTGATCTTCTATTCAGTGCCAGGTGCACGGGCATTGATGATCGTATCGCAAGAACCGAGGGGCTTTGCACCGTGCAATCAACTGGAGCGCCCATTGCTCGGGCCTTTGCGGCATTTGCCGTGGGCACCAAAGGACCTGCTTTCAACGCGGCGATGCTTGAGGAGATCCCCGGCGATGGATAATGAAATTGAGGCCCTTCGCGCAGCGCATGAACTGATCACTATTACCCCATTTGCCAAGTGGCTTGATGCGCAGGCAAGCGATGACGGGGATGAACTTGTAATCAGGGTTCCCTTTAATGAGCTACTGATTGGCAATTCACGCATCCGCGCCATTCATGGCGGCATCATGGCCAGCATCTTGGAATTGGCCGCCGCGGCAACTCTTGCGGCCTATGATTTTGAGGCGTCCCGTCGCAAGCCCATTAGCATGCAGATCAATTATCTAAAGTCCACCAAGGATGTAGAGACCAAAGCCAAAGGCATCGTGCGAAAAATCGGTCGCCGGATCGACACGATCGAAGCAATAGCCTGGCAAGCCAATCCTGAAAAACCCGTTGCGATTGGGATATGCGATTTCCGCCGAACAAGATTGAAAGACAGGCCTCAATGATTACTCCTTTGCGCGCCGCAGTCTTACTCATTTTGTCAGGGCTCGTTGCGGCCTGCGGACCCGCTGATACACCGGCTGAAGATGCTGCATCGGATGTTAGGGATATGTCTATCGCCATGGACACCATTAATCCGGAGCCGCGTGAGATTATTCGACCGATCCATGGGACGGGGACAATCGCTGCGGCTCAAACCAGTGATATTGGGCCTTCTGTTTCCGGGATTATCGAGGAAATTTATGTGCGGGTTGGAGCCCGCGTTGATGAAGATGAGCCACTATTTAGAACCGAAATTGAGAACTATGAGCTGGCCGTTACCGTTGCTCAAGCGGCATTGGAATTGGCCTCTGCGCGGGCCGATCTGGCACAAAGCGAGCTGAATCGGGCGACAACACTCACGGCACGAGGCGTAACTTCCGAGGCGCGACTGGAGGAGCGCCAAAGCCAGCTACGCATCGCCAATGCCGAGCGCGCTTCCGCTGCGGCAGCCCTTCAGCAAGCGAACAAAAACCTTGAAGACACGATGATAGGCGCGCCATTTCGCGGGGTTGTCACGGCCCGCTATGTGGATGAAGGGGTCTATATGTCAACGCGGATCGGCGGCGGCCTGGGTGGGGGCTCGGCGGTTGTTCGTCTTCAACAGATCGATAGTGTAGCTGCGATCGTTCAAGTTCCCGAAATTTATCTTGCTCAATTGCGGTTGGGTATGCCGGGACGTCTCTACATTGATGGATTGGATCAGGAGTTTGAATCAGAAATCCACATCCTGAATGATCGCATTGACCCACTAACCAGAACGGTCGAAATCCGCCTTGGTATTGCGAACGAGGACTACATTGTTCGGCCGGGATTGTTTGTTCGGGCTGAAGTTTACCCCGATGCCCGCAGTGCCCTTTTACTGCCGCGCCGAGCAGTCGCCGGGCCCTCCAATTCGCCATATGTTTATCTGTTGAGTGACGGGTTGGCACACCGCCAGCCGATCACTCTCCGCGAGCATGACGCTGAGTTCATTGAGGTGCTCTCCGGTCTTGCCCCTGATGATCTCGTCCTCATTGGGCCCAACCTACCGCGCCTTCGCGATAGATCAGCCGTGCAGGTGGAAGACTGATATGTGGATTTCAGATTTTTCCATTCGGCGTCCTGTCTTTGCGGTCATGCTCGTGACGGCGCTAATCTCGCTTGGTTACATTTCATTGGGGCGGCTGGGCGTTGATCTTTTTCCCAACGTTGAGTTTCCTTACATCGTGGTGACGTCTGTTCTGGAGGGCGCTGATCCTGAGACCATGGAGAGTGAGGTTTCAGACATTCTGGAAGAGAACATCAACACTATTTCCGGAATTGAATCTCTTCGCTCCATAAACACGGCGGGTGTTTCTCAAGTGCTCATCGAGTTCGCGCTGAGTGAAGATGTGGATGTGAAAGCGCAAGACGTCCGCGACCGCGTATCGCTGGCAATGGCCGATCTGCCGGACGATCTCAACCCGCCCATTGTCGAGAAGGTTGACCCCGACGGTGCGCCAATCATGTCCGTGATGGTTTCCGGGGATTTGCCAATCGCAGAGCTGACCCAATTCGCAGACGATGTCGTGAAAGAAGCCCTTGAGCGATTGCCCGGAGTGGGCTCGGTGGCGTTGATCGGGGGCCGGGAGCGGGAAATACGAATTTGGCTCGATGCCAATCGCCTACGCAGTCTGGGGCTTACGGCCAATGACGTTGTGCGCGCAATCCGGCGGGAGAATGCGCAAATCCCCGGGGGGCGCTTGGAAACCAGTGGCGCCATGCAGGAATTTGGCATTACCACTGAAGGTGAAGTGGGATCAGTTCAAGAATTTGAAAACCTTGTGGTTGCTTTCCGTGAGAACGGTGGACCTACATTGCTGCGGGATGTCGCCCGCGTCGAAGATGGGCTGGAAGACGAACGATCTTATGCCGAACTAAACGGAAGACTTGGCGTCTCCCTTGAAGTGCGCCGTCAGTCGGGGCGGAACACCGTGGAAGTGGCGCGCGCGGTACGAGAAGCTGTAGCCAACCTGTCGGAATCAGCGCCAGCCGGCATGGAGATGGTGATCGCGCGAGATGTATCGCGCTTTATTGAATCCTCCGCCCGTGACGTTGCCAAAGACATGATGGTGGGCATCGTCCTTGTGGTGGTTGTAACGCTCATTTTTTTGATGAATTTTCGCGCAACAGTAATCGTTGCCATCGCGATACCTACCTCAGTTATCTCGACCTTCTTCGCCTTTTACATTTTCGGTTTCACCATCAACACACTGACGCTTCTGGCCTTGTCCGTCGCGGTAGGGCTTTTGGTGGATGATGCCATTGTGGTTCTGGAAAGTATCCAGCGCAAGATTGATGAGGGATTGAAACCGCTTGAGGCCGCCTCCGCAGGAATCAAAAAGGTCGGTAGCGCGGTTTTGGCAGGGTCCATTTCGGTGTTGGCGGTGTTTATACCCATTGCCTTTATGGAAGGCATTGTCGGGCGTTTCTTCCTGCAATATGGCCTGACAATTGTTTTCTCTGTCATCGTATCCCTGACCGTTGCACTTACTCTTACACCGATGCTGTGCTCGCGCTTCTTAAGCGCCTCTAGCTCCAATCTGGCAATGTTCAATGGATTTGAGCGTGGGTATCAAAAGCTGGAAGCGGGATATAAAACCCTTCTGGGTTGGACCATCAGCTGGCGCTATGCGGTTTTAGCGCTCGCCGTTGTAAGTGTGTACATCGGCGGCATTTTCGCTGGCGCGGTGCCCATGGGCTTTACATCCAAGGCAGACCGAAGCGAGTTTCTGGCCTCGATTGACCTTCCCCTTGGCACAGGCGTTTCGGGCTCACAGGAGATCGGAAATCGTGTTGCGCTGGCCCTTCTCGAGAACCCCGAAATCAACGACGTCTTCTTCACCGTTGGTGGTGGTTCAGAATCGCGAGTGGATCAAATCTCGTTCTATGCGGCGTTAACGCCAAAGCAGGACCGAGATATTGACCAAGTCATAATTATGGATCAGGCGCGGCAGACCATGCGGTCGGGTGCGCCAACAGCTCGAGATATTGTTGTTGCCGAAGTACCCTGGGTTTCAGGTGGAGGGTTGACTTCCTCCGACGTTGAACTGGTTCTTCAAGGCCCCGACCTTGTCGTCCTTGAGGACCTTTCTTTCCAGATCATGGATCAGATGCGGGCGCAGCGAGATTTTGTTGACATACAGTCGAGCTATGAATTTGGCCGCCCCGAGGTTCAGGTGGACATCCTACGACAACGCGCTGCCGATCTGGGCGTGCCGGTAACAGAGCTGGCCTCCGTCGTTCGCACCCTCTTTGGCGGAGTTGTGGCCACAACGTTCGAGGAAACGGGGAGCCGCTATGATGTTCGCGTTCAGCTTGAACCTGACCAGCGGGCTGGCATCAATGACTTCCGTCGCGCTCAGGTCCGCTCGGACCGGGGGATGTTGATCGATCTGGAGAACGTTGCAGATATTTCTATTGGGTCTGCCGCTGCCCGCATTGAGCGCCAGAACAGGACTCGAAAAATATCGGTAAGCGCGAACACCTCCCCGGGCGTGGCGCTTGGAACGGCCACGGAATCGCTGGAAAGTATTCTCGAAGAGATTGAGTTTCCAACGGGCTACACCATCCGGTTTGAAGGAATGGCCCGCCGGATGAAGGAATCCGCTGCCGCTATCGGTTTTGCATTTCTACTGGCCTTGATCGCGCTCTATATGATCCTCGCCAGCCAATTTAACAGTTTCTCCCAACCCATTCTGATTATGCTCACGGCACCGCTTTCATTCGTGGGGGCTTTTGCGGCCATCTATTTTGCGGGCTTGGAAATGTCTCTCTTCGCACAGATCGGTCTGATCGCTTTGATGGGGCTGGTAATGAAGAACGGCATTCTTCTCATCGATCTAGCGAACCAAAATCGAATGACAGGAATGGCACCCCGTGATGCCATGAAGAATGCTGGCCCTGAACGCCTCCGCCCCGTCCTCATGACGGCGCTTTCAACCATCTTCGGAATGATCCCCGTGGCGCTCTCCGTTTCCGATGGGGCCGAATGGCGCAATGCCATGGGCTTTCTGGTGATCGGCGGCCTGACGTCATCCACCTTCTTGACGCTTCTGGTTATCCCCGCCGCCTATACAGTGGCAGGAGATATAAACTGGTTTTTCAAAGCGGTTCGAAAACGGATGGTGGGCTTTGTGAGCGCAATGAGACAGTCCAGTTAGACCGGGGTTTGCGGCGCGCTACGGGCTATTGCCACTATAATCACCCAGTACTCATCTTCATCCCGCCCGGTGCACCATTTTATATAAGCCATTGATTTTAGATGGTATATCATTTTGGCAATTTAGCTTCATTTCTAAGTACTGATACTATTGGACCTTGGTTCTAAGCACTGACAGGTACTTATGGTCATTGGAATTATTCCCGTACTGAGTTATGTAGCGACTATCTACGGGTGTTAATTTTTAAGGTCTGAAATTCGCCAATTGCGATCATTAGAACGCACCGCAAAGAACGACTGATTTTGCGTCAATCGTTGTCAAAAACATAACTGAATTTCTTAATAAGGATTGCATTTCTATTCGCCACTAGCATCTTTGTCTCTGTGTCATAGTAGCGAGCATAGTGATCGCGCTGAGACCGATTCACTTGCGGTAGTGGTGTTTCCAAATCAAAGGCATCGCGAAAGTCCTCCTCAAGGTTTTCAAAAGTGGCTATGGTATCAACTTTGAAGTTGTAACCATTCGGATGCAAGTGTTCCCAAGGTGTAATCTGGGTGTGGTAAGCGACATAGGCCAACGGTGTGACGAACTTTGTTGGGTACTGGAGAATAGTCGCTCTTTGCCAATCACCTAAAACGAATTCTCGAAACGTTGGTGGATTTCTATACGCAGGCTTATTTTCTGCCACATGCAAATAGCTGGAAACGGTCCAATCCCAAGGGTTTCTGACGAAAGCGACCGTGCGGTATTTGCGTAATGGCTTTTCGAGTTGTTTACTGAGTTGCGAAACGCAAGGTTCGGCCACATTCATTTCCCGCACCGGATAGGCGACTGCATCCGGTTGCGATCGCAACAGCCTACTTATCGATCCACCAGCAGTTTTAGGGACGTGTACAAAAAGCAGATTTCGATCTTTGAGCAGAATGCTGACCATGAATCGAATTATATCAGATTCTAGCTGCCAAAAATATTAGCCAAGTATTGTATGGGAACTCAAATCAACATTAAGGTGTTTGCAGTAGAGCGGCATCTTCGGGCCAATTTTAGCGGTTTAACTCCCTAGCCCAAACCCCCATTTCATCCCAAACTTGGTTCAAATTCTTGTTGGGATAGGACACCATTTCGCCAAACATTTGATTTTTCTCAGCTATTTGACTTCTCAGTTTGGTTCGTGAACAGAATAATTTGTGTGTTGCTTTGATTTTGCTTTGTTTTCCTGGTTCTAATCTCTTTAGGCTTAGGTTTATTGGGAACCTTGGAGAAGATATTGATGGATAGAAATGAACCGCGGCGCGTTCTACTGATGACAGAGAATTGGCGCGGAACCGAAGAAGAAAAGTTAGACTATTTGGAACTTCTTTGGTGAGTGATGCAACAACTTGTTGATGATGCCTTTAGTGGCGAGGGATCGTCCAGTAGGTAATTTGTGGTATCCCGTGAACAAGTGTTTCATTTATTGAGCTAATTGAAGGAAAACCTATCCCGATTGGCGAGCGTCAACATTAGTTCTTTAAGTGGCGTGATCCAGATACCATTTGGAATTTGATAGGGCTCATTGCCTGGATAGACTATGTACCTGTGCTTGATTTTGAGGTCATCACACGCAATATGAAACCCCTTTCCTGCCTTAGGTGCCGAGGCACGTTTGATCTCAATGGCAATCTCTGGTTTTCCTCCCCGCTCTAGTACCAGATCAATTTCCGCACCACTCTGTGTGCGGTAAAAATACGGCCTGTATTGGTGAACATTGTTCTCATCAATTAGATTTTCGATGACAAACCCCTCCCAGCTATTGCCCAAGACCGGGTGGCTCAAGAGATTCTCAATGTTTGAAATTCCCAGGAGAGCATGTAACAGCCCGCTATCGCGTATGTAAACTTTGGGAGATTTTACAAGTCGTTTTCCAATATTTCCATGCCAGGGTTGCAGTCGCCTCACAAGGAGTAGATCAACGAGAATGTCTAAATATCGAGCAATGCTTTGGCCACTAACGCCCAACCCTTTTGCAAGCGATGCCGCGTTGAGAATAGAACCCTGGTGATGAGCAAGCATTGTCCAAAATCGTCTTAGCGTTTCAGCTGGTATTCTAAATCCAAACTGAGGAACGTCTCTTTCCAAATAGCTTCGAATAAGATCATTGCGCCATTGCAGACTGATATTATCATTGCTGGCTACAAGGCTTTCTGGGAAGCCGCCGCGTACCCAGAGTGTTTGCTCATCAGTTAATTGATTTTTTTGAGTTTCAATTTCTAGCAAGTCGATTCCTGAAAGCTCGGCATATGCAATGCGTCCAGCCAAGCTCTCACTTGTCTGGTTGAGGAGTTCCAGTGATGCCGATCCTAAAAAGAGAAATTGACCTGTTTTCTGACCTTTTCGTCTCCGTCGATCAATGATTCCGCGCAAGGGAGCAAAGAGTTCTGGAAGGCGTTGTACCTCATCCAATATGATGAGTTGATCAGGGTACTGATCTTGGAAGAGCTCAATGTCTCTTACCTGATCCAGGTCACGAGGGTTTTCTAGATCTCGATAGATTGCGTTCTTTTTTTCTGCGATTTCGAGGGCAAGTGTTGTTTTCCCAATTTGCCTCGGTCCCATCAGAGCTACCGTGGCATTGGTCTCAAGTAGGTATTTCAGGTGGTTTTCTAGCCGTCTTGGTATCATCCTTGAAATTATACCATGTTATGGAAGAAATGCAAGGATAAAATATTTTCTATCAGTCCTTCGAGCCGCCGAACGGGAATATGCTGGGCACGCGCCGCGCATAGTCGCGATATTTGTCGCCGAAGGCGTGGAGCAGATCACGTTCCTCATAGCCCACACCCACAAAGATATAGGCGGTCCAGATGGCGGCGAACAGCAGGTGGCCCGTCGTCATCAAGGGTGTGGCCCAGAAGAAGATGATCATGCCGAGATACAAGGGATGGCGAACGACCTTATAAAGCAGCGGCGTTCTGAACTCGGACTCGGCCTGCGGCTTGCCGGTGAAGCGCGCCCAGACCTGCGCAAGACCAAAGAGCTCAAAGTGATTAATGAGGAACGTTGAGAGCAAAACCATCCCAACGCCCACGAAGAAGAGCACGAGCATGATCGTGCTCCACATCCCTGTTATTTCCCAAACCATTCCGGGCATGGGGATCCAATAGGCATAAAGGGCGAAAAGGATGAGCGCGGTCACCAAGACATAGGTGCTGCGTTCCACATTTGGTGAAACGAGTTTCGTAAGCACGCGCTTGAACCCTTGTCGGGCCATGACCGAGTGCTGCAGGCCGAATAGGAGCAACAAGCCGATATTGACCAGCGCCGCTGGCGCGCCAGCGAGCGGGGAGCTGCCGCTGTCAACGCTCTTGAGGCCATCAACAAACGGAAGCGCATCGCCGCCCACAAACACCACTAGATAAAGAAACGAGGCGAAGAACAGGACATAGCAGACAACTCCATAGACCAAAGCAATGAACCCCATAACGTCCTCCAAATTTGTTGGCGGCAACACAACCGACGGCTGATTCGCGTAATAGGTTATGACCGCAGGGGTAAAAGTGCACGCTGCACTGCATCAAACCTACAGCGCGAGTTTCGAGGCTCTACACGTTTTGAGTCGGAAATGAGGGCGCCGATGCGGGATTTGCTTTTGCTGGTATTAATCGAGCGCGGCATCCATCACTTCATCGGCGATCCAGAACATAGCTGAACCTGTGCTGGGCAAGTGAAAGCCGTTGCCCAAAACCACGATGACGATGCGCTGATCGGGATAAGTGCCAACAGCCCCGTGGGCACCGGGCGTAAGCCCCGTATGGAAAATGAAGGGCGCACCGTTTCGCTCCCGCACATTGAAGCCCAGGCCGTAACCGCCGCCTTCTCCATCTGCGGGAATGACTTCAGTCCAGGCGAGGGTTCTTGAATGGTCTGAGATCAAAGCGCCTTGGGTGAGCAGGTCAAACCAATGAGCGAGATCTGTGGGGGAGCTTAGAAGCAGCCCTGCGGCGCCCACATGGCTCATGTCGACATTCTCTGCGTGAAGAAAGACATCACCTTCCACTGCGTAATTCTGCGCGCGATGAGGCACGATATCGCGGCGGTCATCACTGGCGGAATGGGCCATGCCGAGCGCGGCAAAGACGTCTTGCTCCATATAGTCTGAGTAGCTCTTGCCTGAGAGTACTGAAAGCAAGTGCCCCAGCAGCGTATAGTTGAAGTTGCAGTACTCATACTGCGCGCCGGGCTCGAAATTTGGCGGTGTCTCGCCATGCATCACAAGAATCTGCTCAAACGTCATACCGGACCGGATGAAGGGAATGATGCGCGCGTCAAACACATGATCGGCAAGCCCCGATGTGTGAGACATAAGCTGGCGTGCGGTGACGCGGCCCATATGCGCTGGCAAATCGGGCATGTAGGTGGAGACGGGTACATCAAGGTCAAGCGTGCCCCGCTCCGCAAGTTGAAGCAGCGCCACCGCGGTCAGCGGCTTTGAGATCGAGCCGAGTCGAAATGCTGTGAACTCATCATTGGGAATGTCCCATTCAAGATTGGCAAAGCCGCGATTGATGACGAGTTGCGGCTCACCGCCAACGGAAATGAGAACCGAAACACCTGCGCCTTCATCGGGATAGCGGTCAGTGACATAGGCCTCAATGGCTGTGATCTGATCAGGGGTCAGCGCGGCGGCGCTGCTCGCGCAGGCCGAGAGGAGCGTGCCCACCAAGGCAAGTCCCAAAACGGGCAAGAAGTTACGCATCAGACCTTTTCCTTTTGTTTCTTGTACTTGGGGTGCACCTGGCAGAGCCGCTCGGTCAGTGAGGACCGTTCAAGGGCACGTTCCAACCGGGAGATGGCATCAGAAACATCCACTCCGATCTCTTCCCAAAGGGCGTCATAGACATCTTCGAAGTCCGTCATGACATCCATGACCGCTGCAAAACTCAGCGCGTACGATTTGCTCAGGCGATAGAGCCGGCGGCGGGCATCTGCGGGGTCGACTTCTGATGTCACCTGGCCTGCATTTTCTAACTGCCGGATGCGGCTTTCCACCAGTTGGCGGGACAGGCCCGTTCGCCTGGCGAGCTCAGTTGACGTTGCCGCCTCAAGCTCCATCAGGCCAAGGATCATAGAATTCAGCTTGGCATCCACCTTGATGCCCAAAGCGTCATAAGCATCGCGGCCCTGCTGCCCGGTGACATCGGCAAGGCGTTTGGCTTTCAGCCCGAACATGCGGTCGAGGAGGGTGGCCATGGAAATTTCCATTAAGAAAATATTTGCGCAAAAGATTGCATAATGGGCCATAGCCGTCAAGCGGGCAGCCGCCTTGCGCCGAGCGTGCCGGGCCGCTATGGGGTGCGTCCTTTAGTTTTTTGGACCAGCGGGCACCTTTTGAAACTCGGATTCAAGCATCGCAACGTGATGGATCGACTTTGGGCGGCCTTGCCTGAAAGCTGGCAAGGCCGGTTGACGCCGTTGGCGCGCCATCTCGACATGCTGTTTGTGGATCATGGCTTTATCCGCGCCATGTATCTCAACCTCCATCCGCTTTCGGGTGAGCGTCAGATGTGGCGCAGCGCACAGCCCGCCCCCGCGCATATCAAGCGGCTCGCCGCGCGCGGCTTCAAGACCATTGTGAACTTACGTGGCGCACGGGACTGCGGCTCCTATGCGTTGGAAGAAGAAGCCTGTCGCAAATATGGTGTGGCTTTGGTCAACTTCCCTGTGTCGTCTCGCGATACGCCAAAAGTGGAATGGCTCACGGGCGCTCGGGAAATTTTTGACAGCATCGAATATCCAGCTGTTATGCATTGCAAATCTGGCGCGGACCGCGCGGGGCTTATGAGCGCGCTCTATCTGTTTGTGCATGAGCAAGTGCCGCTTGATGACGCCATGGGGCAGCTCTCCTTGCGCTATGGCCATGTCAAACAAGCAAAAACGGGATTGATTGATTTCTTCTTTGAGAACTATGACGCTCGCAATAAGCGCGACCCCATTGAGTTCTATGAGTGGATTGATACCGAGTATGATCGCGCGGAAATGAAAGGCCGCTTCATGGCCAAAGGCTGGGCGAACGTGTTGGTGGATTTCATCCTACGCCGAGAATAAGGCTCAAGCGCTGGGCTGCGCCTTGCGCGGCAACGCATCTTCATCATCGCGGAATTGAAGTTTAGCGAGCTTGGCGTAAAGGCCGCCGCGCGCCGTCAGGGTTTCATGGGTGCCTTCTTCGACAATCTCGCCCGCTTCCATAACGCAGATGCGATCCGCTTTGCGCACCGTGGCAAGGCGGTGGGCAATGGCAATGGTGGTGCGGCCTTCTTCCAACTTTTCAAGCGCCGCCTGCACCAGCCGCTCAGACTCTGCATCCAGGGCGCTGGTGGCTTCATCGAGCAGCAATATTGGCGCGTCCTTTAAGATAGCGCGAGCGAGGGAGATACGTTGGCGCTCCCCCCCTGAAAGCTTAAACCCGCGGTCGCCCACAAGGGTGTCATAGCCATCTGGCATGGCAGAAATAAAATCATGGGCGGCGGCGGCCTTCGCGGCGTCTGCAATTTCCGCATCGCTCGCATCCATACGCCCAAAAGCGATATTGGCGCGCACCGTATCATCGAACAGCACCACGTCCTGGCTCACCATGGCGACTGCGCCGCGTAAAGAGTCGAGCGTCACATCGCGCAAGTCCTGTCCGTCAATGCGCACCGTGCCTTCGCTCACATCGAAAAGGCGCGGGATCATATTAAACACAGTGGACTTGCCGGCACCGGATCGCCCCACCAGGGCGATGAGCGTGCCTGCGGGAATATCCAATGTGAGGTTTTTGAGCGCCCGTGTGCCGTCCTCATAAGCAAACCCGACGCCGTCAAATTCCACATGCCCGCCGCTGAGCGCGAGCGGCTTGGCGTGGGCGGCATCGACGATGCCAGGCTCTTCATCAAGTAAATCGAATATGCGCTGGATGGCGGCAAGGGCTTCTTGCAAGATAGCGTTGAAATTACCCACCGCGCGAATGGACTGCGCCGCCATCAGCAATGCTGTTATGAACCCGGCCAAAGCAGCAAGCGAGCCCTCGCCGGTGGAGATGCGGTAGAGCGCAATGAGTAACACCCCCGCAACGGCAATGCCGCCGAGCACTTCAAGCACAGGGTCAAGCACCGCTTTGTTGCGAATGGCTTTAACGCGCAAGCGACGGTTTTGTTCAAACGCTTCGCCCGCACGGGCAGCTTCATAGTCTTCCAGGCCATAGGTCTTGACCATGCGTGCGCCAGCCAGGCTTTCGGTCAGAAGCGCGGTGATGTTACCCATCTGCTTTTGTGTGCGTTTTGAAACGTCTCGCATACGTTGGCCAATGCGCACAATGGGATAGGCCGCGATGGGATAGACCAGCAGCACCACCAGTGACAGCACCCAGTCGAGCCAGAACATGATCGCCACCAGCCCCACCAGTTGTACCGCGTCTCGTGCGGTGGTGGAGATGGACGACGCCAGCCCATTGCGAATGGCGTTCACATCATTGGTAAAGCGTGAAACCAATTGCCCCGTAGCGTCCCGCCCCATGCGCGCCAGGTCCGCCGCGAGCAGGTGGGCGTGCATGGCCTTCTGGAGATCAGTGATGACCCGCAGCACTGTGGTATTGAGCAACAAATTCTGGGTGTAGAGCGCCAGTCCGCGCGCCGCGGCTACGATGACCAGGGCCAGCGGCACGAGCCAGAGATACTTCAGTGTCAAAAGTTCACTGTCGCCATCGCTGGCATCGATCACTTCGACATCAGTAGCGGATGACCCTGCGGCTGCATCTGCGCCTGCGTCTGTTGCCGCCATTAGCGTATTCACCATGAGCGTGATCATGGCGGGGTAGGCTGCGGTGGTCGCTGCGACCATGAGCATGGCAAAGACCGCCAGAACCAGAACGCGCCAATGGGGCGCGACCCAGTCGCGGGCAAACCGGCTCACCAATGCCCGCGTCGAGGCGTCAAACTCGAGGGGTGCTTTCGCAGCTTTGGATTGGGTCGATGGCGTGTCGTTCACAAATGCGTCCTGTGTTGCCGTGTCCCCGCAAAACTAAGGGGGCCAGCGCGCTGCGCCAAGCCCCCATATTAACTCAGATTAAGGTTTGAATTTCAGACTATTCAGCCCCAAACAGTACTTGCTCCAGAAACAGGGCGATGGCCTGGTACTGGAAGTCCCGATTGGATTTCTTCCGGAAGCCGTGACCTTCATCTGTGGCGAGCAAATACCAGGCCTCGCCGCCATTGGCTCTCACAGCCGCCAGCATCTGATCTGCTTCCCCTGCAGGGACGCGCGGATCGTTGAGCCCCTGGATGATAAAGAGCGGGCGGGAGATTGCTGACGCATTCGTCAGCGGTGAAATGGCTTCCAAATGTGCTCGCATTTCCGGGTCACGTTCATCGCCATATTCAGTGCGGCGCAAGTTGCGACGATAGCCTTGGGTGTTCTCCAGGAAGGTGACGAAGTTGGAAATACCTACCACGTCGATCCCGGCAGCCAAGCGATCATTGTAATGGACCATAGACGCCAGCACCATATAGCCGCCGTAAGAGCCGCCATAGATCACCACACGATCTGAATCCAACTCGCTCTGATCATCAATCCAGTCGAGCAATGCGCCAATGTCGCGTACGGAATCTTCCCGCGCAAAGCCGTTGTCCAGCCCCACATAGGTTTTGCCGTAACCTGATGAGCCGCGCACGTTGGGGGCAATAATGGCGATGCCCATTTCGCTGGCCCAGTATTGGAAGTTGGATGAGAACCGAGGGCGGAATTGGCTTTCCGGTCCGCCGTGGGCATAGATCATCACCGGGTGCGGGCCATCACCCTCGGGGCGATAAATAAATGCTGGAACCTCTAGCCCATCAAACGATGTGTAGCTGATCAGTTCCGGCTCAACGAAGGTCGCAGTATCAAGTCCGCCCACTTCACTGTCGGTCCATTGCGTAAGTGCGCCGGTGGCGACCTCATAAGACCAGGCGTTGTCCGGCGCGGTGGCGGCATCAACGGTAAAGCCAATGTTTGCGCCAGTTGCGTCATAGGTCAGTCCGCTAATAACGGCCACAGGCACATCTGGCGTGGCCACAGTGGTGCCATCGGCAAGGGAGATGACACGCACTTCTGAAAGCCCGCCCGCGTTCACGGAAATCACCGCATGTTCGCCATCGGGGGAGATGTCAAAACTCTCAACGTTCCAGGGAATATCGGCGGTGAGTACCGCCATTTCGCCAGAAGCAATATTAAAGCGCACGAGATCAAAGAACTCATCATTTTCATCGGAGGTGAAATAGATCGCAGAACCGTCTGCGGCAAACGCCGCATTGTCATAGGAGATGACTTGATCAACAGGGTTGATGAGCATCACTTCGCCTTCGGCCAAATTAAGCAGCGCGATTTCGCCCTCCAGCGAGGAGACATAATGGATGATGATGGCGGTGCCATTGTCTGGTGAGATGTCGATGGGATACCAAAACCCGTCAGCCTCATGGACGATGCGGCGGTTTTCCGGGTCGTCGAAATCGGCCATCCAAATATTGTAATTGCCTTCGTTGTCACGAGGGGCCATCCAAATAAGGCCCGAGCCGTCATCGGTCTGTACTGGCTCAATATTGCGCAACTCTGGATCTGTGAGTTGTGTTTGCACCCCGGTTGCGAGGTCATAGAGATAGAGCTGATAGCGCTCATTCCCGCCCACATCTTTGGAGAAAATAATTTGGCTATCGTGCCCGTTGCGTGATCCTGCGCCGGCGATGGGCTCTGGGAAAAATGTGATCTGCCGCCGCATGCCCATGGGCGTGGCCACATGGTGCACTTGCGATGTTTCGCCAAAGCGCGTGGAAATTAAGATGCCGTTGCCGCCAGGGGCCCAATCGCTAAACGCAGCAATGCGCGCGTTTTGAAACTGATTGATGCGATCAATCAACGAGGTCGGTATGTCCGGCACGCCTTCGATCACCAGATTGCCGCGCTCGATGCGCTCAGGCGCTTCTTGTGCGAATAAAGAGGGTGCAGCTAAAACTGCCGCCAGCCCCAGTACAATTGCCGAAAAACGCATATTCATCTCCCTCATCCCATTGATGCGGCGGCACTGTGGGAGAGACCGCGCCCCAGCGCAAGTCACAATGGGGGCAGAGCGCTGTGACTTGTGTGTTTAGGCCAAGCAGGCGGCAGCAAAGTTCGCGACCACTTGAATGGTACGATCTACATCGGCCTGAGAGGCGGCCAAGGCGGGGTTCACTTCAGCCAGGTCGAGCGCCACCAAGCGGCGGGTCTTGCTGACAAAATCAGCCAGCTCGTCAAGGTCCGCAATAGTAAGCCCGCCAGGGACCGGAACGCCGGTGGCGGGGGCGACCTCAGGATCGACCGAATCCACATCAAAGCTAATGTGAATCGGGTGGCGTCCTTCAGGATCAATATCACTGAGGGCCTTGCGCACCACAGCGCGCATGCCGAACTCGCGCACATCATCTGCGGAGTAATAAGGAATGCTGCGATCGTCGATGGCCAAAACCTCGCTTTGGTCCAAATCACGCACACCAATGAACGCGAGTTGATTGGGCCGCAGCCGCGCCCCGACAAAACCGATGCCGGGCACATCGCGCTGGCTGAATAATCCCAAGTGTGCCGCCAGCGGCATGCCGTGTAAATTTCCGCTGGGAGATGTTTCCGGCGTATTGATATCGCCATGGGCATCCACATACAAAATGCGCGCCTCTGGGTAGGTGCGCAAAACCCCTTCGATAGTGGAAAGCGCAATGGAATGATCACCGCCCAGGGTCAATACACGGCGATCGCGGCTAAGGCTGCGCTCGACTTCATCGGCAAGCATCGCAAGGGCTGGCAGGAGGCCGATTTCATGATCGGAAACAGTGATGCCGGCATCGGAGAGCAAATTGGCATTGCGCAAGTCTGCCTCAACCCCGCCGTGCCACAAATGTTCAGGGCCTTGTTCGACCCCGCCTTTGCGCTGGCCGCGGCCAACCTTTGCAAACAGGACCTCCAGCGGCTTTGAGGCGTGAGTGGGCAGGCCGGTGTTCAGACCTTTTGGCGTTTTATGCATGTCCATAGCCATTGCGCCTAACCTGCTTTCGCTTCGCCGGATTTCGGCAAAAGTTCATTTTCAAGTTCGCGAATGACAACGCGGAATTGCTCCACCCCCCAATCAAGATCATCTTCAGAGATCATCAATGGCGGCGCAAAGCGCACGACTGTTTCGTGGGTTTCTTTGGATAGAACCCCGCGCGCCATGAGCCGCTCGCACACGAGCCGCGCTGGAGCAAAGTTGGGGTCAATCTCAACGCCGACCCAAAGGCCAGCGCCGCGCACATCTTGTACCAGCGGCGAATTCATCGCGCGGAGTTTCTGTTTCATTTTTGCGCCCAACGTCGCGCTGCGCTCGGTGAGGTTTTCTTCCTCAATGACCACGAGGGCTTCATGCGCCACCGCTGCGGCGAGGGGGTTACCGCCAAAGGTCGACCCGTGACTGCCCGGATCGAACATGTCCATGACCTCGTCTGTGGAACAAAACGCCGATACAGGGAGCAAGCCCCCGCCGAGGGCTTTGCCAAGGATCAAACCGTCGGGTTTGATGTCTTCATATTGATGCGCAAACAATTTGCCGGTGCGGCCAAGGCCGGTCTGAATCTCATCAAGGATCATCAGGCAATTTTGTTCGGTGCAGAGGGCGCGCAGGTCTTTCAAAAAACCCTTGGGCGGCATCACGATGCCGGCTTCGCCCTGGATCGGCTCCATAAGCACTGCTGCGGTGTTGGGGCCCATGGCCGCTTTCACCGCTTCGATGTCGCCGAAGGGCACGAGCTTGAACCCAGCCGCGAAGGGGCCAAAATCTTCTTTGTATTCTTCGTCGGCTGAAAACCCGATCACCGTCGTGGTGCGACCATGGAAATTTCCCTCAGCAACGATGATCTCAGCCTGGTCTTTGGGAATGCCTTTGACGCGATAGCCCCAACGCCGCGCGGCCTTGATGGCGGTTTCCACTGCTTCAACACCGGTATTCATGGGCAGCGCCCGCGGCAAGCCCGTCATATGGGTGAGTTTTTTGAGAAACGGCCCCAGGGGCTTGGCGTGAAAGGCGCGGCTGACGATGGCCAGCTCAGAGGCCTGATCGGCAAGGGCCTTCAGCAGCCGAGGGTGGCCATGACCGTGACTTACAGCGGAATAGGCACTCATCATATCGAGGTATTTATTGCCTGCGGTGTCCCACAGCCAGGCACCTTCGCCGCGCGCGATGACCACTGGCAGCGGCAAATAATTCGCTGCGCCAAATTTGGTTTCTAGATCGATGAACGAGGTCTCGGACATGGATGGGATCCCTGTGGAATTTAGATCAAAGCAAGGGCCGAATATGGCTGCCCTTTGCCAAAATGACTGTCCAAAGATACCCTCCTGAGCAGAAGAATATCCTTCAAATCACTATTTTTAAGGATGATTGTCTTATTATTCAGAAGAATGTGCGGTTTGGGGCAAGGGGATGCCGGAATAGGGAAGCACATTCCGCATCACTACATTACTCACAATCTGGCCGACCCCCAGCTCTGGATGGTCGATAAGTGCCTCAGTGAGAACCTGATAGGCCTCAATGTCTTGCGCCATAAAGCGCACCAGATAATCGTATTGGCCGCTCAGCTCAGCGCATTCCACCACTTCAGGCAGGGATTTGAGGTGCGCTTCAAAATCTCGCTGGCCCTGGCGGCCGTGGCGCTCCAGCGCAATGAGGGCGAAAACCGTTAGCGGCCGTCCAAGTTTTTCCGGTTTTAGCACCGCGCGATACCCGGTGATAAAGCCTTCTGATTCGAGCCGCCGCACGCGGGTGTGGCAAGCGCTCGCTGAGAGACCAACTCGATCTGCAAGTTTTTGATTGGTTAGTCGTCCTTCGGCTTGAAGGGCGCTTAGTATCTTTAGGTCGATGCCGTCCAGCACAGGAAGCTCCGTTGCGAGTGCGAGCGAATACGATAGGGTCCAGCGATCATAGCAGCATTATGGGCATCAAGTATAAGGCATGGGGCATGGCGAATCGGTCGCAAGTTTTAAAGGCGGCACTTAGGCAATTGGAGGCGGGCAAGCCCACAGGCGCGCTGGATTTGCTGGCCCCTTGGATCGAGGCCCATCCCGATGACGCGGATGCCCATGCCCTCAAGGGCCAAGCCTATTCCGCGCAAGGGGGCCTGGCTGAGGCCCTTAAAGCGTTTGAGGCCGCCGTGCGCCTTCGACCTGACCGCGCCGGGTTCAAATTCAACCTCGGCATGGCCTATCTCGCCGCGGGTCGAAACCAGGACGCTGCCGACACGCTTGCGTCCTTGGCGGATGATCAGAGCCAAGATGCTGCGCTCCTTGAAGCCCTTGGGACCGCTTATCTCGGCCTCCGCGATCCTGACACAGCAAAGGCCTATCTGAGCCGTGCCTTAGCAGTAGAGCCCAAAAGCCCCAGCGCGCTAACCCATCTGGGTGATGCCTTTCAACGCAGCGGGGACGGGGCCAAAGCGCAGGGGCTCTATCGCCAAGCATTGGCGGTGGCTCCAACTTTTGTCCCCGCGCTGAACAATCTTGGTGCCGCGTTGACTGACGGCGGTGACTATGGCGAAGCCCAAACTTTGCTACAGCGCGCCGTGGGTGTTGATCCGCGTCATACCCGAGCGATCATCAATTTGGGTATGGCGCAGCTCCATATGGGCCGCTTGAAAGAAGCGCTTACGTGCTTTGAGACCTGTTTGCGCCTTGATCCGCTCAATCGCTGGGGCATCGCCTATCGCGACTTGACGCGACTGCAACTGGGCCAGCTTAACCCGCAAACCTTTACCGAGCAGCTTGAGCCGCTCATAACCCAAGAAGATCTTGCCGCGCCCTATAGCTCTTTTGCGCAAGACTTGGCGGCAGAGGTCGTGGCCCATCCCAATCGGCGCTGGGATGTTTCAGGAACCGCCACAACGAACGGGTATGATGCGCTTGATCTCTTCGCCCACCAGGGGGCCGCACTGAAGGCGTTTGAAACCCTGCTCCGGGCGGCCATCGATCGGCGCATTTCCGCAATGCCGTTCGAGCGTGGCCATCCGCTAATGGGCTGGAAACCGGAAGACTATCGCCTCGATATATGGGCCACGTTTCTTCGTAACGGCGGCTATCAATATGCCCATATTCACCCCACGGGATGGCTCTCAGGGGTCTATTACGTGCAACTGCCCACCGCGGGCGGGGCAACTGCCATGGGGGCGGGCGGCGGCAACAAAGATCTTGCCGGGTGGATTGAATTTGGCCCACCGGACCAAGCGTTCCCGGCCCCCATTCAACCCGAACCCTTGCATTTTGAGCCGCGTGTAGGGCGACTCTTCCTTTTCCCCAGCTATGCCTATCATCGCACTATTCCTTTTACGGGGGACACGGACCGCATTTCCATCGCCTTTGATGTGCGCCCGTGAATGACTGCTGGGTTCCGCCACCCTCGGGTGTGGCAAATAAATAATGAATGCCTGTTGATCCGACCCGGAAAACCAAATAGATGCGGGCGCCTGAGCCGTGTCAACGACTCAGCTAGTGTCCACCGGACCGGAAAGTGGAAGCAGATGTCTGGAAACAATCCGTTTACGAGTTTGTTTGGCCGATCTCCCTTCAAACCCATTCAAGAACATATGCGCACCGTCAATCAAAGTGTTGTCGAAGTCGGCACGTTGTTTGAAGCGCTGTGTGCTGGTGACCGGGAGACTCTGAAAGCGACCCAACAGAAAATTTTCAAGTTGGAAAGCGAAGCCGACACAATCAAAAATCAGTTGCGTGCTCACTTGCCCAAAAGCCTTTTCATGCCGGTTGATCGGCGTGACCTGCTTGAAGTTCTTGACTTGCAAGATTCCATTGCTGACACGGCGCAGGATATTGCAGGCCTTTTGGTCGAACGGGATATGCAAGTCATGCCCGGCATGGCTGAGCCGCTTATGGCACTGGTTCGTCGCAATATTGACGCAAGTGCGCTTGCAACCAAAATCATTGAGCGACTTGATGAGTTGGTGGAAACCGGGTTTCGCGGACCAGAGTCCGATGCGGTGATCCAGATGGTGGATCAGCTCAACAAAATTGAAACCGATACCGATCGCATGGGCCTGGAGCTGGCCCGCAGCCTTTTCCTGCATGAGGATGAGATGAAACCCGTTTCTGTGATGATGTGGTACGACCTCATCTCCATGATCGGGAACCTTGCTGATTATTCTGAAAAAGTCGGAAACCGTTTGCGGTTGATGCTCGCGCGCTAGGCGCCCTCCAAAGGGATTGGGTCATGGAATTTATTCAAGAGCACGGAACGCTCCTCATCATCATTGCGGTTATCTTTGGCCTCTACATGACCTGGGGCATTGGCGCGAATGATGTTGCAAATGTCATGGGCACGTCAGTTGGGTCTGGCGCGATTACGGTAACGACCGCGATCATGATAGCGGCGGTCTTCGAATTCGCCGGTGCGGCGCTGGCTGGCGGTCATGTCACCGATACGATCAGAAAAGGCATCATTGATTCAGGGCCGCTTGAAAGCGCGCCTGAAATTCTTGTGCTGGGCATGCTCGCTTCGCTGCTTGCGGCCGCCATTTGGTTGATGGTCGCGTCTATGCGTGGTTGGCCGGTGTCAACAACCCATTCGATCGTCGGCGCCATTGTCGGGTTTGCCCTCGCCGCCATTGGGCTTGAAGCCGTTGATTGGGGGAAGATCAGCCAGATTGTGGCGAGCTGGGTGGTTTCGCCTGTGCTGGGCGGGATCATTTCTTTTGCCTTGATGATCAGTATTCGGCAATTGATTTTGAACACAGACAATCCCTTTGCCTCTGCAAAACGATGGGGGCCGATTTATGTGTTTCTTGTGGGTTTCATCATTTCACTTGTCACCATCTTCAAGGGGTTAAAGCATCTTGATATCGAACTCAGTGCTGGTTCGAGTTTCATTTTCGCGACAATTTTTGGATTGGCGACAGCGCTGATCGGATATGCGTTGATTCGCCGGGTTCAGGTGGACCCCGAGGCGGATCGCGACTTTCACTACGCGAGTGTTGAGCGCGTGTTTGTCCCGATGATGATTTTTACCGCCTGCGCCATGGCTTTCGCGCATGGGTCAAACGATGTGGCGAACGGTGTTGGCCCGATGGCCGCAGTGGTCGGCCTTGTGCAGTCGGGCGGCGAGGTTGCGCAAAGCTCCTCGTTGCCGTTGTGGATCTTGGTCTTGGGCGGCGTGGGGATCGTTGTGGGTTTGGCGACCTATGGCTATCGCGTGATGCGCACCATCGGGTCCAAAATTACGGAGCTGACCCCGACGCGCGGGTTCTGCGCTACGATGGCGGCTGCGGTGACCGTTGTACTTGCGTCCCGAACCGGAATGCCGGTTTCCACAACCCACATTGCAGTGGGCGGCGTTATCGGCGTCGGCATGGCGCGCGGGATCGGGGCCATTGATCTTCGCGTGATCGGCGGGATTTTCATGTCGTGGATAACCACGCTACCCGTTTCAGGCGGTCTATCCGCGATCATCTATTTCATCCTGTATGCGATCTTCCTAGGCTAGACCGGGAGCTGCGTTCAGAGCTCGACCGTCTGATTGATGTATTTAAGGGCGGGTTCGGGGACGAATTCCAGCGGTGTCGCGCGCCCGGCCTTGACCACCATGGCGCCAAAGCGATGGGTGTAGGCGGAATAGATCACGTGATGACCTTTGATCCCTCCGGCGTCCCACCACACGGTCTCATCCACAGATAGGGGTGTGTGTCCGACGATGAACGGTGCCTTTTTGGGAAGCCCCAAGGTGCTCCGGAAGCGTTTAACGCTGCCCTTGAAATATCCCGCTGGACGATTGCTCTGGCGCAACCGGTTCCAAATAATCTCATGCTGAATCCCTGGGTAGCGATTGATATTGACCAGCATTTTGCGATCAACGCGAGATCGAACCGGCGCGCCATGGCAAGCGGCAAACCCATTTCCTTCCACGATGTATGCCAAGCCATCAAAAAGCTTTTCAACCTCTTCAGCGTATTCCTCACCTCTTCGTTTCTCGAGGTGTTTTTTGAGAAGCAGGCCCTGGGGCACGCCGCTCTTGCCGACGGCATATGAGAATGTTTCGTGATTGCCACGAACGTAGAAGACGTTTTTTGGGAAGCGCTGTTTCAGCATGCAGAAGAAATCGAGCATGAAGAGTGTGGGCTCCATTTCCTCGATTTGATCCGGTTCCTCAGAGTGAACCATGTCACCTAGAAAAACGAGACAGGCTTTACCTTCCTCCAATTGTGAAAGCGTCCCGCCTTCACCGAGGACACGAAGGACATTGTCGACTTGGGCATGGGTATCCCCAAGCAGGACGACGGTGGCGTCATCGGGCAATTTGATGATGCCGCCCGGTCGACCGTCGTCGCCCCATTCGCGGTGGGCTTCATCGGCAATGATGGCATTGGTCGCAACGATGGCCTTCAGCGCTTCATCCGTTCCAAAAGTCACCAACGGGCAACCCAGTATTTTGGGAATGCGCATAAGGGTTTCATGCCGGGCGACCCAAGCCGCCCGCGGCAGGCTTAATGTCGACAGTGTAGTTGAGTGCGCGTGGTCGAGGGGGTGGATGGTCAACTCGCCCCGCCGGTTGGTAATCCGCACGTGGCGTTCCGCAACGGAATCGTTAAAGCCAAGTGTGCTTCGGTACGCCCCCTTGCTGTTACCAAGAATGATGGTCTTGCCCGCGGGTACCCTGATGAAACGGGGAACGTCCTCATAAAACGCGTTGCCGGAGTGGATTATCCATTCGCGGTCACCGACAAGAGGCGCTCCTGTCAGGGACCGGTCTGGATGAAATTCTATAGCCACGCCCCCAAGGCGCATTTGAAAGGGCTCCCCCGACCAGCCTATGCGGCATGGCCCGGCCAGCGTTTGCGGCGCGGCGGCGGGTTGGATCAACTCCCCTTCGCGCGCGTGACGCACGACGGCGTCCAATCGCGCAAGCAGGGTGGGCTTCACCGCAGAAAGCGGCGGCGGCGCCTTGCGACATTCAATGATATTCATGGGCGGGCCATCGCGCTGGGTCCGCACATAGACATTCATACCCGACAGCCAAAAGTACCAAGCGATGGTCCGATAAAAATCAATCTGGGCGCGCACCAGGTCGAGCGAGACACCTTCGTCATGGGGAAAGAGACCGGTTTTGGCGCGGCGTTGCCGATCTTCAAAAACTTCCTCGGCCGGCGGCAAGATCATGTCGAAGGTGTATCTTGTGCGCCAGTTAACACCGAACAACCACTTTTTCTGCGGCGGGATGGCGACCCGGTCAAAATCCATTTCAAGTGAGGCGAAATTCGCTTTCCATTCGCTGTCAATGACAGCAAGGGATTGACGCTCCCCTTTGAACGGCGCGCCAAGGTGAACCTCGCGCGGCCTGAATGTAAGCTCCCGCATCAACCACCAGTGCGGCAGGGTGAGGTCGATATAGGCCTCATACGGCCAGCCGCGCATTTTAGCGACAAGCGTGCTTTTTCCTGCGCCAGGCGGTCCTGTGATCAGAAACTGGCGGTATCTTGTTTCCTTCGGGAATTGCACCCCGTGGATAAGCCGCAGGTCCGCGATAGGCGCAAGGATCATGTCTTCCGCTGAGATCATGCATCCGCCCTAAAGCAAAACGGAGCGGTGAACAATCCGTTCCCGCTCCCTGCGTTAAAGGATGCGGACCTTGCGCTTTTCGCGGCGGGCTTGTGCCGGCTGAAATGCCATCCGGGCATGGCCCTCGCAATAAGGTGAGCCTGCGTTGGATGGGCGACCGCAAAACCGGAAGTCGGGCTGGGTCGGATCACCGATGGGCCACTTACACATGCTTTCGGTCACCGTCATCACAGTGGCGTATTGACCGTTTTCAAGCACCACAGGTTCTTCAACCACGATGGGCTTGGTCATCACCGGCTTGGCCTGGGGCTTTGGCATGGTGATGCGTTTGGGCCGGTCAGCCCGTGATGGTGAGCCGCGGCCCGAGAGGCCCAGACGGTGCACTTTGCCGATCACTGCATTGCGCGTGACCCCGCCCAATTGGCGCGCGATCTGACTGGCGCTGAGCCCTTCGGCCCAAAGTTTTTTAAGTTCCGCTACCCTGTCGTCGGTCCAGCTCATGACCTCACCCCTTTTTGTCGTTCCTATTCCCGATCAGCACCTCTTTTTTGAGGCCGAATCCCGCAGAAAACCTGACCAAATCGACGGGAAACCGCATATCTTGTGCCTAACAAGCTGCTGACTACTAGATATCGTACCAGAGGGGGCTGGCGAATCAAGATGCTTGGTAAATATTTGTTAAGACCCCCACATATTGTGGTCGAACCTGTACCGATTCGCATAGGTGAGTCGCGGAAAAAGCATTTGCCGGGGGGGCAGGCGGCGCTTAAGTTGCTGCGCTCATTTCAAAGGATTTTCTGCCATGGCGGCCGATTTTACGGCCTGGGGCGAGCGACGCTTCGGGCAATTCAACTATCTTGGCGTTTGGACGCTCTACAAAAAAGAAGTACTGCGCTTTGTGAAGGTGCTGAGCCAAACCATTTTTGCGCCGGTCATCACGTCGTTGCTCTTTTTGTTCATCTTCACGACCGCCCTTGGCAGCTATCGGCCAGATGTGAACGGCATTCCCTTCCCTGCATTTATGGCACCGGGGTTGATCATGATGCAGATCATCCAAAACGCGTTTGCCAATACCGCTTCCTCGCTTTTGGTCTCAAAAGTTCAAGGCAATATTGTTGATTTTCTCATGCCGCCTTTGTCTGCCAGCGAGTTGACGTTTGCCTTTGCGCTCGGCGGCGCGACAAGAGGCATGGCGGTCGCTCTTGCGGCCTGGGTGATCATGTATTGGTTTGCGCCACTTCAGATAGCTCATCTCGGTGCCGTGCTGTTCTTTGCTTTCGGCGCATCCTTGATGTTGTCCTTTGTGGGAATATTGGGCGGCATATGGGCTGAAAAATTTGACCACCTCGCAACGGTGACCAACTTCTTCATCATGCCGGCGGCATTTCTTTCCGGTACCTTTTATTCCGTTGACGTGCTTCCGGGCATTTGGAACACCATCAGCCACTGGAACCCCATGTTCTATCTCATTGACGGGTTTCGCTACGGCTTTACGGGAACCACCGACGGGGACATGCGCATCGGGATTGCGTTGGTCATCGGCATGAACCTTGTGTTGGCCCTTTGGTGTCATGCGCTGTTCAAACGCGGCTACAATCTTAAAGCATAAGATTAAGTCATGACGGAAAGTGTGAGCAGTGAGCTGAGCGACGATCTTGTATTGCCGTTTCAAATAGAAACCACCGGCGTGCGGGGTCGTGTGGCTCGGCTCGGGCCGTTGGTCGAGGACATTCTAACCCGCCACGCCTATCCCGACCCCGTTGCGCGCCTTTTGGGCGAAGCGTTGGCTCTTGTAGCATTGCTGGGTGTTTCGCTTAAGTTCAATGGCACCCTGGTGCTGCAAACCCAATGCGATGGCCCCGTCTCATTGCTTGTGGCGAGTTTCACGTCGCCGGGGGGCATCCGTGGGTTTGCCCAATTTGACGAAGCCGCGCTCAAAGCTTTGGAGGACGACGCGCAAGGCGCGGGTCGACTTCTTGGCAACGGCCATTTGGCGCTCACCATTGATCCGGGCGGTGAGATGGATCGCTATCAGGGCATTGTTGCACTCAAGGGCCAAAGTCTTGCCGACGCCGCCCATGAATATTTCCGGCAATCAGAACAGATCGCCACTGCCATCAAGCTTTCCGTCGGCAGCGTCGCCACTAGCGATGGCCAAGCCTGGCGCGCGGGCGGGATCATGATCCAACACCTGGCGGTGGAGGGCGGTATTATCGATGAGCGCGAACGCGCCGCGCGCGCTGAGGCTGAAGGCGGCGTCAATACCGATGCAGAAGAAGCCTGGGGTCGCGCCGTCGCGTTACTTCAAACCACCGAAGATCATGAGCTTCTTGATCCCACCCTCACGCCGCAAGAGCTACTCTATCGCCTGTTTCATGAAGACGGCGTGCGCGTTTTTGAAGCGCACCCGGTCGCTCGCGTTTGTCGTTGTTCAGTTTCACGCAGCCGCGGTATCTTGAAAAGTTTTCCGGCGGAAGAAAAAAGCGACATGATCGAAGAGGGGTTGCTGCGTGTGCGCTGCGAGTTCTGCAATTCCGAATATTGCTTTGACCCCGATACGCTAGAGCCGGTCGCTCAGGACTAGGCGCAAACTTCATCCATCAATTTGCGGAAGAAAATAACGCTCATTTCAACTTGCTCCAGAGTAACGAACTCGTTCGGCTTATGCGCCTGCTCTATAGACCCCGGCCCGCAAATAACCGAAGGCAATCCGGCATCTGTAAATATGCCAGCTTCAGCTGCGTAAGATACCGTTTCAGCGCGATTGGCACCGGTTAGTTTCAATGCAAGCTCTTCGGCGGGGTTACCGCTTTTGCCAAGCAGTCCGGGCACGCGCACAAAATCTTCTGTGATGATCGAGGCATCCTCACCGGCTTCGACTCTCAAGCGCGGCAGCACGATCGTGTCAGCGTGGGTAATGAATTCATCACGCAGGTTGTCCACGTCTTCCTGCGGCAGGGGGCGATATTCCCAGTCAAACGAGCACTCGCGCGGCACGATGTTGATGGCGGTGCCGCCATTGATCAGACCAATGGACATAGTGGTGTGCGGTGGATCGAAGCGACCTGAACTGTCACCTTTGTCGATCATCTCTTGCTTGAGCATAGAAATATGATTGATCAACTCAGTGGCATAGAGGATAGCGCTTGCGCCGTTGGCGGGCAGGCTGGAATGGCTTTCTTTGCCGGTCACAGTGGTGCGAAAAACCCGCATGCCCTTGTTGGCGCTGATCACTTTCATATCCGTTGGCTCACCAACAATCACGCAGCGGGGCGAAGGGATTGCACCGGGCAATTGCGCCACAAGGCCGTGCACGCCGATGCAGCCAATTTCTTCATCATAGGAAAGCGCGAAATGTAACGGCACCTGCAAATCGCGCTCAATAAATTCTGGAACAAGCGCAAGGGCGATGGCGCTAAAGGCCTTCATGTCACATGTGCCGCGGCCATAAAGCTTGCCGTCCTTTTCAACAATACTGAAGGGGTCGGTCTTCCAGTCTTGTCCATCTACGGGCACCACATCTGTGTGGCCGGACAGAATGATGCCGCCTTCCACATCAGGACCGATGCTGGCAATCAGGTTCGCTTTGGTGCCGTCATCGTTGTAGACTCGCGTGCACCTTGCGCCATAGGGGGCAAGATAGTCTTCGACGAAGGAAATCAATTCCAAATTGGAATTGCGGCTGGTGGTGTCAAAGCTCACCAGTTTTTCGATCATCTGTCGGGGAGTAACGCGTTCAGACATTGCAAGGGTTCCTGAATTTCTTGGCGTGCACGGCTAGCTGCGCCAGAAGCTGGGAAGAAATAGAACGAGTACAGTGAAAAGTTCAAGCCGCCCCAACAACATGGCGGCAGAAAGGGTAATTTTAGCTTCATCCGGCAAAGTCGCGAATGATCCCGAAGGGCCGATGGTTTCGCCCAATCCCGGACCAACATTGGCAAGCGCGGTTCCCGCCGCCGACCACGCGGTGATGGAATCCAGTCCAAAAAGCGAAAGTAAGATGGCGGTGCCTGCAAAGATCACCATGAAGAGAAAGAAAAAACTCATCACCGATGCGCTCACGCTCATGGGAACGGGGCGTTTGTTATAGCGCGGGGTAAAAACCCCATGGGGGTGGATCATGCGTAGCACATGGGTTCGCGCCACCGCTTCGATCACTTGAAAGCGGAAGATCTTGATGCCGCAGCTGGTGGACCCGGCGCAGCCGCCAATGAACATGGCAAAAAACAATATGGCAATCGCAAACGGTCCCCAGGCATTGTAGTCAGTGGTGACGTACCCGGTGCCGGTCAATACAGAGATGCCATTGAAGGCGGCGGAACGAAACGCACTTTCGCCGCTATCGATACCGCCAAGGCCTTGGTAGGCCAGTAAGGCACCAACCACGATGGCAACCAAAAGAAAGAAGCCACGCACCTGAGCATCGCGCGTGATCACCGACCACCGCAATGGAAACGCTTGCAGATAAAGCACAAAGGGAAGGCTGCTTAAGAGCATGAACACAATGCCGGTGTAGTGGACCCCCGGCGAGATCCAGTTGCCCAACGAGTTATCCGAAGTTGAGAACCCGCCGGTGGCGACGGTGGTCATGGCGTGAGCGATGGCGTGGGCGGGTGCCATGCCAAAGGCCCAATAGCTCACCGCGCATGCAAACGTCAGCGCGGCATAAAGCAGTACAATGGACCCCACAATCTGTTGCGCGCGAGGTAGAATTTTCTCGGAAGTGTCCGAAGACTCCATACGGAAGATCTGCATCCCGCCGACTTGCAGCATGGGCAAAACGGCAATGGCCATAACGATGATCCCCACGCCGCCAAGCCATTGCAGAATGGCGCGCCATGCCAGAACCCCGGGGGGTGCGCTATCAAGACCAACAATCACTGTTGATCCGGTGGTGGTGAGCCCGGACATGGCCTCAAAAAAAGCATCCACATAGGAGAGTGACACCCCCGGCGCGATGGCGAGGGGGATGGCTGCGAAGATCACCAGAACGGTCCAGCTCGCCGTTGTGAGGACGAAGGCTTGCTTTAGTGTCAGATCGCCGCGGAAGCCGCGCATGGTCAGCCAAAGTGAAACCCCAACGAACAGGGTTCCAGCGCCAGACCCGGCGAACACAAGCCAATCAGGGTTGCCAACATTGAGATCAATCAGCGCCGGGATCATCATGGCGATCCCAAGCGTCGTCAGCAAAATGCCGAGCACCAATAAAATCGGCCTGAGATTGAGCAATGCAGTAGCACCTGAGCCAATTGCGAGACCTATAGCGCTACCCCGTGTCACGGGGCGCGGTCAATCAAAGGGCGTATTTGCGCTAATTGATGGTGCGGCGACCAAAGGGACTGTCCAGGGAAAAGGCGGGGATTGTCACATCCAGCATGGTGCCGTCATCGGTACTCATCTGATAGATGCCAGCCATGATACCTGATGGCGTCTGAAGCGGTGCGCCGGAAGTATATTCAAAACGCTCCCCGGGATTGAGAACAGGTTGTTCTCCCACGACACCCTCACCATGGACTTCCTGGGTCTTGCCCGCCGCATCGGTAATGCGCCAATGCCGATGGTGCAGTTTCACTGTCGATCCGCTCTGATTCTCAATCACCACCCGATAGGACCAAACGTAATAGTCGTCCTCTGGTGAGGACTGGTCGTCAAGGTAATTAGGCTCCACGGCAACGCGGATGGAATGGGTCGTGGCGTCGTACACTGTGCGGCCTCCAGAGGCCCGCTCAGCGGGTCTCAATTTATGATTGTAATTGCTCGAAATGGTGCGGCGCATTCGGCCCCTCTGTCTAGTGGATTTGTGCCACGGGGCGAGGGAAACTGATAGCATTGGTTAAGCGCGAGATAGGGTCAGGATGGGCCAAGATCGCCCGCCGCGTGTTATACAACCTAGCCTTGGTCGCCCTTTGGCTGCTCGTTGGATTAATGGGCGGCGCTCCCGGTACCGAATCGTGCAAAATTTGGCGCGGGTGGACGGAAATTGGGGTGAGGTCTCTTGAGGGCGGCCCGCCCGCCTGTGATAAGAGGTTCTCGCAAAATTTAATCCGGCGAGGGGCGGGGCATGGCGCGCCGGCAGAAAAGGGTTGGCACGAGTGGCCTTATTTGACGATTTGACGAGCGAACCAGCGAGCGACACCAGTGCCGCGCGCAAGACATCAGGTGTGCTGCCTTCGCAAGACCTCCGTGCGCTCATCGCCGACAAATCCCTCACCGCGACAACGCCCATTGCGAAAGCGCAGCTCCAACCTGCAAGTCTTGATCTGCGGCTCGGCAATAAGGCCTACCGCATGCGTGCCAGTTTTCTGCCGGGGCCCAATCGCTTGGTGCAAGACGCTATTCGCGATCTGGTCATGCATGAGATCGATATCTCCGCAGGGGCAGTGCTTGAAACCGGCTGCGTTTATCTGGTGCCGCTGATGGAACACGCCAATCTGTCAGCGAAAATCTCTGGTGCCGCGAACCCCAAAAGTTCCACCGGCCGTATAGATGTGTTCACGCGGTTGATTTGCGACAATGCGGCCGCGTTTGATCGCGTGGAGGCGGGCTATAAGGGTCCGCTCTATGCGGAAATAAGTCCCAAGACATTCAGCGTGCTTGTGCGCGCGGGCAGCCGCCTTAACCAGTTGCGTTTACGCCGCGGCAGCCCCAAGACGTCCGACACGCTGCTGCGCCGCCTGCATGAAGAAGTGGGCTTGGTGGACGCGGTGGGCGACATCGATCAAGGCATCGCCTTTACCATCGATCTTAAGGGTGATGCGGTGTCTGGTCTGGTGGGTTACCGCGCCAAGCGTCATGCGGGCGTGATTGATGTGGACAATTCGGGGGGCTATGACGCCGCTGATTTCTGGGAACCCCTCATTGCGCGAAAAAGCTCAACCCTGATCCTCGACCCCGACGAGTTTTATATCTTGGCTTCCCGAGAAGCGGTGACGGTGCCGCCGAATTATGCAGCGGAGATGGTGCCATTCAATCCGCTTGTGGGCGAGTTTCGCGTTCACTATGCGGGCTTTTTTGATCCGGGGTTTGGTCATTCTGAGTCTGGTGGAGCGGGAAGTCGCGGCGTGTTGGAAGTGCGCAGCCACGAAGTGCCGTTCATCCTGGATGACGGGCAGATCGTCGGGCGTCTCATTTATGAACCGTTAACGGCGGTTCCTGATGTGATCTATGGAGCCGGCATCGGATCGAACTATCAACGCCAAGGCCTCAAACTATCCAAGCATTTCCGCAGTTAACGTCCTTAACAACAGGTAAATCGCTATACCGCCTCTGAGCGGTTTTCGTTTCATTTCGGGACGAGACAAGTTGGCATGGGCCTTGCGACCCGTTTGGGCGATGCGAGCGAAATATCGCTGCGCGACCCAAACAGAATGTAAGGACGAAACCAATGAAGCGCATTCTTTTCAGCACCGCCGCGCTGATTGCGGTAATCGCAGCGGCCCCTGCCTTGGCGCAGGACAACAACAATATCATTAACGGCCAGATCAATCTGGGCGATGTCTGGGCCGGCATGGACATGGCGGTTTATGATGCCGGGTATGTGGAAGGCACCGCAGCGGCCATCGGCAATAGTTTCTCTGCTGAACTTGGCGGCGATAGCGGCGTTTGGACAAACCAACGCACCACCGGCGCGATCGAATCCAGCCTCAATGCCACGGTTGACTGGACAGAGGATGTCACTCTGACCTCCGCTGCGGTTGGCAACACCGTATCGATCCTTAGCGAACCTTATCTTGATTGCGGCGTGGACGATTGTCCTTACGACGACGCGAGCCTTGAGCTCGATAACCGTCAGTATGTGAATTATGACCCCACCGCGACCCTGACAATTTGGGCCAACGGTGTTGGCCATCTGAACGGCACCGCCGCGGCCATTGGCAACAGCCTGTCGGTTGAAGCATGGAACCACGAAAACAATATCGATACACGCCAAGTGGTGAATGACGATGTGAACTCCTATGTTGGCGCAGCTGTGTCTGGCGCGGACAGCGTCACCCTGACGTCGGCTGCCGTTGGCAATACGGTCTCCATCGACAACTTGATGGACTAAGGACAAACAGGTGGGGCGCGAGTTGAATTGCGCCCTACCGTTTTGCTGCAAGGGCACCCCATGATGAAACGCAAATCTGTCTCCATCTTCTGCATAGGGGCGCTATTGTCCTCAATGGTTAGCGGTGTTGCATTTGCCGCAGACGACAATGACATTATCAATGGTCAATTGAATCTTTCGCAAATCTCAGCGGGTATGGACATGATTGTCTATGACGCTGATGGGTATGTTTCCGGCACCTCCGCCGCCATCGGCAATAGTTTCAGTGGTGAACTGGGCGGCTTTTCCCATGTGGTGAATAACCAGCGAACCGTTGGTGCCATTGACGCCAAGCTGGATTTCACCGGCGGCAATATTGAGGGAATGACGTTAATCTCGGCTGCGGTGGGCAACACGGCGTCCATCGTCTCTGACGCGCGTATCCCGAGCCCGGATAACAAGGTCGTTGAATGCCCTGAAAAATTTTACGGCATTGATGTACACAATCGTCAGGTGGTGGAAGTGGACCCAACAGCGACGCTGTATTTCAACGTTTCCGGTGTTGGATATACGGACGGCATCGCCGCCGCCATCGGTAACAGCCTCTCTATTGAAGGTTATGGCCATACCAATTTAGTTGATACGACGCAGATTGTGCGTGACCGGGTCAGCTCATATGTGGGGGCAACGGTGTCTGGGGCCGCTGGGGTCAGCGCCACGTCTGCAGCTGTGGGCAATACGGTATCAATAGACAATTTGATCAATAATTAGAAACACCTGCGCGTCGCAACACGGGCAAGGCAATGAAGGGGCGGATGGCCAAACATCCGCCTCTTTTTTTGGTTCAATTGCCGGGGCGAAGTTAAACCAAGTTGCAACAGGTCGATTAAATGAAATTACCAATAACAGGCTCATGCCTATGCGGGCAGGTGAGTTACACTTCTAAGTCGGCGCCTCTGTGGTCCGCAAATTGTTATTGCAGGAGTTGTAGGATTTGGAGCGGCGCGCCCCATACAACCTCTTTCAGTGTACCGAGCCAGGCTTTAAGCGTTGTTGGGGCTCTGTCGTATTTCCAACGTGACGCTGCCAGCGGCGGCAGGGTAACATGGGCGCGGTGTACGAATTGCGCTACGGCCATATGGGGCAGGAGTACATCTAATCCTGATCTTACTGGTGTTTTTGCGGCGACATTGGATGACGACACAGGCTTTGCGCCCATCTCCAATGTTTATGTTTCGGATGCGGTCCATTGGGCCGTCCCGGACCCCGGCATTGTGTCGTTCGAAAAAATGCCAAGCTGACAATAGAATGAAAGGACGGATACCGAAGTATCCGCCCTTTTGTTTGATTACATACCGCCGTGGGAGACCGCTAACATGCAATAGAGCATGGGGATCGACAGCAGCGTGTTGATGCGGCTGAACAGCATGGCTGTGCGTGCCGCCTTTGGCTTTGCGTCAGCTTCTGCTTCCACAAGGCCAAGCGCGATCTTCTGGTTCGGCCAGATGACCATCCAGACGTTAAACGCCATGATGATGCCGAACCACATGCCGATGCCGATATAGGTGATGGCAACGGAGCCGCCACCAATGCCCAACATCAACGCGCTGCCGATATAGCCCTGCATGTAACCGAGTAGCAGCCCGAAGACGAGCGTTGAGAGTGCCGCCCAGCGGAACCAGAACAGCGCCGCCGGGGCGATATGCTTGCCGATGGCAGGTTTCAAATCGTCCGGAATTTTGGGCATGGTCGGGATCTGCACAAAGTTGAAATACCAAAGCAGTCCAATCCACATCACGCCTGACGCAACGTGGAGCCAGCGGACAATCAGGTTCAGGTCAAAAAATTCCATGTGACGTCTCCCCTCAACCTGCGATCATTGGTGCAACAAGAATGACAATCACAGTGAGCACCAGTCCGGCGATCACCGTGTATTTCAAGTCAGTCAGAACGACATCCATCTGGAAAGTTCCCCTTGGTTGGTCAGATTTGAATCGCCCCAAAGCACCACAATTTGGGTGATTCGGCAATGACGAGCTCTTGTGCAGTGCCGAATCTCTAATCAGCAAACCGCGCAAGGGTTAGAAAGCCCGCATCGGGGTTAGGGTCTTTGTCAAGGGCGAGCTCGGCCAGCAACGTGCCGATGATAGGCGCGAACTTAAATCCGTGCCCGGACAATCCGGCGGCAAACGAAACCCGGTCACTTGAAGGGTGCCGATCAATGATGAAGTCTCCGTCAGGGCTCATCTCATAAAGACATGTTTCTTCGCGGGTTATTTCCGGTCGCAGATTGGGTATATATTTGGTGACGAAATTTACCGCCGCACCGCGCTCTTCATCGGTGGCATACCCTAATCGCGCTTCGGGGGCGGAAATTTCGCGGCCCCCGGTGTGCTCAGCCAATTTGATCCCGCTGCGATCTATAGCTGGAAAGCCATAGAAAAACCGCTCGTCAGGTTCCTCTACGGCAAAGCTGGTGAAAGACCCGCTCATATGAAGCGCGTCCTCCCCCGGTGCAAACCAGAACAGCGGTTTCTCAAGGGTGCGAAGGGGCGCGGCGGTGCCCAGGAGTTCTGGTGCCCAAATGCCGGTGGCGACCACAAGCCGATCAACATCGTATGTCGTTACCTCAGAGCGCAGGCGGATGCCGCCGCCTCGCTCGGTCCACTCAAGTACGCGCTCGGAAGGATGCAGCACCGCGCCGCTCGCCTGCGCCAGATCGACTTGTGCGGTGAGCACCCGATTGGCGAGCAAAAACCCTGCTTCGGTTTCAAACACCGCCTCCATGCTCTCGCCGAGATGAAACCAAGGCCAACGGGCCTGCATGGTTTGCGGCGAAAGGGACTCAAGTTTAAGGCCGTGCGCGTCTGCGGCCGCCCGAACGCCTGCGAGCAGCGGCCCATCTGGCAAGCCCGCTTCCATTACGCCGGTGCGCACAAACAACTGCTCGTCGGCGGCGTTCTCAAGCGCGGCCCAGCTCTCAAGCGCGCAGCGCAAAAGCGGGACATAGTTTGGGTTTTCAAAATACGCCAATCGAAAAAGCCGCGTGGGCCCATGGCTGCTGCCATAGGCGTGATGAAAGGGATGTTGATCAAAGAGGTGCACTTCCGCCCCTGCACGCACTAGGGCAAGCGCGACCGCCGACCCCGCAACACCGGCACCGACAACGGCAACTTTTGGCATGCGCTTCATCTGCAATCCTCAAGCAGCGGTCAGACATTGGGAAACAACAACCAGGGACATTACGAGCGAAAGGTGGATTAGGACGTGTTCAGACGCGGCCATAGCTTGCTCGTCAATGGGAGCGCCAATCTAAGGATTGATTCGGCAAGGTCAGAACCTTGCCGCAATGCTCGGCATCATCTTGCTGTTTGTGAATACCAAACCACATAAGAGTTAAGCTCGCGCTCGTCATTGGATGGTAAATCAATGTCATTGGAGGTATTGTGGTGGGGGCGTCCCCAGGCCGAGTACGCGCCTGAAAACAGTCTAGAACGGGAGTGATCTCAATGAATATGCTGGGATCATGGGTCAAACGTTTTGCGCTACTATTTGGCTATGAAATTCGCAGTTTGTCTAAAAGCCCTTACCCTTATGGATATGAGCTTTGGCAGGACGCTGTGAGGTTGAGTGCCATTTTGAATTGGCCGGTAGAGGTCGTCTTCGATGTCGGTGCGAATAACGGCTCAACGACTCAAGTGGTTTTGGACAAATTCCCCGAGGCGAATGTGTTCGCGTTTGAGCCCAATCCGCCCACCTTTGCGCGGCTGCTGAAAGCTGTGCCGGACAAAAGAGCTACCCAACTGCCAATCGCATTGAGTGACACCAGTGGCGCGCTGCCGTTCTATGATTACGCAGAAAGCGATCTGATCGGAAGCCTTGCCGCAAATGCGGGCTATTCAAAGGGAAGCGGCTTCAAGCCGAGGGAAATAACCGTCGACTGCTCGACCGTCGATCAAGTTTGCAGGGATCACGACATTGATCGGATCAGTGTTCTAAAAATTGATGCAGAGGGTGCAGATTTTGCGGTGCTTCGCGGGGCTGAACGAATGCTGCGTAACGCAGCTATTGATTTTGTCTATTTTGAGTTCAACGATTATGCCACGCCGCCTGATATAGACGGCGGAGGGCTTGGCGAAATCTGCGAGTGGCTTCACGGTTTTGGATTTAGGCTTGTCGCAACCTACACAGATCGTATCGATTATACGGACGATGAGTTGTTTGTTATTTCAAACGCGCTCATGGTTCGTCCCAACCGGCTGAGTTAAGTTCATTTAGACGCCTGATCCGGCAAAGGGCACACTCTAGACTGGGTCCCTGATTTCAGGCATATCTCCCCCTCAAGGCGGGTGTAGCTCAGTGGTAGAGCATCAGCTTCCCAAGCTGAGGGCCGTGGGTTCGATCCCCATCACCCGCTCCAAATCTCTCAAATGCATTGATTGTTGGAAACCGCAATTAGCTTGCGGCTAACCGGGCCTGACCAGCGGCGGAGGGCTGGGCTGCGACGTCAGAGGCGGTGCTTTGGTCCACCGCATTGACAATCAAGCGGATCAGCTGCGCCCCATTGATGGGCTTGGCTAGATGATAGTCCATCCCGGCCTCCAGGCATTCCTGCACCTGCGTATCCAGTGTATTGGCTGTGACAGCGATGATGGGCACCGGCGCCCGGCCCTCCGACTTCTCATCCTTGCGAATCTGTTTGGTGGCTTCAATGCCGGACATCACAGGCATGCGCACATCCATCAAGATCGCATCAAAACGCTTTTCTCCTGCCGCGGCACAGGCCCTTTGCCCATCACCTACAAACGTGATGTTGCGCGTGAGTGGTGCCAGAAGCGCGGCAACGACGCGGCAGTTGGTCTCATCATCCTCGGCGCAAAGAAGCGAGAGCGCATTTGGGTCGTGGGTGCCGCTCGTGTCCTTGCCCGCCGCCCGGCCCTTGAGGGGCAATGTGACGGTGAACCTTGTACCTTGCCCGGGCGCGCTTTTCACATCAATGAAGCCATCCATCTGCCGCACCAGCCGATCGACGATGGCAAGGCCAAGGCCCACGCCATCAATCACTTCACCTGCCTGCGGTTGCACCCGGTGGAAGGGTTCGAAAATCTGTTCCAGATCCGCGTCGTCAATACCTCGGCCCGTATCGGTGACGGTAAAGGTGAGTTGATTTTCGGTGCCGTCGGCTGAGGCGACCAGGCTGACTTTCCCGGTCGCGGTGAATTTGATTCCGTTGCACAGCAAATTGTGCAGGATCTGCCGTATGCGAGCCTCGTCGCCGAAGTAGGAAGGCAAGACGGCATCGTCCACGGTCAGATCCAACTCAACGCCTTTGTCTTTCGCCTGGCCGGAAACCGTGTCGCGCATTCCTGCAAAAAGGTTGTCCACTTCAAACCAATCCTCGTGAAGATCGAGCCGGTCCACATCGTCGCGGGCTATATCGAGAACGTTGGTAATGAGTTCCAGCAGATGTTTGCCGGCGTCCTCAATCGTATCAATAAGGCCCAGGTGCTGATCGGGTAGGTCCTGCAACTTTGCAATCTGTGCCATACCAAGGATTGCGTTCAGCGGGGTGCGGAGTTCATGGCTCATGGTTGCCAGGAATTCCGACTTCCGCGCCGCCTCGTCGCGCGAGGCCCTGGCGTCGCGCTGCGCAGACTTCTCACGTGAGATGTCGCGGATCACGCCAACAAGACCCGGGCGTCCGCCTGGAAGGGTAAAAGGGGATTTCATGGTCCGCGCCGTAATGGTGCGAATACCGGCGGTAATTGTTTCCTCGTTTTCGATGGTTTCGCCACCAAAGACGATACGGTCATCAATGTCCCAAAAGGCCTTTACTTCATCAGCCGGAAAAACGGCGCTGTCATCTTTCATCAGGAAGTTGGCTTCGCCATCTTCACCAAGGATGCGCCAAAAGGCAGGGTTGCCATAGACCCAGCGGTGATGCTCGTCTTTGACAAATATCGGATCAGCAATGCTGTCCAGCAGCGCGCGCAGGAAGTCTGCGTCGGACTTCAGCACGTTATTCGGCTGTTCTATTGCCATCGTCCTGCCCTTCCAAATAAGCCAGTGTCTCCGCCAAATTCAACGTTTCCTGAAACGATCAACTCTAGGGATATCTAGCTAATGTCCGGTAAAGGCTGGCGCTGAAGCATAGAAGCCGTTATCCACAGGCGGTTTTCGGAACAGCAATGGTTAACACTTTGGAAATTCAGCTTTTCAGTTTCCCGTCAGGCGCGGCCAAGGCCACGGGCGCCACCATCATCATTGATGTTTTTCGCGCCTTCACCACGGCGACCTATGCCTTTGCGTCGGGGGCGAGCGAGATCATCATGGTGGGTGAGCTTGATGAGGCGCTGGCGTTGAAAACATCAGGCCGCGTTGATTTCAGTATTGGCGAGCGCGAGGGGCTGATGCCCCCTGGCTTTGACTTTGGAAACTCGCCGACCGCCATGCGGGACGCGGATTTCTCAGGCCAACGCCTGGCGCTGACCACCTCTAATGGGACCAAAGCCATGCTGGCTGCCACGGCGGCGGCGCGGCGCTTCACCGGCGCGCTGGTCAATTTAACCGCAACCGTCAATGCCGCCGGCGTGAGGGCCGAGGCGCTGTCCATTGTCGCTGCGGGCCGCAAGGGCACCATCAAAGCGGATGAAGATGAGCTCTGCGCCGGTCTTATGCGCAATCATGCCCTGGGTCTTGAGATGGACCACCCCGCGGTTCGCGCGCATTTGCAGGCGCATTTCCTCAATGAGGCTTTTTTGGCCTCGCGGGCGAAGTTTGGCCCCTCCAGTGATTGGGAGCTTGCGTGCGACGTTGACAGGTTTGACTTTGCCATTGAGGTCCGCCAAGAGGGGGGCCTTCTGGTGGCGCGCGCAGATTGCGCCCATTTTTGATTGCGTAGAAGGTAAGGGTTATGCCGTCCATTCCGTTTGATTTGCCGCCGCGGAGCCAAAAGCCGCGCTCCAAAGGCTTCACCAACGCGCTTGATAGCGGGCTTGGGGTGCGCGCCATTGAAGACACGCTGGAGGTTTGCGCCGCGTACACAGACGTTGTGAAACTGGGCTGGGGCACGGCGCAGCTGACGCCAAATCTTGCTGAAAAACTTGCGGTCTATCACCGCTTTGATGTGGCCACCTGTCCTGGGGGGCTGATGTTTGAGCTATCCTATTGGCAGAACAAGACAGATGCCTACGCAAGTTTCGCCGCCGACATGGGCTTTTCCTATGTGGAGGTCTCCAACGGCTCGCTCCCGATCCCGGAACTTGAGAAATGCCGCCAGGTGGAAGCGCTGACGAGCAAGGGCTTTAAGGTCCTCTCCGAAGTGGGGAGCAAGGATGCCGATTTTGTCATGGCCCCCGATGCATGGGTATCAGCAATCAAGGATGATCTCAGCGCAGGGGCGTTCAAAGTCATTGTCGAAGGGCGCGCAGATGCCAGCGCTGGGATCTATGGCGCTGACGGCAAGGTACGCGGCGATGCCATCGACGCCATCTTGAGTTCAGGTATCGATCCAGATCGGTTGATCTTTGAGGCGCCGTTTAAGCCGCAGATGATTTTCTTTGTCACCAAGCTGGGGCCGGACGTGAATGTGGGCAATGTGGCGCTGGGTGAGGTGTTAAATCTTGAGACACTGCGGCTTGGGTTGCGCGGTCACACCGTGGAGCATTTCTTTGCCCCTGATCACAAATCTGCCCACGAAGCAACAGCGATACAGACCTAGAGCTGCCGTCCGCCGCCAACATCAACGCCATAGAGCGAAAACAGCCGCACCAGCATCAATATGCCGATGAACGTTGCTGTGAACATGATGATGTTCCACGGAATATAGCGGTTCTTGCCTGGCTCATAGGTCTTGTTGGTCTGGTATCGCCCCAGGGCAATGACGCACATGGATACGAACAAAATCGTGGTGGTGGTGATCCAACCCATTACATATCTCCAACGCAGATAACTCTCGAAATTTGGCGGGTAATCTAGGCATCTGCGTGCGGTCCGTCTACTGCTGAACGTTAACTGAACGAACTGTTGGCGGCGGACTTGCTGACTGTGTTGTGATTTCCTTCCCACAATAGCCTCAATTCGGATCGTCGGTTGCCCAAATTGGCAACTATTTTCGGTCATAGTGAAAGGAATGGTGGGGTGCCCCCGACAGGCCAAGGCCTGTGAAAGAGAAAGGGCAAGACGATGATTACGGTGCGCAAGGCCGAACAAGGCGATGCGGCAGCCATGGGCCGCGTTTATGTGGATGCATGGCGAGACGCTTATCCGGGCCTTTTGGCAGACGCTGGCCTTTTGGCCATGTCGCCAGAGCGGCAAGCCTTTGCCTGGGCACGTACTATTTCCCGCCAATCGGACGACAATTTTGTGCTGGTGGCAGAACGCAGCCGCTACGGCATTGTTGGGCTGGCCTCTGGCGGGCGCTGCCGCGACCGGGATGCGCGCCACGATGGCGAAGTCTACGCATTATATATTGACCCAAATCACCAACGGGGCGGCGCTGGCCGCGCCCTGCTTGAGGGGATGTTTGCCGCTCTGCGCGAGGCAGGTTGCCGTGATGGCATTATCTGGGCGCTGGCAGGTAATCCGGCCCGCACGTTTTATGAGCAGATCGGGGGCATTGAAGTGGCGCACCGCTCAGCGGAAACATTTGGTGAATGCCATGAGGAAGTAGGATTTGAATTTCCTGAACTCTGTCTGCTCCAATCAGAAAGTGTTCTGCGCTCCTAAATTGCTCAGCTCGCCAGCATCCGCGCTTGGCTCTGATCCCCAACACTCCGCACGCGGAAATATGGCAAACACATTTCAATGCAGGCACCAGGCTCGTCGTTGTCCGCGAGGGTTAGGCGGCCGCCATGGGCTTCCACCAACCGGGTGACCACACAAAGGCCAATACCCAGGCCATCGTTTCGTGTATCATTGAGGTCACCGATCTTCTGAAATGACTGACAGGCCAATTTGAATTCCGGATTGGAAAGGCCTGGGCCTTCATCGGCCACAGTGATGGTGAGGTTGTCTTCACCATCAAGTCCAACAGAAAGCCGCACTGTGCCGCCATCGGGGGTCACCTTGATGGCGTTGTCGAGCAGTTGTGAGATCATCTGCTCTGTATGAAGGCGGTCAGCATGGATGAGCAGGTCATCCTCGCAGTTTTTTTGAACGTGAAGCGCGAGTTTGCGATTGGGCCGCAACAATTGCACGCGCTGTTCCACCTGCGTGATCATTTCAAAAATATCGAATGTTTCTTCATTCAAGCGCACTTCGCCAGTTTCCAGCTGGCTGTAGGTGAGAACAGACTCGATGATCCGCTCTAGTGATTTCCCAGCTGAAAAGATGCAGTTGGCATAGTCTTCTATCGCGTTAAGGGACATCTTGCCGCCCCGCATGATTTCGGAAAAACCAAGTATGGCGTTGAGCGGCGTCCGTAGCTCGTGATTGGCAATCGTCAACACCCGTCGCCGCGCCTTCTCCGCCGCGTCGCCGCCACCGCCCCCTTCGACATCGGCTAGGCGCTCGCTCATTTGCAGAAGGCTTTTGCGCGCTATCAAGGCCGACATGGCCTGCGCAGCTAAATCCTTCAACATCTGGCGTTCCTCCTCGCTGAAAGAAGCACGCGGCTCAAAACCAAAAATGCAGAGCGTTCCCAGGCGCACCCCCGGCGCTGCCATCAACGGTGCTCCGACATAGAACCGCACATGAGGTTCATTGACGACCAGTGCGTGCTGGGCAAACCGCGGGTCTTTGTGCGTATCAAGAATGACTAGTGGTTCGTCCTGCATAATCGCATAGGCGCAGAAGGCATGCTGCCGCGACGACTCGCAAAATTCCACACCGACCGTCGACTTAAACCAGTTTCGCGATGTGTCCATCATGGTCAGCAGCGCAGCCGGTACACCGAAGTGAGACGAGGCGAAACGCGTCAGGCGGTCGAACTCTGGCTCTGGCGGTGTGTCCAGAATTTGAAGATCGTGAACGACCGACAAGCGGTATTCTTCATTGGTGGGGATGGGGAAATTTTCGTCCATTGTTTCGTTCCGTCTTAGATTTCAAGCCATCGATATCGTTGGCATATAGAATACGGACAAATAGAGTGATTGGATTTCCATTCCATCAATAGATTGCGAAACACTGTGGTTAGGGTAAACGAATGGTAAAGAGCCGCGCCGCGGTACTAAATCACCAGCAGTTTTGGGAAGATCAGGTCGACGACGTCGCCTGCGTGCGGTTTGACTGCACGCCACGTCTCCGCATCAAAATCGATGACAGCCAGTGCGCCGGCGGGAAATTTGTCAGGCGCGGCCGCGTCCCGTTTGGCCAGGATATCAATCAGTTCTGCAAGGCCAGGATTGTGCGCAATCAACATCAGGGAATTCGCCCCCGCATCCGCATCACGAATGCGGTCCAGCAACACATCCGGGCTGGCATGATAAAGCTCTGCTTCCATGCTCATTGCAATGTCTATCCCGAACTCGGGTGTCATGAGAGCCAGGGTCTCCCGCGTCCGCTTGGCGGTGGAACATAGGATCATGTCTGGCAGGTAATCACGGAACTTGAGCTCTGCCCCCATGCGCTTGGCAGCGTCCTTGCCGCGCTTATTCAGCGGGCGGTCGTGATCCTTCATGCCTTCTTCGCTCCAGCTCGATTTGGCATGCCGCATCAGATAAACGCGCTTCATTCGGAATGACCTTCTTTTCGCCTGGCGGATTCGCCAATAGGATACCATAGCAACCAAAGGAAATTGCCAACAGGTCGTTTTCGAGTACTTGCAAGCCCCAGTTCCATGTTTGCATGGCCATCCTGGGGTTCAGTGGTGTAGGTGCCAAATAGCCTGTCCCAAAGCGATAGATTAAATCCGTAATTGGAATCGCACTCGCGCAAATGCACAGAGTGGTGGATGCGGTGCATATCGGGTGTGACAACGGCAAAGCGTAAGCCCCGATCCGCCCAGATCGGCAGGCGCAAGTTTGAGTGATTGAAAAGGGCCATGCCGCTCAACACGACTTCAAACAAGATGATGGCCGCTGCCGAAGGACCGATCATCGCAACCGCAACAATTTTGATCGCCATTGAGACCAGGATTTCAAAAGGATGAAATCTCAGTGCCGTGGTTGCGTCCAGGTCGCGGTCAGTATGATGCACCCGATGCAGACGCCAAAGCAGCGGGAATTTGTGCATGGCAACATGTTGCGCCCAAATAAGCGCATCAAGCAGCAGCAGCGCGATGACGAATTCTGCAATCCATGGGAGATCCACAAGATTTAGTACGCCATATCCTTGGGCTTGCGCCCACAGCGCAACGCCCACCGCCAGAACGGGCACAACAAACCGCAACACAAGCGTGTTGACGACAGTGAGTCCCAAATTGACGCTCCAGCGCGTCAAACGTGACATGGTGCGCGCCTTGCGAGGCAGCAGCGCCTCAAGTGCCGCGAAGCCAATCAAAAATCCAATAAAGGCCGCCAGCCGCAGGGTCGGCTCATTGGCAATCAAATACTCGTTCATGGTCCCGAAACTGGGCTGGTTTCAGGTTGCGATCAAGCGCTTGTTTGCCCGCCGCGGTTACGCCTAGGCTTGGGCCTATGGAATTGCTTGTAGATGGGCCCAACAATGCCGCACTGACCATCGTGCTCGCGCACGGGGCGGGGGTTGGTATGGACGCCACCTTTATGGCACAGGTGGCTGCCGGGCTGGTGGCGGGCGGTCATCGGGTGGTCCGTTTTGAGTTTCCCTATATGGCGCGACGACGAGAAACCGGCAAACGCGGTCCGCCAGATCGCGCGCCGAAATTGATCGAAAGTTTTTCTCAGGCTATCGCCGCGGCAGAGCCGCAAGGACCCCTTGTGCTCGCGGGCAAAAGCATGGGCGGGCGCCTGGCAACAATGATAGCCACCGACCAAAAGGCAGCGGGGGTGGTGGTGTTTGGCTATCCGTTTCATCCGCCCGCCAAGCCCGAAAACTTGCGCACCGACCATCTAGGTGATCTGAAGGTGCCCACACTCTTTTGCCAAGGGGAACGTGATCCCTTCGGCACTAAAGCTGAAGTGCCAAGCTTTAAGCTCTCAAACCACATTGAATTTTGCTGGTTGCCAGATGGCGATCATGATTTCAAACCGCGCAAGGCAAGCGGGCATAGCCACGACGGCAATATTGCCGCCGCGCTTGAAACGTCGTTAAGCTTCTTGAAGCGAATTGGCGTTTAAAGCGTCATATGCCGCGCGCGTGCCGACCATTCGATCGCACCTGAATGCAATCGGCTGAGCCGCAGTGTGTCGCGAATCATCTCAAGCACGCGCAACTCTTCCTGATCGACGCTTTCGTCTGCCGCGGCAATTTCAATGGCGCAAGCATAGGCGGTTTCATAAAGGCGCTCAGGCAGAACTTCCTCAACAATGTTTAGAACGCTTTGCAGGCCATCTTCGTCAGCGGCCAGAAGAGTGCCGCATTCTTCAGCGACGGATACCAGTTGATTGGAATCGAAATCCTTAAACACCGGAAATTTGCGCACGATCTCGCCAATGGTCATCAACTCCGCATCGGTCATGTCTGCATCGGCAGCTGAAACAACGACCATCAAATAGATCAATGCCTTGTGAGGGTTCAGGTCCTGGTTCATTGGTTCTGGTTCCAAGTCTTTGATTGAGGGGGTCACATATCGCGCGGGACCATAGAGGCTCACCTGCAGGAGGGCAAGAAGTCCCGTACCCGGCTGATGGCGTCCGCAAGGCCGATCCGCTCTACCTCAACGCCTTCGGGAAATGCCGTCAGCAGCCGCGTGGGGGTTGCGGCATCCAACATGACAAAGATACCGCGGTCATCTTTCTTGCGGATCAGCCGCCCAAAAGCTTGCTTCAGGCGCAATCTGGTCAATACATCGTCATAGCGCCGACCAAAGCGCTGCCGGCGGGCCTTATGCAAGATGTCGGGCCGAGGCCAGGGCACCCGATCAAAGACAATGAGCCGAAGGGAATCCCCCGGCACATCGATACCGTCTCGCACTGCGTCAGTGCCGAGAAGGCAGGCATGGCGATCAGCCCGGAAAATATCCACAAGTGTGCCGGCGTCCATGGCGTCCACATGCTGGGCATAAAGCGGCAGGCCCCCGGCCTCCAAAGGCTCAGCAATCAGGTCATAGGTCGCGCGCAAACGCTGAATGGCGGTAAAAAGACCCAAGGCGCCGCCCCCCGCAGCGCAAAAGAGTTCTCGGAACGCGGCGCTGGTCTGGCTGGCGTCGTTTTTGTTGAGGTCATTGACGACAATGACCCGGGTATTGGCCGCGTAGTCAAAAGGACTTTGAAAGTGACCGCGCGCGGCAGCGCCCACCATATGATTTGCCCCGGTGCGAATTTCCGCGCTTTCCCAGCCATCGTCATCAGGGGCAATGTCGCGAAGGGTTGCTGAGGTGATGAGCGTGCCTTGGGCACGGTCCAGCACATTAAGGGCAAATGGCTCCGTCGGGTCGATCCAATGGCGATGCATGCCCACATCAAAGAGCCGCCCATATTGATGCTCGAGCGAAAACCAATCGACAAACGTGTCCGTCTTGGGGGCGTGCAATGCTGCCAACATGTCGCGCCACGCGGGGATAAGAAGATGCGCGCGGCGTTCAATACCCCGCGCAACGCTTTCGATACGGGCGCGGGCGGGGCTATCGAGATCTTCCGCTTCGGTATCAAGGCGCTGGCGCAATTCCTTCGCGAGAATTTGCAAAGGTTTCGCCAGGCCCTGTAGCGCGCTATCGAATGATATTGCGGCATCTAAAATGCCATCCATCAAGGGCTCTGCTGTGGCTTCAAGGGCGTAGGAGGTGTAGCGCGCGTTCTTGTTCTGAGCGGCAACATGAAGGCGCACAAGGGCAAATAAGTCCTCGGCGGGCCCTTGCGGTGTGCCGTCGATCACGCGCGTTGTCCAACCATCAAGGGGTAATGAGCGGGCTGCGGCAACAGCGGCTTCAAGGGCTTCCTGCGCTACCACTTCGGTGGTGAGCTCGCCAGCGCGCTCTAACAACCCGCGGGCACGGCTGCCACGGCGTCCCTCGGGCCCTCGAATCCAGCGCCGCAGCTCAGAGGTTTCCAGCGCCGTCAGATGGGCAGAAAAAGCCGAGTCGGCGGCATCAAAGAGATGGTGGCCTTCGTCAAAGATATATCTCGCGCGGCGATCAGATAGATCTTCCTGGCTGCTCTCGTGGGCCGGCGTAAGGGCGCGGTCGAGGGCTGCTTGGGTCAGCACCAATGCGTGGTTGGCGACCACCAATCGGGCGTGACGCGCCTTGCGCACGGATTTTTCGATAACGCAACGGCGATAGTGCGGGCACGCGGAATAGATGCACTCCCCCCGCCGGTCGGTAAGCTGATACTCAAGGCCTGTCTCAAGCCAGGCGGGATAGTCGCCGCCAATCATGTCACCGTCGCGACTTGCGAGGGCCCAACGTGCGATGAGCGCCATCTCAATCTGGCCAAGGCCGCGCAGAGCGGTGCTGGCGCGCATGGCCGCCTCCTGGAAATTCAACAGGCAGAGGTAATTTTCGCGACCCTTTCGGATCGCCGTCCAGCGCGCTTTTTCGGCAGGATCGGGATAGACCCGCGAGAGCTCTTGATTGATCTGCCGTTGCAGGTTCTTGGTATAGGTGGAGATCCAGATGCCGGGACCATTTTTCTCTGACCACACGCTGGCGGGCGCAAGGTAACCCAGCGTCTTGCCAAGACCGGTTCCCGCCTCAGCCAAAATGACACTGGTGTTGCCGTCAGGTCCAGGTGCCAGTGCCGTGGCCGCGAGTTGGGCATAGTCCTTTTGAACCTCGCGCGCTTCTCCACCCGTGCCCACAAGGGCTGCGAGGCGTGATGCGGTTTCTTCAGGTGCGACGCCCTGTGTGCCCGGCGGGGGCGCTGGCCCGCGTTCTTCCCATTCAGGTAGCCGCATCCAGACATCAAGACCTGAGCCTTGCGCGCCCATTTCCGCCATCTTGGGGCCAAAAGCCCCTGCTACATGGGGCCCCCAGGCCCAGCCCGCCCGCGCCAAAGTGCGGGTAAGGGCAATGGCTTGGTCAATGCTGTTGGTGTTCCCGCCCCCAAGATCAGACAACAGCATACGCGCGGCGTGATGCAGCGCCGCTGCTTCGGCGACCGGCCCGTGCGGCGTTTCAAGACCGGCGATCTGCGCCAAACCGGCCGGGGTTGGCACGCAGAATTCGGCGGGGCGGACAAAGGCAAACAACTCCAAAATATCAAACAAGCTCTCGCGCGCTGGCGGACGCTTGGCACCCAGGCGCCGCGCCGAAAACCCTTTGTGGCAGATAAGTACCTCGCCGCGCTCGAACAGCTCGCGTGCGGCATTGGCATCAAGGGACTTGATCTCACCCCCCTCGGCGGCAACAAAAGCTGCCCCAGCGTGCACAATGAGCGCAGGCGGAAGATCATTGGATGTGAGAGAAGACTCAGCTGACACGGACATCGCGCAAAACTAGCACGATCACAATGATCGTACAGCGTCGGATTTATCCGGCCTTAAGGGCCCCGACGGCTTTGCGGGCCTCATCTACAGCGCCGGTGAAACTTGTGTGGCCCGCCGCCAAGGCTGCGCTGTCTTCGGAATTTGCCGCACGCATAAGCTCTCGCGCTGCGGCCTCCAGGGCCACAAAGCCGAGATTGGCAGACGCTCCGGCAAGGCTGTGGGATAGCGATGCAGCTCTAGCGTGGTCGCTGGCATCCACCGCTGATGCAAGATCAACGGTCATTTTATCCATATCGGCAATGTAGGTTTCGATCAGATCGGAAAAGGCAGAGGTGCCGAGAATGTCCAAAATGCCTTTGAGACGCGACAGGTCGACGGCGGTTCCATCCTGATCCATACCGCTCAATCGCACAGCAGCGGATGTGGTCACATCGATAGCGCGGTACAATTGATCGGGCATAATGGGTTTGGCAAGCGCACCATCAAACACCCCGGCATATTCCTTTGGAATAATAAGCGAGCCGTCTTCGCGCACTTCTGAGTAAGAAAGGTCAGCCGTAAGTGCCAGGATCGGCAACCGATTGGCAGGTGACGGCAAGGCACGAATTTCTTGGGCCGCTTCAGGGCCAGAGAGCCGCGGCATGCGAATGTCCATCAGGATCAAATCAGGAAGTCTTGTGCCGTCAGCAAGCCGTGATGAAATAAACTCAACCGCCGCAGCACCATCCCTGACTCGGACGACGTCATGATTTTGTTGCTTCAAAAGTGCTTCGGCAACCAATGCGTTCACATCATTGTCTTCGGCAAGAAGAATAAAACGCCCTGCCGTTGTGGATTTTTCTTCGGCGATCATATTGTCATTGTCAGTATTTTCAGCAGTGCCGCGCGCTGCGGGCAGGCAGAACCAAAAAACACTGCCAACACCTTCGTTCGACATGCCGCCGATGCGCCCGCCCATGAGCTCCACCAAGCGCTTGGAGATCGCAAGCCCAAGTCCCGTGCCGCCATAGCGGCGTGTGGTGGATTGGTCCGCTTGCGTGAAGGGATGAAATAATTGCTCCAACCGGTCGGGGGCGACACCGATGCCGGTGTCTGTGACCGCGACAACAATGTGGTCCGGCGGCAAATCACTCGGTAAACCGTCGGGTAGAAGGGCTGAGCCAACGGGGGCCAGGCAAACAGCGATTTCACCGCGCTCGGTGAATTTTATGGCGTTGCCAACGAGGTTGAGCAGCACTTGCCGCGTGCGATGATCATCGGCGCGCGCATAAGCGGCTTTAGAAGGGTCTGTGTGCACTTCCAGCTCAACGCCCTTTGAATCCGCATTGGATTTAAACAGGCGCAAAACACCGCTGATAACAGGCAAAACTTCAAATGACTCAGAGGAGACATCAAAGCGCCCGGCCTCTAGCTTTGAGAGGTCGAGAATATCATTGAGAACCGTCTGCAAGGTTTCGCCGGACTCAACAATCACATCGATATGCTCCTTTTGCTCCTTGTCGAGATCGGAGGTCTGAAGAATATGCGCCATCCCCATAATGCCATTGAGCGGCGTGCGAACCTCGTGGCTCATGGTGGTGAGAAATTCTGTCTTGGCACGATTTCCAGCTTCGGCCTGGCGTTTTGCTTCCAGTGCAGTGGCGCGCTCTTGCTTAAGTGAGGACACCAAAGAGTCGTTTTGAAAGCGAAGCGCGATGGACTCAAGTTGTGATTGATTGACAGACTTGGACCACTCCAAAAGGCCGGTGAGAAATATCAGGCCAAGCACAGCCATCATCATACCAAACGGTGCTGCCGTAATTGCGAGGGCAATCACGATCGGCGCCCCAGACGGAATGGCGAATGAGATCATCGATGGTTTGTGCATTGCCCGTGAAATAGCGGAGGACGCATTGACGCCCAAAATGACCAGGGCCACTACAGCCTGGTTCTCGGTATTACCGGGGTCAAACCAGGCGACGCTGCCCATGCCCCAGGCAATTCCCGTGAATAATGAGGCAACGGCAAAGCGGCGGGACCAACTCTCCGGCGCGTCTGCGCGATCTGCGTCTCCCATGAATGAGAATTGGAGGCCATGGAGGTAAACCCAGCTGGCGCAATAGACGGCAAAGGCGGCCCACGGCATAGGCGTGCCAAAGTCACTTAGGAGCACAGTTGCGATCAGAAACACCAACACCGGCATGAACCCCGAGCCGCGGTCCATTTCAAATAGTAGTTCGGTTTGGGCTGCAGCTACTTTTCGCAATGTGGCGGGGTCCGATGCCACGCTATCGGCTTTGTTGGTTATCAACAAAGGCGACACAGCGACGGTGCCAAGCCAATCAGATAGAGTCTTCAGCATTTCGCCGCCACCGTTCCTATGCCCCCAATGGTGTCTTCATTGACGCGGGGTGAGGTGAACTCTAGCTTTCGAACACGAAAAACTCGTAAACAAGTCAAACTAGCAACTTAATGAAAGCCTAACCTTATGACCGCCGCTCCAACCCCGCATGTGCGCGTAGAAGCACTGACCTCAAAGGCCTGGCCCTTCGAGGAAGCTCGAAAGGTGTTAGCGCGCGTGGAACGGCAAGGCGGTGTTGAGCAGGTCATATTTGAAACTGGATTTGGCCCATCTGGACCGCCTCATATTGGGACATTTGGCGAGGTCGCGCGCACATCAATGGTGCGCCATGCCTTTTCAGTTCTGTCCGACATTCCGACGAAGCTCATCTGTTTCTCAGATGATATGGATGGCATGCGCAAAGTGCCCGGCGGTGTGCCCAATCAGGAACTCTTGGCCCAGCATTTGGAACGCTCCTTGACGTCAGTGCCCGACCCTTGGGGCGAGCACGAGAGTTTTGGCCACCACAACAATGCACGGCTAAAGGCATTTCTCGATCGATTCGGATTTGAATACGAATTTCTAAGCGCCACGGCGTGCTACAAATCTGGGCGCTTTAATGATGCGCTGCGCCGGGTGCTCGAAGTCTATGACGACGTTATGGACATTGTCTTACCCACATTGGGGGAGGAGCGGCGCCAGACATACAGCCCCTTTTTGCCGGTGGAGCCTGAATCAGAGCGGGTGCTTCAGGTGCCCGTTATTGATCGCGACCCGGTGCGCGGCACAATTTTGTATCGCGACGAAATGGGGCGTGAAGTGGAAACCTCGGTGATGAACGGCCATTGCAAGATGCAGTGGAAGGCCGACTGGGCCATGCGCTGGTTTGCCCTTGGTGTTGACTATGAAATGTCCGGCAAAGACCTTTATGAGTCTGTTAAAATCTCCTCGCGCATCGTCAAAGCTATGGGGGGCAAGGTGCCGGAGGGTTTCAACTATGAACTTTTTCTGGATGAGAAAGGCGCACGAATCTCAAAGACCAAAGGCAATGAATCTATTCGCGTGGATGATTGGCTGCGTTATGCGCCCAATGAGAGCCTTGGCTATTACATGTTTCAAAAACCCAAACAGGCCAAGCGACTTTACTTTGATGTGATCCCCAAAGCGGTAGATGAATACATCACGTTCCTCGCCAAGTATCCTGAGCAAGACGTGAAAGAACGCCTCGGCAATCCCGTGTGGCATATCCATAATGGGGAGCCGCCGGCAGAGCAGATCCCCGTGAGCTTCAATTTACTGCTCAATCTCGTGAGTGCGAGCAATGCACAAGACCGGGAGATTCTGTGGGGCTTTATCAATCGGTATGACCCAGACGCCTCAGCTGAGCGGCATCCGATGCTCGACCAGCTGGTGGGCTATGCGATCAATTATTACCATGACTTTGTTGAACCGGCGAAAACGTTTCGCGCCGCAACGGATATGGAGCGTGCCGCGTTAGAAGATCTGAAAACCCGTCTAAGCGCCCTTGTAGGCAGCGATGCGGATGGTACGGCGATTCAGAGCGAGGTCTATGCCGTCGGCAAAGCGCATGAGTTTGAGCCCTTGCGTGCCTGGTTTTCGACCCTTTACGAAACCCTTCTGGGGCAAACCCAAGGGCCGCGCTTTGGGTCCTTCGCTGCGATTTACGGCATTGAGGAAACCATCGCCTTGATCGACAAAGCGCTATCCGGTGAGCTGGCAAATTAAGTTATTGGCTTGCCCAAAGGATGCGCGCAATCCACGCCACGTCAGACATGGCGAGGCTGCGATTTTCAAATTCGGGATTGAGCGATAGCAATTCAATACGCCGCGCGGTTTGTCTGACCAATACTTTGGCCATGACTTCACCCTCATTTGTTTTGAGCACCACGCGGTCGCCGCGTCGCACACTTGCCTGGGGCGAAACAATGATGATGTCACCGTCGCGATAAAGTGGCTGCATAGAATCGCCGCTGATCTCCAATGCATAAGCGTTTTCGTCGCCAATCTCGGGAAACGCCACTTCATCCCAACCAGTCCCGGCAGGAAAACCGCCATCATCGAAAAAACCGTTGTCGCCGGCTTGGGCAAATCCGATGAGAGGCACATATTTTCGGATGAACCTTTGCCCTGCGCCGCGGTCCATCAGACTGACAAAGGTATCCATGGAGATCCCCGTGGCCTCCAATATCTTTGCGATGCTTTCAGTTGAGGGCCAGCGCAATTTGCCGTTTGCACCTTGCCGCTTGGAGCGGTTAAAGGTGGTGGGGTCCAGTCCTGATTGGCGGGCCAATCCAGACGGCGAAAGCCCTCGTTGATCGGCAAGCCGGTCGATGGCACTCCATATTTGTTTGTGGGTCAGCATCTTATATGGTCACCGCCCGGTTTGCGGCAGAATCGGCTTTCGTTCCTATGGATAGGAATTATACCTTATCGCCGCCTTGGGTCCAGCCGCAAGGCCCAGTGGCGAACCGGAGGCAAAGAGTGGCGAAATCTGGGGCGATTTATAAGGTTTGTAGGGGGTCTGAATGGGCTGAGGTGACGGTCGCTGGGCTCTGGCAAGGGGCCGCCGTTGATCGGGCGGATGGATTTATCCACTTTTCTACCGCCGTTCAGGTGCCGGAAACCGTTGCCCGCCATTTCGCCGGCCTACCCAATTTGGTCTTGGTGGAATTTGCAGCGGCAGCCCTTGGAGCCGCGCTAAAGTGGGAGCCCTCTCGCGGCGGGGATTTGTTTCCTCATCTTTATGGCCCCCTAGACCCCGCCCTGGCGACGCAAACTTGGGCGCTGCCCATGGGTAGCGATGGTGTCCATATTTATCCAGAAGGCTTGAAGTTTGACTGACCTTTTTCCCCTCGCGCGACCATTGTTCCAAAGTATCGATCCTGAGAAGGCTCACGATTTGACACTTGTCTCATTACGCATGGGATTAGGCGGCGTCGATAAAACGCCTGATGATCCGGTTCTCGCCACTGCCGCGTTGGGACTTTCATTTTCAAACCCCCTTGGCATTGCCGCGGGCTTCGACAAGAACGCAGCTGTCCCTGTTGCTATGCACGGGCTTGGTCTTGGGTTTGCTGAGGTCGGCTCCATCACGCCGCGTGCCCAACGAGGCAATCCGCGACCGCGGGTGTTTCGCCTCAAGAAAGACAAGGCTGTGATCAATCGGCTTGGCTTCAATAATCGCGGGCTAAATGTAGCGGAATTGCGCCTTGCGTCTTTGCCTGCCAAGCGGCGTGTGGTTGGGGTCAACCTCGGCGCCAACAAGGCCTCCAAAGATCGAATTGCGGACTACGAGACTGGCCTTAAGCGCCTTTACGCCTATGGCGATTACTTTGCCGTCAATATCTCGTCCCCCAACACGCCGGGGCTTCGGGACTTGCAAGGCAAAGCGGCGCTTGAGGATTTGCTTGGACGTCTTAACGCCGTGCGCGACGGCATGAGCGGCCCGCGCAAACCTCTGTTGCTCAAAGTGGCACCGGATCTTAATGCCAAAGACATTCAGGACATCGCCGACGCGGTGCTCGCCGGCGGCATTGAAGGGATGATCGTCTCCAACACCACATTGGCGCGACCTGATGATCTGAAATCATCACGCCGGGATGAAGCGGGCGGCCTTTCCGGTGTGCCGCTTTATGAGCCGTCGACAAAAGTGCTTGCTGCATTTCGGCGCATTATGGGCACGAAACTAACCTTGATCGGCGTTGGCGGCGTACATGATGGGCGCACCGCTTACGGCAAGATCCAAGCCGGCGCGAGCTTGGTACAACTTTACTCGGCACTGACTTATGGGGGCCCCCCGCTCATCCGCCACATCAAGCAAGAGCTGGCGGACCTTTTGAAAGCCGACGGCCATGCCCATGTGGCCGATGCCGTTGGCACCAAACTGCCATGAGGAGCATCAAGTGACAGCTACAATCTATCACAACCCCCGCTGTTCAAAGTCCCGCGCAACGTTGGCGCTGCTTGAGGACCGCGGGCTGCAACCTGTCGTCATAGACTATCTCAAGACGCCGCCATCTGCGGCAGAGCTCGACCGTATTTTATCGCTGCTCCATATGGAGCCCCTTGAATTGATGCGCAAAGGCGAAGAGGCGTTCAAGGCGCTCGGTTTGGATGATGGCACAAAATCACGCGATGATTTGATCCAGGCCATGGTGGACAATCCTGCGCTTATTGAACGCCCTATCGTTGTGCACGGGGCCAAGGCCGCCATCGGTCGTCCGCCGGAATCAGTTTTGGGTATTTTCTAAAATTGTAATGCGGCTTTGCGGGCAAGCACAGGATAGGCGAGCCCCATAGTGAGCCCCCGCGCGGCGAGGAAGATCACAAAAGCAGTCCAGAGGCCGTAATTGGCAAAGGGCGGTGTCAGCACCCACCAGGCGAAAACGAATATGGCGAAAGACAAGGCCATGGCATTGCGCATGGCCGCCGTCCACGTGGCTCCAATAAAAATGCCGTCGAACTGAAACGCCCAAACCCCGATTATGGGGTAGATCACGGCAAACCAGAACACGGCCGTTGCAGCGCCTCGCACACTCGGGTCTGTGCTTAACCCGGCGATTGCTAAGGGCCCCAGCAGAAATGTTGCGACTGCCAAAAGCACAGCGGTTCCCAATGCCCACTCAGTTGACTTGCGTACTGCTTGGCGCAGGCGTTCAGTATTCTTTGCGCCCACGGCTTCCCCAACAAGGGCCTCAACGGCAAAGGCAAAGCCATCGAGGAAGAAAGCACCGAAGCCAATGAACTGCAGCAAAATATGATTGGCGGCCAATGTGATATCGCCAAGGCGGGCACTCTCCCATTGGAACAAAGCAAAGCCCCCGAGGAGCGCCAAAGTGCGCAGGAATATGTCGCGATTGACCGCGATCATACGCAACAGCGGCGCAGGGTCGCGCAGGCGTTCCCATTCAAACCGCCAGCCGCAACGATGGAGCTTGCGCCAGATCAATAAAGCGGCGGTAAACGCCATGACCCACTCAGCAATAACAGTGCCCCACGCAACCCCCGCAACGCCCCAATCAAACCCGGCCACAAACAAAACATCGAGCCCCACATTGAGACCGTTGAGTAGCAGTTGCAGCACAAGAACGTAACTTGAGCGTTTAAGTCCGATGAACCAGCCCAAACACGAAAAGCCAAATAGCGCCGCCGGTGCCCCCCAGATGCGGATGAGGAAATACGTCTTTGCGGCTTCTTCAACCGCCGCGCTGCCCTGGAACACCAATGTGATCAGGGCGGCTAGGGGGACTTGCAGCACGAGAAGGCAAAGCGAGATGGCGCCGGCCATCAACGCGGCGCGGCCGAAGGTGGCGGTAATCTCACCCACATCATCTGCGCCAAGCGCTTGGGCGGTAAGGCCCGTTGTGCCCATGCGCAGAAACCCAAAGCCCCAATAAATAATATTGAAAAGAAGCGCACCGATAGCCAAGCCACCGAGGCCCGTGGTGGTGTCAAAATTTCCAATGACCGCAGTGTCGGCAATGCCGAGCAGCGGTACCGCCGCATTGGCCAATATGATGGGCCAAGCGATGCGAAAAACATGGCCGTGCGTGATGGGGGGTGGGCTCGTCATCTGGCGCGTCGCCTATTGGGAGAGAGCCGCAATTTAGCCGCCCGCGGCGTCGCGCCGAGCCAGCAGAAAGTGCCCCTGCAGCGTCGCGATGGGCCGGGTTTTGTCGGCCTGCCAGGCTTCCGCATGCACGTTGGCAACGCGCCGCCCTTGCTTGGTGATGACAGCGCGCGCGTAGGTATTCACCGGCTTGGCAGAGCGTAAGTAGTCAATGCTGATGTTGATGGGCTTGGGCAAATGGTCCGCCTCGATGTCGCAAATGAGCTGAAGGATGGCGACAGTTTCAAGAAACGCACTCACCACACCGCCATGGAGCGCGGGCAGGGAGGGATTGCCAATGAGCATATCCTTAAATGGCAGCTTGCATGTGAGTTCACCGCCCGCCATTTGAACTTCCACGCCAATAAACTTGGCGTAAGGAATCTGATCTGCAAAACTTTGTAATGAGCTTTGGTCTAGCTTGCTCAGAAGGCCAGTGGGCGCGCTCATAATTTGGCCTCGCTCAAATTCGCGCCGGGTTTGCGGGTGCCGTCAGACCCCATCATAAAAGCCCCGGCAGAGGTGGCAATGGGGTCCTCGATATCATCATCATAAGCAACGCCGCGGACGAATGCGACATTGCGCGTAAGTTTGTAGCAATGGGCGTGGCCCGTGATGTCTTTGCCCGGCGTCGCGGCGCGCATGTAGTCAATGCGTAGGTCTAGTGTTGCGATGGAGGTGAGCTCCTCGATGGCGCAAAACACCGCCACACCGGAAACATTATCAAGCAGCGTTGTAACCGCCCCGCCATGGACCACCCCGGTTTCCGGATTGCCAATGATCTGTTCGTTGTAGGGCAGTTTCACCACCGCATTGGCGTAGAAAATATCCACGAGCTCCAACCCCAGCGCCTTGGCATGAGGGATAGCATCAAGGAGCAGATCGCGGTGGGCGCCCAAAAGATCAAGCAGCGGGGGCATGCGGGTTTCGTCAGTCATTTCCTGAGTAAGCGGTGCTGCCTATGGCCTGTCAACGGTCCCCTCAGGGAAAGACAGCTTGTCAGTTAATAAAATTGACGCATCGTCACCTTTCTCTAAACTACCGCGCAAGACTCAGATACACGGACGATAATGACCCAGCTTGAAGCACAAGACCCAGCGCGTCTGGGCAAACGCGAAAAGACCAAGGCAGCGAACCAGCAGGCCATCTTGGATGCCGCGCGCAAAGTTTTTGCCGAGCTTGGCTATGGCGCAACCACCGTGCGTGACATCATCCGCGGCACGGGCCTCGCCAGCGGCACGTTCTACAATTATTTCAAATCAAAAGAAGAAGTCTTTCAGGCGTTGATGGATGAGAGCGCGTTGCGCGTGCGACCAGCTTTGATCCAGGAGCGCTTGAAGGCCACCACCTTTGAAGAATTTCTGCGCGGTATGTTTCTTGTCTTTTTCTCTTATGTGGTGGACGACAATCGCGCTTACACGATGATGCGCGCAAACTCTGGGCAAATCCGGGTGCGCATGGATACGCCGGAAGTTATTGCGGGGTTTGACGAACTTCGCGTCGATATTGACGACGGTATTGAGCGCGGTGTGGTTCCCAATGTGGACCCTGAGTACCTTACAGCCGCGCTTATCGGCATTGCCTTTGAGATGGCTGACCGCATGGTGCAGCGGGATGATCCGGACCCCATCGCGGCGGCCGATTTCGCCACCGCGCTTGTGGTCGGCGGAATCGACTTGGTGCCTCACAAGAAATGACGGGCAGAACGAAGGCATTTGTGGTCCGTGAACTAACGGACGATCTTTCCGGTTGCGCCATTGACGCCGTGGAGCTGGGTGATCCAGGCCCGGGCGAAGTGCAGGTTGCTATGCGCGCCGTTGCCATCGGCTTTCCTGACCTGCTTATGACGCGCGGTGGTTATCAGCTAAAGCCGCCACTTCCCTATGTGCCGGGCATGGAAGGGGCGGGGGATGTCATCGCCTGCGGTGCGGGCGTTGAGGGCATCAATGAAGGGGATCAGGTCATGTTCGGTGGGCTCGGGGGTCCTGGCCTTTTGGCTGAACGCGCTAACGTTCCCGCCGCCAACGTGCGCTCTCTGCCGGAGCAATTTAGCTACGCCCAAGGAGCCGCCTTCGTCGCAGCTTATCTCACCGCTTATGTGGGCCTCGTGCGCGGGGCGGGCGGCATCGCCTTTCGCGAAACCCTGTTGGTGCATGGCGCCGCAGGGGGTGTGGGTCTTGCCGCCGTGGAACTTGGTAAGCACTTGGGCGCACGGGTGATCGCCACTGCGTCCACGCCGGAAAAACGCGCGCTCGCTACGGCCAAGGGTGCGGACCTGGTGCTTGACCCCGCCGAGGGCTTTCGCGAAAAAGTCAAAGCACTCACCGATGGGCGCGGCGCCGATGTGATCTTTGATCCTGTGGGTGGCGACATTTTTGACGAGAGTCTTCGTTGCATAGCTTGGGGCGGCAGGTTTCTCGTCATTGGTTTTGCCAGCGGCCGCATCGGGCAGGTGGCCGCGAACATTCCCCTCATCAAAGGGTTTTCACTCATCGGCGTGCGCGCAGGGGAATACGGTCGCCGCGACCCGGCGAAAGGGGCAGAAAATATTTCAGCGCTCATGGAACTTGCCCGCCATGGCCACCTTAAGCCCCATATTGGGGCGGCGTTTGATCTTGATGACGCGCGCCAGGCGTTTCAGCTGTTGGCGGATCGTGGCGCCCTGGGGCGCATTGTGGTGCAAATGGGCGCGGCTTAGAGCGCGAGCTCCATATAGACAACATCGTCGAGGGGATTGTCGTAATAGGCAGGAATTTCTCCAAACCCGAGGCTTTTGTACAGCGTGACCGCGGGCGTCATCGATCTGAGCGTATCAAGCCGCATGGCGCGATAGCCGCGTGCGCGCGCTTCTTCAATCAAGCGTAAAGACAAGTCCCGGCCAAGCCCCTTGCCCTTCATCACGTCCTGCACATAAAGCCGCTTCATCTCGCAATAGCCGTCGCCCATATCTTTCAGCGCACAGGCACCAACAGGCGCGCCATGGTGCTTTGCAATAAGTAAGAAGTCATAGCGCGAAGGCCAGGTCGCCAGCTCCTCATCAAAGGCCTGGAAGTGAAGGTCATGACCCAACCAGTTGGCGTATTCAATGAAGAGATCCTTGACGGCAGCCACATCTTCCTTTGTCTCAGCGATGTGAATATCAGCAGCCGCCGAGCTCATACTGTGCGCGCCGCCTTGTCTTTTTCATTGGCGCCGCGAATGGCGTTGCGGGCAGCTTCCCACATCTCATCAGTCCAGGTGTGCAAGTTGTAGAAGTTCCCCCCGGTGGCCTGATACATGGCGCCATCAATGGCGATGGTCTGCCCGGTCAGATACTCGCAGCCATCGGCCATCAGGAAGGTGGCGAGATTGGCAAGCTCCGCCATGTCGCCCACGCGGCCCATGGGGTTGGTGGCAAAGCGATCCTCTTCCATGCCCTCATTCGTGCTTTCAGGGTTGAGCCGGTCCCACGCGCCTTTGGTGGGGAAGGGGCCGGGGCAGATGGCATTGATGCGAATGCCGTAATGGCCCCATTCAGCGGCAAGGGAGTCCGTCATGGCTTTCACCCCGGTTTTTGACATGGCAGATGGCACCACATAGGGCGAGCCGTTCCACACCCACGTAGTCAAAATGGAAATGATGCTGCCTTTGCGGCCAGCGGCGATCCAGCGCTTGCCCACCGCATGGGTCATGTAAAACGTACCGTGGAAGGCAATGGATGCGATGGCATCAAAGCCGCGCGGGGACAGGTCTTCCGTGCGGGAGATGAAGTTGCCTGCAGCGTTATTGACGAGGCCATCCAGGGGGCCTTCGTCGAAGATGGATTGCACCAGCTCCTCCACCGCGCCCGCATTGCGAATGTCGCAGGCCCGCGCTGTGACCTTGCCGCCATGGGCCGCCATCATCTCGCCCGCGGCTTCCTCCAGCACCGCGCCCCGCCGCCCGCAGATGTAGATCTCTGCGCCGAGCTTCAGGTATTCTTCCGCCATCACGCGGCCAAGGCCGGTGCCGCCGCCGGTGACGAGTATTCGTTTTCCTTTGAGCAGTCCGTCCTTGAACATGTGATGTCTCCGCGCTTATGCGCTCTTGGTGTAAACCGTGCGTGTGGGGAAGGGAATGTCGATGCCGTTCGCGTCCAGCGCTTCTTTCAGGGATTTTGTCAGGTCAAACTTGACCGGCCAATAGTCGGAACCGTTGACCCACAGGCGGATGACAATGTCGACTGAACTATCGCCCAAGTTAACAACGCCCTGAAAAGGTTCAGGGTCGGACAGAACGCGGCTGTCTTTACTCCAGGTGTCTTTCAGAACCGCCAGCGCTTTGTTGATGTCAGAGCCATAGGAAATCCCCATGGTGATATCGCAGCGGCGGGTCGGGTGGCCATTGTAGTTTTTGACCGAGTCGCCCCAGACCGCGCTGTTGGGAACAATGATTTGCACATTGTCCGGCGTGGCCAGTTCCGTGGTGAACAGGGAGATGGCTTTTACGGTTCCTGAATGCCCGGCGACTTCAATAAAATTGCCCAGCCTGAAGGGTCGGAACATAAGCAGCATGATGCCAGCCGCCACATTAGAAAGGGTGCCTTGCATCGCTAGGCCGATAGCCAGGCCCGCAGCACCAAGCACGGCAATCAGGCTGGTGGTTTCCACGCCGAAGCGGTCGAGCACCGCCAGGATGGTGATGATGACGATCAGATAGCGCGCAATACTGGCCAGGAAGTTTGCCACGGCCTCGTCAAAGTTCGGCATCCGGTCGAGGGCCTTTTTGACCCATCTGCTGATGCGACTGGCAAACCAGAAACCGACAATCAGGACCAGAATGGCCAGCAACAGATTGACCCCGACTGTCATGGCCAGCGGAATGGCCGCATCGATAATTTGTTGCGTGAGTGTTGAGGCGTCTTCCATTTTCCCCTCCGAGGGTGGTGATGGCGAGTTTGGCCCTTCGATTAATCCATGCGGTGCAGAAGGGCAACTGATGGGGTTATAGTTCTTTATGATTTTGGCCCCTCAAGAAGATTTGGCGTTGCCGGAAACCTTCCAGTCCTGGTTCAAGGGCCGCGGCTGGCAGCCGCGCGCGCACCAGCTGGATTTGCTGGCCAAGGCGCAGGCCGGTCGCTCCGCCCTACTGATCGCCCCTACAGGCGGGGGCAAGACCCTGGCAGGGTTTCTGCCTACATTGATTGAGCTGAGCGCTCTTGGTCCGCGCAAGCCTGGGCGGCCGCGCGGGGTGCATACGCTTTATATCTCGCCGCTGAAAGCGCTGGCGGTGGACATCGCCCGCAACCTGGAAGCGCCGATTGCGGAAATGGGCCTGCCCATCAAGGTGGAAACCCGCACTGGCGACACCCCCGCAAGCCGTCGCCAGCGGCAGAAAACATCGCCGCCGGACATCTTGCTAACCACACCCGAGCAACTGGCACTGCTTCTTGCCTATAAAGATGCGCGGCGCTTCTTTGAGTCACTCAAGTACATTGTGCTGGATGAACTCCATGCATTAGTCACCTCCAAACGCGGGGACTTGCTGGCGCTCGACTTGGCACGGGTGGAGGCGCTTGTGCCGGGGGTCAGACGCATCGGCCTTTCTGCAACGGTGAAAGATCCTGATCACTTGCAGCGCTATCTGGTACCGCAACGAACAGGGGATGAGCGCGCAGCGCTGGTGCTCGGTAAACCCGGCCAGCCGCCGCAGGTTACAGTGCTCGCCAGTGAAGCGCATATTCCCTGGTCCGGCCATTCCACGCGCCACGCCATTCCGGAGGTTTACAACGCCATTCAGGCGGCCAACCTGACGCTGATTTTCGTGAATACGCGCAGTCAGGCGGAACTTGTGTTTCAGGAGCTTTGGCGCATCAACGAGGAAAGCCTGCCCATTGCACTTCATCATGGCTCTCTTGTGGTTGAGCAGCGCCGCAAAGTGGAAGCCGCTATGGCGGGGGGCAAACTGAAAGCCGTTGTGTGTACGTCCACTCTTGACCTTGGCATTGACTGGGGCGACGTGGATCTGGTCATCCAATTGGGCGCGCCGAAGGGGGCAAGCCGCCTTTTGCAGCGCATTGGCCGCGCCAATCACCGCATGGATGAACCAAGCTGCGCGCTGTTGGTGCCCTCCAACCGCTTTGAGGTGATGGAATGCACAGCGGCCAAGGAAGCTGCAGAACACAACATCCTGGATGGGGAGCTGGAACGCACCGGGGCGCTGGATGTGCTGGCGCAACATGTGCTCGGCGTGGCCTGCGCGGAACCGTTTAATCTGGCAAAGCTATACGATGAGGTGTGCACCGCCGCGCCCTATGCAGAACTTGCCTATGAGGACTTCGAAGCGGTGGTGGATTTTGTCGCTACTGGCGGCTATGCGCTGCGCAGCTATGATCGTTTTCGCCGCATTGTGAAAACGCCCGAAGGCAAATACCGCATTGCCAATCCCAGGGTGGCGCAGCGCTATCGCATGAATGTGGGCACCATTGTTGAGTCGCCCATGCTGAAAGTGCGCCTGCGCAAGTCCGTCAAGGCGCGCGGCGGGCGCGTGCTGGGGGAAGTGGAAGAATCTTTGGTCGATCAAATGGTTCCCGGCGACACGTTTTTGTTCGCCGGCGAAGTGCTGCGCTTTGAGGGCCTGCATGAGACCGAAGTGGCGGTGACGCGCACTATGGATGAAAATCCCATGATCCCGTCTTACAACGGCGGCAAGTTTCCCCTTTCGACCTATCTGGCAGCGCGGGTGCGGGAGATTGTCTCCACGCCTGAGGAATGGCAAGCGTTGCCAACCCAAGTGGCAGAGTGGCTTGAGATTCAACGTTTCAGATCGGTGCTTCCCAAGCCGGGGGAGCTGTTGGTGGAAACTTTTCCCCGCGGCGGTAAAAACTATTTGGTCTGTTATCCGTTTGAAGGGCGGCTCGCCCATCAGACATTGGGTATGTTGCTCACGCGCCGTCTTGAGCGGCAAAATTTCCACCCCTTGGGGTTTGTCGCTAGTGAATATGCCATGGCCATTTGGAGCCTTGAGGACATGAGCCCGCTCAAAATGTCAGCGTTATTTGATCAGGACATGCTGGGGGATGATCTTGAAGCCTGGCTGGCGGAAAGTGCTCTGCTCAAACGCACCTTTCGGCAATGTGCGGTCATTGGCGGTCTTATTGAGCGGCGCTTCCCGGGGCAGGAGAAATCTGGCCGCCAGGTCACATTCTCATCGGATCTCATCTACGATGTGCTTCGCGAACACGAGCCCGATCATATTCTATTGCGCGCCACGCAAATCGATGCAGCGCGGGGGCTTTTGGATATTGAGCGTTTGGGCGCCATGCTTGAGCGGATCAAGGGCCACATTGTGCATCGTAAATTGCCGCGAATCTCGCCGCTTGCGGTGCCGGTGATGCTGGAGATTGGCAAAGAACCGATCTACGGTGAGGCGAACGAAGTGCTGCTGCGGGAAACCGAAGCTACTCTAGTGCAAGAGGCCATGCGCCGTGACTGATGAGACGTGTCAATTTGAGGTGGCAGGAGAGGTGGTGATTGCCCATCCAAGCGGGGCGGCATTTGTGCCCAGCCAGAACACCTTGATCGTTTCAGACCTCCACTTTGAGAAAGGGTCTTTCTTTGCCGCAAAAGGGCAATTCCTCCCGCCCTATGACACCCGCGCAACCCTGTCTCGATTGCAAACGGCAATAGACCGCTTTCAGCCCGTCCGTGTCATCGCGCTGGGGGATTCATTTCATGATGGCGCCGCCGACACGCGGATCGCGGGCGATGATTGGCAATCGATCCAGACGCTCTCAGCGCGATTTGATTGGACCTGGATCACCGGCAATCACGATGAGACATTGCCCGCTGGCATCGGCGGAACGATTTGTGCGGAGCTTAAACTTGGGCCCCTTACCCTGCGTCATGAACCGACGGCGGCACCGGCGCGCGGGGAAGTCGCCGGCCATTTGCACCCTTGCGCGCGGGTGCAAACGAGCTCGCGATCCTTGCGGCGGCGATGCTTCGTTGGCGACGGGGATCGGCTGATTATGCCCGCCTTTGGCGCATTTACGGGCGGGCTCGACATTGCGGACAAGGCCTATGACGGGCTCTTTGATGGGTCCGTGACGGCTTGGGTGCTGGGCAGGTCGCGCGTCTACACCATTCCCGCGAAGGGACTCGCCGGTGTTTCCTAGTTTTGGCGGAACATTAAGGTTGAACCCCAGCCCACGCCAAACGCCATGATCAAAGCTAAAATGCCATAGAGAAATGGCTGCTCGTGCGCCAGTGCCGTTAGTTGACCCTCGATGCCTACTTTCTCAATCGTAAGCGGCGCGGATACCGCCGCCACGTTGATGCCATCCTCAAAGAGATAAAAAGATACTGTGTAAGTGCCTTCAGGCACCGTCGGCGGCATGGGGATGCGGGCGCGAAATAGTCGGTCACTTCGGAACACAACACCGCTTTCGTTTTGCACCACTGTACCCCCTGCAGCGCGAATATTGATCAGCTGTTGGCGGAATGTTTCATAGACGGCAATTTCCACAGTGCTTTCAAATATATCTGGCAGCCCTAAGACATCGGTGCCGATATGAAATTCATCCCGCAAGCTTGATGACGTTATGTCGATGAGGGGCGCACTGCTGGCAACATAGTAAAATGATGGAATATCCTCGATGATCACGGATGTACCATTGATCCAGATACCTGAAGCATGGCGTTCTTTGCGGCGCACGGTGACGTCTGAAGGAGCCCCGCTTACGGTAACCACTACATGAGGGCTGAGACGTTCAGGGTCGAGCTCGCCTTCAATAGACCCAAAGACGATTATTTCCGTTCCCGTAAAGTTTGAGCTTAGCGAGATGTGACGCTCGGAAAGGTCCGCCGCAAGACGTTGCCCTGCCGCAGGTGTTAGCGATGCAGCAAGCGCAAAGGTGATTATGAGCGTGCTCAATCGCATTATGGATGTCCAATCGCCAGTGAAAACGGGTTGAGCGGCGGTGCGAAGAGGCCATAACCAAGGCGCAGACACACCCCTAGCACGAGGAGCGCCAGAAGCGCGCGTAGTTGCTCGCTGCGCAAGCGCGCGCCAACGCGGACACCAAGCTGTACCCCCACAACGCCGCCAACAAGAAGAAAAAAGGCGAGCACCACATCAACGGTTTGGTTTGCCACCGCATGAAGCATTGTAACCACAGCCGTCACGAACAGAATTTGGAACAAAGATGTTCCCACAACGATATTGGTGGGCATACGCAAGAGATAAATCATCGCCGGTACCATAATGAAGCCGCCGCCCACGCCCATGATCGCTGCAAGCAATCCCACAACAAATCCGATCCCCAGGGGCGGGAGTGCGCTGACATAGAGTTTTGAGCGTCTGAACCGCATTTTGAACGGCAGACCATGGACCCAATTATGGCGCACACCTGATTTTGTGCTCTGACCCGCGCGCACTTTGAACAGGGTTTGCAAAGACTCAGCAAGCATCAAGCTGCCGATCCCCCCAAGAAAGACCACATAGGCGAGCGAAATCAGCAGATCCACTTGGCCGATTTCTCGCAAGTACCGAAAGATCCACACGCCGAAGAAGGATCCCACGATACCGCCGGTGAGCAGCACTGCTCCCATTTTAAAATCTACGGTCTTGCGGCGCCAGTGCGCCAGGACACCGGCAGTGGATGAGGCAACAATTTGATTGGCTTCCGTGGCAACTGCGACCGCAGGCGGGATACCGGCAAAAATGAGTAAAGGGGTCATCAAGAAACCACCGCCCACGCCAAACATGCCCGATAAAAACCCGACGCCCCCGCCCATGGCGATGAGCAGAAGGACGTTCACGGACATTTCGGCGATCGGCAGATAGACCTGCATAGATCACTCTTGGTCGAGGAGGTTGCCTTCTCGCAGGAAGGTGGCCCCCGTAAGTTCGGTTTGGTCCGAACTCGAACCCTCGCGCTCTAGTTTGCGCTTACCGCAGCTTCAAGACGCGACAATAACGCGGTGGATACGCGTCCGGTGACGGATAGCCCCACACGTTGCTCAAACAATCGAATAGCTTCCGCTGTTCGCGGCCCCATGATGCCGTCCGGCGGCCCGGCCGTGAAGCCCAAACGGTTTAGAAATTCTTGTGCCAGGGCAACTTCATTAGGGCTTGCGCCGAGGGGCTGTGAAATGGAGAGCCGCCCGTTGGCTTCAGGGTTGGCGGTACGGGGCTGCCAATCACGCACCGCGGAATCGATTTGGCTGCGAATGTCGTCTTCGATTTGTGCAGCAACTTGATCGCGGCGCGCCACCGCATCCGTATCGCCACCAGCCGCGGCGATGGAATACCAAAGATAGGCCTGCCTGGTGTCCGCGCGAACGCCAATACCGCGCTCGAAGATTACCCCAAGATTGAATTGTGAATCCAGAATGCCAAAGCTTGCAGCTTCAGCAAACCAACGCGTCGCCTCTGTGTAATTGCGCTCTCCGTCAACAAGTCCTTCGGCATAAAGATTGGCAAGGTTGTGCATGGCGCGTAAATTGCCGCCCTCTGCTGCTTGGATGTACCAATCTCGCGCTAGTGACATGTCTTGCGGCACGCCGCGACCCGTTTCATAGAGCGTCGCCAATCGATACTGCGCAATGACCAAGCCCTGGTCGGCGGCGGTACGCAGCCGTCGCGCCGCAGCCAAATCCCCCGACGAGGTTCCTGCTTCCAGAAGGCGCAGTGCTTCAGCGTAAATTTCAGCGGGCTGTGGGAGTGCCGGTTCGGATTGCACGCTCGTCGCCGGTAGTTGGTCCGCAACAGCGGTACGCGGGCTCGGCTCCAGGGCGCTCGTCGCCAGGGCGGTTCTTTCCGTCTCTGAAGTGGCCTGCGGCTGCGTTGCTTGGGGCGGCGCGTCATTGCGATCTGGCGTGGTGTCCAGCGTCATGGTTGGCATGCGCTCTAGCGCGGCAACAGCTGGCAGTTCGGACTCGAATTGCGTTGCATCGCTGCGCTGGCGATCCGGTGTCGGCAGTGGTGTTTCTTGGATTTGCGTCGGGGGCCTCACCGCTGCTGTACCGCTTTCACTTGATGGCCAAATCTGATTGCTGAGCGCGGCGACACCAATTCCGACAAAAATAAGGGTCACAAGCCAAACCCAAAACCGCGGTCTGCGGTTTTCGCGTCGTTGTCTTGACCGCCCTGGCCGATCCGGGCGCTCATTGCGCACAGGTCTTGCGGGGCGGGCTGTGGGCCGGGCGGGGGCCGCAGGGCGCTCAACCGGTTCTGATCTGGGGTCGGGCTCGGCGTCGGCCTGTTGTGTGGCGGATTGTGCCTGCGGCGCTGTCGAAGACACGGTGGCCGCCGGGTGCGCCGTATTTGCAGGCTCGCGTTTTGCCTCTGTCAGCACCGCAAGGTCCTGCCGCAAGGCGTCAATATCGATTTGGGCTTCTTCTGCGAAATGCTCAAAGCGCGATTCAACTTCGCCGTTCAGCACCTCAAGCCGCGCAACGATGTCATTTAACTGCCCAGTCAATTCCTCTTTGAAGGCGCTGATGTCTGGGTTTTCGCCTACGGCTTCTCTCGTTTCCAGAACGTCCTTGGCGATGGCTGTAATGGCCTCGGCGCTGCGGGTCTCCGCAGCGTCCAAGCGCTCAACCAATTCTGCGCGCAAGGCTTTGCGCGTTTCATCGCTAGTGGATTTGGCCGCTTCTGCCATGCGGCGTTCCATGGCCACCATATCATCTTTGGTGGCAGCTTGAGACACCGTGCCGCGCAATGTATCCAGCTGCCCAATGATGTCGGTAACTTTGCCGCGCATATCCTCAAAGTTGGATTGAACCTCGGCCGCGCGCGTAACCGATTTTTCCCTCTGCTCAACGACCGATTGCTCGGTGCGGCGAAGGGCGTCTGCCTGGTTTTGAGTTTGCGTGTCATGGCGCTGCGCCAACTCACTCACTGCGCGTTCAAGCCCTCGCACCGCATCCATACGGCGGGTGTCACGGGACTCGCCACGATCACGAAGCTTATCGACGTTGCGTTCGACATCGGCGATGGATCGCTCGAGCTGCGTCAGCCCTCCACCCGCTTCGCTGCGACGCTCCACGCTGGCGAGCCGCAATGTCACGTCTGAGAGGGCGGAATTTATGGCGCGCAACGATTCTGATGTGTCATCGCTGTGACGGCGTTGACGGCGCTCACCAGCCTCATCCAATTTGCTCAAAACGGCCTCAAGGGCGTTTGAGATTTGATTGAATGTGCGCTCGGAACGGCTCTCGCTGTCCTGCAAATGGCGACGCAGGGCATCGAGAGATGGAGCCACCGCACTTACGTCTGCGCCATAGGGCGCATAGCCGTAATCGCCGGGTGGGGTCTGCGCCTGTTGCGGGTGGCGGCCGTACGGCATTGATTCCTGCTCCAAATCCGTTGCGGAGCCGGGCCCCTTGGGCTTGCCGCGCCGACGGTCAGGGGCCTCAACATCATCGGGCGCTTCGGCTTCCCGGATCTTCCGGGAAAGCCAAGCCCCCAACGTCATCCCGGACCCCCGGGCCGCCCGTTTCGCAGCTTCACGTGCCTCGGGCTCGACCCCTTTCACACTCCAAGGGACCGCAGGTTTCATCCGAATCGCTTCGCGTAATTCAACAGGAGGGAAGAACTGTAACCATGGCCCTATATGGTGTAAAGCGACATGCTTCGTACCACATCTTGCTATGCAAACCCCGTTTCCCTCACCTCGCGCCTTGACCCGAATGAGCACCCGTTACCCATGTGGCGCTGATCCGGTTAAGGGTCAGTTAATCTTTTGCGCGCGACGAGGGATCATGGTATCGCGGCGACTTGATTTCTTGCGGTTTTCGGGAACAAGGACGTGCAACTTATGGCCGATCAAAAGGACGAAGAACCAACCACCGAGACCCCCAGCGAAACCACCGAAACAGCGGCACCTCAGCAACCCGAAAGTGACTCTTCCCATGCGGAAGGCGCTGTTGAAGGGGGCAATGTCGCGGCAACGGAAGTCGCGCCGGAGGCTATCGCAGAGCCCGAACCGGAACCCGAGCCTGAAGTTACACTTGGGCCTGGGCAGAGCCGGCAGTTCGCGATTTACCTGCCGGGAACGGAAGGCAAAATACCCGATATCCCCACGCGTTATGACAGCCTGGTCGCCAAAGCCAAGGACGCCATGACCGATGTGGCGTGGGCCTATATTGCCGGCGGGGCAGGGCTTCAGGAAACGGTGGCGGGCAATGCAGATGCTTTTGGGCGCTGGCGCATTGTTCAACGCATGCTCCGGGATGTCTCCCGCCGTGATCTTTCCTGTGAGCTCTTTGGCATGAAGATGGAATCGCCGCTTCTTATCGCGCCCATTGGCGTGCAGGAATTGGTGCACAAAGACGGCGATCTCGCCACCGCGCGCGCCGCGGCCCAGCTCGGCATGCCGATGGTCTTTTCCAATCAGGCTTCGGTGGATATGGAAACCAGCGCAGATGCCATGGGCGAGACGCCGCGTTTGTTCCAGCTCTATTGGGGCAAGAATCGCAAGCTTATGGAGAGCCTTGTAAAGCGCGCCGAAAACGCCGGTTGTTCGGGCATCGTTGTCACCCTCGACACAACCATGTTGGGTTGGCGGCCATGGGATCTTGATTTGGGCTCGCTGCCATTTCTGGAAGGAAAAGGCATTGCGCAATACACCTCCGATCCGGTCTTCTGTGACGGCATTGCCGATCCCGCGACGGATATCCAGCCGGCGGTGCAGAGATTTATCACGACCTATTCCAACCCGGCATTAACCTGGGACGATCTCAAATTCCTCAAGGGCATCACCGATCTGCCAGTGATCTTGAAGGGCATTGTGCATCCCGATGATGCCAAGCTGGCGCTGGATAACGACATTGATGGCATTGTTGTTTCCAACCATGGCGGCCGTCAGGTGGATGGGGCGGTCCCTGCAATCCTGGCATTGCCCGGTGTGGTCAATGCGGTTGATGGGCGGATCCCGGTTCTGTTTGATAGCGGCATTCGCGGCGGCGCGGACATTTTCAAGGCCCTCGCCCTTGGTGCCAAGGCGGTGCTGGTGGGGCGGCCTTATATCTACGGCCTGGCCATTGGCGGTACTGAAGGGGTTGTGGATGTGCTCTCCAATTTGGTGGCAGATCTTGATCTGACCATGGGTTTGGCAGGCTGCAAGTCCCTGGACGAGGTCAATGCCCAATGTCTTGTCTCCCTTATTGGTCGCAGCTAAGCTATTGATATTATTGCTGAGTTTTTGTCAGCGATCAGATTGGGCGAGGCAAAATCATAGTTAATGAATTGTGAAGACAGGTTCCCTTGACGCTAACGTCAAGGGAACCTACCGTCCTGTCGCGCCGAGGAGGCGTAGCGCCCATTGAGGCTGCGTAAAGGGAGCTTTGGGCAAAGCACCAGGAAAGGGCAGACGGATGACCGACCACTCGGCAGACCGCACCTACACCATCACAGAACTCAGCCGTGAATACAGCGTGACGCCGCGGGCGATCCGCTTTTATGAAGACAAAGGCCTGTTGTCGCCAGGCCGTAATGGCCAACAGCGCGTCTATGCCCCGCGTGATCGCGCGCGCCTGCGCCTCATCGTGCAAGGCAAGCGGGTCGGATTTTCGCTTCTGGAAATTGGCGAAATGCTCGACCTCTATGATCTTGGTGATCGCCGCGAAACGCAATTGCGTCATACGCGCGAAAAATTTCAACGCCAGATTGTTGATCTCGAACAACAGCGCGAAGATCTCGAGGCCGCGTTGATTGAGCTCAAGAAGGGCATCAAATTTGTCGACCACCGCTTGGCGTCGCTCGCTAAGGACAGTGAAGTGGATCAGGGCGTCAACGTGGTTGGTTACGGCATCGGCCCTGCATCCAATGCTGCTGAATAACACGGCCACTGTCCCCTGCATCTCAAAGATTTAGATTTAACCTTTGAAGGAACACTCCAAATGACCGATTGTTATATCTTCGATGCCGTCCGCACACCGCGCGGCAAGGGCAAAGCAAACGGCGCGCTGCACGAGATTACCGCGCTTGATTTGGCGAGCCAGGCCCTGAGTGCCGTGCGTGATAGAAACAATCTCGACACCAAACATGTGGACGATGTCTATATGGGTGTTGTTTCGCCGGTGAATGAACAAGGCGCGGTAATCCCGCGCACAGCTGTTCTCAACGCCGGATTTGATGACAGTGTTGGCGGCGTGCAAGTGAACCGTTTTTGCGCTTCGGGCCTTGAAGCGGTAAACATTGCCGCAGCGCAAATCATGTCCGGCCAGTGCGATCTCACTATTGGTGGCGGCGTTGAACACATGAGCCGCGTGCCCATGGGCTCAGACGGGGGCGCTTGGCCCACCGATCCCAGCACCGCCATTGATAGCTATTTCACGCCGCAAGGGGTATCCGCCGATTTGATCGCCACCATGGATGGGTTTTCCCGTGACGATGTGGATAGCTTCGCCGTTGAAAGCCAAAAGCGCGCGGCAAACGCGTGGGACAAGGGGTATTTTTCCAAGTCCGTCATACCGGTGAAAGATCAGCTTGGTTTAATGCTGCTCGACAAAGATGAGCACATGCGCCCCGAGGCGACCATGCAATCCATGGCATCGCTGCAGCCAGCCTTTGCCATGCCCGGTGATTTTGCCTTTGATGCGGTTTCCATTCAGCGCTACCCCGAAGTTGAAAGCATCAACCACGTGCACACAGCGGGCAATTCATCCGGCATTGTGGATGGTGCGGCAGCGGTTCTGCTCGGCACCAAAGAAATGGGTGAAGAGCTGGGCCTCACCCCGCGCGCGCGCATCAAGGGGTTTGCGTCCATCGGGTCGGAGCCTTCGATCATGCTCACAGGTCCACAATATGTGACTGAGAAAGCACTCAAGCGTGCTGGCATGAACGTGGACGACATCGATCTTTATGAGCTGAATGAGGCCTTTGCCTCGGTGGTGCTGCGCTATATGCAGAAACTCGACATCAATCACGACAAGATCAACGTCAACGGTGGTGCCATCGCCATGGGCCACCCGCTTGGCGCCACGGGGGCGATGATCCTCGGCACTTTGCTGGATGAAATGGAACGCCGCGATCAAAGCACTGGCCTTGCCACTTTGTGCGTGGGCGCGGGCATGGGCACCGCCACCATTATTGAGCGCGTCTAACAATATTGTTCCTCCTCGACGCACCCCGGCTTGGGGTGCCCAGGCAAGTGGCTCTGGATACCCCGGTCAAGCCGGGGGATGTCGAAAGGGGGAGAAGGAGAATCAAATGACTTATGAAAATTTCAAAACCGATCTCGATGGCGACGGCATTCTAACCGTCACCTGGGATATGCCCGAGCGCTCCATGAATGTGCTTTCAGGCTCATCCATGAAAGACCTGGGCGGCATTATCGAAAAAGTCACCAGCGATGACGCCATCAAGGGTGTGATCATTACCTCCGGCAAAGCCGCTTTTGGTGCCGGCGCTGACTTGGGCGAAATGGGCTCCAATGCAAGCGCGAGTGCGGGGGATCAAACCCACGAACAGAAGCTCGCCAAGCAATTTGCCGGCGTGATGGCGTTCAATAATCTTTTGCGCACCTTGGAAACGTGCGGCAAGCCTGTTGTTGCGGCGATCAACGGCCTTGCCATGGGCGGGTGCCTGGAAGTGACACTGGCGTGTCATTACCGGGTTGCTGCGGATGATGATTCCATCCAACTTGGCTTGCCCGAAGCCAAGGTCGGCTTGTTGCCCGGCGGCGGCGGCACACAACGCTTGCCACGGCTCATTGGGGCCGCAAACGCGCTACCATTACTGCTGCAAGGCAAGTCCCTTCGGCCACGCAAAGCGGCGGAGATGGGCGTCATCCACAAAGCGGTGCCTGCAAGTCAGCTTCTCATCGAAGCCAAGCGCTGGATCAAAGAAGAAGGCGACGCAGAACAGCCTTGGGACAAAAAGGGCTATAAGGTTCCCGGCGGCACACCTTACGACAAAGGCAACAGCACAACTTTTGTGATTGGCAATGCGCTCCTCCGCAAGACCACTTATGGCAACTACCCCGCGCAGATCAACATTATGAAATGCGTCTATGAAGGGACGCAGGTTCCCATCGATGCAGGTCTTCGTATTGAGGGTCGTTATTTCGTTGATCTGCTCAATCGTCCGGAATCAAAAAACATGATCCGTTCCCTGTTTCTGTCCATGCAGGAACTTGGCAAAGGCGCGCGCCGCCCGGCCGGTGTGGACAAAACCGAAGTCAAAAAGCTTGGCATGTTGGGCGCAGGGATGATGGGTGCCGGTATTGCCTATGTCTCCGCCAAGGTCGGGATGGAGGTGGTATTGATCGACACAGATCAAGCCGCTGCCGACAAAGGCAAAGCCTATTCAGAAGATCTGCTGGACAAAGCCATTGGAAAGGGCCGCGAAACCGAAGAAGGCAAGCAGGCACTTCTGTCAAAGATCACGGCCACTACGGACTATGATGCTCTCAAAGGCTGCGACCTCATCATCGAAGCAGTGTTTGAAGATCGTGACGTGAAGGCAGAAGTGACCAAGAAGTCCGAAGTGTTGCTCTCAGACGACGCGGTGTTTGGTTCCAACACCTCGACGCTGCCCATCACCGGGCTGGCAAAGGCCTCAAGCCGCCCTGCCAACTTCATTGGCATTCACTTCTTCTCGCCAGTGGACCGTATGCCGCTTGTCGAAATCATCGTTGGTAAGGAAACTACCGATGCGACGCTGGCAAAGGCCATGGACTACGTGGCGCAAATCAAGAAGACGCCGATTGTGGTCAATGACAGCCGGGGCTTCTACACTTCGCGCTGTTTCGGCACCTATGTCAGCGAAGGTGTGGAAATGTTCGCCGAAGGTATTGCGCCTGCGCTGGTGGACAATGTGGGCCGGATGACCGGCATGCCGCGCGGTCCTTTGGAAATGTCTGATGACGTGGCGCTTGATCTCGCGCACCGCGTTCGCACGGCGACGAAAAAAGACCTCGGCGACAAATATGTTGCAACCGCTGCCGATCCATTGATGGAAAAAATGGTTGTGGATTTGGGACGCTATGGCCGCAAAAACAAAAAGGGTTTTTACGATTACCCTGAAGATGGCAAGAAGCGCCTTTGGCCGGGCCTTGGCGACCTGGTGGAGGCCAAAGTTACAACGTCCTCGCCGGAACTGGTGGAGAAACTCAAAAAACGCCTTCTCTATCGCCAGGCCATCGAAGCCGCGCGCTGCTTTGAAGAACAAGTGGTGACCGATGTGCGCGACGCCGACGTGGGCTCTATCATCGGGTGGGGCTTTGCGCCCTACACCGGCGGGCCACTATCTTTGATCGACACTGTCGGCACGGCAGAGTTTGTCAAAGCCTGCGACGGGTTTGCAGATGAACTGGGCGAACGCTTCCGTCCGAACCAACTGCTGCGGGACATGGCAGAGACCAACGACACGTTCTATAGCCGCTTTAATCCCAAGGGGCAGATGGCAGCAGCTGCGGAGTAAATTCCGCAGCAATGAGCGGATTTTGTGGGTCAAGGCTCTGTGCCTTGGCCCATTTTTTTGTGTAAAAACTGTGCTAGCGTCCGATCTGTATCGGAATCAGGGTGAGCATGAGCAAGTTTTTCCACGAATTGATGCGCCGCGATGTGATCAAGGTGGCGGCGATTTATCTCGTCGTAGCTTGGCTTTTGGTGCAAGTGACCATCGCCGTTGCTCCGGCATTATTGCTGCCGGAATGGACCGACACTCTCGTCATTTTGCTGTTAGCGCTGGGTCTTCCCGTGGCGCTCGTTCTGGCTTGGGCTTATGACCTTTCACCCAAAGGCATCACCCCTGCCGCCGAAGAAGAAATTGCTGGTCCTCCAGTGGCGGCGATTGGCGCAGCGGTGGCAGCGGAAGATGTTCCGTTTTTACCGCCGGAGCGATCCATTGCCGTTCTGCCTTTTGTGAACATGTCCAATGATCCGGATCAGGAATATTTTTCAGACGGGATCTCCGAAGAACTTCTCAATGGCCTGGCAAAAATCGGATCGTTCCGCGTTGCCGCGCGCACCTCCAGCTTTGCCTATAAAGGCAAGGTGCAAGACATATCGGCGATCGCCAAGGCGCTTAATGTGGGCCATGTCCTTGAAGGCAGCGTGCGCAAAGCATCCGGCAAAGTTCGCATTACCGCGCAATTAATTGAAACTGATAGCGGCTATCATCTCTGGTCAGAAACTTATGATCGGGCACTTGAAGATGTCTTTGCCATTCAAGATGAAATTTCGGCCGCCATTGTGAACGCCCTGCGCGAACATATTCTGGGTGAGATGCCTAAACTGGCGTTGACCCAAAAAACAGATCTGGAGGCATTTGAGCTCACTCTAAAGGGGCGGCGGCTTGTGGATTTGCGTGGGGGACCAAACATTGAAGAAGGCAAAGTGTTGCTGGAGCGGGCCTATGCCGTAGCGCCCGAGTACATCCCTGCGCTGACCGGTTTGGCGGAAGCGAACCTTCTCCTGTCCAACCCGGCAGCTGGCTTTGGTGATATACCAAAGGAAATTGGTTCTGCGCGGGCCAAAGAACTATTGGACAAAGCGATTGTAATTAACCCGCGCTCTGCGGAAGTGCACAGCACGCTGGCCCAATACTACAATCAGAACAACGACGTAACCACCGCATCGAAGCACGTCGACCTCGCTCTCCAGGCTAATCCCAACTATGCACCTACATATGGGCGACAATTTTTCTCGCGCGTATTTATGGGTAACCCGCATCTCAACGCCATATCCAGTATTCGCCGCGCGTTAGAGCTTGATCCCACCGCTATCAGCTCGTTGTTCAATCTTGCTTTTCAATTGGGTGACCGTCTGAACAAAGTCGAAGGTGACAGAGTTGCGCAGATCGCTCGGGATACGGATGAACGTGAAGGGGTGACTGGCATGATCATGGCTGACGCTGCCAACCACCGCGGCGACATTGCCACGGCATTGCATTTAGTCCGCGAGGGGTTGTTGTTGAAGGATCCCAGCAATAATTTTGGCGGCATTGCAGAGGAATCGCGCGGCATTTTGTGGGACCATTTGCCCAATCAAACAATTGATAGCTCCGTCATTGTGGGGGCTTATCTCTGCGGAAAGGATAAAGCTGCTATCCTGGCGCGTTGCGATCACTTTGCAGGGCGAGACTACGCAAACTATTCAGGCCTCCCTGTATTTCGTGCTTTGGCAGATGGTTGGGGTAACAATCCTGATCGCGCCAAGGAGTTACTAGAAGCAAATTTCAAGGTCGATGGCTGGGGCCCCATCTTTATGCTCAATCTGGTGGCCGTTGTTCCCCCCTTGCTGGCTCACTTACGCCGCAAATCAGGCGATGAGGCCGGGGCACAGCTGGTCATTGCCAAGTTGAAGGAATATTACAGCGTCGAAGACCGTCATCCCGATGGGCACCATATGACGTTCGATTTGCTGGGTGCTGCCATCGCTATGCTCGACGGTGACAAGGAACGCGCATTTACGCAGCTTCAAAAACAATTCGATCGGGTTTGGTATGTGGTTACGTCAATTCGCGCGGATCCGCTTTACGAACCCTTGCATGACGATCCTCGATTTGCTGCGTTGAATGCGGCGGTGGATGAGCGGGTGAAACAAGAGCTGGCCAAGGTCAACGAAATGGGCTTACTGCCCTATGAGAGTTGGTTGGAGTAACCAAAACCTGCCGAAGCACCGGCCCCTAAACCTCCAAACCTTGCTTGACATGGCTTTGCATGTGCGCGCGCCGCGCATCGTCAATGGGAATGATTTTGCGCTCAATGATGTCAAAGCTGGCGGCCGCTGCTTCCATAGTGGCGCAGGCGTCCCCGCGCACCAGATCAACCATCCAATGGCCCATGCGAAATGTTTTGTCGCCAATTTCAGCGAGACCGGAGCGAACGGCAATCACATCGCCAGGGTTCGGGCGACGATGAATGATGATGCGATATTCCAGCGCCGCACCGCCCACCTTGCTGCCCTTCTTGCCGCGATCAGGATTAAACGTGCGGATCAGATTGCCAATGCCGTCTGACACCCGCCCCATGAACCATTCGCCGCGCAATTCCCCCGCCTCATCACACTGGTGCGGCGTCACGAGGCCCAGGTTGATTTGATGCAGGCCCAATTCATCAGCGCGCTTCAGGCTCGCGTCGCTTGTGCTTAGCCCCAGTGAAAGGCTGCGCGGCGCGGCGAAGGGCGGCAGGTCAACCTGATGCGCCTTGCAGGCTTCAAGAATGTCACCGGGAAAGGGTACAAACCCGTTCGCGCTCCGCAGTTTCACCACCACATTGAAGGTGGCGTTCAGTGCCCCGCCAACGGCGTGGCGCATGTCGATAAAAAGTCGAAGCTGGTCTGGCGTTGCTTCAAGCACCCCGCCATGGGCATAGAGCCCTGCACCGGGGTGCACTTCGCCGAGAAAGCGGATGTGATAATCTTCCACCAGCGCACGGGCGCCGAGCTCCTTTTGCCGGGCGGGAGGAAGCCCCAACCGGGCCAACAACACCTGTACCGCCTCATCATTTTTTGTGACATAGAAGCGCACGTTCATGTGGCCCATCTCGTCACATTCCCAAGCGTTGGCATTGCCGCGATATACTTCAGGGCCGGTGGGAGTAGGAATGTCTTTTGTCATGATGGGCTCGCCTGATGCTGAGTAATGCCAAGCATAACAATCGCTTATGCCTTCGCAAGGTGCCCCTAGGGCACGGACGTCTGGTCAGCCGCAAACTTATGACATAGACTAGGTCAATTGTTTGCCAGATACCTTGGGGTGTGCAATGCGCAGATCAGTTATATGGGGTTTGGTAGGACTGGTCATTCTTGGCGGCGGCCTGTTCACCTTTCGCAACTTTCAAGCCCCTATTGGCCTTGCCCTCTATGACCGCGCTGTAGAGCAGCGTGTTGCCGGAGATGTGCTGGCAGAGCTGCCAGAGGGGCTGCATCTCATTGTCTGCGGATCGGGCTCACCTTTCCCTGATTTGAACCGTGCAGGGCCCTGCCTTGCCGTGATCGCCGGGGATCGGTTGTTTGTTGTGGATTCAGGTTCCGGCTCATCGCGCAATTTGACGGCCATGGGGCTACCCATCGGGACTACGGAAGCGGTGTTCCTCACGCACTATCACTCTGACCACATCTCGGATCTCGGCGAGCTCATGATGCAGCGCTGGGTGGTGGGCACCAACACAGCGCCGTTGCCGATTTATGGACCCGCAGGCGTGGCGCAAGTGGTGCAAGGGTTTGTTGCGGCCTATGGCCTTGATTCCGGGTATCGCACCGCCCACCACACAGCGGCCATTGCACCGCCCAGCGGGGCAGGGGGTGTGGCGATCGAGGTTCCACTGGCCGATGACTCAGATGCGTATACGGTGGTTATCGATAATGATGATCTGCAAGTAACTATGTTCCGGGTTTCTCACAACCCGATCTCACCGGCAGTTGGTTATCGCTTTGACTATCGCGGGCGCAGCATCGTCATTAGCGGTGATACAACCTATCAGGATTCAGTTGTGGCCCAGGCAACAGGTGTTGATCTGCTTGTGCATGAGGCGCTGCAGCCAGAGCTTGTGGGTGTTTTGACGCGTCACACCGCAGAGGCGGGCACAGCGAACATCGCGCAGATCACTGAAGATATTCTGGACTATCACACAACGCCGACCGAGGCGGCGCGCATAGCCCGTGAAGCCGGGGTTGATGCACTGGTGCTTTATCACCTCGTGCCGGTTCTCCCGTCGCGGCTGTTCTACCCGGCGTTTTTGGGGGATGCCGCGTCTGAGTTTGATGGACCCATCACCGTGAGCGAGGATCGCATGATCTTCAGCCTGCCGGTGGGCGCGCCCGGTGACGTGATCGAAGGGCGGTTATAGCCCCAGCTGCCGGGCCGTGAGATCGCGCATGATTTCTTCAGAGCCGCCGCCAATGGCGTTGACGCGCACTTCGCGATAAATGCGTTCCACGCGGCCGCCGCGCATAAAACTTGCCCCGCCCATGATTTGCATCGCCTCCCGCGCGCAAAACTCAAGCGTCAATGTGGCTTGCACTTTCAGCATGGAAAGATCTGCCACCGGCGTCTCGCCGTTCTGCACCCGCCAGGCACATTGGTCGAGATAGGCGGTGCTCGCGTTCACCTGGCGATACATCTCCGCGATCTTGTGGCGAATGACTTGATGATCGGCGAGGCGCTTGCCAAACGTTTCCCGTTCCTGGGCGTAGCGCGCGGCATCCTCCAGGCATACACGGGCATAGGCGCAAGCGCCCGCAGCCATGCCCAGGCGCTCGCCATTGAAGTTCAGCATGATGCCGATGAAGCCACCATTTTCCTGGCCGATGAGATTTTCCATCGGCACCCGCACGTCATCGA
>JAJFIK010000009.1 GCA_021775005.1 Rhodospirillales bacterium
TTGAAACACGCCCGCCCCTGCATCGCGCAACGCGCTGCCAATGCCAAAGACCTCGTCCATGGCGGCATAGGTGCCGGGCACATGAACGCCGCTTTTGGATTTGTGGATGGCGGTGCGCGAAGTGGAAAAGCCCAGCGCGCCGGCTTCAATGCCTTCCTTCACAATGCGCGCCATGCGGGCGATGTCGTCCGCTGTGGCATCTTCGTTGGCCGCACCGCGATCACCCATGACATAGGCCCGCACCGCGCCGTGGGGCACTTGAGTGCCAAAATCGATAGCGTGAGGTTTGGCTTCCAGCGCATTGAGGTATTCGGGGAAGCTTTCCCACTCCCATTTCATGCCCGCGGTAAGCGCCGCGCCGGGGATGTCTTCCACCCCTTCCATGAGATCAATGAGCCAGTCGTGGCGATCAGGCGCGGCAGGGGCAAAACCCACGCCGCAATTGCCCATCACCACAGATGTCACCCCATGCCAGCTTGAGGGCGAAAAATAGGGGTCCCAAGTGGCCTGCGATTCGTAGTGGGTGTGGATGTCGACCCAGCCCGGCGTGAGCAGCAGCCCATCAGCTTTGATCTCCCGCGCGTCCGCGCCCGCCGCCTCGCCGTTGTCGCGATTGGCGACCTCAGTGATGACGCCGCCCTTCATGGCCACGTCAGCGGTGAAAGCGTCGCCGCCGGAGCCATCGACAAGCTTTGCGCCCTTGATCACAAGATCATTCATGGCTGATGCCCTCCCAGAGGATTTGTCAGGGGAGCTTAACAAGAAAACGGCCCCTGCATAAGTGCAGAGGCCGTCCTCGCTAGGGGCAGAAGGGTTTGGGGGACTTCTGCCGGTCGATCTTTGTTGCGCGCGGCCTTACGACCCCGAGCCGATATCTATGTCGCCCATGCCGGAGTGGCTGAGGCGGCCCTCATAACTTTCAATGAAGACATTGCCCATGCCGGCGATGGAAACGTCCGGGTTAACGGCGGTGCCGCCAAACCAGACATCGCCCATGCCCGCGATGGAGACGTCGAATTCCTCGGCGCGGCCCCCTTCGATGCGCACATTGCCTGCACCCGCCAGTGAAATATCAACCGGGCCGTTGATTTGGGCAACGGTGACATCCCCCGCCCCCGCTGTGGAGACGTCGAGTTGACCGCTCACACTCACCAGCGTCACATCGCCAGCACCGCGAATGGCTATGTCGGCATCCCCTACATTGCCCACGCTGATGTCGGCTGCACCCGCGATCAAGATATCAAGCGCACCCTCTACGTCACCCATGTTGAGGTCCGCAGCGCCCGCCACATCAACATCGGCCATGCTGACATTGCCGATGGTGCCGTCAAGAACGCCAGCCGCACTAACCGAAATGGGGCCGTAGGTATCGCCGATATCCACCGCGCCGGTGAAGCGTTCTATTTCGATCTCGCTTCCCACAGGAAGATGCACCACAACGGTGGGGTAATCCTCAACTTCAAAATTATTGTTGTGCCACCAGCCAAGCCAGGTGGACCAATCGTTCCAACGGAACTGGGAGTGATTGAACTCGATTTCCAGGGTGTCGCCATTGGCCTCAATTTGGAGCCGCGCCATTTTGTCTTCCGGGCCAAAGGCATCGACGGTCATGCCGTCCGTTGCATCAGCAACAATCTGGAGCGTGCCGGCAAAGCGTTCCACTTCCACGCGATCGGTGTCAAAGCTTGCCGTGGGCCAGGTCGCAATCTCACCTTGGGCAAAGGCGGCGGTCCCTGCCAGCACAGCCACAAGGGCTGCGGAAACCAGCAATGTCGATTTGTAAGCCATCTCAAAATCCTCCGAAGGGCGGCGCGGGGGCCGCTGTCCCTTGTGATAGTGCTCACAAAGGAGATGCACCGGAACGCAAAACCGGATGCGCTTTTTGTTGCGTATAAACATCAGCAATTTCAATGGGTTGGTGGTGCTCAACGGCCCCATTTGAGCGGTTTGGCGTCAAAGGCGCAGGAGATCCGGGCCTCATCACTGTCGTAAGGCACGGTGCGATGGAAGATGTAAGACGGGAACACCACCATCATACCCAGCTCCGGTTTGATCAGCCGCGTGGGCATCTCCGGGGCGGCGGGGAAGTCATAGGCGGTGCCGCCAAATTCAATCCAGCCCTCGTGGGCATCGCCTGATGTCTCCAGCCGCGTAGGCAGCGTGTTGTAGTAGCTTGCGGAAAACCAGCCTTTGGGGTGGTTGTGGGCGATCTGATGGCCGCCGCGATGCATCACGTTGGCCCACATGTCGGCGCGATAGCCGCCCTCAACATTCAGCGGAATGGCCAAGCCCTCTCGCCGCGGCATCTGCGTAAGTGCCAAATCGAAGGCACCGCGCACCTGGCGCTCAAATATTTCAAACAGAGGTGTCTTGTTGGCGGCGAACATGTGATCAACCTTGGACCCGTTGCGCGTGGCGCGATTTCCAAAGTCTTCCGTTAGCGCCGGGTGGTTTGTGATCTCCGCGCGCAAGGCGGCGTTGAAATCATCAAGTGAGGCAAATTCAGGGGGGCACGAAAGCGTCACCGCCACCACCATGTCATCAAGGCCCTCAAGCGCATTTGCTTCATCCGCGCGCCCAGCGTGGCGCAGGGCGAGAATTTTGTAGGAGATGATTTGCAAAAACGATGGGGCGCGCTTGAGCGCGGCACTGAGATACTTAATTGACGCCTCATATTCACCAACCCAGATCAATGCCCGGCCCAAGCCATAAAGGGTTGCGGCATTTTCCGGTTGGCCTTTCAGCGCCGTGCGAAAGGCTTCCAGCGCTTCATCATAGCGTTTGAGATTGACCAGCGCGTTGCCGAGATTGTGCCAGCCTGCCCACGTTTCCGGATTGTCCTTGACGGCGCGTTCAAAATGCAAAACGGCTTCTTCATTTTGGTCAAGTTGAGCGTTGGCGATACCGCAAGCGAGCTGCAGCCCCGGCTGCGTGGGGGCGAGCGCGAGACCACGTTCAAAGGCCGTAACGGCATTGCTGAATTTCTTCAGCGCGGCATTTGCGTCCCCCAACAAGCGCCAAAGCTCGGGCTGGGACTGGTCTTTCTTGACCCCTATTTCAGCCAAACGCCGCGCGCGATCAGCGTTCTTGCGGCGCAATTCAATGCGTCCCAGAAAGAATATCGCCTCAACATTATCAGGGGCAAAGGTGCGTATCTGCTCAAGGCGCTCTACCGCATTTGCCGTGCGGCCCGCCTTTAGGTCAGCCCGGACCGCTTCAAGGCTCGCTTTTGCGTTGAAGCTCTTCGGAATGATTTGCACGAATGTCGTCCCCATATTTGCCTAAAGGCGCGAGCCAGAGGCTCGTTTCTATCGCGCCCTTGTTGAGCGGTAAGGCGGAAAGGGGTGATTTCGCCAACCGCCCCTTGAGCCGCGTTGCCACATAATGGCTCGACCACAAAATGTCTAATGCGCCACCCGCGATAAGAGCGGCCACCGCATTCTGCTCATTATAGCCGCGCCAGGCCCAAACGTCAGGATAGGGATCAGGCAAACAAATGTCATGGATATGAATAATGGCGCGGCCAGCAATACGCGGCAAAATCTCGCTGAGGAAGTAGTCCACATCCGTGCCCGGCATCAGGATATGGCTGCCATCAAGGCTGACCACGTCGCCCGCGCCGATGTCGTCCCAGAACGCAGGCGCGGTTTCATGGAGCAAGTGCCGATGCACGGTGACGTCTTTATAGCCAGACAAATCAGCGCGGGGGGCGGGATCGATCGCCTCAACACGTGTGCCCGCGGCTTCATCCGCTGCGGCCATAGCAAAAAAGCGCGTGGAATGCCCCGCGCCAATCTCAATTACACGCCCCGGCCGTAAGACCCGCGTCATGGTATAGGCGGTAACGGCGTCAAGGCGCGGAAACCAATCCTGCGCAAAGCGGGGTTGGGGATCGGGGGCACGGGACAAGTCTTTCAGTGCGGGCAAAAATTCTTCAGCATGATCAAGAAGGTTGTGATAGCGCGGCGCGGCGGCAGCGAAAAGGTGCTCAAGCGCGGGGTAGGATTTCGGTGTCGGAACTGATTCCGCGTAGCGATAAGGAATGAAATAGCCAAGCTGCTGAACGCCCAGCAGTGTTGAAAGCCCAAAGTGCAATCGGCGCAGGTGCTTTTTCCCGCTCACGGGTGGAGCACCATGCCCTCTTGAGCAACAACGGCGCTGGGCAACATTTTGTGAAGCTTGCGCGAGACCTTGTCCATAAACTTGTCATCGTGGCTGGGGTCATGGTGGAAGGCGACGTATTTTTTCACCCCTGCCCGGCGCGCAAGGCGCGCGCCTTCTTCCCACGTGGAATGACCATAACCCACATAATCAGGATACTCGTCGTCGGTATAGCTGGTGTCGTAAATGAAAACGTCTGCACCTTTGATTAGCCCAAGAATAATCTCATCCGGGCCTTCGGGGCGATGTTCCGTATCGGTGACATAGCAAACCGCCTTACCATCGTATTCAATACGATAGCCGGTTGCCCCATTGGGGTGGTTTAGCGGGATCGTCCGTATGCGGATATCATTGGACAAATTGATCTCCTCACCAGCCTTGAAATCCACATAGTCTATTTTGGCGGTGAAAACGTCTTTGCTGACCGGAAGCAGCGGCGCGGCCATAAGGTCATCAATCGCGTCCGATGTGGTCCAGCCATTGGAAAGGTGCCCCGACCATATGCGCATTTGCGTGTTGTCCCGATGCAGCGGGCCAAAGAAAAGCAAGCCGCAAATATGATCCATGTGAGAATGGGAAAGAAACAAGTCCGCGTTCACCGCGCCGTTCTTGTTGAGCTCCTCGCCCAGATAACGGAGCCCGGAGCCCGCATCGAGAATAATGAGCCGCTCGCCGCAGCGCACTTCCACGCAAGAGGTGTTGCCGCCATATTTCTGCACTTCGGGGCCGGCGCAGGCGATAGAGCCGCGCACGCCCCAAAAGCGCACTTGCATCTTGCTGTCAGTGGACGTCAGGGCATTTGCCCATCGTCCCAATTGCGAGAACATGGAATTCCCCCGTCCTTTCGCACGGCCAAAGCCCCCCGGCTCCTCCAGACTTATGTGGGGCCGTCGCGGGACAAAGGAACCAGCAGATGGCGCGCAAGGCTGTTCAGCCGTCACATATGGCGGCGTTGGCAGGGCCCTTGAGGCTGAGAAGCTCCTCAGGGCGCCAGTTTGTAACCGCCGCTTTCGGTGATCAGGAGCCGTGAATTGGACGGATCGGGCTCGATTTTCTGACGCAGACGATAGATGTGGGTTTCCAGGGTGTGGGTGGTGACGCCGGCGTTATAGCCCCAGACCTCATGCAGCAGCACATCGCGGGTGACCACTTTGTCCCCGGCGCGATAGAGAAACTTGAGAATGTTGGTCTCTTTTTCCGTAAGGCGGATTTTCTTCTCATTCTCATCGAGCAGAAGCTTTGCGGCGGGCTGGAAGGTATAGGGCCCGATTTTGAACACCGCATCTTCGCTTTGTTCATGGCTGCGCAGGTGGGCGCGAATGCGGGCCATCAACACAGAAAACTTGAACGGCTTGGTGACATAGTCATTGGCACCGGATTCAAGCCCGAGAATCTGGTCCGCATCAGTGTCTGCGCCGGTGAGCATAATAATCGGGCAGGTCACCCCGGCTTTGCGCATTTGGCGACAAACCTCGCGGCCGTCCTGGTCGGGTAAGCCCACATCAAGCAAGACCAGCTCATAGAGATCGGCCTTGGCCACTTCGACGCCGGAGCGCCCGTCGCCTGCTTCGGCGCAGGAAAACTCGCCGTTCAGCTCAAGCTGTTCTTTGAGGCTCTCGCGCAAGGGCTGGTCGTCATCCACCAGCAGAATTTTCTTGGCCACGCTCATAAGCGGTCCTTTATGCTTGGGCCGGACCCGGTCTGGTCTGCGGCCTAGTTCTGTGGTTCTTAGCCCTGTCGCGAGGGCGAGGAAAGGCCCATCACGAGAGTTTCATTTGGGACAGGTTGGTCAATTCCGCAAGCCATGAGTGAAAAAAGCGAAAGCCCACTCGCCCATTTGCCCTGGGTCGAGCTTGAACGCGCCGCGGTAGATTTGCGGCGGGGGCTGCCCATTGTGGTTAGGGATGAGGGCTCGGGGAGAGCCATTTTGGCGATCTCCCCCGAAACCGCTCAATTGGCGACCATGGGCCAGGTTCGCAGCTGGGCCCCTGAAGCTGCCCTTTGGCACATGGGCATTTCCGAAACCCGCGCAGAAACCTTGAAAATCCGCCGCTATACCGCCCAGGCCGTGGCCGTCCCGTTGGTGCCCGACAATGGAGAGGCGCTTAAAAAGGCGCGACTTCTGGCCGATCCCAGTGATGATCTGGCGCATCCCTTTGGCGGGCCCTATCCGGCGCTGAGATCCCTTGACGGGCGCCCGCTGGTGGCGGCGCTAAAGACCGCGCGTGTGGCTGGGTTATTACCGGCCCTGCTGTGGCTTGATCTCGAACATGACAGCGCGTCAACTTTCGCTGCCCAAGAGGGCCTCAGTCAGGTCACAACCGAAGCCGCTTTGAGCTATGACAAAGGCATGGCAGAGACCCTAAAGCTGGTCTCGCGCGCGAAATTACCCCTTGATGTGGCGGAAAATGCGGAAATCGTTGTTTTCCGCTCATCTGCCGGGGGGCCGGAGCATTATGCCATTCTCATTGGCCAGCCCCGAAAGGCGGCTCTGGTGCGGGTCCACTCTGAGTGTTTTACCGGAGATTTGCTGGGCTCTCTCAAGTGCGATTGCGGTGAGCAACTGCGCGGGGCCCTTGCGGCTATTGCCAAGGAAGGCGCGGGGGCCCTGCTATATTTGGCCCAGGAAGGCCGCGGTATTGGCCTGCCCAACAAGCTGCGGGCCTATCGTTTGCAGGACCAAGGCTTTGACACGGTAGAGGCCAACACCAGGCTCGGCTTTGAAGTAGATGAGCGGTTTTTCGACCCCGCCGCCAAGATGTTGGCGCTCTTGGGGCTGGGCGAGGTGCGCCTCATGAGCAACAATCCAGACAAGGTTAACGCGCTGGAAGCGTGCGGCGTTAAAGTTGTAGAGCGAGTGGCGCACAGTTTCCCATCAAATGCCCACAATGAGCATTACCTGCTCACCAAGCGTGATCGCACCGGTCACCTGCTTTAATCATGTTTTTGGCCGCCCTATGGTTAATTTTGCATGAACGACCATCTATAACGTTATGAAATTATTAATGTTTGACTTCGCGCGCGCCAAAAATGGCGCTGCCGACGCGGACAAAATTCGCGCCCATGCGCACCGCTTCCGGGAAGTCCGCGCTCATGCCCATGGAAAGGCCTGTCAGACCGTTGCGGGCCGCTAGTTTTACGAGCAATGCGAAGTGGGGCGCCGGGGCCTCTGCCGCCGGCGGAAGGCACATAAGACCCTTAATGGAAAGGCCGAATTCGTCCCGGCACTGGGCCACAAAGGCGTCGGTGGCCCCTGGCAGCACCCCTGCTTTTTGCGCTTCCTCGCCGGTATTGACCTGAATGAAAAGCGCGGGCGCATGGCCCCGGGCTTGGATCTCGTCGGCCAAAATGCGCGCCAATTTGGGCCGGTCGAGGGTATGGATGGCATCAAATAACCCCACGGCATCGCGGGTTTTGTTGCTCTGCAGCGGGCCAATAAGATGAAGCTTGATATCAGGGGTATCGGCCTTCAAAGCGGGCCATTTTGCCAGCGCTTCCTGCACCCGGTTCTCGCCAAAAACGCGCTGACCGGCGGCAATGACCGGGCTAATCTGCGCCGCTGCAAAGGTCTTGGAGACCGCCACCAGGGTCACCTCGGCCCCGTCGCGGTTCACAGCCTTTGCGGCCTCAGCAATAGTCTGCTTTACCTCCGAAAGGGCCGCTGCGGGATCAAACATGGTTAAGAGCTTTCAAGGTGGACGCGACGCGGCAACGCTAGCAGAGGTGGCGGACGCGCTCAACGCAAGCCACCCCTTGGGGGCCAATTTGCCCGCGCTGGTGTTCATGACGGACGAGACCCGCACCCCGGACCCGGTGGGAGCGATAGCGGGGCTGCCGCCCGACTGCGCGGTTTTGTTTCGTCACTATGACCACAAGGATCGCAGAGCGCTGGCAACTCGGATTGCCGCTGCCGCCCATGATGCGGGCCGCCAATTCATTGTGGCAGGTGATCTTGAGCTGGCGCGCGCTGTCAGCGCCGACGGCTTGCATCTGCCTGCGCCCGTGCTTGGGACATCCAATAGCTGGCGCGCGGCATGGCGCGGGCTCTTGACGGCGTCTGCGCACAGCAAGGCGGAGCTGGAGGCCGCAGCAGTGGCACAATGCGACGCGGCATTTCTCTCGCCTGTGTTTACTACTGAAAGCCACCCCCGCGCGGCCGCAATCGGCATCGAGCGGTTTGCAGAAATAGTGGGCGATGCGGCACTGCCGATCTATGGCCTTGGGGGGGTCACAAGTAAAAACGCCCCCGAGCTTTTAGGCTCAGGGGCGGTGGGGATTGCCGCTATTGGCGGTTTGCTTTGATTAAAACCGAAGGCCCACGCCGACCGAGAGCGCACTGCCGTCTGTTTCAAATTCGTTGGTAATGCCGCCACGGGTGTCGCGTTCAAAATTGAAATGTTGATAGACCACACCGACGTCAAATCCGGCACCGATATTGTATTGCGCGCCGAGCAAGAAACCGTCGTATTCACCATCGGTGCTAATGCCACCAAGATAAAAGTCATCCTTGCGATTGCCGGACGTGCTTTCACCAATTTGTGCTAAAATCCTTACCGGCCCTTGCTCATAGGTGAGCGACCCGATGAATTGGTCCTTGTCGTCAAAGCGTTTGGTTGACCATGGATCCTCATAACGCAGGTCATGCAAGGTGTATTGCACGCCGCCGGTAAAGGGCCCGACAGCAAGGGCGCCACCCAACGATGTTTCGGTTGGGGTGTTGCGCGAGTCGCCACTTTCACCCCTGAGATATGCACCATAAAGGCGCAAGCCATATTTATCTTCCCATGAGTAGCGCCAGTCCACTGCAACTTCCCAGGTATTGCGGCCAAACTCTTCGTCAACGCAATCGGAGAAGCCGGTGTCATTCTTACATGGGTTAGGCGCGAAGGACGCGCCGAGGCGGAAGCCGTCAAAGCTTGGTGTAATGTAGGAAATTTTCACGGCATCTTCTTGCGCCATGCTGTCCAAGTTGATCCGATTGCGGAGCGACGTCCATGTAAGCCCGGTATCCACATCGTAGGGTGCAAACGGATCCAAATTGTATTCGTCATTGTTATTGAGGCTTTGGCCGAGCATGCCGGGAATGATGCCGTCGCTGAAGGTCGAGAACACCCCGTCGGTTTGCCCAAATTGTATTTCGCCCATGTAGCCCGCTACGAACACAAAAGCTTCGTCAATTACATCGCCGTCACCGTCACCGTCCTGATCACTCTCCAAATCAAGTTGGATGTTGGCGCCGATTCTAATGCCATTATCGAGGGTGATGGAGGGAAGGAAAAACACCTCGCCATCGCTACCAAGATTGACCTCATTTGGATCCGCAACAGCATCAGTTTGCGCATAGGCGACCATGGCGTTGTAATAGCCGCCGACCCGAACATCCCACTCCGCCGCCTGCGCTGCCGTTGCCGCCATGCTCGCGGCCACCAGTGCCGTTGTACCCATAAAAAATGATTTCATGTCCCGCTCCCCAAGGCTCCTGCGTGCTTGCAGTATTTATCACCTACGCCGCGCCACGATGTCTGACCTTCGGGGCATCTGAAACATAGTTAACAATATCTTAACGGGGCTGGGAGAGCAAGAATGGGGCGCGGCCTAGACGTAAGTCATTCAGGCACAAAAAAGAGGCGGCCCGCAGGCCGCCCCTTCGCATCCCCTCAGATGCTTTAAGTCTTTAGAACGTGATCGCGTTCTCGAAGAAGACCGCCAAGCCGTCTTCATCGTCGCTAACGCCTGAATCATCCACGTCCAGCGTTTGCAAGCCGAAGCCAAACTGCATGCCGGGGCCGTACATATAGGTCACGCCGCCAAGCCAGCTTTGGAATTCTTCGTCTTCCACTGAGCCATAATCCATGTCGCCTTCAGCAGTGCCGTAGGACAGCATAAAGGACCACGGGCCGGTTTCATATGATACGCCGGCATCCCAGTGATCTTGCTCAGTGGTAACACCGAAGCCGCCGCCGGTTTGCTTGTTGGCGTAGGAGCCGCCAACGGTGAAGCCACCAAAGTCCAACGAGCCACCGAGGCTCCATTCACGAGGCTCTTCAGCGCCAGAGCCCTGTTCGCCTTGGCCGTAGCCGCCGGAGAGGCTGAGCGTGACATTGTTGAAGTCCTGGCGATATGTGCCGGACGCTTCCCAGAAGTTGCGACCAAATTCGGTCGTCACGCAGCCAGAATAGCCAGTGTCGTTCTTACACGGGTTCGGTGTAAAGCTGAGCCCAAACTGAAAGCCATTCAAGTCCGGCGTAAAGTACGTGAGCTTGATATTGTCGTTGGAGAAATCCGCATAGGTATCAATGGGATTGCCTACGCCAGGTGTTGCATTGGTGAGCCCAACTTGCGAGCTGGATCCAAACCCGTAGGGGCCAAACGGATCCATGTCCGGATCGTTGTGCCCGTGCTCTGCAAAAATCAGCGGAGCAGTAACGGCCATTTGGTCCATCACGCCGTCGTTTTGGCCAAACTGGATGCGGCCAAAGCCACCGTCGAACTGAATGTAAACTTCGTCGATGGTGTCAGCATCGCTATCCACGGCGCCGTCATCTTCCAATTCAAGATCGGCACGGAAGGAGACCTTCAGGCCATTGTCCAAAACCGTCGAGCCGCGGAAGTGAATTTCAGAATCAGAACCGAAGTTAATTTCGTTCGGATCACCAGAGCTGGTGTCGACGTCAGTATAAGCAACACCGCCAACATGGTAACCGCGCAGGCCGAGATTAATTGACTCAGCTGCGACTAACGGGGTGCTCATCGCTGCGACGGCAACAAGTGCCGTTGTCCCCAAGAGTATCTTTTTCATGCGTCCCCTCCACCGAGAGCAAATAAGACGACCGGCCACCGGACCGGTCTGTCAATTTCAAGTTCGTGGTTAAGAATGCGCACTTAAAGGGGGTTCTTCAAGCGAAGAACGCCGCGATTCGAGGCACGCGTCCGTTTCATGACATATGTGTGTCTGGCGCGCTACAGTTCTGCGACGCAGCATTTCTACTATTGAGGGTGTATTGCAATCAGGGGTGGAGGTCGCTTCCTTTCAGTGGCGCTGATAGTCCAGCGATTTCAACAGCTTAGAACCCAGTTGAGCGTTCAACAAAGACTAGCAAACCGTCCGCGTCCTCGGTGTCACCCGTAGTGTCCAGCAAGCGCAGACGCAAGCAAGTCCTGCGGGTCGGCTCAAGGCCAGTTTGCCTATCGGGGCCCCAGGCATTGATCACCCCCGCCCAGCCCCGCGCTAAAACCTTGGCCAATAGGGCTGTTTTTCGCTGGAAAGCCACGCGCGCCCACGGTATAAGCGCCCGAAAGACGTACCGAATTGTCGGTTCTTAAGGAGTTCAGAAATGGCGTTTGCCCCCCAGCTGCGCCGGTCTGCCCGCCTTCTGGCCATGGCTACCCTTATTGGGTTTGGTCTGGCTGGATGCATGGGTACCGGTGAAAATACCGATAGCCGATATCCCGAACAATATGGCGGTAGCGAGCGCCATGACCCCTTTGGTCGTGATGCAGAAGAGCAAAACCGCGGCGGCCTGTTTGGCCCCGACGGGATTACGCTTTTTGGCGGCGATAACAATGGCGGCAACAGCTCTGGCAGTGGCAATGGCGGCGGCATCGGCGTCAATTCATTCCTTTGGCGCGCGTCACTGGATACGGTTTCCTTCATGCCACTTACGACCACCGACCCGTTTGGCGGCGTCATCATCACCGATTGGTACACCACGCCGGAAAGCCCATCGGAGCGCTTTAAGCTGACGGTCTTTATTCTTGATCGCCGCCTGCGCGCAGACGGGGTGCGGGTGAATGTCTTCCGCCAGGAGCAACCCGTCGCAGCGGCCATGTGGGCCGATGCGGAAGTTGATCCTGAAATGGCCATCCGTATTGAGAACGCCATCCTTACACGCGCCCGCCAGTTGCGGGTGTCGCAGTTCGACAACTAAAGCGCCGACGCACCCTTCCAACTGACGGGCAAAAATTTCCCCCTCGCCAAGCTTAAGCGCTTGGCGGGCCGCAGGGGCTTTTGCCTCGAGATATTGACCAAAGCCAAGCCGCCCATTAGGGCCAAGAGACCGGACTTTCAAAGAGCAACAAGATGAGCACACCCGAGCGCTACAACGCCAAACCCATCGAGCAAAAATGGCAACGGATCTGGAATGAACGCGATGTGTTTTTGGCGCGCGCGGATTCCGGCAAGGACAAGGCTTATGTCCTGTCCATGTTCCCTTATCCCTCGGGGCGCATTCATGTGGGCCATACGCGCAATTATGCCATGAGCGATGTGGTGGCGCGCTTTAAGCGCGCGCAAGGCTTTGAAGTGCTGCAGCCCTTTGGCTGGGATGCATTCGGTTTGCCGGCCGAGAACGCCGCTCGCGAACGCGGCGAACATCCTGGTCCCTGGACCCGGCAAAATATCGAAGCCATGAAAGAGCAGCTCAGCATTATGGGTTTTGCGCTCGACTGGTCCCGCGAGTTCGCTACTTGCGACGCGAGCTATTACCAACACCAGCAGCGCCTGTTTGTGGATTTCTACAACGCTGGCCTTGCCTATCGCAAAAGCGCGACGGTGAATTGGGACCCGGCGGAAAACTCCGTGCTCGCCAATGAGCAGGTGGTGGACGGCAAGGGCTGGCGTTCCGGTGCCACGGTGGAAAAGCGTCAACTCACCCAGTGGTTTTTCAAGATCACTGACTATGCCGACGACTTACTGGATGCCGTTGAAAACAAGCTGACACGCTGGCCCGACAATGTGCGGTTGATGCAGGCCAACTGGATCGGCAAATCCCATGGCGCGAACATTACGTTCAAGCTTAAAGGCAGCGGTGCTTCTGCAGCGCAAGGCGGCTTGGACGTTTACACCACGCGCCCGGACACGATTTTCGGCATGAGCTTTTGCGCCATTGCCGCCGATCACCCTTTGGCCAGGGCGCTGGCAAAAGATAACGCGGATCTGGCGGCTTACTGCGCGGAGGTGGCGAAAAGCTCCACCATGCAGGCCGATCTCGACACTGCGGAAAAAACCGGTTTTGACACCGGGCTGAAAGCGGTAAACCCGTTTGACGCTGCATCTGAAGTGCCTGTCTTCGTGGCCAATTACGTGCTGATGGATTACGGCACTGGCGCCATCTTCGGCTGCCCCGCCCATGACGTCCGCGACTTTGAGTTTGCGCAGAAATACAATCTTGCAATCCCCACGGTGGTGAGCCCCGACGGGGATGCCTCGTTCAACGTGCTCAAAGACGGCGCGGCCTATGTGGGCCCTGGCGCATTGATCAATTCAGAGTTTCTCGATGGGCTCGGCGTGGATGACGGCATTGCGGCGGTATGCAAAGCGCTGGAAGCCAAAGCCATCGGCAAGGGCACAACGGTTTTCCGTTTGCGCGATTGGCTGATCTCGCGCCAACGCTATTGGGGCTGCCCGATCCCCATGATTCATTGCGAGGCCTGCGGCGTGGTCCCCGTGCCCGTTGATCAATTACCGGTAAAGCTGCCGGACGATGTGAGCTTTGAGAAACCTGGCAACCCGCTGGACCATCACGCCACATGGAAACATGTTGATTGCCCCCAGTGCGGCAAGGCCGCGACCCGCGAAACTGACACCATGGATACCTTTGTGGATAGCTCGTGGTACTACGCGCGGTTTTGCGACAACTCGGTCGCCACCCCCACCAATGTCGCCGCGACAGATTATTGGTTGCCGGTGGACCAATATATCGGCGGCGTGGAACACGCGGTGCTGCATTTGCTTTATGCGCGCTTTTTCGCCCGCGCCATGGCCAAGACCGGACACTTGCCGCCAAATATGAGCGAGCCCTTCGCCGGGCTTTTCACCCAAGGCATGGTGATCCACGAAACCTATAAGTCTGCTGCTGGCGCTTGGCTTTATCCCGATGACATTGAGCGCAAAGACGGCGCGGTGATTGAGCGTAGCTCAGGCAAGCCGGTAACCGTGGGCGCGGTGGAAAAAATGTCCAAGTCCAAGCGCAACACCATCGACCCTGAAGAGATTGTCGAGCAATACGGTGCCGACACCGCCCGTTGGTTCATGATGTCCGACACCCCGCCGGAGCGCGACATCGAATGGACCCAAAGCGGTATTGATGGCGCGTGGCGCTATGTCCAGCGGCTTTGGCGTCTGACCAACGATGCGCTGCCGCATTTGCCTGAGGTGGGCGGGGCCGCGCCAGCTGCGTTCTCAGCCGAAGCAGCGGCCTTGCGCAAGACCGCCCATAAAACCGTGCGCGATGTCACCACTGACATTGCAGGCTTCCGCTTCAATCGTGCCATTGCGCGATGCTATGAGCTTGCCTCTGAAATTGGCAGCGTGGCCGGGGCGAACCGTATTGGCGGGGCGGGGGCCGCGTGGGCCGTGCGCGAGGCTTTGGAGAAACTCACTGGGCTGATCAATCCCTTCATGCCTCATTTGGCCGAGGAACTTTGGCAAGTGCTGGGTCACGAGACCTTGATGGTGGAAAGCCCCTGGCCAGAATTTGACCCCGAATTGGTGCTGGATAACACCCTCACCATGCCCATTCAGGTCAATGGCAAGCGCCGCGGCGAGATTGAGATTGCACCGGACGCGGACAACGCTACCATTGAGGCCCTGGCCCTCGGAAACGATGCCGTGCAGCGCGCCATTGAGGGCAAGACCGTGCGCAAGGTGATTGTGGTGCCTAAGCGTATCGTGAATATTGTGGTTTAAAGTTCGTGTCAGAAAACAGTGGGTCTAGCGATGGTCAAGCAAGCGGTGAAAGTCATAATCGGTGCCCTGCTTGCGGCGTCACTGAGCGCTTGCGGATTTGCACCGCTCTATGGCGTGCACGAAGGCACCGCGTCGCGCACAGAAAATGAGCTGGCGCAGATACAAGTGCTGCCGGTGCGCGATGATCGCTTGGGCTATGACGTTTACAACGCCCTGTTTGAACGGCTCTCCCCCAATGGGGAGCCCGTCACCCCGGACTACACATTGCGGGTGCGCCTGCGCGAAGACCGGGAAGGCGTCGCCATTGAGCGCGATGCCTCCATCACGCGGTATAACTATCGCCTCAACGCCCATTACACATTGATGGATGTGCGCTCCGGTAACGCGATCCACGAAGGCGATAGCCGCTCCATTGCGGCCTATAATGTTGTGGACAACCAGTTTGCTACCCTGTCGGCGCAACGGGACGCGGAAGAACGCGCGGCGGTGGAATTATCGGAAGACATTCGCTTGCGCCTGGGCATATTTTTTGATCGCCAAATCAGCACCACCACCGCTCCGTAACCTCACATCCATAGAGGCCCGTTCTTGCGCCTTAAGACCAACGAGATTCAAAGCTTCATGCGCGCGGGCAAACCCCCGGCAGCGGCGGTGCTTGTCTATGGCCCCGACGAGGGCCTGGTGCGTGAACGCGGGCAGGCTTTGGCCAAGAAAGTGGTGGCGGACCTCAACGATGCGTTTCTGGTCACCGATGTATCCGACAGCGATGTAAAGTCTGATCCTTCCGTGCTCGCGAACGCCCTTGGCTCGCTCTCGCTTATGGGGGGCGACCGCGTGGTGCGCTTGCGCCCGGGCACAGATGCGGTTTCCAAACATGTGGAAGCCGCTTTGGCGGAACTGCAACCGGCTGAGCAAACCGATGCCTGGCTTATCATCGAAGCAGGCGACCTCACACCGCGCTCAGGTTTGCGTAAATTGTTTGAAGCCTCAAAAGTGCATGTGGCATTGCCGTGCTACGCCGAGGAAGGCGCGGCGCTGGAAGATCTCATTCGCGGTGTGGTGAAGGCCGAGGGGCTTAGCATTGCAAGCGATGCCATGCCGCTTTTGACCGAACGCCTGGGCGGTGACCGGGGCCTGGTGCGGCGGGAGCTTGAAAAGCTCTGCCTTTACGTGGGTGACGCCGAGGAAGTCACAGCAGACGATGTGCGCACCATTATTGCTGGTAACGACGAAGCGCGCTTTGACGGCTTGATCGATGCCGTGGCCAGCGGCGACATGGCCCGCGCCGACCGGGAATTGCAAAAGGCGCTGATCTCTGGCACCCAGGCGCCACAGATAATCCGTATGCTGACGAACCAGATGAAGCTGCTGCATTTGCTTGCCGGACTCACGGAGAAAAATGGCAACACCCAGGATGCCATCCGCACCTTGCGCCCGCCGGTGCGTTGGCCGCGCGATAAAGCATTGGCGCGACAGGCGGCCCTATGGCCGCGCCCCTCTGCAGAGCGCGCTTTGGTGCTGCTCGAGGCCGCCGATGCGGACTGCAAAACCACCGGCCAGCCCCACGGGGCCATTTGCGGCCGCGTGGTATTGTCGCTCACGCGCCAGGCCGCGGTTGCCCGGCGCTAGTTATGCCTTAAGTGAAGGGCTATGGACGAGAAGATTGCCGCGCAAGACCTGATTGTTTTTGACGGGCTTTGCGCCGCGTGCTCCCGCTTTGTGCGCTTTGTGGTGCACCACGACAAGGCAGCGCGGTTTTCATTTGTCACCGCGCAGTCACCAACGGGCCGCGCGCTTTATGCGGCACACAATCTCGACCCCGATGAGATGGAAACCAACATCATCATTGTAGGCGGCACCGCCCACACCAAGATGCAAGGCCTCGCCATTGCCATGGGGACGCTGGGCAAACCGTGGTCGCTTTTGGCGGGCTTGCGCGCGCTGCCAAAACCTTTGGGGGACGGGCTTTATGATCTTATCGCCGCGAGCCGCTATTTCTTTGGCCGCCGCGTCTGCCCTCTGCCGTCAGAGGATTTGCGCAATCGCTTAATTGAGTAAGAGGGCGGTGTGCCCGCGACGCCTGCGCCTCCTTCCCCCTTGCGGGGGAAGGCCGGGATGGGGGGAAGTTGTGGCACGTGGAACTTCCCACGCCGTCATGTTCGGGCTAGACCCGGACATCTGGCTGCGCCCGCGTCTTGAGTAACCACTTTTGCGCAAACTTTAAGTCAGCCAGATCCCCGGGTCTCGCTAGCGCTCGCCCGAGGATGACAATTCAAATTAGTTCGACGTCCCCCGGTTTATCCGGGGGACCCATTTTAAAGCAGCCCTGGGCACCCCGGATAAACCGGGGCGCGTCAAGAAAGGGAGGCGAAGCGCGCCTTTGCACCGCCCCCGACTCGCCGCAAACTAGCGGGATGATTTCAACTCATATGAAACAGATTTGGCGATTTATGGAGAAGCGGTGGCTGGTGTTTTTGATCAGCGTCGTTGCCGGCGTTCTGATCGGCGCGGGTGCTGCGGACTTACCCACACTAGGCCGGGGGCAGTTTTTTGCTACATATGGCGACTTTCTTGGCTCCGTTGTCGGCGGCCTGATCGCAGTTCTTGTTGCTTGGTGGATTGTTTCGCATGAGCGCCAGGAGATGCGGAAAGACAGAGCAAATTCAGCCGGTGATGCCGCTGCCATTCTTGCTGCGGAGATCGAGGAAGAGAAGCGGTTTATCAACAGGCGATGGGATAGCATCAAAGGCCTAATTTCTGAGTATTCGAACTACAAGACCCTTGAGGACGTGCTGCTCTCAGATCGGGAGTTCATTGCCGAACTCTTGCTTCACAGCCCCCTTAAAAATGTCGAGGTTCGCGAAGTTGCAATTGCAAATCGATGGGAAAGGAACGTTCTAAGCCGACACTTTTTTGCATTGCAGGTGTTCACTCTAATTGAACTCTATGCAGAGGTTCTTGTTGATCGACAAAGAATTCTGCTGCGGCGTATGCCGCGTGAGGATGAGCTCAAACGTATCAACGGGCACATCAAGACCTATTATGGTTTGCTAGAACTAATCGAGTTGGACCTGCAGAACCTGGCCAAGGTTGGGACCTAAATCTCCCAGCTTACCACGCTAACCGCTTTGCAATGTCATCAAGCTGTTCCAGCGTTGAGTAGCTGAGCGTAACCTTGCCCGCCACGCACCCCCCTCGTCATCCCGGAAATCGCGCCAGCGATTGTCCGGGATCTTGCACCACGTGAGGGGCTCTGAGATTCCGGGCTCCTCGCGTCCCGCGACGCCCCGGAATGACGGCGTGGGGCAGAGTGAGCAAGGATCACCTATCGCGCCAACCGCTTTGCGATGTCATCAAGTTGTTCCAGCGTGCTGTAGGACAACGTGACTTTGCCCGCCTCGCCCTTGTGGCTGATCTCAACTTTGAGGCCCAAAGCATCCATCAGGCGTTTTTCCAGCGCCCGCGTGTCGGCGTCTTTCGGTGCTGGCGTTTTACCCTTGCTCTTTGACTTAGCGCCAACATCGCCCCCGTCTTTCGCCAGCGCTTCGGCCTGACGCACAGAGAGCCCCTCGGCGATAACCTGTTTGGCAAGTTGCGCCACCTCCGGCGACATCATGATGGCGCGGGCGTGGCCGGCGGAAAGCCGTCCGTCCGCCAGCATCACCTGCACCGCTTCGGGCAACCCCAAGAGCCGAAGCGTATTGGCAATATGCGGCCGCGACTTGCCGATGTATTTCGCCAGCGCGTCTTGAGTGTAGGAAAACTCATCCATCAGCTGGCGATAGCCCAAGGCTTCCTCGATGGCATTAAGATCAGTACGCTGAACATTTTCCACAATGGCGATTTCAAGCGCCTGGGAATCATCAAGCTCTTTCACCCGTACCGGCACGTTGTGCAGTTGCGCGCGCTGGGCGGCGCGCCAACGGCGCTCCCCGGCAATAATCTGATAACGCCCGGCAACACCGGGCTTTGGCCGCACGATGATGGGTTGGATCACGCCGCGTTCCTTCACGCTGGCGGTGAGGTCTTTCAAATCATCTTCAGAAAAAATGCGCCGGGGTTGATAGGGGTTGGGTTCCAAAAACTCCACCGGCATTTCGGTGACCTCAATCGGGCCCGCTGCAGCATCTTTCCGCGCGGGGGCGTCTTCTTCACCCATCAGGGCTGAGAGCCCGCGACCTAATCCTCTTGCCATATCACCGAAGCCATTGCTGGCTTTCCTTCTTGTTCGCTCGCGCGCAATTACGCCGCGCGTAAATCTTTTTCCCGCTGGATGACTTCACCAGCGAGGCGGATATAGGCCTGACTGCCCGCGCATCTGAGATCATAAACCAGCGCCGGCATGCCGTGGCTGGGCGCCTCAGACACCCGCACATTGCGCGGGATGACGGTCTTGTAGACCTTGTCGCCCATAAATTCGCGCACGTCCTTGGCCACTTGGTCAGAGAGATTGTTGCGCCGATCAAACATGGTCAGCACGATGCCTTGTATCTCAAGCTCTGGATTGAGGGAGCCCTGCACCAGTTCTACGGTGCGAAGAAGTTGGCTCAAACCTTCCAACGCGAAAAACTCACATTGCAGCGGCACCATCACCGCGTTCGCTGCCGTCATGGCATTGATGGTGAGCAAGTTGAGCGATGGCGGGCAGTCGATCAGCACATAGGTAAACGCCGCCGCGCTGCCCTGCGCGAATTGCTCAAACATGTCTCGGAGCCGAAATGACCGGCGTGGCGCACTGATGAGTTCCAACTCGGCTCCGGAAAGATCCACTGTGGAAGGCACAATGGAAAGGTTCGGGATCCTGGTCGGTTTCACCGCATCGGCAATGGGGGTCTCGTCCACCAGCACTTCATAGGTGGAAATCTCCCGCTCATTGCGCGGAATGCCCAGACCCGTGGAGGCGTTGCCTTGAGGGTCCATATCGATGATCAGCACCTTCTCGCCCACCGCCGCCAGCGCCGTGCCAAGGTTGATCGCCGTCGTGGTTTTACCCACCCCGCCCTTTTGATTGGCAATGGCCAGAATACGGGGCGATTTGCCCCGGCCCGGCTTTGCTTGCTCGCTTATGTCGTCGGTCATACTTTGTCAATCAAAAGGCCCGCGACTAAGCCGGGCGAAAGCCGGAAAGCTTGAGAATCTGCGCCTCTCCGGCGGTATGGCTGGGGAGGGCTTGGGCCTCAAATCTCCCCCAGGCGCGGGCGTTAGTCAATTCATCATCCGCGCTTCTGCCCTTTAGGAATAGGGCGATTCCCCCCTTACCTACAAATGGCACCGCCAGGGGCAAAAGCTCAATGAGCGGGGCGAGGGCACGGGCTGTCACTACATCAGAGGCCCAGGGCTCAAGCACTTCCGCGCGGGCATTGTGCACTTCAGCAGGGGCCCCGGTGGCGCGGATGGCCTCGCGCAGAAACACCGCTTTGCGGCTGTCACTCTCAATCAGATGGACTTTTAGCCCTGGACGATCGCGCCCCGAAATGGCCAGAGTGAGCCCTGGAAATCCGGCCCCACTGCCAAGGTCTGTGATCGTAGTGGCGTTCTCCGGGATCAGCGGCCAGAGCTGTGCTGAGTCCACCACATGGCGGGTCCAAACGTCTTTCAGGCTCGCTTTCGAGACCAAGTTGATTTTGGGCTGCCATTTTTCCAAAAGCGCCACATGGGCGCTGAGGGCGTCCAATGTTTCACGTGAAACAATTCCAAAAGATTTGAGCGCCTCGAGCGCTTCAGGCGGAACGGCGGACATTGCCTTTTTTCACCAAATTGAGCAGCAAAGTAAGCGCAGCCGGGGTCACCCCCTCCACGCGCGCTGCCTGGCCAAGGGTCGCCGGGCGTGCCGCGGTAAGCTTGGCACGCATTTCATTGGAGAGCCCTTTGATGGCGCCATAGTCCAGATCATCAGGCAAGCCAAGGGATTCGTCTTTGCGGAATGCTAGGATGTCTGCCTCTTGCCTATCGAGATAGCCAGCATAGGCGGCGTCGATTTCCACTTGCTCCTGCACGTCCGGGGCAAAATCCAGCAGCTCCGGCCAAACCTTTGCCAGATCAGCAAAGCCGATGGATGGATAGGCCAAGAGATCCGCCACAGTGCGACGCTGGCCATCGAGATTGACCGCCAAGCCGTGGCTACGGGCCTCGTTTGGCGTAAGATTGGCCGCTGTCACAAAGGCTCGCGCATGCGCCAATCGCTGGGCCTTTGCTTCAAAGGCCTTGCCGCGCACGGGGCCGACGCAGCCCAGATTGAGGCCCAAAGGGGTCAGGCGCTGGTCCGCATTATCGGCCCGCAGGATGAGGCGATACTCCGCCCGGCTGGTGAACATGCGATAGGGCTCTGAAACCCCGCGGGTCACCAGATCATCGATCAGAACGCCGATATAGGCATCGGCGCGGTCGAGCACAAATGGCTCCTCCCCGCCAAGGGCCAATGCAGCGTTGAGCCCGGCCATGAGCCCCTGGGCGGCGGCTTCCTCATACCCGGTTGTGCCATTGATCTGCCCGGCGAGATAAAGCCCAGGCAAACGGCGGGTTTCCAGCGTGGCGCGCAGCTCGCGCGGGTCCACATAGTCATATTCAATGGCATAGCCCGGGCGGCGGATCACAGCTTCTTCCAACCCCGGAATGGTCGCCACAAAGGCGCGCTGCACGTCTTCTGGCAATGACGTGGAAATGCCATTGGGATAGATCGTGTCATCGTCCAGGCCTTCGGGCTCCAGGAAAATCTGATGGCTGTCGCGCCCTGAAAAGCGCACGACTTTGTCCTCAATGGAGGGGCAATAGCGCGGGCCCACGCCGTCGATCTGGCCTGAATAGACCGGGGCTTTATCCAGATTATCGGCAATGATCTTATGGGTCGCAGCCGTGGTGTGGGTAATGTGGCAAGGCACCTGGGGCACGGTGATTTCAGGGGTCAGGAATGAGAACGGCACCGGGGGCGTATCACCAGGCTGAACCTCAAGCTGGGCCCAGTTGATGGTGCTGCCATCAAGGCGCGCCGGGGTGCCGGTTTTGAGCCGCCCCATATCAAACCCAAGGCCGTAAAGCCGCTTTGAAAGGCCTATAGCCGGGGCCTCTCCTATCCTGCCGGCAGGAATGCGCTCGGTGCCAATATGAATAAGCCCATTGAGGAAAGTGCCGGTGGTGAGCACCACAGCGCCAGCGCGGATTTCCTGCCCCGCAGCTGTTACCACCCCCACAACGCGGGAGTCCTCGATCAGAAGGTCCTCCGCCGCCGCCGCCACAATAGTCAGATTTGGCGTCCCCGCCATTTCCCCCTGCATGGCTTCGCGATAGAGCTTGCGGTCCGATTGGCAGCGGGGGCCGCGCACGGCAGGGCCTTTGCGCCGGTTGAGCATGCGGAATTGAATGCCGCTGGCGTCCGCCACCCGGCCCATGACGCCATCGAGAGCATCAATTTCCCGCACCAGGTGGCCCTTGCCCAGGCCCCCGCTGGCAGGATTGCAGGACATTTCGCCGATGGTTTCTGGTTTGTGGGTGAGCAGCGCCGTTTTTGCCCCCAGGCGCGCCGCTGCTGCCGCAGCCTCGCAGCCGGCGTGGCCGCCGCCAATTACAATAACATCAAAGGGGATGGGCTCGGTCATGCCGGGCTATGTAGCGCGGGGGGCCGCCAACGCCAAGATGTTTCACGTGAAACACTGGCTACTATGGCTGCGGTTTGGTACCTATCACTTGAGGCACATCTGAAAGCTCCCGACAGTACCATTCGGTATCCGCGCATATCCACCCTATTAATCCCAACAGCCTGTCATGTTCTCGGGTCGGTGATTTATCAATAATACAATAGTGGTGCGCGATCTTGTTGCGGAACAGTCGAAATCCTTCTGCTCGTTTCATTATCGTATCCAGAGTGGTACGCGCCGGAACATATGGGAAAGATCGACTGGTCCCGACCGCCCACAGGTGTGAGCTATATCTTGCGGTCAACATACTACACCAAAAATTGAGTGGAAGTGCGGCTAAGACCTGATCTGTCGTTGGTGTGCTTCTTCGCGCCTTTTGCTCCCTCTCTATTATTTGCTCTAGCTTTATCCGATGGTGCTCCACCAGAATTCCGTGAAAGCCCGTCTCCCAAGGCCATCTATCGCCAAATCTACGATAGATTGGCTTTGCAATGGTGTTTCGCAGGGATACTTCTCCAATATGTATTGGAAGGTTAAATGCTTGAGATAACTGAATGTTCCAAGCGTACAAGCGGATGGCGTATTGATCATCACCTTTTGCTAGGCCCAGATATCTTGAGAATCGCCCACTCGACATTGTTGACCTAATTGTCGCCAATGTGCTGGGCGTTAGAGAGAATTCGTATTGCATATTTTACTTTTTCAGACTATATCTAGCTCACGAGCTGCAGAAGGATCACTGGAAACATATCCCTGCAGACAAAGATCGAGGCCGGGCCGAAAGGTGCCGGTCTCAACCTTATGTAGTCCTTGATAGCGCCTACATCTACCACTATTTCCCAATGCAGAACTCAGCGAAAACCACATCCAGCAGGTCTTCCACGTCCACCTTGCCCATAAGGCGCTCCAAAGCGCGGGCGGCCAGGCGCAGATCTTCCCCGCATAACTCAGCTTCCTGGGCCATTTCAGCCCGTGTCAGCGCCCCGATGGCGTCTTCCAGGGCGCGGATATGGCGCGCGCGGGTGAGGGTCGGGGCCTCGGTAATGCCAGCGCGGGCCACCACTTCGTCCCGCAGACGGGCCTCCAGAGTGTCCAGCCCTTCACCGGTTTTGACGCTGACGCGGAGGAAATCAGGGGTATCGGTGCTCAGATCCGCCTTGCTGATGAGCACTATATCGCCCTCGCGCACCTGGGCTTTGGCTTGGGGGTCTGGCGGCAAGGTGGCATCAAACAGCACCAATCTTAGGTCCGCCCGCTGGGCCCGCGCCAGGGCGCGTTTGATCCCCTCACTCTCAATCTCATCGGAAGCATCCCGTAGCCCGGCGGTGTCGGCGAGGGTCACCGGGTAGCCGCCAAGGTCCATTTGCACCTCAACCACGTCCCTGGTGGTGCCTGCCGTGGCCGAGACAATGGCCGCCTCTCTGCCCGCTAAGGCATTGAGTATGCTTGACTTTCCCGCGTTCGGCGCACCCAGGATGGCAACCTCCAGCCCCTCGCGCAGGCGCACGCCCTTTTGCCCGCACACAAGTTCCGCTTCCAGCTCGTTTGCCAAATCTTTGATCCCCGGCCGGGCCTTGCCCAAAAGACCGCCGGGGACGCCATCTTCATCGGGAAAGTCGATATCCGCGGCCACCAAGGCGGCCAGCTTGATGATCTGCCTGCGCCACAAGGCGACCCGCCCGGCGAGCGCGCCTTCCATCTGGCGCAGGGCCTGGCGGCGCTGGGCTTCGGTTTCAGCGTCGATAAGGTCGGCAAGGCCCTCAACGGCGGTAAGATCCATCTTGCCCGCCTCAAAGGCGCGGCGGGTAAACTCGCCAGGCTCCGCAGGGCGCAAGTCATCAAAAGTCCCAAGCGCATCCAGAACCGCCGCAATGACCGCGCGGCCGCCATGAATGTGAAGCTCCGCCACATCCTCGCCGGTAAAGCTTGCCGGGGCGGGAAACCACAAAGAAAGCGCCCGGTCCAGCGGTGCATTGGTCTTGGGATGCGCCAGCTCACAAAGGCTTGCCGCGCGCGGCTTTGGCAATGATTTGCCCGAAAGCGCAGCTAATGCCGGCCCCGCGCCTGGCCCTGAGAGGCGGATCACCGCCACCCCTGCCCGGCCCGCAGCAGAGGAAAGCGCATAGATGGTGCCCGTACTCACTCGTCGTCAGGCTCGCTCTTGCTTGATCCCCGGCCGGTGGCCTTGCTCATGGCACTCATGAAGACATTGCGCATTTGGTCATAGCCCGCGCCGCCGGGCATCCACGCCCGCATCAGCGTTTCGGGGTCCACCATCCCGGCAGCCGCTTCCATGCGCTCCTGCAGCTTTGCCGTCATGGCCTCATTCAAGGGCTCAAGGTCCGGCAGCCCAAAAAAGCTCCGCGCTTCCTGCGGGGTACAATCAATCTCAACTTTGATCTTCATTAGGGCATCTCCTTTGCGCCCCAGACTAAGCCAGTGCAGCGCCTGACGCCAATCAGCCTTAACTTAAGGCCCTGCTTTAACCGCCAGGGCACCCCGCCGTTGACAGGACCCCGTCCTTTGTGAGAACTCGCGCCTTCAACAATCAGGATCAAGTCATATCATGCCCAATCGCCTTGCCAATGAGACCAGCCCCTACCTTTGTCAGCATGCTGATAATCCCGTCGACTGGTGGGCATGGGGGACGGATGCCTTTGCTGAGGCGAAGCGCACCGGCAAGCCTATTATCCTTTCCATTGGATATGCCGCCTGCCACTGGTGCCACATCATGGCCCATGAAAGCTTTGAAGATGAAGAAACCGCCAACCTGATGAATGCCGAATTTATCTGCATCAAAGTGGACCGGGAAGAGCGCCCTGATGTGGATCAGATTTACATGACCGCGCTGCATGTAATGCAGCAGCAGGGTGGCTGGCCCCTGACCATGTTCCTGACGCCAGACGGCGAGCCGTTCTTCGGCGGCACCTATTTTCCAATGGAAGCAGCCAATGGTTTGCCGCCGTTCCAACATATTCTGTTGAACATCGCCCAAGCTTGGAAAGAAAAGGGTGAAGACATCAAGGGTCAGGCCGGGCGCATCACTGAAGCGCTAAGGCAAATCGCGGCACATGACACCGCCGGCCAAGTTGATCAAGCCAGCCTTGATGCGGCGTTTGCCGAGATCGCAGGCAATTTTGATACCCAGGCGGGGGGCATGAAAGGCGCGCCGAAATTTCCCCAGCTTCAGCTCTTGGATTTTGTTTGGCGTCAAGCGCTGCGTCATGGAGATCCAGCGCGGGAACTTCTTGTAACCTCCGCCCTTAAAGGCATGTCCATGGGCGGCATCTACGATCACTTGGGCGGTGGCTACAGCCGCTACTCGGTCGACCCGATCTGGCTGCTGCCGCACTTTGAGAAGATGCTCTATGATAACGCCGGGCTTATTACCGCGCTCACGCGCGCTTGGCAGCGCACCCGCGATACTCTGTTTCGCGATACCGCAGAACAAACTGTCGCCTGGGTCTTGCGCGAAATGACCACGGAAATGGGCGGCTTTGCGTCTTCGCTTGATGCCGACAGCGAGGGCGTTGAAGGCAAGTTCTATGTTTGGACTGAAGCGGAAGTAACAGACGTCATTGGCGACAGTGACGAGGCGGTAATGTTCAAAGCAGCCTATGGCGTGGGGCCGGGCGGCAATTGGGAGGGCAAAACCATTCTCAACCGCCTCCACCCGCAACCCAATAACACCGAAGACAATCGTCAAACCCTCGCGCAAATGCGCCAGGCGCTGTTTGAAGTGCGCGAGGCGCGTGTGCATCCGGCACGGGATGACAAAGTGCTTGCTGATTGGAACGGCCTGATGATTGTCGCGCTTGCTGAGGCCAGCATGGCGTTCGACAAGCCCGCATGGCTTGAAGCCGCCGTGAGCGCCTTCACCTTTGTCACAAATACCATGAGTGATGGCGACCAACTCCGGCACGCGGCACTGGGGGGCGATGCCCGCCACCCCGCCGTTGCGGAAGATTACGCCAATATGATTGCCGCCGCGTTGACGCTTTATGAAGTCACCGGCGATGACACCTATCTCAGCCGCGCAAAAGCGTGGACGGGTGTCATGGACACATACTACATCGATGCCGATAAGGGCGGGTATTTCGCCACCCACAAAGATGCCGGTGATTTGATCGTCCGCACACGGATGGTTTCTGATGAAGCCATGCCCAACGCCAATGGGGTGATGATCGGCAACCTCACCAAACTATGGCTGATGACCGGCAGCAATGACTACCGCAAAACCGCGCGCGCGGTGATGGACGGCTTTGCTGGCGAAGTGGAACGCAGTCCCACCAGTGTCGGCGGCTTTCTGGCGGGATGTGAATTTCATTTGCAGCCGGTGCAGGTTGCCATTATTGGCCGCCGCGAACAGGCTGGCACGGAAGCCCTCTTAAGCGCGGTCTTTGATGCCTCAATCCCCAGCCGCGTTCTTATGGTGGTGGACCCGCAAGAAAAATTGCCCAAGGGCCACCCCGCCCATGGCAAACAGCAAAAGAGCCACCAACCAACGGCCTATGTTTGCGTGGGCACCCAATGCTCCTTGCCGGTGACAGACCCCGCGGGCCTTGCCCAGGTGCTCGCCGTGGGCCCCCGTGTGGTTGCCGCATAGCAGCCGCGCCCACTGGCCCCTTCACGTTTACCTCATCCTCTGGCTAGACTGCGCGCAAATTTCAACACGCGCGGAGGCGACCCCCTATGTTTGAGTTCAACACCACCATCAAAACCAAAGACGGCCAGGACATGGGCGGCTATCTCGCGACCCCTGCGTCCGGCAGCGGCCCCGGCATTGTCGTGGCGCAGGAAATCTTCGGTGTGAATACTGTGATGCGCAATGTGGCCGACTGGCTTGCGGGCCAAGGCTTTGTGGCGCTGGTGCCCGATTTGTTTTGGCGCATTGAGCCCGGTATCGAGCTCACGGACCAAACCGAGGCCGAGTGGGCGCGGGCATTTGAGCTTTTTGGCGCCTTTGATATCGATAGCGGCATGGATGACATGCAGGCGGCCATCACCCACCTGCGCGGGCAAACCGGCAAGGTGGGCACCGTGGGATATTGCTTGGGGGGAAGTCTGGCGTATCTCTCCGCCACCCGCACAGATGCCGATGCCTCTGTGGGATACTATGGCGTGCGCATCAACGAAGCGCTGGCTGAGGCCGCGCAAATCTCAAAACCGCTTATGCTGCACATCGCCACCAAAGACGAATTCGTTCCGCCTGAAGCGCAAGCGGCAATCCACGAAATTTTAGATGGCAATGACCACGCCACGCTGCATGACTATGTCGGCAATGATCATGCCTTCGCGCGGGTCGGCGGCGCGCACTTTGACCAAACCGCAGCCGATCTTGCCAACTCCCGCACTATCGCATTCTTCAAGGCGAATCTTTAAAGGCCATGCCCATGCACCGTGCCGCGCCGTGGGCCCTGGTGGCAGCACTGCTCGTCCTCTCCACAATAGCCAGCATTTGGTGGGGAAGAGCGACCCAAGCCGGCACACCTGTCGTTGTCTTCGACTTGTCGCAGACCTCTCTCCCTGCGTTCTTCGCGTGTATGGATGGTCGCAGCTTGCTCATCGCCGCGCATCGCGGTGGCCCCATCGGGGCGCGGCCTGAGAACGGACTGTCAACCCTCAGCGCGACCCTTCACGCCGTCCCCGCGCTTTTGGAAATCGACATCTCCAAAACCTCAGATGACGTTCTGATCCTGTTTCATGATGAGCAGTTGGAGCGGACCACAAACGGCACCGGCCCGGTTTATCGGCCCTGGCGGGAGCTCCGCGACCTGCAACTTCGCGGGCTAAACCGCCAGTTCACCGCCGACCATATCCCCTTGCTGAGTGAGGTGCTCGCTTGGGCCCATGGCCGCGCCATCCTACAGCTTGATCGCAGGGGTGAAGCGCACTGGTCAGACATCGCGGCAGCGGTTCAAGACGCGGGGATGGCCCCCCACGTCATCGCAATCGCCTATTCCATCGAAGAGGCAGCAACTATTCACAGCCTTCTGCCCAACACCATGATTTCTGTGCCCATCAACAGCTACAGCGATCTCACCAGCTTAAGACGGGCGAGCATCCCCCTGAACCAAGTGCTCGCCTGGACGGGCACAAGTGAGATTGATGAGCGCCTCAACGCTTCGCTTGATGGCGCGGGCGTGCCCGTAATTCACGGGGTGTTTGAGCGCCAAAGCGACCCGTGGGACCTGCCGCTGGCGGTGGACCGGGTGGCGCGCGCCGGCCATGATCGGGGCATAGATATATTATCTGTCAATCAACCCGCTGGCGTCTGGGCGCTTCTTGATTCTCTTGACCCCGCGGCCACATCCACTGACCTCTATCAATCCTGCCTCAATGGAGCCCCATGACATGACCCAAATCAAAGCTGTTCGTATTCACGAGACCGGCGGACCGGAGGTAATGAAGCTGGAAACCGTGGCCCTCCCCGATCCCGGGCCCGGCGAAGTGCGCGTGAAACTGGGCGCGGTCGGGCTCAACTTCATCGACACTTATCAACGCTCTGGGCTCTACCCGGTGCCATTGCCTTCCGGCCTCGGCCTTGAGGGGGCGGGCACTGTTACGGCCATTGGCGAAGGCGTCAGCACTTTAACGCTCGGTGATCGTGTGGCCTTTGGCACCGGGCCCATCGGCGCTTACGCCGAAGCCATCAACGTGCATGAAACCCGCGTGGTGAAGCTGCCGGACACAATCTCAGATGAAACCGGCGCCGCCATGATGCTGCAAGGCATGACGGCGCAATACCTGCTGCGGCAAACCTTCTTTGTGCGCGAAGGCGACACGATTTTGGTCCACGCCGCTGCGGGCGGGGTCGGGCTCATCGCCTGCCAATGGGCAAAACATTTGGGGGCGACGGTCATCGGCACCGTGGGCTCAGAAGAAAAGGCCGCGCTTGCCCGCGCCAATGGCTGCGACTTCCCCATATTGTATCGCGACGAAGATGTCGCGGCCCGCGTGCGCGAAATCACCGACGGCAAAGGCGTGCCGGTGGTCTATGATTCCGTGGGCAAGGACACCTTGATGGCCTCCCTCGACTCGCTCTCTCCCCTTGGGCTGTTTGTCACGTTTGGCAATGCCAGCGGCCCAACGGGCCCCATTGATCCGCTTCTCTTGTCCGCCAAGGGCTCACTTTTCATGACCCGGCCGACGTTGTTCAATTACACCGCCACCCCCGAAGCGCTTCAGCGCACGGCGGCGGACTTGATCGGTGTTGTCTCCTCCGGTGCGGTGAAAATCGCCATCAATCAAAGCTACAAGCTGGATGACATCGTAGCGGCGCATGTGGATCTGGAAGGGCGCAAGACCACCGGCGCGACGGTAATCCTTCCGTGAGCAAACCCTTTGCCCTTGCCACCACCACGGAAGATTTTCTTCACGGTGTCACTGAAGACGATTTGATTGTTGAGGCTCTTGAGGCAAAGGGCGCAGCGGCGCGCAAGATTATCTGGCATCAATCGCCGCCGGAAAGCCTTAGCAAACAGACCGTGGTTATCCGCACCCCGTGGGATTACTTTCAGCGCCTGGAGGAATTTCTGGCATGGCTTCGCGCTATCGATGCCGGTGAAGCGCGCCTGCTTAATCCGCTCAGCGTGATCGAGGCGACCATCGACAAGCGCTACCTGGTGGACATGATCGGCAAGGGATATGCGCTGCCCAAAACCATGCTTTGCCCCACCACGCCTGTTGAGCTTGCCGCGGCGCTTAAAGATCCCGCCTTCGCTGAGGCCGTCATTAAACCTTGCGTCAGCGGCGGCGCCATCGGCTTGCGCAAAATCATCGCCCATGATCCCGCGAGTTGGGAACACCTCGATACTAAGAGCCCACACATTTTGCAGGCGTTTCTGCCGGAGATTGAAACCAAAGGCGAGATCTCCTTTGTCTTTTTCGGCGGCAGCTTTAGCCATGCCATTTGTAAACGCCCCAAGCCCGGCGACATCCGTGTACAGATCGAATGGGGCGGCACGGTAGAGCAAATCCATCCCGATGCGGATTTGGTTGAACAAGCGGCAGCGTTTCTGCGCTTCTTGCCCGCGCCTACGACCTATGCCCGCGTCGATGTGGTGGAAGTGGCGGGGCGCTTGCTGCTCATGGAATTGGAAGTGATCGAGCCTGAGCTGTTCCTCACCCAAGTGCCTGCTGCTGCAGTGCGGTTTGCGGCGGCGATGCTCAGGGCTTAGACTTTACCCAACGCAGCAGGTCTTGTTGAAAGGCGGGCTCAAGATGCGGTGGTCTCAACTTTCATTGCTGATCGGCATTGTCGCGCTTTGTTGGGGTGGCAACGCGAGCCCCCAAACCCTTGAGGACTATTGTGCGGCGGACCCTGGCCTTGCCAGTTGCGATCCCAATGCGCCAGGAACTCTGGAAGAGTACTGCCAAGCCTACCCTGATTGGGCCGGCTGTCAGGATAACGCCGGCCTGACAACGTGCGAGCGCAATCCTGATTTCGCGGGCTGCACGGATGAGGAAGAAGAGCCCCCGATCTATATTACCGTAGACCCCGACGGCGACAGTGAAGAGTTTGAACCGGCTGATCCTGAGGAGGTCGCTCAGGATGAAGAGGACAATGCGGAGATCGATGGCTTTGTCGAAGGGCTAACAGACGGCGATGAAGACACTGAGTTACTTGACGAGGATGAAACGCCTGAGTTTGACGCCGATGCATACAACGAATTAATCGAAGCCGTTGATCGCGAACTGGAAGCCGAAAGAGCATGCGCCAATCTTGCCCGGCTTACCGCGTTGAGTGAGCAACTCGAATTTGAAGCCGACGAGGCAAACGAACGCTATATCAGTTGGAATCGGTCAGAAATACCGCCCAGCGAAGAAGATGCATCCACTCTTGAAAACGAGTTGGCTAGTTTCAGTACCGAATTCAGCCGTGTGAACAGGCAAATTGAAGATCTGGAAGCCTCAGGCGAAACAGTGCCCCCCTTGCTGCGGCAACAAAGGTCTTTCATTGGCGACGAAATCATAAGAGTCATGGATGAGTTGGATAGGCAAGATGGGCAAAGCCGTACCTGGCGAATTGAACGGAGCCTACATGTGCAGCGCATGAATGCAATCGCCGAACGTCGCGTTGCCGTGCAGCGCCAGATTGATGAGATCAATGCGGACTGCCCCTAACGAACAGGGATTTTGGGCACGACGTTGGTCACCGGGCAGCGTCGCTAACCCCTTACGTTGCAAGTGCTTTATCCCGCCCGGTTGACGGGCAATCGACAATCCGCCACGCTTATAGCTAACGGGCTTAATGGGGGGCGGGGATTGTGCGACTGGAACCGGTAACACTGGCGGAAGAAAGCCTTCTTGCGGCAGTGCGCCAAGGGGAACCGTGGACGGGGGAATTTCATCGGAAGTTTCTGCGCCGGCGACCCAAAGGCCCTGCGCCCGACGTGCACCAAGGTCAAGATGCGGACGCCAAAAGTAAGACCGCTGCATCCGGCGCGTCTGGTAAGCACGACGCAGAACGCACAGTGAGCGCCGATCTCATCCGCAAACTGATACTGCAAGACAATGATCGAATGGCCAGAGGCAACCCCTCGAGGGAATACGACGTCACTCGCAAGACGCGGGCAGAGAAGGACTGGCTGCAAATATCAGCACGCGGGCTCATCCTTGAGGGTGAAAGCAAGACAGACAAAACCGCAATTCCGTTTCGCCCTCTCATCATCGGGTCATTGGACTTGTCCGCCGTCGAGTTTCCTAGGCCTCTAAAAATTGTAAACTGCGATTTTGAAGACAGCCTGATCCTTGACGAAGCACACCTCAAGAGTCTCAACCTGTCAGGCTCAGAGTTTACGCAGGAGGAGCCCGAGGGCGCCCTCATATCCGGTGGTCAGGTGCGCATTGATGCCAATCTGTGCTTCAATAAATTGAAAGTTGCCGGTATCAATCTTTATGGCATTCAAATTGGAGGCACCCTCGAACTAAGTGGTGCGCGGATTTCATCCTGGTCCCCTAATGAACACGCAATTGAAATGGATGGCGCTACAATTAGCGGCACGGTAGCCTTTGCGGACAAGTGCGTTGTAGATGGCGGCATAAGCCTGGTTCGCGCAAGAATTGGAGGAACGCTAAATTTCATAAGCGCAAGAATATGCCACAAGCATAGCGCCATAGATGCAGCCCACCTCAGGGTCGGCGGGTCGGTCTACTTTCAGGCAGAGTTTTCGTCTAAAGGAGAACTCTCATTCTCCAAAGCAGTAATTCAAGGCGACCTAATCGCAAATGGCGCAACATTCAGGGCTGATCACGGTCTCTGCTTCAATGGTGATTCAATAACAATTGATGGGCGCTTGCACCTTCAAGAAAAATTCCGCTCGTTCGGGACCATACGAATGATTGCTGCCAGGGTGCAGAATGAGTTTTCGATTTCGGATTCAATTCTTGAATCCCGAGGGCCGTTTGAGCGGGCAATATCAGCTGAAAGGCTCGACCTAAAAAATTCATTGTACATTCGTGGCGCCACAACAATCACAGGCCAAACGGACTTCGGCGATGCTCACATTAATGGCAATGTGCACATATATGATTCGGAGCTGAAACCACAAAACGCAAGAAACGAAGGTGTAGTTTTATCATTTAGTGGCGCGCAAATCGTAGGGGATCTTAATCTCGCAGACCCCTACTTTTCTCGGTGGCAATCGAATCAAGGTATTCTTGGTGGAACCGATCTTCGCGACTGTTCAGCTCGCACACTTTGCGACGGTCATAGCAAACCTCCAGCACTCCACCGCGCGGTCAATCGCATTAGCCAATCTGCGTTGAAGCGCTCGATCATCAGTTCCGCCATTGAACGACCGGTCCTTCTCGATGGCTTTGTCTATGATCGAATAAGCCGCCAAGCGGCCACAGCACCAGCTTCCAGAATCGCATGGTTGAAACGACAGCCTAAGCAATTCTTGAGAGGGGACGGATTTGCGCCGCAACCGTGGGATCAACTCATTCACGTCTACCACAAAATGGGTATGCCGCGCCAAGCTCGCCAAATTGCTATTGCCAAAGAAGATCACGTGGTTGCCCATGGCGGTCTTAGGGGGCTGGCACGAATTTGGCGGGCATTTCTCGGCTGGTCGGTCCGCTATGGTTACTCGGCTACTCGCCCCTTAGCGCTGAGCATGTTTCTGATTCTTTTCGGCTGGATGTCATTTGCCGCGGCTGATCAGGCCGGATGGATGACAGAGAGCCCACCAATAGTTTCCATTCAGCGCGATGCGCCCGGCGCGATGGGTGCCGTACCCCCTTTTAATGCGTTTATGTATTCAGTCGACGTATTCCTGCCCCTCGCTGAGTTTGGGCAGCAAAACGCATGGCGTCCCGGGGAAACGGGTGGGCCCATCCACCTGCAAGACTCAATACCACTTGGGCAGAACTGGATTCCAGACGGTGCTTGGGGCCTTGACACTATTTTGACCCATTGGGTGCGAGGCGGAGGCCTCAAAACCCTGCAGTGGTTGATGATCGCAGTTGGGTGGATCGCTTCTGCTTTGATCGCGGCAAACTTATCCGGCGTTATGAAACAGGACTAACCCCTATGCAAAACGCCCTCGCTTTTGGCGAGGGGCGCTGATGCATGGCGAAGCTACGTGAGTAGAGCAAAAGCCCGCTTTACGTATTCATATTGTCGAAGAATTCTGCGTTGGACTTGGTTTGCTTGAGCTTGTCGATCAAGAACTCGATGGCGTCCACCGTGCCCATGGGGTTCAGGATGCGTCGCAGCACAAAGACCTTCTGCAGCTCTTTCTTGTCGACGATGAGCTCTTCTTTCCGGGTACCGGACTTCATAATGTCCATGGCCGGATAGACGCGCTTGTCGGACGCTTTGCGATCAAGCACAATCTCTGAGTTACCGGTGCCCTTGAACTCTTCAAAGATGACTTCGTCCATGCGGGAGCCGGTATCGATCAGCGCGGTGGCGATAATGGTCAGCGAGCCGCCTTCTTCGATGTTCCGTGCTGCGCCAAAGAAGCGTTTCGGGCGCTGCAGCGCGTTGGCGTCCACGCCGCCGGTGAGCACTTTGCCGGAGCTTGGCACCACGGTGTTGTAGGCGCGTCCCAGCCGGGTGATGGAATCAAGCAAGATGATCACATCGCGGCCGTGTTCCACCAGGCGCTTGGCTTTCTCAATCACCATTTCAGCCACCGCCACGTGGCGCGTAGCAGGCTCATCAAAGGTCGAGGACACAACCTCGCCGATCACCGTGCGCTGCATGTCGGTGACTTCTTCAGGGCGCTCATCAATCAGCAAAACGATCAGGTAGCACTCAGGGTGATTGGCCGCGATGGATTTGGCGATGTTTTGCAGGAAGACGGTTTTACCAGTGCGCGGCGGCGCAACAATGAGCCCGCGTTGGCCCTTACCCAGCGGCGCCACGAGATCAATCACGCGGGCGCTCAGGTCTTTGATGCTGGGGTCTTCGATTTCCAGGCGCAGCCGCTCATCGGGATAGAGCGGTGTCAGATTATCAAAGTGCACCTTGTGGCGCATTTTTTCGGGGTCTTCAAAATTGATTGTGCCGACTTTAAGCAGGGCGAAATAACGCTCGCCTTCCTTGGGCGCGCGGATCTCCCCTTCGACGGTGTCGCCGGTACGCAGCGAGAAGCGCCGAATCTGGCTCGGTGAGATATAGATGTCATCGGGGCCCGGCAGGTAGTTGGCCTCTGGCGAGCGCAAAAAGCCGAAGCCATCCTGCAGCACTTCCAGAACGCCAATGCCGACGATATCAGTTTTTCGATCAGCGAGCTGCTTCAGGATGGCAAACAGCATGTCCTGCTTACGCAAGGTCGACGCATTTTCCACCTCGAGCTCTTCGGCGAACGCCAGAAGGTCGGTAGGGGATTTGTCTTTGAGATCCTGAAGTTTCAGCGCTTGCACGTCCTGGGGCTCTATTTCTTGAATGGTCATTTGATTTTCTTTGTTGAAGGTCGGCCCGGACTTTTTGAATTGGGAAAGGTCGGGGCTTTTGAAAAGGAGAGTGGGCCATGATCTGATTCAAATCGCCCAAACCGAACCTGCGGCCAAAGGGCTTACCAAATCGTTTCCCAGGAGAAGCCGCCTCGCGCGCCTTTAACAGGTCCCGTCCCAAACAGGACCCAAGGTGAGCACAGGCAGCTGGACGGCCGATATGTGACCATCGCTGCCCCGCAACATACGCAAAAAACCCTCTGAGGCAAGGGGGTAAAATCTGTGTTCGCGCGGGCGCCGTTCTACGCCAACGCTTTTTGGGCGACCAGTCGCCTTCCTAACCATTTGATTTTGTTAGATGAAACAGCATCCTGCTCACCTCGGAGTATTTCCAGGCCGATTTCAATGCGCTTGCCATCACGAAGGCCGGCCAGCCCACTTTCAATATAGCGATAGAAATAGGCCACTTCCGCGACATGGAGCACCTCAAATTGAGCAGCGATCTCCTGTTCCATTAACTCATATTCATGGATGTGATCGTGACTCCTGGTCCAGCATCCAAACTCGTTATCGGTTGCGAGCAACTGTCCTGGAAAACTCTCTGATGAGAATTTGAAACCCCGCTTTTCGAGGCGCTTTAGGCAACGAAAGAACCACACTCTCGTGTTCGCCGGCACATTCTTAAAATCGAAGTCGTCCAAAATAAGAATTCCGCCCGCCCGCAATACTTCATGCGCTGCAGAAATAGCAGCGCTGAGATCACCGATGTGGTGTAGTGATCTGACGAAAAGCACCGCATCAAAATCCCTCGAAGGTAGTTTTGTTGGCCAGGGCTCTACCAAGGTGTCCAGCCCTCGGCATTGGCATACCTCCGCGAACCCAGCCGAGGGCTCCACAACCAAAATTCCATGACGCATTTGCTGAAGCGCGGAAGCAAGCTCTCCACTTCCAGGGCCCACCTCAAGGATCTTCAAGCCTTTTTGAGCGCCTAAGGCAGCCTCTACAAACTTAAGGCTCTCGCGCGAACCGACGGCCATCTCATTTGAGTTTGTCATATTCCATACCTCAAAACGGCTTCACAATGGCCAAAATCACCACAGCGATCATGATGAGCGCGGGAACCTCGTTCAAGATTCGATAAGTCCTTGAAGAGTAACGGATTTCATCCTTCGCAAGCCGCTTGCGCTCAGCTGAAAGCCAACCGTGAAAGCCCGACAACAGCGTCACCAGCGCCAGCTTAAACCAAAGCCAGACCCCCGCACCGATACCAAGGCCGCCGGGGGAAAAAATCATCAATAGGCCAAAAGCCCACGCCCCTGCCATGGCCGGATTGATAATCACCCGGAGGAGCTTTTCCTCCATCACCTTGAATGTTTCCGCCTGGGGCGAGCCCACGCCCGCCTCCACATGATAGACGAACAGTCGCGGCAGATAGAGCATCCCCGCCATCCACGATATGACGCTGATAATATGGAAGGCTTTAAACCAGATCTGCGCCTCAGCCCACATGGTGCTCTCCTGTTGTGCTTTTCGGTGCCGCATTTGGGCAGCCGGTCCAATTTGCCGAGCAAAGCCGGGCTGACGTGCCTTTTCCGGGGGCTGTGCCGTGGCCCCGCGCGGCTGCGGCCAACGCCACCTCTGCCAGGGCGTCCATATAGCCCGGCGCGGTGCCAAGGGCCGCAACGCGGATATAGCTGGGAACGCCGCAGCTTTCAGCCAATTCCTTGTATTCGATGTCGAGCTCCACAAGGGTCTCAGAATGCTCAGAGACAAAGGCTATGGGCGTCAGCACCAACGCCTTGCCGTCACCGCCCGCCCGTTTAATCTCGTCTTCCGTCGATGGTCCAATCCATTTCAGCGGCCCCACCCGGCTTTGATAGCAGATGCTCCAATCAAGATCGCTGATCCCAAGCTCGTCCACCACTTTTTGCGCTGTTTGCTCCACCTGCCATTGATATGGATCGCCGCCGTCGACAACCCGCTGCGGCAACCCATGAGCGGAAAACAGCAGCCTCGGGTTTGGGACAGATGCCAGCCTTTCCCTGATGAGTTCCGCATGCGCAACGATAAACGAGCGCTCCAGGGGGTGACAGCACACTGTCGCGGTGGGGGCCGTCAGTCCGATTTTTTCCGCTGCGGCGCGCCACTCTTTCAAGGACGACCCGCTGGTGGTGGCAGAAAACTGCGGATAAAGCGGTAATAATACGATCTGATCCGGGCCATAGGCCATAACCTCCTGCACCATTTCAGCCGCTCGCGGGGTCCAATAGCGCATGGTGACAAAGCACCGCGCCTCGTCCCAGCCGCGCTCATTCAAACGGGCTTCAACCGCCGCTGCCTGTCGTTTGGTCTCCGGAACAATCGGGGAGCGGCCACCGATTTTAGCGTATATGGTGGCAGCGATTGGCGCCCGGCGCGCGGAAATGAATTTGGCCAAGGGCCAGCGCAAAATTCGCGGCAGATTCAGGATCGCCGGATCACTGAAGAGATTAAAAAGGAACGGCTGCACTGCCCCCGGCGCGTCCGGCCCGCCAAGATTGAATAATATGACCGCTAACCTATTTCCCATACCGATCAGCCTTGCCAGCTGGTAACAAGATCCACCAGATCAGCCACATGCTCTGGCGGCGTTTCCGGCACAATGCCGTGGCCCAGGTTAAAGATGTGCCCGCCCCCCTTGAAGCTCTCAAGAATGGCTCTGGCTTCGCGCTCAAGTGCCTCCCCGCCCGCCACAAGGGCGAAAGGATCAAGATTGCCCTGCACCGGGCACAAGGGCTGCACATGTTCTACGGCCCAGTCCCTTGGAACGCCGGTATCAAGGCCCACAGCAGCGACCCCCGTGCCCTGGATATAGCCAGGGATTGCGGGACCCGCTCCTCTGGGGAAACCAATGATGGGGACGCCGGGATGACTTTTACCCAGTGCCGCCACAATTTGTTTTGTCGGCGCGATGACCCAGCGCTCAAACTCAGCTGTGGGCATGTTCGCGGCCCAGCTATCAAACAGCTGCAAAACCTCCGCCCCGGCGTCTACTTGCTCACGCAGATAAATCACCGTGGCATCGACTACCAGATTGATGAGACTCTGAAACCCGGCAGGATCTCTTGCCGCCCAAATGCGTGCTGCACGCTGGTCTGGAGAGCCTCGCCCCCCCACCATGTAGGTCGCTACCGTCCATGGGCTTCCTGCAAACCCAATGAGCGCCACATGGTCTGGCAGCTCGCTTTTAAGCCTGTCCAGGGTTTCAAACACCGGCGCAAGGTGGCCGGAAATATTATCCAGTGATAGTGCTGCCAATTCAGCCTCGCTTGAAATGCATTCCAGCACCGGCCCTTCACCCTCTTGAAATGAGACCTTCTGCCCCAGCGCATCAGGGATCAAAAGAATATCTGCAAAAAGGATCGCCGCATCGAGATTAAATCGCCGCAAGGGCTGCAAGGTTACCTCTGCTGCCAGCTTAGGATTATAGCAAAGCTCTAGGAAGCTCCCGGCCCCTTTGCGCACTTCACGATACTCAGGCAGATAGCGCCCCGCTTGGCGCATGAGCCAAATGGGTGGCCGCTCAACCACACTCTTCTCAAGGACTTTGAGAAGCCGCTTGTTTGAACGTTCCAGGGTTTGTTGGGAGGCGGACAATCTATTCCCTCTCTATCTTAAAGAATCTTAGTAGTTGTAGTAGGGAGGGCTGAGATTGGGGATCAAATGTTTTCCCGCTGTTTTCCCGTGACATCTTAGCTTTCATACGACAGGTGCGGGAGTTCCCCAAGCCTGGGGAGAAAAAAAGCAGCCCCCGAGCAATCAAGGGGTTAGCAGATGGGATGCCGCGAAAACCTCCCAAATAGTTTTCAAACCACAACGCTTCCCTCGTTATGATTGCTGACGAGCAACTTGCGCTCCCTCTTAGGGTATAACGTGTCTATGGGAGTGCTTTGTTATGATTGCAGGCCGCGGTGCAAACCGATCATCCAATGTGTGAGCGCTATGGACTTTTGGTCCGTGCTTATCCACAAATTTGCCCATGACCACTGATCAGCCCGGAACGGGAAAACCATTTCACCTTCACCTCGTTTCTGACGCGACGGGGGAAACCCTTGCCGCGGTGGCGCGCGCTGCCGCGGTTCAGTTTGAAGACCACCAGGCGGTTGAACATCTCTATGCTCTAGTGCGCACCGTGCGGCAGCTTGATCGGGCGCTGACCGAGATTGAAGCCCACCCCGGGATCGTCATGTTTACCATGGTGAGCGAAGACTTGCGCGATAAGCTCGAAGCGCGCTGCGCGGAAATTGCCATGCCCTGCGTCGCGGTTCTTGACCCTGTGTTGCGCGCCTTCGAGCAATTCCTTGGCGCTGTGCAAACCCACCGGCCCGCCGGCCAGCACCAAATGGATGATGCCTATTTCGAGCGCATCGAAGCCCTCAACTACACCATGGCCCACGATGATGGGCAGAACATAGAAACCCTGGGGACTGCGGATGTGGTCCTTGTGGGCGTCAGCCGGACCTCAAAAACACCGACGTGTATCTATCTCGCCAACCGCGGGGTGAAGGCTGGCAATGTGCCGTTGGTGCCGGGAATGCCGCTGCCGGAGCTTTTAAAGAACAGCAGCGCCCCCTTTGTGGTAGGGCTGACCGTGGCACCAGAGCGTCTGGTGCGGGTGCGCCGGAACCGTTTGTTGTCTCTCAATGAAAACGTTGAGACCGATTACACCGACCCCGACATGGTCAAGCGTGAAGTCGTGGACGCGCGGCGCATGTTCACCCAATCCGGCTGGCCGGTGATTGATGTCTCGCGCCGCTCAATCGAGGAAACCGCCGCCGCTGTGCTCAATCTGCTCACTGACCGGCGGCCCGCCTCATGACCGTGCCGCCGCTCATTCTCGCTTCCGCAAGTCCAGCGCGCGCTGCCATGTTGCGCGGTGCCGGATTGACCTTTGAAATTGACCCCGCTGACGTGGATGAGCGCGCCTTGCGGGACCATCTGGTGGCGGATGGGGCCAGCATTTCTGATATTGCCGGGGCGCTGGCAGAATTTAAGGCCGCCACAGTGGCGCGCCGCCATCCTGATGCGTTGGTGATCGGCGCAGACCAACTTTTGGTTCTGGGCCACGAGATCTTTGAAAAATCAAGCTCCACACGCAGCGCGCGCGAAACCTTGCAGCGCCTGCGCGGCAAAACCCATGAGCTCGTCTCTGCCGTTGCCCTGGTGCAGGGCGACAATTTGCTCTGGGCCCATACAGATGAAGCCCGCCTTACAATGCGGGCGTTTTCTGACGCCTATCTTGAGGATTATCTCGAACGCGATGATTCAGGACTGACGGAAAGCGTCGGCGCCTATCGCCTGGAAGGGCCCGGCGCGCAACTTTTTGAGCGCATTGAGGGCGACTATTTCACCGTGCTTGGGTTGCCGCTGTTGCCGCTTTTGGATGTCTTGCGCCAGGCCGGAGTGCTGCAACCATGACCGCGCGCGGCACAAAAGCAGGGGTTATTGGCTGGCCGGTGGCGCATTCGCTCTCCCCGGCGCTGCATCAATATTGGCTCCAGCGATACGGGGTTGAGGGCAGCTATGGCCATTATCCCGTTGCGCCCAATGACCTTAAACATTTCATCATGGCGCTTGCTGACAATGGTTTTGTCGGCATCAACGCCACCTTGCCTCATAAGGAACATGTGGCCCAGCTTATGGATCGTCTGGGTCCCGCCGCTCAAGCGGTGGGGGCAGCAAACACCGTGGTTGTCGAAGCCGATGGCACTTTAACGGGCCACAGCACCGATGGCTTTGGCTTTGTTGCCAATTTGCGCAGCGCGGTACCAAAGCTGAAGCTGGACAGTGCCCAAGCGGTGATATTGGGGGCCGGCGGGGCGGCGATGTCGATCCTGGCCGCGCTCAAATGGGCGGGCGTCACAGTTACGCTTTGCAATAGAACGCGCGCCCGCGCGGAGGCTTTGGCCGCCCTGGTGGGCGGCATCCATGTCCTGCCCTGGGGCGAGCGTTCCGTAGCGCTTGACGCGTGCGATCTATTGATCAACACCACCAGTCTTGGGATGCGCGGCCAACCGGCACTTGAAATTGATCTGAACGCCATGCCGCGCGGCAGCGCGGTGGCCGATTGCGTTTATGCGCCACTCCAAACGGCTTTGCTCAAAGCGGCGGCGGCGCAGGGGCTGGTGCCCGTTGATGGCCTTGGCATGTTGATCCATCAAGCGCGCCCGGCCTTTAAGGCCTGGTTCGGCATCGACCCTGAGGTAACCGATGAATTGCGCGGCCATCTGGTCAAAGCACAAAGGACTCTCGTCACATGATTCTTGTTGGTCTCACCGGCTCCATCGGCATGGGCAAATCGGCCACGGCAAAATTGTTCGCCGCAGAAGGTGTGCCGGTTTATGACGCCGATCTGGCGGTTCATGATCTCTACGCCAAAGGCGGCGCGGCAGTGGCCCCGATTGCGGTCTCGTTTCCCGGCGCTGTGAAAGACGGCGCGGTGGACCGTGATCGGCTCTCCGCCATGGTGCTGGGCCAGCAAGACGCGCTCAAAACCCTTGAGGCCATTGTTCACCCGCTGGTACGCCAGGTGCAGGTGGACTGGCTAACCAAACACGCCAAGGCCGGCGAAGGGATTGTGGTGCTCGACGTGCCGCTGTTGTTTGAAACCTCGTCTGAGAAAAACTTTCAGGAAATTGTTGTTGTCAGTGCGCCGGAAGAGGTGCAGCGCGCGCGGGTGCTGGGGCGGCCCGGCATGACGGCAGAAAAGCTCGACGACATTTTGATGCGTCAGATTCCCGATGCGCAAAAACGCGAGCGGGCGGATTTCATTATCGAAACTTCAAAAGGCATTGATGACGCCCGTGGGCAGGTGCAGGCGGTGCTGCAGGCGATAAAGAAAAAACATATGCTTTAAAATCAGTCGGCTTGGCTGCGGTGTTGTGAAAGCCCTCCGCCCTCTCAATAACGTCATCCCGGGGCGGCAACGCCAAATCCGGGATCTTGCGATACATATCGCCGTTCGAGATTCCGGGCTCCTCGGATTACGCGGCCCCGGCATGACGATGTGTGTGGTTTGTTGAGAATGGTACTGGACGGCCCCCCAAAGCGTTCGCCATGATGGCAGCGGGTCATTGAGGGGCAGGTTATGCGTGAGATCGTGTTCGACACGGAAACCACCGGGTTTGATCCCGACAGCGGCGACCGCATCGTGGAAATTGGTGCGTTGGAGCTGGTCAATCATGTGGTCACCGGCAAATCCTTCCATGAGTATCTCAATCCAGAGCGGGACATGCCCCAAAGTGCCTTTGAAGTGCACGGGCTCTCAGCGGAGTTCCTTGCGGACAAGTCGCTTTTCGCCGATGTGGCGGATGAGTTTTTGAAATTTATCGGCGATGCCCCGCTTATCGCCCATAACGCCAGCTTTGATATGAAGTTCATCAATGCGGAGCTGCGCAAAGCCAATCGTGAAGTTCTGCCGCTGGCGCGCGCCATCGACAGCTTGCTTATCGCGCGCAAGAAATACCCCGGCGCGCCAGCAAGTCTCGATGCCCTTTGTCGCCGCTTCAATGTGGATTCGAGCGGGCGCACGCTTCACGGAGCGTTGCTAGATAGCCAATTGTTGGCGGAAGTTTATCTGGAGCTTATTGGCGGGCGGGAACCAGGGCTGACATTGATTGAGGATGATGACGCCGCGTCTGCACACGCAGGCCCGGCACGGCGGGGCCCGCGGCCGCAACCCCTGGCCGCTCGTCTTAGCGATGATGAGCGCACGGCCCACGAGGCCTTTGTGGACCTCATGGGCGCAAACGCCTTGTGGGCAAAATCGCCAGCTTAGGCGTCGTCGCCTGATGCCTCAGTGTCCGCGGCGGCGGCTTGGTCTTCTTTCGCTTTGGCCAATTGCTGACGATAGATTTGCGCAAAATCCATGTAGTCGAGGGCCAACGGCGGGAAACCGCCATCGCGGGTGAGGTCAGACACGATGCGCCGCGCGAAGGGGAACAAAAAGCGCGGCGCTTCGATCAGAACCAGCGGCTGAAGGCTTTCTTCCGGCACGCCCGCAATATGAAACGCCCCCGCATAAAGCAGGTCGACCAGAAAGACGACTTTGTCGCCTCGGGTGGCGCGGGCGGTAAGCTTCAGGCAAACCTCGTATTGGTCTTTGCCAAGTTGCTTGGGCAACACATCCACAAGAATGTCGATGGCGGGTTGCGGCAATCCGTTGCCAAGCGCCTGGGGCGCGTTGGGGTTCTCAAAGCTGAGATCCTTGACGTATTGGGTGAGCACGCGAAAGGCGCTGCCTTTTTCGCTCGATGGTGCCGGGCCGGCTGTTGGAGCGGCTGCACCGCCGCCTTGGGTATTGTCACTCATAAACTTGCTTCCCCTGATGGGAGGGCCCTTGCGCCCCCCGTGATCTCGGCGGCGCATCTAGCATGTCCAATCCAAGGGCACAAGAATGAGGCCGCTAGTGGGGCGGGGTGTCGTCGATTTCTGTGGCCTCGCCTTCAATAACCGGGCCACTGCCGCCGCTGGTCCCAGAAGTGGTGGCATGGACATGGATATTTTTGCGCAGGGCCTCAAAGACCAATTTGGCGATGGCTTGGCGCACCGGCGGCACAAAGAGCAAAAATCCGATGGCATCGGTGACAAACCCTGGCGTCAGCAGCAATGCCCCGGCGACGATAAGGAAAGCCCCATTGGCGACCTCATTAATGGGCAGCTCGCCGCGATTGAGCGCGTCTTGCGCGCGGGCCCAGGTGGCTAGGCCTTGAGCGCGCCAAAGGGCAGCCCCCAAAAGCGCTGTGAGGATCACAATCAAGAGAGTGGGCATCACGCCGATAATGCCGCCCACTTGCAGGAACACCGCAATTTCAATGAGGGGCGTGATGAGAAAAGCGATGAAAAGTGTCAAACCCACGATTGTTTCCTTTGGTTTTGAGCATATCTCTTGCTCATAGCTCACTTGGGCCATATGTCCCTAACACGAGGGCGGTGGACCGCACCGCAGCACACCGTTAAGCTGGATCCCGTGGGGCCCTTGCTGCGAGGTGGCGCTTGGGTTGTATATGGGGCTTGGTCAGGAAATGTCAGCTATTTGAGTGTAAGGACGCTTAAAGGCTGGGTAAAAAAGGCAAATCGATACAGTGCTAGATTTCGATATCATCATTCTGCTGGCGATCGTCGGCTTTATCGGCTGGAAGCTGTTTGGCGCGCTGGGCACGCGCACGGGCCATGAAAACCCCAATCCGGACCCCATGGCCCGCCGTCGTCATGGTGCCCCTGCATCAGATCAAAGCGCTGACAATGTGGTCAATATGCCCAATGCCAATCGCGACGCAGCGCCCGGCTCGGCCTCAGGCCAGGGCATCCTTGATATTCAATTGGCCGATCGCAGCTTTGATCCGGGCGGCTTCCTGGAAGGCGCGCGCCATGCTTATGAGATGATTGTCACGGCGTTCGCGGAGGGCAACCGCCGCTCCTTACGCCCGCTTTTGTCTGATGAAGCCTATGAGGATTTCGATGCCGCCTTGCGCGCCCGCGAAGCCGAAGGCAAGCGTATTGAAACCACGTTTATCGGTATTGATGACGCAAAGATTTCCAGCGCCGCGCTTAATGGCACTTGGGCCGAGGTGGTGGTGAAGTTTATCTCTGAAATTATCTCCGTGACTAAAAACGAAGACGGCGCAGTGATCGAAGGTGACCCCACTACGGTGCGCAAAATCACCGACGTGTGGACGTTTTCTCGCGACACCCGCTCACCGGACCCCAACTGGGTGCTGATCGCCACTGACGAGGCGTAAGACCCCATGCGCGGTGTTGCCTATGCCTTGCTGATCCTTGGGGCGAGCGGGCTGTTACTTTTCTCCTATATTGCGCGACCGCCAGCTCCTGAATTGCCAGACCATATGATTGTGGAAGTGGCCAGCTTCGATGATCTGCCAGGATGGGGGGCCCAGCGCCCGCAATCCATTCTCAGCGCGTTAGACCGTGGCTGCTTGAGGTTTTTTGGGCTACGCGGCAACGACTGGGAAGATCCAGATGATTCACAAGCGTTTAGGCAATTCTTTGAGTTACCCTTTCAAGAAGTAAGCATCGGTGGGGACTCAGGCCTCTATGGGTTTCTAAACGAGTGGGGGCAAGCCTGTTTGGAGCTAGAGGGTGCAGAATTTGGACTGTCCCACACGCGGTTGACCCCAGACACTATGATAACAGGTGATCAGGCGGCAGCGCTGTTGCTGGAGGGCGCTGAGCAAAAATTTACACCCATCCGCATACGGAACAATTCAGAAACAACTGGCATGTTCACTGGTTATTATGAGCCGGAGCTGCAAGGCAGCCGCACAGAGACGGCAGAGTTCTCAACGCCGCTGCTCACCCGCCCCGATGATCTTGTGATCGTGCAGCTGGGGGATTTTCCTGGCGATCATGATGGCCGCATTGCTGGCCGTGTTGTTGATGGCAACCTGCATCCGTTTGAAAGCCGCACGGAGATCGAAGCAGGCGCGCTTGCCAATGCGCAGCCCCTTGCCTGGGTTAGGCCGGTGGATGCGTTCTTTTTGCAAATACAAGGCTCTGGCCGTGTGGTGTTTGAAGATGGCGCGGTTTTGCGCGCAGGCTATGACGGCGTCAACGGGCATCCCTACACCGCCATTGGGCGCACGCTTATTCGGCAAGGCGCGCTGACGCTGGAAAATGTTTCCATGCAGTCCATCCGCGATTGGCTTGAGCAAAATCCCGATGGTGCGGGGGAGGTGATGCGCACTAACGCCTCTTATGTTTTCTTTCGCGAGGTCGAAGTGGATGACCCAGAGCTTGGCCCCATTGGCGCGGCGGGGGTGCCGCTTACGCCGGGCTATAGTCTTGCCGTGGACGCGCGCTATCACGCCTATGGCGCGCCCATTTACATCGCCACCACATTGCCTGACGGCACACCGTTCAATCGTTTGATGGTGGCGCAAGATACCGGCGGCGCGATCCGCGGGCCCATCCGCGGTGACATCTTTTTTGGCTACGGCGATGAAGCCGGCGCAGTTGCCGGGCGCATGCGCAACCAAGGGGAAATGTGGGTGCTGGTGCCCAACGCCATTGCTGATCGCCTGCTCGCAGAGCAAGCTGCGCAAGAGAGCGAGTAATGCGCCGCAAGGGTCGCCCATTGCACGGCGAAGAACGCAGCCTCTGGAACCACGTGGCGCGGACCGTCAATCCGCGACATCCTAATGTGCGCCCTGCCCAAGATGATGCCTTGCCGCTAGCTCACAACAAAGCACAGCCGCACAAGCCAGTGCTCACTTCAAAACCGGCACTGCTGAAATCAACCCCCGCCCGCCCTGCCCCGCAATTACATATTGATGGTGCCACCGCGCGCCGCCTCAAACGCGGGCAAGCGCAGATCGATGCAAAGCTTGATCTGCATGGCATGCGCCAAACAGAAGCTCATGATGCGCTGGTGAGTTTTATCCTGGGGGCGCAAGCCCGCGGCGCACGCTGCGTGCTTGTCATCACTGGCAAAGGCACAAAGGGCGCCGGGCATTCCAACCCTTACGAGACGCCGGGCCCGGGTATTTTGAAATCCCGGCTCGGGCAATGGCTCGCGCAAGCTCCCCTGAGCGCCATCACATATGGATTGCGCAAAGCCCACCCGCGCCACGGCGGCTCCGGCGCGCATTACGTCTTTATACGGAAGATCAAAGGTTAGGTGCCACATGCAAACGGGCCCCGCTGCTTGGGGCGGCCCGTTTTTTGTTTTCAGGAACCGCTGCGCCCGCCCCCGGCTGTGCGTTGGGAATGCGCGCCATGATGCAGCCCTTGAACTGGAAGGTGCCCTTTTTGCCAGCGCGCTTTGGCGATCCTCCGCCCCTCCAGGCGTCGGCGCTCCACATTGAATTGGTGCCGGTATGGGATTTGCGTTGGGCGTCAACGGCGACGTCCTTCAGCGCTTTCTGAACGGTCGCATCACCAATAAGCTCTGCATGTTCATTGCGGGCGAGATAGGCCCTGAGCTCGATGAACGCCCGCTCGCCTTCATCGCGGCTGCGCGGCGGCAGCACCTGCACCATTGTTGCGTCCACGTCGGTTGCGCCGAGCAACTTGCTTAGAAGCGGATAAATGGACGTCTCCCCCTTGGGAGGCGTCAGCACGATAAACGACCGGTAGGGGCTGAGCAGCCGACGCAGGCCAGTTTCTGCGTCAACGGCAAACAGATGATCCATCGCCGCCCGGACGCAGGTTGTCGCCTCAACCATCATGGCGCGGCGCTCAGGGGGCAGATCGGTGTAAGGCGCAGGGTCGCGGAAGACGGGGAACCATTCAAACGGGGCGGCGCCCCAGAACCCGTCCCGATAGCTTCGCTGGTTCAGCAACCGGACAATGGCCTCCAAATCCGGCAGTTTCAGCTTTTCAGTTTTCTTGAGCTTCTCGCGGTCCTTCTTAGGAGCCTTGTTCAAGGCAGCCTTTTGTTCGTCTTTCAAGGCAGCCATGAATTCCCGAATAAGGGCGCCGGCGAAAAAGTATCTGTCGCTTTTAAGCAGACCATCACGCTTTGCAGCAGCTTCCCGTCCGCGCAGCTTGGCGCATTCGCTCAGAGCTTTAAAAGTGGCCCTGTCTTTGATGTCATTGAACTGGCCGGTCTGTTTGGCAATCTGCAGAAAAATGTATCGCGCAGCGGCTTTGTCGACGTCTTTTGGCTTTTGTGCCTTGCGCGACAAAAGCAGATAGCGCGTCAGGTTCCCTTCGCCATAATCCTGAATGCCGCGCACGAGGCGTGCGTCGGTTGCCGGGGTGTTGGAGCCGTGATCGGCCCCTGCCCGTTCCGCCTCTGCCTCCGCGTCTTCGTTGTCGGCTTCAGCGTTGGGAAGTTGCGCTGCGGATGTCTTACGCACCGCGCCGCCGACGCGGACGAGATCGAACATGCGTGCCGAATAGGCCGAGCCGATGGCCGCCACCTTTAGCGAATAGGGTGGGTTCATCACCTCGACATTCAGCTCGTCGGTTTCCGTCTTGATGCTCTTTGCCGCCGCCGCCGTGCAGGTCATGGTCACGCGCCGGGCATTGGGCATGGTGCGGGAAATGAAATCGGCGCACTGGCGCAGGCCCTGATCGTCTGAGCGGATTTCCGAAATCGCGCTCAGGATCGCTTCCTGCTTCTCGGGCGCGCCATCAAGGCGATCCTGAATCGCCAGGAGCTCGAGTTCTTCGTCTGGCCGGAACACCCCAAAGCGTTGTGCCAGCGATTTGGTGACCAGCACATGGTGCTCGACCTGCTGATAGACATCGTCAATCACATGCACGCCGTTTTGGGCGATCAGCGACAGTGGCTCCACTACCATGCCGGTCCGGTTGTTATGGACGGCAACCACTGCGGCGTCAGCGCGGCCTTCGGTCAGAAGCTCAAACACTTCCTCATAGGTGGGCTGCGGTGCAGGCTTGTACTTGGAGGCAAATTCCGTCCGCTGGGTCACGGCAAAGCCGCACGCGCCCTGTTCTCCCTGGCAGGCAAGGTACTCCGTTGCTCTGTCTGCAGGTTCAGCCATGGCCGGTTCGGGTGCCTCGCATCGACGTGGTAAATTCATCTATATGATACACCCAATTTCGCAGGGGAGTCCAGAAACCACGAGTGCTTGCCAACTGTCATCCCGGAAATCGCGGCAGCGATTTCCGGGATCTCACGGCGTAGGTTCTTGTTGGAGATCCCGGGCGCCCGGCGGTGCCCCGGGATGACGGGCATTGGGGTCAGAGCACGTAGCGAGACAAATCCGCGTTTTTGGCTAGATCGCCAATATGACTGTCAACATATGCTGCATCCACGGTGATCGCCTCCCCGCCCTGATCGGTGGCGGAAAAGCTGATCTCATCCAGCACCCGCTCCAGCACCGTGTGAAGCCGCCGGGCGCCGATGTTTTCCACGCTGGCGTTCACGTCCGCGGCAATGTCAGCAATGGCGTCCACGCCATCAGGGGTGAACGTGAGCGTCAGCCCTTCGGTGCCCATCAAGGCCTCATATTGGCGGATCAGGCTCGCCTCGGGTTCGGTGAGGATGCGGACAAAGTCATCGCGGGTCAGCGCCTGCAGCTCCACCCGAATGGGCAGACGGCCCTGCAATTCCGGCAGCAGGTCTGAAGGTTTGGCGATATGGAAGGCACCGGACGCAATAAAGAGGATATGGTCGGTCTTCACCGGGCCATGTTTGGTGGGCACCGTGGAGCCCTCAATAAGCGGCAGCAGGTCCCGCTGGACCCCTTCGCGGGAGACGTCAGCGCCCCGCGCGTCAGATCTGGCAGTTATCTTGTCAATTTCATCCAAGAAAACGATACCGTCATTCTCCGCTATTTCGATGGCCTCGCGGACGAGTGCGTCTTCGTCAAGTAACTTGTCAGATTCCTCTGCCACTAAAGGCTCATAGGCGTCTTTGACAAACAACTTGCGCTTTTTCGTCCTGCGGCCCCCTTGCCCCAGTAGGTCCCCCAGATTCAGCATGCCCACTTGGGATCCGGGCATGCCAGGGATCTCAAGCCCCCCCAATGGGCTGGAGGTATCGGCCACATCGATCTCAATTTCCTTGATATCGAGCTCTCCGGCCCGAAGCTTGGTGCGGAAGCTATCCCGCGTGCCGGCGCTGGCGGTGGGCCCTACCAGGGCATCAAGCACGCGTTCTTCGGCGGCGGATTCAGCGGCCGCTTGCACCGCTTTGCGCTTCTTGGTGCGGGTCAGGCCAATGGAGATCTCGATGAGATCACGGATGATCTGCTCTACGTCGCGGCCCACATAGCCCACTTCGGTGAATTTGGTCGCTTCCACCTTGAGAAACGGGGCCCCGGCGAGCCGCGCCAGGCGGCGCGATATCTCGGTTTTTCCCACCCCGGTCGGGCCGATCATAAGGATATTTTTCGGCAATACTTCCTCGCGCAGATCTTCAGGCAGCTGTTGCCGCCGCCAGCGGTTGCGCAAAGCGATAGCAACAGCGCGTTTGGCATCGCCTTGGCCAATAATGAAGCGATCGAGCTCGGAAACGATCTCGCGAGGGGAAAAATCTGACATCTGGTTAGGAACTCAACTTCTCTAAAGTGACGGAATCATTGGTGTAAACGCATATTTCAGCGGCAATGGCCATGGCTTTGCGGGCAATGGCTTCGGCGTCCATATCGGTTTCCATGAGCGCGCGGGCCGCCGCCAAGGCATAGGTGCCGCCGGAGCCGATCCCCGCCACACCGCTTTCGGGTTCCAAAACATCGCCGGTTCCGGTGAGAACTAGGGATGTTTTCGCATCCGCAACGATCATCATGGCCTCCAGGCGGCGGAGGTATCTATCTGTGCGCCAATCCTTGGCCAGCTCCACACAAGCGCGCAACAGCTGGCCCGGGTGCTGCTCCAGCCGGCCCTCAAGGCGCTCAAAAAGCGTAAAGGCATCCGCCGTGGCGCCGGCAAATCCGGTAATCACTTTGCCGCCGGAGCCGATGGGCCGCACTTTCTGGGCCGTGGCTTTGATCACCGTCTGCCCCAGGGTGACCTGGCCGTCGCCAGCGACCACCACCATACCGCCCTTGCGCACAGTGAGGATGGTTGTGCCGTGCATTACGGGAGCATCTGTCATGGGGGGTCGCTTTCGCTTTGGCAGGGAAACCTCTGGGCCCCTTCCATGTGGCGGTTAGGGGTCAAGCGTCAAGGGGCAAGCGGAAAAGGGCACCTTGGGAGGCTGAATTCTTCAGATGACCGTCATCATATTAAAATGCTCTCGTCTCAAGGTCGAGACCCGGCGAATTCAGCCGACAAACTTTAAAAACACGAGATATGCAGTCCACGCCCCGCCTCCTGCGAGCGCTATGAGGGCCAACAATGGCGACGGCTGAGATGACATGCGGGGGCGTGGGGTGTGGGCTAATCGCACCGCGCGCACATAAGTGTCTTCACCGTCTCCGGGCCCTGGGCGCGGCGGCAGAATGGCAGCAAAAGCAACAATTGCGCCGAACATCAAAGGCGAAAAAATCAGAATCCAATCCATCGATCCAACGTAACAGCCCTGCCGATTTTGCCAATGCCGCCTTGCCCGCTTCTGGACGTGCGCCGAACCCAGGCCCCCTAGAAATACAGCTTCACTGCAGCAAGGGCGGCGCTTAGCGCCAGGCCTACCAGCAAAATCACCAGCGCGCCGCCGCAGCCCGCGCCAGATATGGGGCTCGAATTCCAATTGAAGCCCACCTGGCCCGGGGGCGGGATGTGCAAATCATTGAAGGTCCGCTCGGGGGTTCCCGGCAGCCTCCAAAATGCCGCCAAAATGCCCGCGGCGATGGTGGGGAGTAGAACAACATTTCAGCTCATGGGGCGAGCATAACAACCCCGCTGCCTTCGTGCTTTGCCGAAAACCAAGTTCCTTGCCAAGGGCACAGAATCAGGATAGGTTCTTGTTTTGTTCCGGTCGTGGAGTGCCATATGCGCAAGGATCTGATTTCCGAGTTACATCGAAGATTTGAAGATGTTTCCAGCCACCTTAGTGGCACTTCTGGGGAGACGGTTGAATGCTGGACCGCCCGAGATATTCAACCCCTTCTTGGGTATGATACGTGGCGGCGCTTTCACGACGTTATCGTGAAAGCAATGCGCGCCTGCGAACAGTCTGGCCATGAGATTGGAGACCATTTTGTCGACGTCGGCAAAATGGTCAGTTTGGGGTCCGGAGCGGAACGAGAAGTTCCCGATATCCTTTTAAGCCGTTATGCCTGCTATCTCATTGCTCAAAACGGCGATTCCAAAAAGGAACCCGTAGCATTTGCGCAAACCTATTTTGCACTGCAAACGAGAAAACAGGAGCTAATTGAAGAGCGGCTGGCGGACGCAGAGCGCCTCGAAGCTCGAGACAAGTTAAAGAGAACTGAAAAGGAGCTGAGTGGGGCACTCTACCAGAGAGGTATCGACCAAAGGGGGTTTGCCATCATTCGCAGTAAGGGTGACATGGCACTATTTGGCGGTCGCACCACAGCGGACATGAAGTATCGCCTCGGAATTGCCAAAACCCGCGCCTTAGCCGACTTTTTGCCGACCGTTACTATCAAGGCCAAGGATTTGGCTGCCGAAATGACCAACCACACTGTTCGCACACAAAATTTGCATGGCCAATCACCAATCGCGGCTGAACATGTAAGAAGCAATACTAATGTTAGGGCTGCGCTCAACAAAAGTGCCATATATCCAGAAAATCTCCCGGCGGCTGAAGATGCCAAGAAACTGGAGCGCCGCGTTCAAAAAGAAGAAATTGAGCTCGCCAAGCGCGCCGAAGACGCCAAACTAAGAGGTCGCTGAGCTGATTTGGTCTAACAACCCCGCCGCCTTCGCCAAGGCTGCAGCTCAGCTTCAGGCGGGCAGCGTCTTGCACATCATGATCTTGTTGCCGTCCTGGCCCACACGCTCCCAGCCCAAGCGCTCATAAAACGCAATGGTTTTGGGCATCAAAGCATGAGTTGTGAGGCGCAATTCCTGTTGGCCCCAGTTGTGGGCGCAGGCTTCCGCGTGCGCCAGAAGCTGCCGCCCCAGCCCCTGGCCTTGGGCGGCCGGGTCCACCGCCAAATTTGCCAAATGCACAAAGTCATCCGCCGCCGACAGAACCATCACGCCAGCAATGTGGCCTTTGAGCTCCACCACCCAGGCGCGGGTCTGCGCGATGTCATCGGCGAGGCCCTGGGATACCGGCGGCAGGTCGTGGATGGTGCTCTGAAAGGGGGCGTAAGCAGCAACGACGCAGCGCTTCAGGGCGGCCAAATCTCCCGCAACGGCTTGGCGGATCAAAGCCGACCTCACGCCATAAGCCCGGCTGATTTGGCCAGTGCTGCTAGGTCCGCCTCAGGCCGCGCGCCAAAATGGCTAATGACCTCAGCGGCTGCCAGGGATCCCAGATGCCCGCAAGTTGCGGCGTCTCTGCCCGTCGCCACGCCATAAAGAAACCCGGCGGCATATTGGTCGCCAGCGCCGGTGGTATCCACCACTTTGGCCACGGGGCTAGCGGAAATCACATGAACCTCGCTGTCCCACAGCACCACCGAGCCATGCTCTGAGCGGGTGAGGGCGGCGACGGGGCAGTGATGGCCTAACGCTTGGAGCGCGTCATCAAAACTCTCGGTCTCATAAAGCGACTTTAGCTCCGCCTCATTTGCAAAAAGAATGTCCACTTCGCTCTCGATAAGTTTGAGGAAGTCAGCGCGATAGCGATCCACGCAAAATGAGTCCGACAAGGTCAGTGCCACTTTGCGCCCTGCCCCATGAGCGATTTTGGCGGCCTTATAAAACGCCGCACGGGCAGGGGCGGGGTCAAACAAATAACCCTCAAGATAAGTCACGCCGGCGTCAGCCACGTCGGCCTCGATGACATCATCGGGGGTCAGCGCCCCGGCAGCGCCGAGATAAGTGCTCATGGAGCGCTGGGCATCGGGAGTGACAAGGATAAAGCATCGCGCCGTCGCGGCACCCGCTTCCGCGATCGGGGTTGCGAACTGAACCCCGGCGGCGCGGATGTCATGGGCGAATACTTGCCCCAATTGGTCATTGCGCACCTTGCCCACAAAGGCACCCTTGCCGCCAAAAGCCGCCACGCCGTGAATCGTGTTTGCCGCAGAGCCGCCAGAAATTTCCACCGCCGGGCCCATGGCTGCATAAAGTTCCTCCGCGCGGGCATCATCAATCAGCGTCATGGCGCCTTTGGTGATGGCATTAGCGGCAAGAAACGCATCGTCCGCGTGGGCGAGCACATCCACAATGGCATTGCCAATGCCCAAGACATCAAAGCGAGAAGCGGTCATGAAAACTCCTGAATTAACCTGCAATGAAATGAAGCGCCCGCATCCATAGAATATGCCGCGCGGCGTTGCTAGGGTAGAGCGGTTAAATCGGGCCGGCCAAAAGGTCGGGCAGGGGAGCTGTTATGGCAAAGATTTGGGCAAGCGTAGTGGTGATGGCCGTCCTGGCGCTCGGGGCTTGCCAGAGCACCAGCGGCCCGCCTGCGGCAGATGAAAGCGCCATGCCGCAAAACCGCGCCAGCGAAGCGACCTCTCCAATCAACGTGCCCACCAACGATCCCATCAGTACGCCGCAAATGGCAGCAGTGCCGCATCGTGCGCCCATAGAGCCCAGCTTCATCCCTACATCAGAAGACCTCATTGGGGTCGATGCCATCGAGGCAGAAAGCATGCTTGGGGCGGCAACCCTCAAGCGCACCGATCACGGCAGCGAGATGTGGCAATACCGCTCCGATGTATGTGTCTTGTTTGTGTTTTTGTATCCCGATGATGATGGCGCAATGGCGGTTTCATATCTTACCGCTGGCGCAGCGGCGGCAGGGGGCAGCGTGCCAGACGACGACGCCTGCATTGCGGCGGCGGTGCGCGCGGCGGCCAATGCCCCTGCGACAAGCTAGGCCTCTTCCACCAGCGGGGCTTTTTCCGGGAACAGGCAAAACTTGTACACCGCGCATTTGCCGCACTCGGGCTTGCGCGCCTTGCATACATAGCGCCCATGCAAAATCAGCCAATGGTGCGCGTGAAGCTTATAGGCATCGGGCACGGCTTTTTCTAAAGCCAGCTCGACTTGAAGCGGGTCTTTGCCGGGCGCAAGCCGCGTGCGATTGGAGACACGAAAGATGTGCGTGTCGACGGCAATGGTGGGCTCGCCATAGGCGACGTTGAGCACAACGTTCGCTGTTTTGCGCCCCACGCCGGGAAGTTTTTCCAGATCCTCTCGTGCGCGCGGCACCTCGCCGCCAAAATCGTCCAGGATCATTTGGCTCAGTTTGATGACGTTCTTGGCCTTGTTGCGAAACAGCCCGATGGTTTTGATTGCCTCGCGCAATTTGTCCTCACCGAGCGCCACCATTTTCTGCGGCGTGTCCACCTTTGCGAAGAGCGGTCTTGTGGCGAGGTTGACGCCTTTGTCTGTAGCCTGGGCGGAAAGGGCCACCGCCACCACAAGTGTAAAGGTGTTGACGAAATGCAGCTCGGTTTGCGGCTCCGGCACGCCCTCGCTGAGCGCAGCAAAAAACGGCTCAACCCAATCTTTGGGCATTTTGGCAGGGCGGCGCTTGGGCTGGGATAGTTTGCTCATGGTGCCACGCTACCCAAGCGGCTGCCTGCAGGAAACCCGAAACCTGCGCAAGAACCGGGTGGCGCAGCCCTAATCTGCCGCCTATCTTTGGCTCATGAGCACGAGAACCAAAAAATTGCGGCGCAAACCTCTACCCAGCCTCGGTCCCGCCGCTCGCGACTATGAGCGTATGGCCGATGCGATCCGGTTTTTGGAGCGCGCCCGCGAAACCCAGCCCAGCCTTGATGATGTGGCAGACGCTATGGGGCTCTCCCCCACCCATGCGCAGAAGGTCTTCACCAGATGGGCCGGGGTCAGCCCCAAGCGCTGCCTTGCCGCGCTTACCCACGCCGCAGCGCGAGATGTGCTCACTGGCGGCGGTACCGTGCTGGATGCAAGCTTTGAGTCAGGTCTCTCAGGCCCTGGCCGCTTGCATGATCTTTTTGTCTCTGTGGAAGCCATGTCCCCCGGCGAGGTGAAACTCAAGGGCAAGGGGCTCTTGATCGCATTTGGCACGCATGCGACGCCCTTCGGCCCGGGGCTCTTTATGGCCACGGCGCGCGGACTTTGCGGCTTGGGCTTTGTGGATGACGGCGCGGACGAGGCGGCGTTTAATGACATGGTGGCGCGCTGGCCGCGAGCGGAGTTCATTCATGACCCGTCGAAAACTAGACCTTATGCCGCGCGCGCATTTGGTGGCGGCGATGGCGAAGCACTGAACCTTCATCTCAGCGGCACACCGTTTCAGCTTCAAGTGTGGCGCGCTTTGCTCGAAGTGCCTAGCGGCACCACCACCACCTACACCGACATCGCCAAACAAGTTTGCACTGCAAAGGCCGTGCGCGCGGTGGGAAACGCTGTGGGGCGGAATCACATTTCGTACTTGATCCCCTGTCACAGAGTATTGCGGCAGACCGGCGCGTTGGGCGGATATCACTGGGGGGTCACGCGCAAAAAAGCATTGCTCGCCTGGGAAGAGGCGCGGGCCTAAAGCGTTCGCTTAAAGCCCCAGCACATCTGTCATGGCATAGAATCCTGGCGCTTGATCGCGGGCCCAAAGGGCGGCCTGCACCGCGCCCGCCGCAAACAACGTGCGGTCCTGGGCCTTGTGGGTGAGCTCCAAACGCTCCGAGCCGCCGGCAAAAATTACCGTGTGTTCGCCGATCACTTCACCGCCGCGCACACTGGAAAAGCCAATGTCGCCGGTTTTGCGCGCGCCGGTGATACCGTCTCGCCCGCGCACCGATGAGGTCTCCAGATCAACGCTGCGCCCGGCGGCGGCGGCTTCTCCCAACATCAATGCGGTGCCTGATGGCGCATCGACTTTGTGCTTGTGATGCATTTCTGAGATTTCAATATCGTATTGCGGCCCCAACATTGCCGCGGCTTTTTTAGTCAGCCCCAAAAGCACATTGACGCCGACGGAAAAATTCCCCGCCTTCACCACGCGCGCGCCTTCGGCGGCGGTGCGCAATTGTGTTTCCTGCGCGGGCGTAAACCCTGTCGTGCCGACGATGTGCACTTGCCCGAAAGAGGCGCAGCCTTGTGCATGGGCAAGGGTTGCTTCAGGTGCGGTGAAATCAAGTAGGCCGTCTGCGCCTTTCATGGCGGCACAAATGTCATCTGCAATGGTGATGCCGTGAGCTGTTCCCCCGATGCAGGCGGCCCCTTTGCGGTCTACTGCCCCAAAAAGCGCACACCCGGGATGGGCCGCAACAACGTTCATGAGCATGCGCCCCATGCGCCCGCCTGCTCCGGCAACAACCAATTTCATGGGCCCGCTCATCAGCCGCCTCCAAATATATTGCCGAGCATAGTCTCTGCAAACCCGGCCCCGACCCAGGGAACAATGGGAATAAGAAGATACAGCGGCAGCCGCGCCGCGGTGGGCAGATCCATAGGCCATTCGCGCACTTGTTCAATGCGGGTCTCTAGCGCGATAAGCGCAGGGATGCCGCTCACATCGCCGTTGCTATCGAGGCGCTTACGAGCTTCCGCCAGTCGCATGCGAATTCTACCAAGCTCTACTTCTTTGGCGGCGCGGATTTTTCGTCTCACCGGCTGCATAGTGGAGACAAAGTTGAACACAGCAATGGAAATCGCAATGCCCAGCGTGGGCTGGGCAAACACCGTGCCTTCGTTGTTGATAAAGAACAGCAAAATAATACCCACAAAAATCAGCCACACAAATGCGCCGCGCATGGCGATGCGTCCGAATATGGCAAGCTCGTGATGGCGATAGAGATCGATTTCCAACTTCTCTTTGATAAGTGCTGCCATGGCGTTGCCGGTAAAAACCGAAGCCACAACGCCCCGCGCCAGCTGCACCCACAGAATTGGCGTCATTATGGCGAACCAGAATCCGATAGATCCCAGAAAGGCAAGAACATTACCGCCAGCGTTGGTCCAAATCATAAAGCCCAAGAAGATCGCGGAACAGATCAGACCGCCAATGGTCGCATTGCGCAAAGCGTTTGCGTTCTGTTGGCGCAGAACACCCTCCAATGCGAAGATGCGGCGCAAGTTGTCGTTGTCTCGCTGGCTGGCTTGAGCTTCAAAGTAACTCACGCCCAAGACGGCGCAATAAATGAGCGTCAAAATAAAGGCAAGACGCATGGTCTGCGCGCCGTTTGGGTCTGCGACAAAGGCGGTGAAATCTGCCGTAATCCAAATATTGGCCAAGAACGCGCCATAGACCAGCAAACCCATTCCGATGACCGTTGCAACGGGCCCCAATGGCGAGGCGCGAAAGACCCAAAGTTCAATCGCATTACTATCTCTGAGGGGGATGCCCGTCACACGGTAACCTTTCGTTTAGAATCGCTCGGTCTTCTCGTGCACTCTAGGGGGCGGCACGGGGCAATCGCAACGGGCCGCTGCCAGCGAATCACTTCGCCCGCGATTTGGCAGAGTCGCGGGCGGGGCGGTTTTTGCGGATCTGCGAAAACTTCGCGGATTCAACGAGTTATTGACGGGGCGGGGGCCGAGATTCGACTCTATGTGCCCGGTGTGATGGGAATCAGAACGGCGTTGGCCAAGCGCTGGGGGGCGATGGGCTGACGGGGATTTTTGGGGAACTAGATGGAACATGACGTCGTTCACTTTAAAGGCCGTTCGGGGAAGATGTATCCCTTCACGCGCTTTCCGATCACCACCACGCTGCTCAGCGGCGGCGCGGGTTACATCTTGTTGTCGGAAATTGCGCGCAAAGCCTTTGAGGTGATTTCCATCCACGCCACCGCGAACATCGGCGGCGAGGATGTGAAAGACAACTCCACCAAGGCGATCTTCTCCGACCGCGCCTCGCACATTTGTGTGCACTTTGAGGACGACACCGATGTGCGGCGCGCCCTCAAAGAAGATATCGAACTACATTACTTCGGCGAAGTGACGCCGGAGCTGGAGCATCAAGACGCACGCTGGTAACGCGGTCAGTTACTTGCCTTGTCGCCGCCTGCGCGGTCTTTTGAGCGATGGATGATCAGGGAAAGTACGACCCACCAAATGGCAATAATGGCCCCTGTGAGAATGTCGGCGTTTACGCCCTCAGAAACATAGCCAGCGTTTTGCGCAATGGTCATGCCCAGCGATCCTGCCAGCACTGCACCTGCCCCGATTAGCGACACGCGCAGAAGGCGATAGGCCTTTTCGCTCTTCTCGACCACTCGAGTGAATTTCCCGGAGATGCTCAAGGCCATCATCGATGCGGGCAAGAACCCCATGGCGATCAGATAGGCCCACATGCGGGTGGTGTCTTGCGCAATGGCGACCCAGGCAAGCGCGCCCACAAGCCCGATCATCAACCAAACTCCAAGCGTATTTACCTTGTTGGCGGACATAGCTGTCCCTCCTTTTGTTAGTATACAGATTAAAAAACGTAAGCGGTGGTTAGCTCATTCGCTGATTTGTTGACATCAGCACCCAGCGCCCAATAACGAGCACAACGGCGCCAGCACATATGATCGTTGAAACAATATTGGCGGGCCCGATGGGCAAGGTGAGCCACGCACCCGCATAGCCGATCCCGGCAACAACAAAGGTCCATCCTGAAAAGCGCTGCAGAGATTGAATGGCGGCCGGGGAGTGGCGTTTCTCAAGCATGGGCTCCAGCCGTTTGGGCATGAAGTTGCCGATGATCACTAGCACCAGCCCAACCCCAACACCGTAAGCGCGGCGCACCACATCACCGCCTGCGCTGCCAAGAAGGCCGGCTGCCTCTGCGGCGCTGAACCCCAGCGTTAGGGTAAGAAGGCTTGCAGCCAAAACGGCCGAGCCGCGAATTTCATTGAGGCCCTTGCGGCCGCGCAACAAGACCTCAAAGGCCCCCCAGGCGACAGGCAGGAACAATCCAGATATTGCCCATGTCATGGCGTCTTCTGGGTCGAGTGCCCAATTTGTCGTCGCCAATCCAGCCACAAGCGCAGCCCCCGCCAGCGGAAAGGCGAGAGGTATGGTGCGGGTTTCGGTCATATGGTTTTCCTTTCCTGGCGCGGGCTGATTAGCGCGGCCTGCGCGCAAGGGCGCGGCGGGCCAAAACCAATCCAGAAGCAATGAGGGCCAAGGCGGTTGCAACAATATTGGCAGGCACAGTTGGCAAGATGAGCCATGCGGCGATGTAGCCGAGCCCGGCCAGCACAAATGCCCATCCAGTGAAGCGGTGCACGGCTTGAACGCGCACGGGGTCGAACTCCGCGTCATCAAGGGGCGGAAGCCGTTTGGGGATGTAATTGCCCATGAAGATCAAAACGCCGCCCATAAGCAGCCCCAGCGCATTGCTTGCCAAGGTTCGGGCCTGTCCGTCGTATAGGTCGATTGATATGCCAATCGTGAAGAGCAACGGGAAGGCGAGCATGAAACTGGCAAAGAAGATCGAGCGGCGCACTTCATCCGAAGGCGCGTTACGCAATCCCTCAAGCACACCCCAGGCGATAGGAAGCATCACGGCAACGCCCGTCCACACAAACCAAAGCTCACGTTCCAAAAGCCAAACCGTTAGCGCCAACCCCGCCACCAGCGCATTGGCGCTCATGGGGTAGACCGCGCGCATCACTTTATCGCTCATGGTTCAGTCCTCCTCATCGGGGTGCTCAACAGGCGCCCCTTCCATCTTCATGCCGAAGACTTCAGCAAAGCCGAGCAGCGCGTCTTCCAAAACCGAAAGCTTGATGCGGTAGATGATGGCCTTGCCGTCCCGTGTGGCATCCACAAGATTCGCTTCTCGCAAAACCGCAAAGTGGGCGGACATGGTGGGCTTTGAGACAGCAAATTCAGCCGCCAGCTCTCCGGCTGTCTTAGGGCCCTGACGCAGCAGCTCCAGCACCTTGCGGCGGGTGGGGTCGGCCAGGGCTTTGAAGACGTTGCTCATGCATAGATATTTAGCTAATTATCTAAATGATTGCAAGAGGAAATCTGAAATTTATCCAAAAATGGCTGAAGTCTGGGTTGGATTGTCAGGTTGGTTAACCAACGGCGGCTGAGTGAGTTAAGCCAGTCAACTCATCAACAAGGCTTGACAGATGGCAATCTTTAGTCGAGAGTGCCACGGTGCCTCGGTGGCGAAATTGGCAGACGCACCGAACTCCTAATTCGGCGATCAGTTGATCATGCGGGTTCGATCCCCGCTCGGGGCACCACACTAACCTCCCTGGAGACCGAAAAATGGCAACAGCAAGCAGCGCCGCCAAGAAAAGACTTGAAGAACAACGGGGGCGGCTTATGGATGAGATCGTTGCCATTCGACATAGAATCGAAGGCTTAGAGATCGCAATTTCAACATTGGAAGATGAAGAAGAGGCCAAGAAGCAAAGTCGAAGCAGCGGGCGTCAAAAAAATCTTAAAAAGATTGTTCTTGATCTACTCGAAGAAGCAGGAACTCGAGGCCTGAATGCCACTCTTGCGGTTCAAACCGCGGAAAGACGTAACATTGAAATTGATCGAAATTCGGTATCTTCATTGCTTAGCCGCCTAAAACGGGACGATGTCGTCGACTATGATGGCCACCGATATCGGCTAAAGGTATTTTCAGCGTCAGCCGCGGGTGTAGCTCGAAGACGCGTTAGAAGTGAACCAGATAACGCAAGGAAACGCTTGGACGACACCCAACAGTTTAGAGACATTAACGAGGCTACTAAAGCCGCGATTTTGGCGCTCAATCGAAATTTGAAAAGTTAAAAAACGGGGCTAGCGCTCCTAACACTAGCCCCAGCGCCAAACTACAAATTCGGCGATCAGTTGATCATACTATCGGATCAGCATTGACAATCTAGGTCAACCACATTTTGACGCAGTGATTAACCAATTGAAATATCACAGTTTTCGCATTGATAGAAAGAATGCGTGCCTACAAAATTGCCAACTATCTAGGTGTCACTAGCGCTATTCAGCGCGGTGCCGCCCCAACAATTCAGGCGCAATCCTTTGTTCATTCAAAACGGCTGAAGTCTAGGGATTTTGGACAGAAAAGATTAGGAATCAGACCCAGCATCAGGGTCTTTTTCGGCAACCTGACTGAGCCGGTTGCTGAGAATATCAGCGAAAATCACAATCATTGGCAGCACCAGAAGGGTAATTATTTTGCCGCTGCCGTCGCCGGTCCAGCCCAGTGTGTCCGTTGCTGCAAAGCCAAAGGCGAGCGCCAACACCATGCCCGCGCCCACAAGGCCTGAGCGAAACCCGCCTGCCGCCCGCGGCCCGATGCTGATGGCTCCCGTGCGCCGCGCCAGCAGATGAAGCCCGGTCATCAGGGCGGGCATAAATGCCATCCCCAGCAGCCAGGTGAGAATCCGCTCTGGCGCGAGGGCAATGTTCACCGCGCCGGCCAGCACAACCAGGGCCGCGATGCCGATGACAAGCGGCGTCAATATCCGGGCAGGGGCAGCTTCATGCGTCATTGCTGTCTTCTCCTTACCGCCGCGCCCCAGGCATCAATCGACATCGCGCAGAGTCTCCTTTTGGCCTTCCTCAAACAGGTGATCGATGAAGGCGCGCACATCTGTCCGGAACGTGTGGCGAACCCGCTGCCACCACTCCAATGCGCCCTTGCGCACCGTCACGGGGCGGGCGTTGAGGGGAAGCTGCTTCCAATCTTCCTCGGGCATTTGCTTTGCCCTGTGCTGCTCATAAATGTCCATCATGGACGCGGCCCATTGAGACAAATACGCGCCATAGGCAACACGCTCTTCTGCATCCAGATTCGCAAGGCCATCGACGCCCTTCACCCAGACGCGCCGGAGGTCGGGGTTTTCAAGAAGGTAGGCCTGGCTGCGCACACCAAGCGCATTGCGTTCGCCGATGCGGCGCAGCGCTTGCTCTTTGGTATTTGCGCGCACCTGAAACGCGAGATAGATCAGAGAAATGATAACGGCGATGCCGCCAAACACTTCGGCGTAGTTGGCAAGTTGATCAATAGGCATGATTCTCAATTCCTTTTCGGCCCTCGCCGCCGGCAACAAGATATCCCTTGCCCTTGCTCGAACTAAGCAAGTCGCTGACAAGTGCTTGGGTTGACGGTACGAAAAACACCTTCATCCCCGTCAACTCCCACCAATGGCGCCCGCCAACAGAACCAAGCACTGAATAGATCATCCGCTCAAGTGCCGCACGATCTTCCGCTGTTGCGTTTCCCGCGCGCCGCATTTTGTCCATCAATTCAAGAACCCGCACAGCCTTTGTCATCACGTTGTTGAACCGAAATTTGTCAGGGTCTGAAAGGGCCGTGTAGTCCGCAGTTCCGGTGACAAGCACCTCCGGCATTGTGCTGGCGTCGGTAAAGGGGTCAGAGAGCGACATAAGCAATTCATAGGCTTCTTGATCCCGGCGGCGTTTTTGCTCGCGCGTATTGTCCCGCACTTGAAACCCCAGGAAAATCAACGTGACAATGACAGCTCCGCCGCCAAATATCTCCGCGTAATTTGCAAGCACATCAATCGACATGGACACTCCTGGACGTTGGGGGGTTGACGCCCTGCGCTTCAAGCTCTGCCACCACCTGATCAACGCGTTCGCGCACACGATCCGACGCAAGGGCCTTGTCGGCAAAATTACTCCACCAATACCGAATGTCGGGATAGTTGAACCCGCCAATCATATACCGGTCGAACCGCGCCAGCTCATCGGCGGTGATTGAGCCGTCTTCATGCATCCCAATAATCATATCAAAGGCATGAAAAACTTTGAGATACATGTTCGTAAATCTGATCCGCTCGGCTTCGGTCAGATTGTTATAATCGCGCGCTGCTTTGACGAATGTCTCAGACAGGTTGGCAGGGCCAGACATAAAGTCATAAATCGTGTTTTGAATTTCAAAGCTTTCAAAGCGACGTTGATGGCGTTGCTCGCGTGTATTGGCGCGGACCTGAAAGGCCAAGTAAATCAGCGAAACGATAACTGCCGCACCGCCAAACACCTCTGCATAATTTGCAAGTTGATCAATCGGCACTCGCGGCTTCCTCCCGGTCCCGCTCCACTATCAGGCGATCAATATGGGTTCGCACACGTGGCACAACCCGCTTGGCAAAGTCCATGTTGTTCCACCAATAACGTGAGCCTGTGGTCATCATAGTTCCAAGAATGAACTGCTCAAAGCTTTCATAGGTGTCCTGGTCGATGCTGCCTTCTTTACGCATTTGCATCACCAGATCAAAGGCGTGGCACATCTTCACCATCATAATGCCGAATCTGATCCGCTCCTCATCATTGAGCACGGCGTAATCCTCAGCGGCCTTCATAAAAATTCGCGTCGTCTCGGACCCGTCGACAATGTTGTTGAAGATTGAATTCTGAATCTCAAACAAGTCATAGCGCAAGCGGTGGAGCTGCTCGCGCGTGTTGGCGCGCACTTGGAACGCCAAATAAATCAGCGAGACGATAACCGCCGCGCCGCCAAAAACCTCAGCGTAATTTGAAAGCGTATCAATCGGCATGAAAGCCCCGCGCAATTTTCCAAGCGCTGAGATTAGGCGGGGGTTCGCAACGTGTCTAGGCGGGCGTTATTTGGGCAACGCCCAATTTTCACGCAAATAGTCTTCATGAAAGCCGCGCTTGAGAATGTTGCTGTAAGAGTGCTGCGCATCCCCTTCCACCGCCTCGCCCGTTTCGGTGGTGATGAGCGTGACGCCAAGGGCGCGAGCCGCTTCGATGCGGGCGGCAAGGACGATACTTTGGCTGCCGCGGCGGCGGAACTTCGGGTCAGTGGCGCCATAATCGACGACCGCTGCGCCGTCTTCTACATAAAGCCCGCCGGTACCCGCCGGGGTCTCCCCGTCAAAACTCATGAAAATGTGCCAGTTGGGGTGGTCAACCAGTGCGGCAAGGGCGGGTTGGGCGGCTTTGCTAATATCAAAAGCGTTACCGCAGACACGCGCAAAGTCATCAGCGTTGCTGCTGTCAATTTCGCGCACCGTTAAATCAGATTTCGCCAGCTCAGCTGGCGCATTGTCGCGGAAAAATTTCATCCAGCCGCGGGTTGTCTCAAACCCGGCGTTGCCGAGCCAGTGGCGAATTTTATTTTTAGGCTCTGCTTGCGGCGCGACATGGATAAAGTAACGCCCGACTTCGGCGGCGTCATAGATTGCCTTGATGCGCGCAATGCCTGCTTCTGTGGCGGGCGCGTTCAGGCCCAAGCCAATTGTGCGATTGAGCAATATGCTGCCATCACCGGCGCATACGGAAACTGCCGCGCCATCAATCTCATAGAGCGCAAGCCCGAGCTGGTCGCGGATTTGGGGGCTGGCTGCTTCGTGCAAGGTTTCAACGGAGCGGCGCTCAACCCATTCGGTTTTGGATGTCATAGAATCCTCGCCAATTGTGCGGTGAACTATTCCGCCGCGCGCTTGATAAAGCCTTCAAGGCGTTTTTTGAACTTGGCGAATTCAGGAAACACCGCGCCGCCATCTGCCTCGTCAAAGTCCTTGAGCAATTGCTTTTGCTTGGCGTTGAGTTTGGTGGGCACCTCAATCACCGCCTCCACCAGCATATCACCGCTGCGATTGCCGCGCAGCACAGGCATGCCCTTGCCGCGCAGGCGGAACTGGCGGCCGGTCTGGGTGCCTTCGGGAATGGAAATGCGCGCTTGCCCACCGTTGACGGTCGGCACTTCCACCTGGCCGCCCAAGGCCGCCGTAGTGAAGGGTACGGGCATCTGCAGATAAATATGCGGCCCCTCGCGGTGGAAAATCTCATGCGGGCGAATGGAGATGAAAATATAAAGATCGCCCGCAGGTCCGCCGCGCATGCCGGCTTGCCCTTTACCGGCAAGGCGAATGCGGGTGCCGTCTTCCACACCAGCGGGAATGTTCACCGCTAAGGTTTGTTCTTTTTCTTTGCGGCCTGCCCCGCCGCAGTCGCGACACGGGTTCTTGATGGTCTTGCCGGTGCCGCCGCAATGGGGGCAGGCGCGCTCAATGGTAAAGAAGCCTTGGGTCGCGCGCACCTTGCCCATGCCGTGGCAGGTGTCGCAGTTTTCTGGTTGGGTGCCGGGCTCCGCGCCTGCACCGCCGCAGCGTTCACAGGCGATGGTAGTGGGCACGCGCACTTCGGTATCTTTGCCCAAATAGGCTTCTTCGAGATTGATTTCCATGTTGTAGCGCAGGTCCGCACCGCGGCTGCGCCCGCGGGCTCCGCCACGGCCCCCGCCGCGACCGCCCATGACATCGCCAAACAAGTCATCAAAAATATCTGAAAAGGCGGAACCAAATTCAGGTCCAAACCCAGCGCCGCCCGGTCCCCGCCCGCCGGGCCCCCGACCTCCTTCAAAGGCGGCATGACCAAAGCGGTCATAAGCGGCGCGCTTTTCAGGGTCTTTCAGCGCTTCATAAGCCTCGCCAATTTCCTTGAATTTCACTTCCGCTTCGGGGTCGTCTTTGTTCTGGTCGGGGTGGTACTTCATGGCAAGTTTGCGAAACGCAGCCTTCAGCTCCGCATCGGTTGCGGTTTTGGTAACGCCAAGGGCTTCGTAGTAATCGCGCTTGCTCATGGGGCGGCGGTTCGCTTTGCGAATTGGGTGGAGGAATTGAAAAGTGAGGGGAGCGCCATGGTTGTCATGAAGCGCTCCCGCTCAATCGCTTAATTGGCCGAAGACTTCTTGTCTTCGTCGTCAACTTCTTCGAATTCTGCATCCACAACATCACCGTCGTCGGTGTTGTCGGCCGAGCCAGCAGCATCGGCCGCCGCTGCTGCTTCACCTTCAGCTTGTTGGGCGGCGTACATCGCCTCACCCAGCTTCATGGCGCTGGTGGAAAGGGCCTGCAGCTTTTCGTCAAGCTCTTGCTTGGTGACGTCTTCCTTCTTGAGCAGATCAGTGATCTCCTCAATGTCAGCTTCGATCGCCATCTTGTCTTCCGGTGCCAGCGCTTCGCCGTGTTCCTTGAGGGACGCTTCAGTGGAATGGGCCAGGGCTTCTGCCTTGTTGCGCACTTCCACAAGCTCACGACGTTCAGCATCTTCCGCCTTGTGCTCTTCGGCGTCCTTCATCATCTGATCGATCTCTGCGTCGGAAAGACCGCCAGAGGCCTGAATGCGAATGGCTTGCTCTTTGCCGGTCGCTTTATCCTGTGCGCCAACATTGACGAGCCCGTTGGCATCGATGTCGAAGGTCACTTCGATTTGCGGTACGCCGCGCGGAGCGGGCGGAATGCCCACCAGGTCAAATTGGCCGAGGCTCTTGTTGTCCGCCGCCATTTCCCGCTCGCCTTGGAAGACGCGGATGGTGACCGCGCTTTGATGATCTTCGGCAGTGGAGAAAATCTGACCCTTCTTAGTAGGGATCGTGGTGTTGCGATCAATAAGCCGCGTGAACACACCGCCCAGAGTTTCAATGCCCAAGGACAACGGCGTCACGTCAAGAAGCAACACGTCTTTCACATCACCTTGCAGCACGCCCGCTTGAATGGCAGCGCCCATGGCCACCACTTCATCGGGGTTCACGCCGGTGTGCGGTTCTTTGCCAAAAAGGTTCTGCACTGTTTCTTGCACTTTTGGCATGCGGGTCATGCCGCCCACCAAAATCACATTGTCGATGTCACTCGCTGACAGCCCGGCATCTTTCAGAGCGTCTTTACATGGACCTTCGGTGCGCTTGATGAGGCTGAGCACAAGGGTTTCCAGCTTAGCGCGAGTCAACTTCATGGTCAGGTGCTTGGGGCCAGAGGCGTCAGCGGTAATAAACGGCAGATTGATTTCCGTTTGCGTGGTGCTTGACAACTCAATCTTGGCTTTTTCAGCAGCCTCTTTCAGGCGCTGGAGCGCCAGGCGATCTTTCTTCAGATCTATGCCTTGGTCTTTTTTAAACTCAGCGGCGAGGTACTGCACAATTGCCATGTCAAAGTCTTCCCCGCCAAGGAACGTATCCCCGTTGGTGGATTTCACTTCAAACACGCCATCGCCAATTTCAAGCACGCTCACATCAAAGGTGCCGCCGCCAAGGTCATAAACCACGATGGTGCCGGTTTGCTCTTTGTCGAGGCCATAGGCGAGGGCTGCCGCCGTGGGCTCGTTGATAATGCGCAAAACCTCAAGGCCGGCGATCTTGCCGGCGTCTTTGGTGGCCTGGCGTTGGGCGTCATTAAAGTAAGCAGGAACCGTGATGACCGCCTGGGTCACGCCGGTGCCGACAAAGCTTTCCGCGGTTTCTTTCATCTTTTGCAGGATGAAGGCGGAAATTTCACTTGGGCTCAGCTTTTCGCTGTTGCGGCCCTCAACCCACGCATCGCCGTTTTCGGCCTTGATGATGGAATACGGCACCATGGCCATATCCTTCTTCGTGGTGGGGTCGTCAAACGGGCGGCCAATAAGCCGCTTGATGGCGAAAAACGTATGCTCCGGGTTGGTGACGGCTTGCCGCTTGGCGGGCTGGCCGATCAGGCGCTCACCGTCTTCGGTGAAGGCCACCATGGACGGCGTTGTGCGCGCGCCCTCGGAATTCTCAATTACTTTTGGTGTGGATCCATCCATCACGGCAACGCATGAATTGGTCGTGCCGAGGTCGATCCCGATTACTTTTGCCATTTTATATTCTCCCATAAACGGCGGAATTCTGCGGGTCCTCCGCATTTGAAGCGGCCCGCTGATCCCCTAGAGATTTGAAGGTCCAAACCACCTCGCGGGGGTCTTGGGCTTTGGGGGCCCGTGATCTCCCGCGAATTCCAGCCGGATATAGGGATTTGAGCCCCCAAGTGCAACAGGGGGCGGGGCCATGGGTCGCAGTAATGAAAGGTACTTTAGTTAGGGCTATTGTAATTAAAGAAAAAGGCCATATTCTTTAATTACAAAACCCGCTATGAAAGTGAAAATACATAAGGAGCATCCAATTGAAGCGCGGACACACTGGAAAGATAAAGAAAATCGGGCGCGGACCAAATGCCTTTGGTGCTTTTGTGCCAGCTCCATTGCCGCCCGTACCGCCGTTAGTGTTTGACCGATTGTTCAAGCAATCAGAAGCCGCCAGTCAGGCATTAGGACGACTTGACGGCATAAGTCAGGTGCTGCCGGACACTGGATTGTTTCTATATCTATACGTCCGAAAAGAAGCGCTACTGTCATCCCAAATAGAAGGCACGCAGTCTTCGTTTTCCGAATTACTCCTTTTTGAAGAAGAGAGTTTGCCGAAGGATCGTGAACTCGATGCAATGGATGTTTCCAACTACATTGATGCGCTACAGCATGGAGTTAAACGTGTAAGAGAAGAGTTTCCGATTTCAGTTCGGCTCCTTAGAGAAATCCACCAGCGACTATTGCGGTCCGGCCGTGGAACGGATCAGGAGCCCGGCGAAATAAGGCGCTCCCAAAATTGGATTGGCGGAAGTCGGCCTGGCAATGCCGCTTATGTTCCACCACCCATTGAGGATTTGGACAAATGCCTGAGCGACTTTGAAAAATTCATTCATACAGATCCGACGCCGTTACCCATACTCATTAAAGTGGGACTCTTGCATGTTCAATTCGAGTCGATACACCCGTTCTTGGATGGAAATGGTCGCCTTGGGCGCTTGCTTATTACGTTATATCTCTGCGAACGGAAGGTCCTTGCCGAGCCAATATTGTTTTTAAGCCTATATCTCAAAAACAATCGCGATCGATATTATGACCTGCTTCAAAGAGTTAGATCTGAAGGGGTTTGGGAAGAATGGTTGGAATTCTTTCTTGAAGGTCTCAGGCTCACAGCAGATCAAGCAGTTGATACGGCGCGCCGGACACTCAAATTATTCACCGAAGATCGGGGGAAAATCGGAGACCTGGCGCGGGCCGCTCCCACCACCATAATGGTACACGATCTGCTAAAAGAGCGCATTGTCACGAGTGTTCCAAGGGCTAGCGAAAGACTTGGTATCTCGCAACCCACAACCAGGGCGGCTATTGCCAATCTTGAGGCACTTGGCATCGCGAAGGAGATATCAGGCAAAAAGAGAGGAAAAATCTTTTCCTACTCTGCGTTTTTGAAAATTCTTTCTGAGGGAACAGAACCTCTTCCACCAATGCGATAGCCCCCTTAACCCCATCCGCTATTTGAGCCCCTAAGCCGCCTCAACGGGGCGCACCACCGCTTCAATACGGGCGCCATCGGCGGCGCGGGCGCGGCGGAGGTCAAAGTCCGTCTGCAGATTCAGCCACATTTCAGCCGAGGTGCCGAAGAAGGCTGCCAGCCGCAGGGCCGTGTCTGCGGTAATGGAGCGCTTGCCGTGGACAATCTCGGAAATACGGCTGACAGGAATGTCGATGTCGCGCGAAAGCTTGTTCTGGCTCACGCCCATGGGGGTCATGAATTCCTCCAGCAAAATCTCGCCGGGGGGGATCGGGCTCAGGTTTTTTGCCCTTTTGGCCATCTCATCTGCTCCTAGTGGTAGTCCACAATTTCAACATCGTCTGCGCCGCCCTCGCCCCATCGGAAGCAAAGCCGCCATTGGTCATTGATCCGAATGCTGTACTGGCCCTTGCGATTACCCTTTAGAGCTTCCAACCGATTGCCCGGAGGAATGCGCAGATCGTCCAGGCGGTGGGCGGCGTGAAGCAGCAGCAATTTCCGCCGGGCCGCGCGCTCAATGCCCGCATACCGTTTTACATAGCGGTCACCGAACAGTCGCGCGGTGTCGGCGCAGGCAAAGCTTCGGATCATGGGCGCAATCTATACCGCACGGAGCATACTGTCAAACAGAATAGCGCTATTCCTTAACCCTCTCTTTACCTTGCCTTTACCGGGCCCAAAGGCGCGCGCGCTTATGCTCTCCCCCTGAAGCATGCGGACATCTTAAATTAGGGCACTAGGCAAACAGAGTTTCGCGATAACGTCGCTAATCCCCCACGTGGCCCGCTCGGAGAATTGTCAGCGCGCCTTGCCCGGCCAGGCCGAGGGCGAAGAGCACAACAAGCCCCTCAAAATGGCCTTCAGCGAAGTTCGTCGCGGTCCGGACCTCTTGCAAGTGCCAGGCAATGATAAACCCGGCAATGCCAATGGCTCCCATGCCCGCGACCGACTGGACGAGTTTCATTCCCGTGCCGGTAAGCTGCGTGGTGACGAGCGTGGCGCCGGACACAACGATCACGCCAGATATGGTGAGAAAGCGCGCCACTGATTTGATGCCCTCGGCGGCGCTAACCTCTGTGTCCGCAAAAAGCGGCCCCAGCTGCACCCCGTGGCGCAACAACTCAAACCCGGCGCTCGCCAAGGTCAAAATGGCCAGCCCGGTGATGGCAATTCGCAACATCATACTGCCCTCCCTTTTTGGTGAGGACGAGAAATTGCGCCCAGATTGTGCCGGAAGCGTGGCTTCCTTCGGTATTGAGAGTCAGCCACGCCCTTAACCCTCTCTTTACCTTGCCTTTACCGGACTGAAAGGCGTGCGTGCCTATGCTCCCCCTCAAGCAACGCGGACACCTGAAAACAGGGCCGCAGGGGAAATCGGGTATCTGGGGGGACGCGCCATGTATGCGCTCAAAGACGAATGCTGGGATCACGATCTCATTGAAAATTGCTTCAGCCGCGTGATGGGCGAGCCCTTTGAGTGGGAGCGCCTGGAAGGCGATGACCAATGGATCAAGTACAAGATCATGGCGGGCCGCCACGTGGTAAACTCCAATCTTGTGATTGATTACGGTGATGATGTGGGCGGCGAATGGGCCGCAACCCCCGCATGCGAAGCGCGCTATGTGGGCATTCGTTTTGCCTGCCAGCTCTGGCTCGACTATCCGGTGGACGCCGAAGTGGCGGCGCATTTGGAAGCGGGCCTGCCAGCGCTGGTTGAGCGCATGGCCATAGGCGATGGCGGTGAGCTTACCGACACCATGGAAGAAGGCCGCCGCAAGATTTTCTTTGAGCGCGAATGGCTCTTGCCGCTGGGCATTGCGCCGGAAATAGCCAAGCCGGAATTGGTGCGCATGGCCAAAGCCTCAATGAGCGATGTGACCATTGCCTCGGAAGCGGTTATTTATTCAGAATAATGGAACCTGTCGTGGTGGTTACGCCAGCGCCACTTTCGGATTAAGCCCGGCCCAGCGCAGCAGCGCGTTGGAGATCAGGCTGGCGACCCGCGTTGATTGCCAAATAAACACGGCAAAGAAAAACGGGATCAACGCCAGCGACACAAACACGAAATTGAGCGAGTCATTATCGCAGCCCGCCGGGTAGCGCACGTTGCATCCTTGATCAATAAAAAATTGCCCGGCCACGGCGATTAAATACCACCCGCCAATCCAAAGCGGAATGCTGAAGATGACCGACGCCACCATGCAGAGGAAATTTGTCAGGTGCGGATGCTTGGCGATGAACCTACGCACGGCGGTCCCCCAGAACGCGGCCACGCCAATGCCACACGCGGGCTTCAAACCAGCGGTTCCAGTAAAACAGCTGCACTCCAAATATCACCAGACCGGCGACATAAACCGGCGGCATGACCAACAGGAACAAGCCAATGTTCCCATCATTCAAAATAATGTCGCTCACGCGGCCGCCGATAAACCAGAACACCGGCGCCATAATGACAAGGTTCAACGCAATCCCGAGGTTGAAGAAGATCGTCGGCCGGTTTGCAAAAAACTTGAACATGGGCGGGCTCCCGCGGGGTCCTAAGCGCTTTCGTCGAAAAAGGGTTTGTCACCGGCCACCGTTACCCGCTCCATCACGCGGCGATGGGGGAAGTAATCTGACACCGCATAGTGCTGCGTTGAGCGGTTGTCCCAAAAGGCAATGGTGCCGGGCTGCCATTTCAAGCGCACTTGATATTCCGGCGTATGGGCGGTGCGTTCCAGGAACTCCAACAGGAAGTCACTTTCTTCTTTGGTCACATCCATGATGCGATCAGTAAAGCCCACATTGACGTAAATGCTGCGGTTGCCCGTTTCTGGGTGGGTGCGCACCACGGGGTGGTATTGCTTGGGATGTTTCTTGATCGTGGCTTCGTGTTCGCTCTCATCAATAAGGTGACCAAAGGCGCGCAGGAAATTATGCTCCGCCTTCAAGCCGATAATTTTTTCCTTGATGGGGGCGGGGAGACCTTCATAGGCCGCTTCCATATCGGCCCATAATGTGTCGCCGCCAACTTCGGGCAATTGCTCTGCGCGCAAGATTGATCCCAGCGATGGTTCGGGCCGCCAGGTGACGTCCGAATGAAACGCGTTCTCAGAGCCCTTATGATTTTCATCATGGATGATGCGCAGGATTTCCGGGTTGGCTTGATCTGTCGGCGTGAGCGGGTGAATTTCCAACGGGCCGAAGCGTTTGCCAAAGGCAATGTGCTGATCGGGGGTCAGGTGCTGATCACGAAAGAAGATCACCTTCCAACGCAGCAGCGCGGCGCGTAGCCCGGCTATTACCGCATCGGATTGCTCTACGCGCAGGTCGAGCCCGGTGATAAAGGCGCCAATGTTGGGGGTTTGCGGCGCGATGTCGAAGGGGGCATCGTCGAGCGCGGATTGAAGGCCTTCGGCAAACGCCATTTCAAATCTCCTTAGGGCGAACAGCGGGCTGTGATCACTTGGCGGTCATGCTATCAGCTAGAGCCCATGAGTACCAAACAGACTACATCCATGGCTCTTGGCATGGCAGGCGTGACGCTTTATCCGGGTCTGCTTTCCGCTGAGGCGCAAGCGCATCTGGTGGCGGAGGTGGGGGAAATCAAAGCCGCCGCCCCGCTTTTCCGCCCCACTATGCCCAAGACGGGCAAGGCTTTTTCGGTGCAGATGACCAATGCAGGCGCGCTGGGCTGGGTCTCTGACAAGGCGCGCGGCTATCGCTATGAGGCGTGCCACCCGGAAACCCACGCGCCATGGCCGGACATCCCCCCGCCGCTGCTTCATTTGTGGGGTCTGGTGGCGGCCTATCCCGCGCCGCCGGAATGCTGCCTGGTGAATGTCTATGACGCCGCCGCCAAGATGGGGCTGCATCAAGATCGAGACGAAGGGGCGATGGATGCGCCGGTGGTGTCGATCTCTCTGGGGGATACCGCCCTCTTCCGCATGAAGGGAGAGGCGCGCGGCGGCAAAAGCTGGTCGCTGCGTTTGACCTCAGGAGATGTCATTGTGTTCGGCGGCCCGGCGCGGCTGGCCTATCACGGCATCGACCGGATTTATCCCGGCACCTCGACATTGCTGCCAGAGGGCGGGCGCATCAATCTGACATTGCGGCGGGTGACGACGCCGTCCTGCGTCGATTAATCACCGCGACAACGCTGAAACTAAGCAGCGCGACCGCGCCAAGCCCGCCCCACGCGAGCCAGGGGTCCGTCATCATCAAGTCCCCCAGCGCCACAAAAACGATTGTGGGCGGGATCATGCCTACAGCCGAAGTCCAAAGAAACGTTTGCCACCGCACTGGTGTCACGCCCGCGCCGTAATTGATTACGGTGAAGGGCAGCAAGGGGATCATGCGAATGGCAATCAGCGTCGGCGCGCCGTGGGCGTGAGTGATGGACTCTAAACGTTGAAAGGCGCGCGGGGGCAGGTATCGCTCCACCAAGGGATGACCAATAAAGCGCGCAATGCAAAAGGCGATCATGGCAGCGATGAGAGCGCCAACCCAAGTGAGCGCACTGCCGAGCCAGGGCCCGAACATCATGCCATTGACGATGGCCATGGTTTCAATGGGCAGCGGCAGAAGCGAGACCAATACCACAAGGCCCACCGCAATAAGCGGGGCCCACATGGGGTTGCCGCGAATCCAGGCCTCGAACTGTTGCGGATTGGCCCACTCGAACCATGCACCCACGCCGCCGAAAAATCCTGCCATCGCTGGATCGAATACCTCTGGCATCAGCCCCTCTTGGGTATGTCACTGCAACTCATGCAGGCTTGATCACGTTCCCAACGCACCATCTGTGTTTGGCTGCGCACGCGCAACGCACATCGGTGCACATTCCCGTCAGGGAACGTCGTGTGCAGATCACAGATGCGCGAGTTACTCAGTTGCATCCTCTTGGGCACTTTCTTCAAAGATGGAGCGTGCGCGGTCCAGGGCAAGCTCCGTAGACTGATCATCTGCACCCAGGGCAAGCTGCTCAGCCTTCCAATTCATCGCCCGCTCAATACGGCTTCTGCCTGAGGGGTGATGATGAAACAGAAACTCCTCGATGGCGGAGGGCTCTATCTTGCGATAGGTGGAAATGCGCAACGCCGTTGTGGCAAAGCCATCCGGCTGCCGCGCGGCCTCAAGGCCATAGGCGTCGGCCTCCATTTCGCCCCAGCGCACGTAGTTGTTCTGCACCGGGATCAACAGGGTTGAATAGAATGTAAAAAGCAGCAGGAAGAGCGGCAACCCGGCGATATCGCCAATGCCGCGAATGCTCCATGATCCCCCAAACCGTCTATTGGCCCAGCCAAAACTGAAATGCACGAAAGCAAATCCAAAGGCGAGGATGGCAACAGTGAAATAGATCGTGCGTGTGGTGTGCCCCAAGACATAGTGGCCGATCTCGTGCGCCATAACGGAGAGAATTTCCTCCTCGCTGGCTTGATCAAGTAACGTATCCCCAAGCGCAATGCGCACCGTTGACCCAAGCCCGGAAACATTCGCGGTTAGTCGTGTGGTTTGGGCCGATGCATTATACACCACGATGTCACTGGCCGGGATGCCGCTGGCTGCCGCGATCGCTTCAAGGCCGTCGCGCAGCTCGCCTTGCTCAAGGGGCGTGTAGTCGTTGAACAGCGGCGCGATGTAAACCGGGCTCGCCATGATGAGCAGAGCCACCAAGGCGCCGCCGCCGATGGCACCAACAATCCACCAGGAACTTTTCAGCCAATTGATGAGCGCATATAGCAGCCAAAGACTAAGGCTTGAGATCGCCAGACCAACGGCATTTGCTGTCAGGTAATCACCAAACCAACCGCCGAAATCCTGTGTGGCAAGGTCAAACGCGTGTTCGCGCACAAACCCCACGTAGTAATCCAAAGGGAATGTCAAAACCGTTGCGACGAGGATGAGAACAAAAATGAACGGCAGCCGCGCCAGCCAGTTGGGCATGGAACGCTCGAACCGATCGCGCAGGTTTTTTGCAAAACCAATTTGCAGCAAGACAAAGAAGATCACGATGGCCAACACACCACTGGCCAGGTTGAGCCAGTTTTGGCCCTCATGGTAGGCCGCAACTTGCGCCACCTGCTCGGCAGGCACGGTATCGATATAAGCTTGCGTGGCCGCAACCGCATCAAATGCGGTGGCTTGTCCCGCAGCAATTATGTCCAACAACAGCATGTCTTAATCCCCTTATGACAATTGCGCGGGATCATGCGCCGGGGAGGCATCAGAGGTCCAACAAATTGGTCCGGCGTATTTGTTGCCTTAGACGGGTGATACGCCAAAGATGTAGCTGTGGAAATAGAACACTGCGCCGAAGAGGGCCAATGCCACGGCTGGCTTTACAAGCCCAATTTCGCCCAACGCAAGCCGATTACGTCCCGACAAGATGGCGAGAAACGGCACATTTGAAGTCTCCCCCGCAAAGGGGATCCAATCCGCGCCGCTTGACGCTTTGCGTTTGGCGTCGATGCCAAAGGTGCCCACGAACGCCAAAAGCATCAGGGTGCCAAAGAAAACAAGGCTGGCCAGATCGCCGTTTACCGTGAGGTGGAACGCGGCCCAAAAGATCAGCCCCCAGAAAAATGGATGCCGCGTGATACGCAAAATGCCTTTCGCCGCGCCGCCGCGCTTCAGCAATTTTTCGCCCTGCACGATTGTGGGGCTGGGGGTCATCAGGCCAATGACGGCGAAAAGGAACCCCAAAAGTACAAGCAGGCTGCCCGCCTGTTGCCACCAGCTTGGCGCGACCCACAGTATGGGGGCGGTATCTTTCACCTGGCCAAAGCTCCAGATCATCCACACGATGAGCGCAAGGGAGGCGAGGGAGAAGAGCCCCCTGAAAGGCCGCTCGCCGATAACCCCGACGATCATCCCGCGCACCGGCGATCCGGCTACAAGAAAATGAATGGCAAAAAATGCCGCAGCGGCGATGTAAAGCGTGGTCATGGCAAGGGCCTCCCGTAATTTGAGACCGCTACCTTAGCTGCTTTGCGCGGAAACTCTAAGCGTCGTTTTGGTCGCTTGTATCGACGGGCCCGGGCGCGCCGCCCTTGGCCACCAGCACCATGGCGGGGCGCAGCAGGCGATCTTCAATTGTGTACCCCACCTGAGTGACTTGAAAGATCGTGCCGTTGGGCTGGTCGGTGCCGGGAACCTCGGCAATGGCCTGATGCACATTGGGGTCGAACTTGTCCCCTTGGGCCGGGGCAACAGCCTTTATGCCGTGCTTGTCAAACACCGAGAGCAATTCGCGCTCAGTAATAGCAATGCCGTCGAGAAAGTTCTGCATCGCTTCCCCGCCGCCCTCTTGGGTCTCGCTACCGATGCTCTCAAAGGCGCGACGAAAATTGTCCGCCACGGAAAGTAGATCGCGGGCAAAGCGCGTGTTGGCATATTTATAGGCGTCGTCTTTGTCCCGCTCAGCGCGGCGGCGGGTGTTTTCCGCATCGGCGAGGGCGCGCATCAACTTGTCGCGCAGGTCTTCCATCATGGCGCCGGCATCTGGCGCGGTGTCTTCAGCCTGGGAAGGTTCTTCCGGCGGGCTGGCCGCGTCTTCCGCAGCGGCGTTCTTGAGGATGTCGTCAGCAGCCTTTTTCAGGGCGGCTTTTTCAGAGGAATAATTGTCGTCGGTCATGGCCTGTTCCAATTGAGGGGCGATTTGGCGCTCCGCCTATCATGAAAGAAGGCGGCCCACCACCTTTGCGGTGTAATCAACCATGGGAATAATCCGCGCATAATTCAGGCGCTGGGGGCCGATGACCCCGATAACCCCCACGATCTTTTGTTCGGTGTTCATATAGGGGGCCACGATCACAGATGAACCCGAAAGGGAAAACAGTTTGGATTCAGAGCCGATAAATATTTTTACTCCCTCGCCGCCGCGGGCGAGATCAAGCAATTTTGCCAGATCGGCCTTGGCTTCCAGATCGTCAAACAGCTGCCGTACCCGCTCCAGATCCTCTTGGGCGTGCACGTCTTCCAAGAGCTTGGATTGGCCGCGCACGATCAGCGCCTTCGCGCCCTCGCCGCCGGACCAAGTGGCAAGGCCCGCCTTTACGATCTTGGCGGAGAGGGCATCAAGCTCGGCCTTATGGCTGTCCATATCCGCCAGCACAACGTCCCCGGCCTCGACCAGAGTGCGGCCCTGAAGCCGCGCGTTCACAAAATTCGTCGCTTGGGCCAGGGCCGATGCGGGAAGACCTATGGGCAGATCAAAGACGCGGTTTTCCACGCTGCCATCTTCGCTTACCAAGATCACCAAGCCTTTGGCGTCGCTGACGCGGACAAATTCGATGTGTTTGAGCTGCGCTTCGGCTTTGGGGGCCATCACCAGCCCGGCGCAATGGGACAGGCCCGAAAGGGCTTCGGTGGCCTGGGTCAGCATGTCTTCAACAGTTTGGCTGGACCCCGAAAGTTGCGATTCAATGCTGCGGCGCTCGTCTTCTTTCAGATCGCCCACTTCCAGCAAGCCATCCACGAACATGCGCAGGCCCTGTTGGGTCGGCATGCGCCCGGCGCTGGTGTGGGGGGAAAACAAAAGCCCCGCCTGTTCCAGGTCTGCCATCACATTGCGGATGCTGGCGGGGGAAAGGTTCAGGTTGGTGAGGGATTGGGACAAAGTCCGGCTGCCCACCGGCTCCCCCGTGGTGAGATAGGAATCCACCAGCTGCCGGAACACCTCGATGGACCGGCCGTTTAACAGCTGCAAAGGGGATGCGGGGTCTTGGGACATTTGAAATCCAGCAATCACGGGATTGCCATGCAAATCCTTGATTTGTCTTGAAAGGGCGTGCTGCGAAATGTAGGGACGGGGGCAATCGCCGTCAATTCACCTTGCGGGAAGGAAACCCTATGCGTCCCTCAGGCCGCCAGCCCAATGAAATGCGTGCCGTTAGTATTGAGCCCGGAGTGTCAAAACACGCCGAAGGCTCCTGTCTGGTGCGCTTTGGCGACACTCATGTGCTGGTTACCGCCAGCGTCGAAACCTCCGTGCCGCCCTGGCTGAGGAATTCCGGCAAAGGCTGGGTCACCGCAGAATACGGCATGTTGCCGCGCTCCACCGGGGACCGTATGCGCCGTGAAGCGACACGCGGGCAGCAGTCCGGCCGCACCCAGGAAATCCAGCGGCTCATCGGGCGTTCCTTACGCGCGGTGACGGACCTCAAGGCCCTGGGCGAAAAACAAATCTCAATCGATTGCGATGTGATCCAGGCCGATGGCGGCACGCGCACGGCCTCCATTACCGGCGCCTGGGTGGCGCTGCGCCAAGCCCTTGGCTGGATGTTTGATCGCGAAATGATCATGTCGATCCCGTTGACCGACCAGGTGGCCGCGATCTCTTGCGGTATCTTTGCCGGTGCGCCGGTGCTTGATCTGGATTACATGGAAGATTCAGACGCGGACACAGACGCGAACTTTGTCATCACCGGCAAGGGCGGTATCTGCGAAATTCAAGGCACCGCTGAGGGCGTGCCTTTCTCTGAAGAAGAATTTAGTGCGCTTCTGGGCCTTGCCAAAAAAGGCATCGCGGACCTGCATGTCATGCAACGGGCAGCCCTTGGGCTTGAGTAATGAGCGCCCGCACCTTCACCGGCACCAAACTCGTCGTTGCCTCCCATAATGAAGGCAAGGTGAGGGAGATCCGTGAACTGCTCGCGCCCTTTGGCGTCGAGACACTATCTGCACGCGAGCTTGATCTGCCAGAACCTGATGAAACCGGCACGACGTTTCGCGCCAATGCGGAACTCAAAGCTCTTGCCGCGGCGACGGCTGCCAACCTGCCGGCGCTTTCCGATGATAGCGGTCTTGCGGTGACGGCGCTGGGTGGGGACCCGGGAATTTTTTCCGCGCGCTGGGCTGGGTCAACAAAAGACTTCGCGCTGGCCATGGAAAAAGTTGAGCAGGCGCTTAGGGCAAAAGGCGCGGGCACTGATCGCAGCGCCAAATTTATCTGCGCCATGACGCTGGCCTGGCCTGACGGCCATATGGAAACCTTTCAAGGGGAAGTCCGCGGCGCGCTTATCTGGCCGCCACGCGGCGACAACGGCTTTGGCTATGATCCACTTTTTGTGCCGGTGGGTCATGACATCACGTTCGGCGAAATGGAACCTGTAAAGAAACACGCCATGAGCCATCGCGCGGATGCCTTTCGGCAGTTGATTGATGCCTGTTTTGCCTGAAGGATTTGGCATCTATATCCATTGGCCCTTCTGCGCGGCCAAGTGCCCCTATTGCGACTTTAATTCCCATGTACGTCGCGGCGTCGACCAGAACCAATGGCGGGATGCGCTTTTGGCTGAGCTCAGCTGGACCTGGCAGCGTCGCCCTGCAGGGCCGGTGACATCAATATTTTTTGGGGGCGGCACGCCGTCGCTTATGCCGCCCACCACCGTGCAAGCGCTCATTGATCGCGTCTCAGAATTATGGGGGTGTACTGATGCTATTGAAATCACACTGGAGGCCAATCCAACGTCCGTAGAGGCGGCTAAACTAAAAGACTTCAAAGCCGCGGGCGTCAATCGTGTGTCTGTCGGATTGCAAGCGCTCAATGATCCCGACCTCAAAGCTTTGGGGCGGCTCCACAGCGCGGCAGAAGGCATCGCCGCCTATGGCATCGCGCGAGAGGTATTTGATCGCGCCAGTTTTGATCTCATCTACGCCCGCATGGGACAAACGCTCGATGCCTGGGCGGCGGAATTGCGCCAGGCTTTGGCGCTCGGCCCCGATCACGTGTCGCTCTACCAGCTGACTTTGGAACCGGGCACGCCGTTTTTTGATAGGCACGCGCGGGGCACGCTCCATGTGCCGGGCGAAGATGATGCAGCAGAGATGTATGAAATCACGCAACGCCTTTGCGAAGCAGCCGGGCTTCCCGCCTATGAGGTGTCCAATCACGCCACACCCGGCGCGGAATGTCGTCACAACATGACCTATTGGCGGCTGGAAGATTATGCCGGCATTGGCCCAGGGGCTCACGGACGCCTCACCGTTGATGGCTTGCGCTATGCCACCGAAACCGTTTCCGCGCCGGAAGATTGGCTCGAGTTGGTTGATGTCCGCCGCCACGGGACAAAGTATTGGCAAGACCTCGCGGCCCTTGAGACCGGCGAGGAATATATCATGATGGCATTGCGATTAACCGAAGGCGTATCCCTGCCGCGATATGAAACCTTAAGCGGCAAGCCGTTTGACTTGAGCAAAGCGGAAACGCTTCTGGCCACGGGATTTCTTGAACGAGACGGCAATCATTTGCGCACCACCTCACGGGGGCGACCTGTTCTCAATCACCTCATGCAAGACTTGCTGACTTAACCCGCTGGCGACATATCTTGCGTTAGTGATGTAATGGGGCGCTCAGGGGTGCGTGTTTGCGCCGGGCCAAAGCGCATGGGCGCCGGGCTGATTTGCATAACGTTCCCATTGCGCACCTGCATAACCGCAAGGCCGCGCTCCGTCATGCCATTGACTGAAAACCGAAATATGCCGTCGACGCCAGCAAACCCACTGGGATTGGTCAGGCGCGTGGCGGTATAGCGTTCACCGCCGCGGCCATTGGCAAGTGAAGCGGTCAGCGTTACCGCGTCATAGGCCAGCGATGCCAAGCGGTGGGGCGGCGTATCAAACGCGATCTCATAGGCTGTTACAAACCGCGAGCGGGTTTCCGGTGCGGGAGCGGCAAACCATCCGTAATCAAGCGCCGGCTCACGCCATAAAAGCGGGTTGTCCCAAAGCCCCGTACCAAGAAACCGGACCACGCGATTGTCTATGTCATTATAGGGCAGCGATGGGGCCAGCAGGCGCAAGGTTGTGCCGCCTTCCGGCAGAAGCACAGCCGTAAAGCCAGGCTCCAACGGCACAAGGGATTCCGCACCAAGCTCATTGCCGTCTTCATCTGTGCGGCGCAATTCGCGCACGCCATAGGTTTGTGCCAGCTCGCGGGCTTGGCTGCGGAAATCATCCGCGCCTTGATCATAATAGACGCTATGCACCACCGTGCCGCCATAACGGAACACCGTGTTGTTGAAGGTGTTGTCCACACGGGTGCCATAGTCAGACAAGGGGATCATGGCCGCGAAGTCGAAATAGCCTTGGCTCAACGCATATTCGGTAACGCGGCTCACTTCCTGTTCCGGCGTGAACGAGAGCAAATAGATATCTTGATCAGCAACCTGACTGTCGGATGAGAAGGCAATGACCGAAAGGCCCGCCTGCCGCGCAATCGGGCCGATGGCTTCCACATTGTCCGCAAAAAGGGGCCCGAGAATAACTTCTGCGCCTTCGCCGATGGCTTCGCGCGCTGCATTGGTGGCACCGCCGACAGTGCCGTAGGTATCTTTGATCAATAGCAAGATGTCTGAGCGGCCAGAGCGGAATACGGCCAGCTCAGCGGCATTGCGCATGCTCATGGCAATGGCGCGCGCTTGCTCACTGGAATGAGAGAATGGCAGCAGCAGGGCAACGCGCACAGGTGCGCGACCTTGCATATGGACGGGGCGAATATATCCCGCCGCCTCGTGCCAGCCTTGAGGCTGGGCCACTACTTCGGGCTGGGTCGGGGGGACATATACGGCGCGCGGCGGCGTTCCGGATTGGCTCGTGGTCTGGCAGGCGGCGAGGCTGAGCGCCACAAGAGCGATCAAAAGCCCCCTTGCGCCCGCGCCAAAAGACGCGACACTGGCTAGTGCTCGCCAAATTCCGGAGATTTTCTGTGACAGGCCGAAAATCATTGCATTCTCCCCAAGACACCAAATCTGGCGCGCTTAATCCCGCTCGGAAGGAAATTAACCCTCAGACTTTGGCGAGTAAATGGCAGGCACCGGCCCGCGCGCCGGAATCCCTTGCCTCCGGCCTATATGTCACGGCCACGCCCATTGGCAATCTGGGAGATATCACTCATCGGGCGCTCAATGTGCTCGCCGGGGTGGATTTTATCGCCTGCGAGGATACGCGCCAGACCGGCAAGCTTTTGAGCCATTACAGCATTAAAACCCCGACCCGCGCCTATCATGACTTTTCCGGCACCGAAGCCCGGGCGCGCCTTATCAAAGAACTACAAGGCGGCGCGCGCATTGCGCTGGTCTCCGACGCGGGCACGCCGCTGATTTCCGACCCCGGCTATAAACTTGTGGCCGCTGCTCAAGAACAAGGCATTGCGGTCTTTGCCATCCCCGGGGCGTCATCGGTGGCGGCGGCGCTTTCCATTGCGGGGCTGCCCACAGATCACTTTTTCTTTGTCGGGTTCACGGCGCCCAAAAGCGCTGCCCGCCGCAAGGAAATGGAACGGCTCAAGTCAGTGCCCGGAACATTGGTGTTTTTTGAATCCGCAAAACGCCTCGGCGCTTTTTTGAGTGATGCCCAAACGGTCTTTGGTCCGCGTCTCGCTGCGGTGGCGCGTGAGATCACGAAAAAATTTGAAGAACTTCGCCGCGATGATTTAAGTGCTCTTGCCGCGCACTATGCCGCTGAGGGCGCACCGAAAGGTGAGATCGTTGTGCTCATCGCGCCACCAGAACAAGGCCTGAGCGCTGAAATTGACCTCGACACGGCCTTGCGCGATGCCCTGCAGACCCAAAGCGTGAAAGACGCCGCTGCCGACGTGGCGGCGCTGACCGGACTTGCCAAGCGCGATGTCTATGCCCGCGCGCTGGCCTTGAAAAAATCTGATGACTGACCGGCGGGCCGCAGAAGATGCAGGGCGGCGCGCCGAAACCTTCGCGGCGCTATGGCTGAACCTAAAGGGCTACCGCATATTAGTGCGGCGGTTTCGCGCCAGCGGTGGAGAGATAGACCTTATTGCCGCCACGCCGATGCTCGGCGCCCCCCGGCTTATTGCCTTTGTTGAGGTTAAACAGCGCGCCAGCGCGGCGCAATTTGCCGACGCCATTTCAGCCCAGCAGCGCCGCCGTATCGAAGCGGCGGCAATGCAGTTTGTGCAAAGGCATCCCGATTGCGCGCACGCGGCGCTTAGGTTTGATGCTGTCTTCGTGCGCCCTGCCGCGTTGCCTCGTCACATCAAAGACCTCTGGCGCGCCAAAGGGTAGCGCCGCATTAACGAGCCCTTAACCACATTCCGTGCATTCCCTAACAAGGCTTTAACGGGAAAGCTCAATCCGGGGGACGTGAAACGGAAAGGGAGGGTGCGTCATGCGCACAACTGTCGCAGTACTATGTTTGTTGCTCGGTGTCTCAGCCACGGCTTGTGCGCCGATCCTTATCGGGGCAGCAGCCACCACCGGCGTAGTGGCGGTACAAACCCGCTCGGTAGGCAACACCCTTGCTGACTTCACCACGCAGACTAATTTGAGCCAGCGGCTTTATAAGTCCTCTGATACCGCCTACCGCCAATTGGGCATCGAAGTGGTTGAGGGCCGCGTGCTCATGACCGGCCGCGTTTCGCGCCAGGAAGATCGCATAGAAGCCACGCGCATTGCCTGGTCCACGCCGGGGGTTGCCGAGGTCATCAACGAAATTGAAATCAACGACCAATCTGTTGCCTTGGTTCGCCCGCGTGACATGTGGATCTCAACACAGCTTCGCACGCGGCTTATGGGCGACGAAGACGTAGATCAGGTAAACTACCACATCGAAACCCTGCAGGGCACGGTCTACCTCTTTGGTGTCGCGCGTGATGAGGCTGAGCTTGAGCGTGTCATCATCCATGCAGAATCCATTGACCGGGTTGAGCTTGTGATCTCTCACATGCGTATGCGCGCTGCGCGGCCCCCGTTGCGCAATTGGGACGCGCCGGCCCCGGATCAAGACGCCTAAAGGTCTTATAATTCATGGTCTTGGCGGGCGCGCCCGTGCTATGACCATGGCCCATGACGGTGGCTGACCCCATTACGGAAGCATTGATTGTTGCCTGCGCTGCGGGCGGCGAGCTCGACATTGGCGAAGTGGCTTTGTTGCTGGGGGCGCTTGATCGGCGCGGCGTGGACCTTGGCCCCTACCGCAAACATCTGGCCGATCTTGCCCGCGCGGTGCGCGACAAAGGCGTGGAGCCTGAAGCGGGCGCGCGGCGGGAAGCTTTGGCGGAAATTCTTCATACGGATTTTGGCTACTTCGGGGACGGGGATGTCTTTGAAGCGCCGGAAAACGCCAACCTTCTCGATGTTATTGATCGCCGCGCCGGGTTGCCGGTGGCCCTGGGTATTCTCTATTTGCACACCGCGCGCGCGGCGGGTTGGCCTGCGCATGGGATTTCATTTCCGGGACACTTCCTGGTGCAGGTAGAAGCAGAAGACGGCACCGCCTTGCTGGATCCCTTCGGTGGTGGGCGCGCCATGGATGCGGGCGGGCTTTACGGCATCTTGCGGCGCATTGCCGGGCCGGTGGCGCGACTAGAAGATGCCCACCTTACCCCGACGGATGATCGCGCGGTGTTAATCCGCTTACTGAGTAATTTGAAAGTGCGCGCGATGCAGCTTTCTGACACCTCTCGCGCCTTGGAACTTCTTGATCGCATGGCGGTGGTCGACCCCACTGAGTTGGGGTTTCTCTATGAACAAGGCGCGATTTTGGCGCAAGCGGGCCAGCCCATGGCGGCCAAACGCAAATTTGAAAAGGTTGCATCGGCGCAAAAGGAAGGGCCATATGCGGAACGGGCACGGGATGCCCTTGCTGGCGTCAAACGATCACTAAACTAGGAACGAGCGAGCCCCATGAGCCTTAAAGTTGCCGTCCAAATGGACCCCATTGCGTCGCTCCAAATCGAAGGCGACTCGACCTTTGCCATTATGCTGGAAGCACAAGCGCGCGGGGCCGCGCTTTGGACATATGCGCCGCAAGACCTTTCCTTACGCGATGGCAAGGTGACGGCGCTTGCGCAGGAAGTGCGAGTGCGCGATGAAAAGGCAAACCACGCAGAGGTTTCCGCGCCGGAGACCATCGACCTGGCCCGGATGGACGTGGTGCACATGCGGCAGGATCCGCCGTTTGATATGGCCTACATCACCGCCACGCATATTCTGGAACACATCCACCCGCAAACTTTGGTGGTGAATGATCCATTTCATGTGCGCAATGCGCCGGAAAAATTATTCGCAACGCAATTTGGCGGGCTCTTGCCGCCAACGCTAATCACCAGCGACAGGGCGGCCATCGCGGCGTTTCGTGCGGAGCACAAAGACATCATCTTAAAGCCGCTCTATGGCAATGGCGGCGCGGGGGTGTTCCGCGTTAAACCGGATGATGAAAACTTCAACGCGCTTTTGGAAATGTTCGCCGAGCAATATCGCGAGCCAGTGATTGCGCAGGCCTATCTCAACGACGTGCGTAAGGGCGACAAGCGCATCATCTTGGTGGACGGCGTAGTGGCCGGCGCCATCAACCGGGTGCCCGCCGATGGCGAGGCGCGCGCCAACATGCATGTGGGCGCGCAAGCAGAACACTCTGAGCTGACCCCCCGCGAGCGGGAAATCTGCGCCATCCTGGGGCCGGAGCTGAAATCGCGCGGGCTTATTTTTGTGGGTATTGACGTCATCGGTGACTATTTGACCGAGGTCAACGTGACCTCCCCCACCGGCATTCGCGAGATCAAGCGCTTTGGCGGTAATGACATCGCCGCGATGATCTGGGATGCCATTGAGGGGCGGCTCTAGCCGCCGCGCCGCAATTCGCTAGGTTGAACACCAAATTTCGAAGAAGGATCCCCCCATGACCAAATCTGTTGTTGTAACCGGTGCCTCCACCGGGATTGGGCGCGGCTGCGTCAAGGTGCTCACCGAAAAGGGCTTCCATGTTTTCGGCTCTGTGCGGAAAGAGGCAGATGCTGAGTCTCTGCGTCAGGAATTCGGCGATAAAGTCACGACGCTGATTTTCGATGTCACCGATGAAGCCGCCGTGAAAGCAGGCGCGGCGCAGGTGAAAGAAGCGCTGGGCGGCGCAACGCTTGCCGGCCTTGTGAACAATGCGGGCATCGCCGTGGCCGGCCCCATGATGCATATCCCCATTGAAGAACTGCGCTGGCAATTGGAAGTGAACACCATCTCCCCGGTCATCGTCAGCCAGGCGTTCCTGCCACTGCTCGGCGCCACCAACCCGCCGGCGGCAGACCCCGGCCGCATCGTGATGATTTCCTCTGTTGCAGGTAAAGCGGGATCGCCGTTTCTGGGGCCCTATGCGGCATCCAAACATGGCCTTGAAGGGCTGTCAGAAAGCCTCCGCCGGGAGATGATGGTCTACGGCATCGACGTCATTTGCATCGGCCCCGGCGCGGTGGCCACGCCCATTTGGGCCAAGGCCGAAGAAGTTGACGTAACGCCTTACGCCAAGACGGACTTCAAAGCCGCGCTCAACAATGTGCGCGATTACATGATGACCAATGGGCCCAAAGGCCTGCCGCCGGAAAACATTGGTGCCCTCGTCCACAAGGCGCTGACCACACCCAAACCGAAGGTGCGCTACGCCGCCGTGCCAAACTATATTCAGGATTGGCTCATCCCCACGCGGCTGCCCAAGCGTATGCTCGACAAGATCATCGCCGGGCGGCTGGGGATAAAGCGGCTGGGGTAGTGGCCGATCATGGGCGCTGGTCAAGATTGAGTAAAATCGATAGGCTTTCCTTATAGTTGTTGCCGCCTTTGCGGCTGGCTCAACCAAGGGGGGATTGTTGATGGCATTTTTCAGAGGTGGTGGCCGCGCGCCCGGTTTCGTCGCAGCGCTTGCGCTTTCATTGTTCATGTTGTCGGGCGCTGCCGCACAACACGCAAATAGTAGCGGCAATTTTCCGCCTGTGTTCGAGCTTACGAATGAAGATGGCGCGCAGGTGTTTCTGCTTGGCACCATTCACCTTCTCCCCAAGGAAACGCCATGGCTTTCGGGCGACATTATTGATTCCCTTGAATCTTCTGATTTGATTGTGTTGGAGGCGGATCTAACGGCGGCGTATTTGCCGGAAGTGCAAGCCTATACCCTTGAGATGGGAAGATATACGGACGGCCAAACGCTGGACAGTGAACTTCCCGACGAATTGCATAGCCAATTTGCAGAAATTCTTGAAGAGCAAGGTTTATCGGCAGAAATGTTTTCTGGCTTTCGCCCTTGGCTTGTAGCCATCTTGTCTGGCACTGCCTACTCGGCGGAACACGGCGTTATTCCGCAACTTGGTGTTGATCAATTTTTGCAAAACTGGGTCTTTGCGCGGGGTGATTTGACTATTGCCTATTTTGAGAGCCCGACGAAGTCGATCGACGTCTTTGCCAATCTCCCCCTCGATCAACAGATCATGCTCTTCGAATTGGCTATGGTAAGGCCCGCAGACCTTGCGTCCGACCTTGATGAATTGGTCGATGCCTGGAGCGCATGGGATGAAGACGAAATTGTACGCCTCGCATTCGGTTCGCCGGATACTGCCCCGCTCCGCAACACATTGCTTGATGACAGAAATATTGTTTGGGTCGAGCAGATCAATGGATTTGCCTCAGACTACCAGACCATTTTCGTTGCTGTAGGGGCGGGGCACCTTGTGGGCGACAACAGTTTGATTGAGCTCCTGTCTCAACAAGGCTGGACCCTGCAAGAGTGACAATGCATCGTCGCCGAAGCCTCAATCCCGCGCCACAGCTGGGATGATGTAGCGGCCCACATAGTCATCACGGAGCGCGAGCAAGTTGCCAAAGTCGCCGTAGTTTCCCGCGTTGACCATGACCACAAGATCAAGCTCTGGCACGTTGATCACCATCTGCCCGCCATTGCCGCCAGAATAAAACGCCGACACGTGGCCGTCCTCATATGGATAATCAATGAGCCACCAACCATAGCCATAGTGTTGATTGTTCATGGGGTAGTAGGGCGCAGTGGCCGCAGCGGCCCAACCGACCGGCAACACCCGCATGTCGTTCCACACCCCATCGTTCAGCATCAACTGGCCCAGCTTCATAAAGTCCCGCGCCGTGGCGCGCAGGCCACCGCCGAAATAGGCCTCCCCTGAGGGGGTGAGGTTCATGTGATAAGTGCCGAACTGCAGCGGCCGGGCGAAGTGCTCGTCGACGAGAAAAGGCACCCACGTGCCCGTAGCGCTGGCCAGTACCGCGCTGAGAAGATTTATGCCGGCGCTGCAATAAACTGCCTCCGCACCAGGGTCGCGCACGAAGCTAAGATCCAAGGTGTAGCGATGCCAGTCGGGCTCATCGTTTTGGCTTTGCATGACATCTTCGTTGCCCGGCGTGCTGTCATCGTTGTCATCGCAATTAAGTCCCGACGACATGGTCATCAAGTGCTCAACGGTGAGCGCTGCGCTGCGTGGGTCTCGCGTTACCGGCTCGCCTAAAATGGCGAAGACGGAGTCGGATGGCCGAAGCGCGGCGCCCGCTTCCATCATCACGCCGATCATGGTGGTGGAAAACGACTTTGATGATGAGCGCGTGTCATGAGGGATGTCAGCGGCATTACCGTGAAAATATTGCTCAAACACCAACTGACCGTGTCGTGCCACAAGAATCGCATGAGGGTAGGTCGCCCCAATGCCGCCTTGTGCGATGCTGTGGATGGCAGCCACCAGGCCTTCAAGCCCGGCAGGGTCGATGCCCACATCGGCTGCGTCGGCCACGGGCCAACCGTCATCGCGAGCCCGCGGCGCGGCGTAACTATATGGTGCCTCAGGTGTACCGCCGGGAAAGAAGTCGCTGGGCTCAGCAAGATCTAGCCGTGTGAAACGAAACGCCTGCTCAAGGGCGGGAATGTCGAGGATAAACGCGCCCGCGCTAGTGCGCTGGCCGGTGGCGATGGCATAAGGTTCATCTTCCCAGCGCAAGCGTCCGGTCAATGTCAGGGCGTCATCAACGGCCTCAAACGCGCTTAGGCGGAAGTAGATGCCGATGTTGCACTCTGGGTTGCGAAAGAAAATATTTGGCTCTTCGTCGTTCCCACCTACAACCAGGTACAAAGTGAACTCATCAGCAAGCGGTGTAATCTCGCCGCGCCATCCATCGCTTGTTGGCGTAAGCGGAACTGGCGTGGCGTAGGTGGTTTCATTTGCCAAGCGCTCAGGCTGGAGCCAAAACGCAAGTGGTGTAGCAGAGCCAGCAAGCCGCAAAGTGCCGCCTTCAAAAGCGAACTCAATCCAATCTCCATTCGGAGTACCTTCGATGGTGGTGCCCGCGACCTCTGCCTGCCAAGTGCCCCCGTTTTGCGTCATCGCTAAAGCGCCGCTGAAGGTTGGGCTCAAAACTTCATGAGCGAACCAAACACCTTCAAGGCTCTCATCTGGCATAACGCTACATCCTGTGAGGGGAGAGACAAAAATCGCGATGCCAACAAGCGCATGGCGCAACAGGGCGGAAGCGTAAGGCATATCTGACCTCAGCTTGTTGCTTGGGCATTAAGCCATTTGATGACGGGGTTTTTTCCGCGCAAAAGCCCGCCGCGCAACAGCGCGCAGGCGGCGTCCATATCCCCTTGGCGCAAGGCACCTACCACCCGTGCGCGCGTGTTGGTGCCCTGGCTGATGGTGGCGTCCATGGCCATGGTCAGCACTTCATAGCGCGCGGTGCGTTTCATGAACTGGTCGATGAGGGCGAGCAGTGTTTTATTGGAACAGTTCGCACAAAGATCAAAATGCCATTTGTTTTCAAGCCCAATGCGGTCATGGACATTGCCGGTGCGGGAGATTTTCTCATTCAAGGCATCGAGGGCATCAAGACGGTTTGGCGATGGGATGCCGCTCACGCGCAGGGCTTCGGGGTCGAGCCCCGCGCGGATGGGATAGATCTCCTCAGCCTCCGCGACGGTAAGCTCACAAACGAAGAACCCGCGCCGGGGGATTTGCTGCACCGCCCCTTCCGCCACCATCAATGTCAGGGCTTCGCGTAAGGGGGTCCGGGTGACGCCGAGCTGAGCGGAAAGATGCACCTCATTCAGCCGGGTGCCCCCAGGCAGGGTGCCATCGACGATCATCTCCCGCAGGCGCGGCAGCAGCGATTCGCTCAAATTTCCCCTTGGCTTGGTCTTAATTTCCATATTAAATATTGTATACAATTCAAAATAGCGGTCAAGATGGATATGTGTTTGCGCCAGTGCGCCAGTGCGGCAATCTTGGCGGCGAGGGCAGGACAGCTCCAATGGCCGCTGGCGTCTTGCAAGGGCACGCCGAGAGCGGCGGTAGCAGCCCCGGCGACATACTATGCAAACGGGTGGCCCGCCGCTAACGTCCCCGCCATGACCGTTGCTATCTGCCACACCGTCGCCTTTGTGGGCGTGGAACCCCGCACTGTTGAGGTGCAGGTGCAAATGGCCAATGGCATTCCGGCCTTTACCGTTGTGGGGCTGCCAGACAAGGCGGTGGGCGAAAGTCGCGAGCGTGTGCGCGCCGCACTTTCGGCGGTGGGCCTGGCACTCCCCCCGCAACGCATTACCGTGAATCTGGCCCCGGCAGATCTGCCCAAAGAAGGCAGCCATTATGACCTGCCCATTGCGCTCGGCATCTTGGGGGCCATGGGGGTGGTGGATTTGGAAGACCTCTCCCATTACTCCGCCTTCGGAGAACTGGGTCTTGATGGGCGTATTGCCCCGGTTTCGGGGGCGCTACCGGCGGCCATCGGCGCTAGCGCCGAAGGGCGCGGGCTTATTTGTCCTGCTGCCTGCGGCCCGGAAGCCGCATGGGTCGGCGATGTGGAAGTACTTGCCGCGCCAACGCTCATTGCTCTGATCAATCACCTCAAGGGCACCCAGCTTCTCACCAAGCCCGACCCGCAACTGGCCGAAGACGAGGCCCCCGCGCCAGATCTCCGCGACATCAAGGGCCAGGAAGCTGCCAAACGCGCGTTGGAAGTGGCAGCAGCTGGTGGGCATAATCTTCTCATGGTGGGCCCGCCGGGGTCCGGTA